>CANRDT010000017.1 GCA_947629455.1 uncultured Ruminococcus sp.
GGTGAATTTCAAAACAGTCCGGTGGACTGTTTTGAAAGAGGGGACGACCTGCAAGAAGGGCGTCCCCTAAGTCAAGACGGCATTTCTTTCCGCCGTCATTTATGACGGCAGCTATATCCTAAAACGCTATTTTCCCCCCAATGGGGGAAAACAGCATTATCTAAAAACCGCCGCTTGCGGAGGAGGGAAAAAGCCTTGCAAATCGAGCAATCAAGGCGCTTTATATAATATAAACAAACAGCGTGTGAAAAACGTATAAGTAAATTTTCACATTTATGAAATATACAGATCGAAAGGAACATTTTTTTAATTATGTCTAAAAAAGTTTATGACAACAGGGAACTGTCCTGGCTCAAATTCAATAAACGCGTGCTGGAAGAGGCGCAGGACAGCGAAGTCCCCTTAATGGAGCGGCTGAAATTCGCGTCGATCTTTGCAAGCAATCTCGACGAATTTTTTATGGTCAGGGTCGGCGCACTGATAGATCAGAAACTTGCCGACGACAGCCGCAAGGACGGCAAGACGAGAATGAAACCGTCCGAACAGCTTGCCGCGATCTACTCGCAGGTGAGAAAACTTAACGAATCAAAGGACAAGACCATCGAAACAGTCCAGAAAGAGCTGGAGCTCAAAGGCGTGTTCCGCCGTTCGATGAAAAGCCTCAGCCGCAGCGAATCCGATTTTATAGATTCCTACTACGCCTATGAGATAAAGCCTTTTCTCAACGCGCTGATCATCGACAAACGCCACCCGTTCCCCTTTCTCGGCGACAAGGATATATACGTCGCCGCAAAAATATCCTCAAAATCGGATATAAAACTCGGTCTTATCAATTGCAGGGATAAATTTGAAAGAGTGGTGTTCCTGCCGCCGCAGGGAGAGGCGATAAATTATCTGCTGGCGGAGGATATTATTCTTTACTACGCAGACAGGGCTTTTGAAAACTACAAAGTCGAGGAAAAGGCTCTTATGCGTATCACCAGAAACGCCGATATTGACGTGGACGAAAGCTACGACAATGAACTCGATTTCCGTCAGAATATGTCCGCTCTCATCAGCCGCAGGCGCAGACTGCGCCCGATCAGGCTACAGCTTTCAAAGAACGTTTCCGATCTTCTGCTCGACGAACTGCTTTCGCGTCTGGAGCTTTCAAGAAAACAGTCATTCGTGGAAAAATCTCCCCTCGATATGGGATATGTTTTTCCTCTGGCTGACAAGGCAGCCGACCGAGGCGAACTGTTTTTCAGAAACGCCGAGCCGCAGCCGTCCGCAATGATAGATCCCGATGTACCGATGCTTGCGCAGGTCGAACGCGGCGATATACTGCTTTCCTACCCTTACGAATCAATAAAGCCGTTCATAAGAATGTTAAACGAGGCTGCCAACGACAGCGAAGTCGTTTCAATAAAAATGACCCTATACCGCGTGGCGCGAAATTCACGGATAGTCAAAGCGCTCTGCACCGCCGCGGAAAACGGCAAGGACGTAACGGTGCTTGTGGAACTAAGAGCGCGTTTCGACGAGGAAAACAACATCGGCTGGTCAAAGCTGCTGGAGGAATCAGGCTGCTATGTTATATACGGTCCGCAGGGACTTAAAGTACATTCAAAGCTTTGCCTTATAACGCGCAAAACTAAAGACGGCGTGAAATACTGCACCCAGATCGGAACGGGCAACTACAACGAAAAGACAGCCAAGCTTTACACCGATCTGTCGCTCATAACGGCAAATCCCGATTTTGCCGCAGATGTTGAAAACGTGTTCCGCTCCCTTGCGCTCGGCGAACCGGTGCAGTCCTCCTCCACATTGTGGATAGCTCCGCATTGCCTGCAAAACAGGATACTTGCTATGATGAATAACGAGATCGCGATAGCGAGGGCAGGCGGCAAAGGCTATGTCGGCGCAAAGCTCAACTCTCTTACGGATAAGCTGATAATCGACAAGCTGATAGAATGTTCGCAGGCGGGCGTAAAAGTCGATCTGATAATACGCGGCATTTCCTGTCTGGTCGCAGGGGTGGAGGGCGTTACCGACAATATCAGGATAATTTCCATAGTAGGGCGTTTTCTGGAACATTCGAGGATATATATTTTCGGCTGCGGTTCGAGAAAAAGCGTTTACATATCCTCCGCCGACTATATGACGAGAAACACCAGACGCCGCGTAGAGGCTGCCGCTCCCCTGCTTGACGAGAATATCAAAGAGCGCGTTATAAAATACTTTGAACTTCAGCTTTCCGACAACGTAAAAGCACGCGAGCAGCATTCCGACGGCAAATATCGGCACGTCCGCACGGGCGAGATAGCCATAGACTGCCAGAAAATACTTATCGCGAGAGCATATTCAAATGCGCCCGAAAAAGCCGTACTCTCTTCCGACACGGCGGTAAGCGCTGCGGCAAGTGTCGGCGCAGCGCCGTCTGACACTTCCCCAAAGGAGGAAATTGCTCCTCCCCCGACCGCGCAAGAGCATATTCAGACGCCGCCGTCAGAGCCTGTACCCGATACGCAAGCTCCCGACGATGCTGCCGCGTCCGTTATGACGGCAGAGCCGCAGACCGTTCAGACTGCTCCGACCGTTCCGACTCCGCAGACGATTCAGGCGGCGGAAAATACTCAGACCGAGCCGCCGAAAAAGCAGGGATTTTTTGCAAAGCTGAAAGCGTTTTTCACAAGGAAAAAATAAGCCGTAACACAAAAGAGCAGGCGTGTGCCTGCCCTTTTTATTTTAAGATCTCTTCCCATTCCGACTGTCTGAATCCGACAAGCGTCTTATCCTGCGTTACAAGTATCGGTCTTTTTACGAGCATACCGTCGCTTGCAAGCAGTTCAAGCATATCCTCCTCGCTCATATCGTCAAGCTTATCCTTTAACCCGAGCGAGCGGTAGAGCATACCGCTTGTGTTAAAGAATCTGCGCAGCGGCAGTCCGCTTTTGCTATGCCACTCTTTCAGCTCCTCGTATGTGGGATTTTCCGTCTTGATATTCCTCTCCTCGAACTGTGCGCCGACTTGCTCGAGGAATTTACGCGCCTTTATGCAGGTCGTGCATTTGGGATAATTTACATACAGCATTTTCATCTCTCCTTAAATTTAAACGGTATTTATTTTATGGGGATAGTTTTTTAACATATCGACAGATTTGCAAGGCTTTTTCCCTCCGCCGCAAGCGTCGAAATTTGGATAATGCTGTTCCCCCCTTGGGAGAGAATAGCGTTTAAATTATATCCGCAATATTTTCGGCAATAGGTGCATATCTGCCGTCATAAATGACGGCGGAAAGAAATGCCGTTCATAGTAGGGAAAGCGCTCTCTTGCAAGCGCTTTCCCTCTTTCCAAACAGTCCACCGGACTGTTTGGAAATTCACCCTTTTCAGAGCGCCTCCGTATGGGGTATTTCGCCGTCTGCGGACGGCGACAAGGGACGCTGTCCCTTGACCCTGCAAGCCTTTTTAAGGAAAAGGCTTGACCGAAAACCTTTTTATTTTGCCCCCTGCTTATCAAACAAATTTCAGAGCGTGAAATCAGCCTGCGGAGCATAGAAAGAAAAAGCTCTTATAAAACTTAATTCTGTGCATTTCTTTCCGCCGGATTTACATGCACCATACAGTGCTTTACGTCCGAAAACGCCGACTCCACCGAATCGTGTACCTCTTCGGCGATCTTGTGCGCCTCGTAGAGAGTTATGCTCCCGTCAACGGCGATCTCGATGTCAACGTATATCTTCGAGCCGAAAAGACGCGTCTTTATTTCGTCAAGACGTATAACTCCCTTGTTTGCGACAATGACCGTTTCCATTTTCCTGACCGTCGCGGAATCGCACGCTTTATCGACCAGCTTGCCCATTGCCTCGGAAAAAATATCAAACGCCGCTTTCAGAATAAACAGACAGATGACTACTCCTGCTATCGGGTCGAGTATCGGGAAAGCCAGCCGCGCTCCGAGTATGCCTATAAGACTTCCGACCGACGACAGACTGTCGGAGCGGTGGTGCCAGGCGTCCGCCATAAGCGCGTCGGAGTTTATCTTTACCGCCACGGCTTTTGTATACCAGTACATCCACTCCTTGACGAGTATCGAAACGACTGCGGCAGCGAGCGGCAGCATTGTGGGCACAGCCAGATCGCTGTAATTTCCGCCGAAAATGTTTTTCAGTCCGTTGTATCCGATACCTGCTCCCGTTACGCCGAGTACAAGAGCGAGTATCAGCGCGGCAACGCTTTCAAGACGCTCGTGACCGTAGGGGTGATCTTCGTCGGCTTTTTTTCCGGAAATGTTGACGCCTATTATCACTATTATCGTAGAAAACACATCAGACGCGGAATGTACGGCGTCCGATACCATTGCGCCCGATCTTCCCAGAATACCTGCCGCTAACTTTCCGGCAGACAGCAGAAAATTCACGACAATACTTACGGCAGATACTCTCATCGCCGCAGTATGAGCATTTATTTTTGCTTTGTTCATTGTATCTCACCTTCTCGTCGGACGGTATTCTGATTAGCCGCCGATAACCGTCCGTATACCAAGACAGGAAGCTTTGGCAGTACCAAAACTTCCTGTTATAATATAATACTTATCTTTATACAAAATCGTTACGGCTTTTCACGCGGCGGACTATTCCACAGGCTCGTATTCTATGCGTATGGCAGGCAGCTTTTCGATAGTGCTGTAGCTGTTGAACAGACCGTCCTCCTGCGAAAGGTCGTTTTCTCCGCTTGCCGGAGGAGCAAAGAGCCTGAGCGTGAGATCAGCAGCGCCACTGAGCGGCTTTTCAAAGAACGCGCTCATTAGGTCGATAGTCCTTGCTTTGGGAGATTTGTAGAACCACTTGCCGTTTATCTCCATCATAATATTTGAATCATCGTCAAAAGTAACTTCGCAGAAGTGCGGAGTTTTATCAAAATGCAGAGGTATCTCGATACCCTCGGCGTCCTCCGCGCCGCCCCACCTGAGTTTTACGGGGAAGGAAACTTCTTCTCCCCTCGTCATTTCTGGCGTAAAGAAATCGTCGTGAATGATCTCCTTGTAGGTTTTAAGCACGGGCTGTTCGATACCGCAGTCGGAGTAGTTGGGGTCTTCTATTTCAAGACCAAGTCTGCCCCTGTCGCGGAACTGATAGAACGTAAACGCCGAGAACCAGCTCTCGGGGTCGGCTTTTAACATATCGCAGAATTCCTTTACCATTGCCGCCTGATCGTAAGGTCCCGTAACATCGCCGTCCGCATTGAATTCGCTCATTACCATAGGCTTTGAAACGCCGCCGTTTATGTATTTGAATCTGTTATAGGAACGCTTTGTCATTTCGTATATATCCGATACCTTGCTGCGGCTGTAGCTTTTATTCTCGCTGTCTTTGAGCGCAACGTCAAAAGGCCAGCCCCAGTGGAGAGCCATATACTTATCCACGGACCAGATGTCGGTGTCTTTCACCGCCTGAGAGAATATCTCCTCCATTTCGATCTTTTCATTGTTGGGGTCTTCAACTCCGCCGATACAGAGAATCGTCGAAACGTTGGGCGCATACTCTTTTAATATCCTGTTGAAACGGCAGTAGAAATCGGCAACGCCCTGATATGTAGTCCTTTTTGTAAAGGAAAACCAGTTTCCCGTCGCCTCGTGATTTATTCTCAGCAGCAGTCTGCCGAACGGACGGAGATCGTTCGCTATGGCGATAAGGTGATCGTCCGTTACGTTTGGGTCTATCGTAAGAGTAAGGGTAACGTCCTGACCGTGACGGCGGACATCTCTCATATATGTAAAAGGCTCGTCGTCGGTATTGCCGTTAAGTCCGCCCTTGTATGTGAAATAATCGTCATAGGGATAATCCCACTGAAATGAAATATCCGCGTCTTTCATAACCTGTGAGATCCTGCCCGGCCATTCCTTATCCAGCGGATAATAACAGTACATAAGCGAGATACTTCTGTGCGGTCTGCCAAGCTTATGCAGGATATAGTCCTGATTTACATATTCTCCTCTTTCCGAACCATCACCGAGATCAACGGCGCATTTCGCCTTTCCCATATGTACTCCGTAAGCTTTTAATTTGTCCATATAAATATCCTCCGTATCGTAAATTTTTGTCGTGAAAATCAATTTTCAAAATGTATATCAACATTTCCGAGAACTGTTATTTTCCAATTGGAATAACAGCCTGTTTCAGTGCTGTTTTCTCCGCCGCAAGCGGCGGAAAACAACTCCTTGCCACCTATACTCAGGGGACGCCCTTCTTGCAGGTCGTCCCCTCTTTCTAAACAGTCCACCGGACTGTTTAGAAATTCACCTCTTGCGGACGCAAGCGGCAGGGGTATTTCGCCGTCTGCGGACGGCGACAAGGGACGCTGTCCCTTGACCCTGCAAGCCTTTTTAAGGAAAAGGCTTGACCGAAAACCTTTTTAATATGCAGACTTCGTTTTCTCCGCACCAGCGGAGCGTGAAATCAATCGGCGGAGCTAATCTTACTTCTTACCCCTTAGCTCTTCCCATTGTATTCCGCATAATTTTATCACTCTTTATTATTTATAAAAATTTCAGATCAGCGAATTTATCTCGTCAAATATCTGCGCCAGCTGATAAAACACAAGATCGCTCGGCTCCGTTTCGGGTATCTGCTCGGAAAAGATACACAGCACAAACGGCGCGTCCGCATAAACTATAGCGCAGTCGTTATATATTTTTTCGTTAAATTCCGAGCCGTATTTGTGCGACACCTTGTACTTTGAGGAAAGGTATCTGCTTATCTGCGTATCGTGATCGGTTTTAGTCATAAGCTGCGTCAGCCATTCTCCGCGCTCGCCGCTTTCACCGTATTCGTATATGTCGAGATATGATCTCAGCATATCCTCCGTATCCGCGTTCGTAAATATCCAGTCCTCGCCGACAAAATAATTTGCGCCGATTTTGTATTGCAGACTGTTGAACACCTGCCAGCCGTAATGCTGTTCAAGCAGATAGTACGCCGTGTTGTCCGATCTGCCGACTGCCGCCTCGATAAGCTCTTTCGCGGTAAATTCCGTTCCGTTCTCGGCGGTGCAAACTCCCTCGGTATCGCCTATATCCCCCTGCCACATCTTATCTTTTACTATCACGTCGTCAAGATCTATACCGCTTTCAAGTATGCTCTTGACATACGGAGCTTTTATCGTGCTGCATGTCCTGAACTGCTTGCTGTCGTTGTAGGAAATTTTCTCTTTTGTGAGTACGTTCTGATATGAAAACGCAAGCGTATTACCATACTGCTGCGCGATGACATCAAGACGGTCAAAGCAGTCCGCAAGTTTACTGTTGGATAACGTCTTTGTAAAGCCCTGCGCACGGAAACTCCTGCCGCCGTTCATAACTATGAGCGGATCGTAATTCTCAAAGACCTGCGGCTCGGGTTCAGGTTCGGCAGCGCTGCTCGTTTCCCCGCTGTCGGTATCGCTTTGCGGATCCGCCGCGCTTTGCACAGATACAGAACTTTCACCGTCGGAAAAAACTTCACTGCTTTCCTCCGCATCGGCAGGCAAAACGGCGTGCGAAGTGTCTTTGTATACGGAATCAGAATTTGTGGAATGTGTGTCCGTTTCTCCCTCCGCACAGGCTGAAAGTACAACGGCTGCCGCCGCCGCAAATAACAAAGCCTTTCTCATAGTATCTGTCACCGTATCACCACAGATGAGGTTATTCCCGCGCCGGAATTGTTGCTCTGAACTATCACGGTTATTTGCTGATCTCCGCAAAGCTTTAGATCATCTATCTGTATGCTTGCACCCGTTCCCCAGTCGTTGTCGCCCTGCGCGACAAGCTCCCTGCCGATATACACGCTGAATTTTCCCCAGATCTGATTGAATCTCAGTACGGGAGGTTTGTTGTTCAGAACAGTCGGTATATGGCAGTCTGCGCGGTACAGCGCATATTTTCCGAACGCGCCCTCAAATTTCACGGGCGCACCTGCGCACACGTCCACAGGCTCAAGACTGTTCATATCCGAATCGGAAAAACGCCGATACGGGTCGGGTCTTTCGTCGCTTAAAACCGCGGACATTCTCCAGCCGCCGACCACTATCTCGCTCACGCTCTCCACCGCCGCTTTTTTCACGGGCGGCAAAACGTCAATGCGCACATCGTTACATTTTATATTACCACAATCCGCCCTCAAAGTCAAGCAGTCGGAATTGCATCTGACTATCGCCTGCGCTCTGCCGTTAAAGAGCGAACGCCTGTGTGATGTAAATTCTTCGTGGCAATTGGGATCGCCGTTAGCCGTGCCGATTATTTCTCCACCGTCGCAGAACAGCTCTATCTGACCGTTGAAATCAGGCACTTCTCTGCCGTCGCAGTCATATGCCGTAAGATCGACGGGCAAAGCGTCAATGCCGTCGCCCGTAATGTGATCTTTCCACGGCTCTATCCTTATCTCGTAAACTTCCTTTGTGGTATGGCGAACGTCCTCCTCTGCGATCTTTCCGTCATTATATCCCACAAGCCGCAGCTCGCCCGACTCATAGGGGACTTCCCAGACGGTCTGCTTTGTTAGGTCTATCTTTCTTCTGCCAAAGCTTTTTCCGTTTACGAAAAGCTCCGCCTCCTCGCAGTTGGTGTGTGACATCACCCTTATTATCTCGCCCTCTCTGCCCTGCCAATTCCAATGCGGCAGAACGTGGACTATCGGCTCTTTTTTGAATATCGCCTGACAGAGGTAGAAACCGTCTTTCGCGGCGCCGCATATATCCATCATACCGAAAAAGCTTGAAACGCTCGGATATGTAAAGGGAGTAGGTTCACCGAGGTAGTCAAATCCCGTCCACATAAACGCGCCGCTTGCCCACTTGCGTCCGAGAACTGTCTCCCACGTTTTGCGGACGGTGTTTCCCCAGTCGGAGGGGTCTTCGTCATAGCAGGAAATAAGATTCTTTTCATACTCCGTCTTATAGCAGCCTCTTACCGAAAAGGTGGAGGTGTCCTCGCTGCCTATCATACAAAGGTCGGGATATTTCCTATGAAAATCGTCATACGCCCACATCTGGTAATTTATTCCGCAGACGTCGAGCATTTCCGCCGCTCCCGCATTTTCCATAATTCCGCCGCTCATCGCCCCCGTGACGAACCTCGTCGGGTCTAGCCTGTGTATCTCGTTTCTCATTCTGACCGCCATCTTGCCGCCCTGAACAGTTCCCTGCAGCGGTTCTTCGTTGAATATCGAATACATAAATACGCTCGGGTGATTGCGGTCGCGCAGCACCATTTTCCTGAGCTGCCCGAGACATTCCTCCGAGGTCTCAAAATTGCGGTTCTCGTCCATAACGAGCATACCCATACGGTCGCAGACATCAAGCAGCTCCTGCGGCGGCATACCGTGAGCGCATCTGTATGCGTTGCTGCCCATTTCCTTAAGCTTTGCTATTCTGTATTCGTGCAGCGAATCGGGCACAGCGACACCCACTCCGCCGTGATCCTGATGATTGCAGGTGCCGAAAATTTTAAGACTTCTGCCGTTGAGGAAAAATCCCTCCCGAGCATCGAAACGTATGCTGCGAAAGCCTATATCAACGCTGTCGCCGTCGCCGTTGTCAAGAGTTATCTTACAGGTATACAGCCGCGGCGAATCAATATCCCAGATGAGCGGAGCTTCCGCAATAAACTCAAACGTATGAGTGACCGTTTCTCCCTCGGGGCAGACTATTTCTTTTGCGCCGCAAAGCAGCGGTTTTCCGCTCTCCTTTTCAAATATCTCACAGTTTACCGTTACCGTTTCTTTTTCATACCCCGTATTTTCGAGAGTCACCTCTACCGGACAATCCCAGGAGCCGTCGGAACGCTGTGACGGCGCGGCGAATATTCCGTACTGCGCGACTGCGGTCTTATTCTTCACGGTCATATCGACATGGCGGTATATCCCCGCGCCCTCGTACCACCAGCCCTCCCAGCCGTCGGCGTCCACAAAGACAGCAAGAACGTTCGGCGTGATACCGAAATAAGCGCGGTCGGTAATATCTATTGTAAACGGCGCATAGGCGGTGTGATTACGCGCAATGACCGAGCCGTTGAAATAGACGGTGCAGTCCTTTGCAACGCCCTGAAAAGTTATCGTTATGTTTTTTCCGTCATATTCTTCGGGGAGGTAAAAGGCTTTTCTGTACCACGCCTTTCCTTTGGGTTTATATCCCCAGGAGGGCGAGCCGCCGCGGTCGAAGGGTCTTTTTACCGACCAGTCGTGCGGAAGTGTGACAAGCTCCCAATCGGCAGCGTTAAAATCCGCGGCAGGCACTCCCGGGCAGCGGCCTGCTTTGGCAAGATCGTAGACGGTGCCGTGATCTCTGCCAAGCGCGAGAGAAATATCCCCGAGATGAAATGACCAATCCTTATCCATTGAAAAAACAAAACGCTCAAAAACGCTCATTTACAACGCCCTCCACAAAAAAATTATATATTATTAACATTATAATTTATTTTCTGCATTTTGTCAATAAAAAATTTCAAATAAATCACGGAAATCAATTTTACAAGAGTGTTTTTGGTCTTATGATTATATTACGTTTAGTTTTGAAAAAACTTTCTCCGCCCCATTTATAAAGTCGGAGAGATATGCACCGTGGACGGGCGGAAATGCCCCGTCCGGGAGGACCTCCGCCTGCGGCGGAGGAAAAATAACCCGAAAGACAGCCCGATTCAGCCGGAAAAACGCCGCAAATTTCAAAAAATGCGGCGCTTTAATATGCATATTTCACAGTCCTGCAAAGCTGTAAATAAAATTATTTTTCAAAAACATAATTTGTCAGGCAATCGTACCAATGAACATATGTGACCCCATTTATCGTCAGCCTGTCGTTATCCGGCAGCAGCTCCGTCCAAGGTTTGCCGTATTTGTCGAATTTCCAATCAAAACGGTTAAATCTGCGCCATAGTACCGTTCTGCCGTTTTTGTCGAGAAACTGCTCGGTGACGACGTTATTTTCATAGGTCTCAATGTCCATAACGCATACGGTGTCATATTCCGCACCGTTTATTTTTACGGAATATCTCCCCACAATATCGAGCAGAAACGGCTTGTTTTTACAGGTTATAACGCTGCCGTTTCTTAAAATATCCCCCTTTGCAGAAAGGTTTACTTCGTTGCCGCAGTTATCCTCTCCAAACCCCCAGTTCGGCATAAACGAGTCGCCGTCAAGAAAGGTATAGCATTTTTTCACGCCGTTGACAACGTGACTTTCTGCGAGAAAACGGCAGTGGGTATCGGTGAGCTGTGCGACAAATTTTCTGTCGGTGCAGGGCTGATCTTTATCAAAATGTTTTTCTTTTGCGGTTATTTCAACGCCCTCTATGCCGTGAATTTCGGCTTTTCCGACGACCTGTAATTCATAAAAATAATCTCCCTTGCGCGACGGCTGATCGTATATTGCAAAGGTCAATTTTTCACCTGTCTTTGGCACTAAAAACCAGCCCATAAGTTCCTCCCACTTGACGTCAAAGGGCTTTTCGACTTTGGGAATTATATTGTATTCGGGCATTTTTTCGGGTAATTTAAACATAAAATTTTCTCCTTTCGCGGAATATGGATAATATTTTTTGAAATTGTTTTTTGCTGTATTCAGTCTGCTTTTTACAGTCCCGACAGGAATTTTCAAGGCTTTTGAAATTTCCTTTTGCGGCATATTTTCAAAGAAAAACAGCGTGAGGATCTCTCTGTCTTTCGGACTTAAAATTTCAAGCGTTTCCTCTACCGGCGAATACTCCACAAGTCCGTAGCGGCTTTGGACAAGCTCCTTTTCCGACAGCTCGTCAATGTTTAAAAAATCGCGACGGTTACGAAAATAATCGTTTACCTTATTGCGTGCAATGCCGATCATCCACGCTTTAAAACTGTTTTTGTTTTTCAATTTTTCAAACTGCAAAAATCCCGCAAGCCAGATTTCCTGCAGCACATCATCTGCGTCACTCTTGTTTGAGATCTTAAACCTGACATAACGCTCGACCGAGCCGCGGCACTCCTTTGCAAATAATCCAAATTCATTCATATCCTCACCCCCATAAATAATTTAAAAGCGCTTTCAATTATATAGTCGGATATTTTGTGCGAAAGGTTCATTTTATACAAAAAAATTCCGCGCCGCCGCTTTTGCAAAGATACAAAATGCAGGGAAATAATTCATACAGATATGCCGCATTACAGTACAAAAAACAGGACAGCCGCAGCCGTCCCGTTTATATATCCGTCTTGATATTTACAGCGTGATCTCGGGGAAAATTTCAAGGCTCCGCCTGAGAATACCGTTCATATGCGCGATCGCGGTGCCGTAATTGGTTATCGGCACTCCCGCGTCGCAGGCGCAGCTTATGCGGTATTTCATTTCCCGTTCGTTGAGCATACAGCCGCCGCAGTGGACAATAAGCTTATACCCCGAAAGATCGGCAGGAAATTCCGTTCCGCTCGTAAATTCAAATAACGGCTGCGCCGAGGTGTGCTTTCTTATCCAGCCGGGGAGTTTTACCGTCCCTATATCCTCGCACTGACGGTGATGAGTACAGCCCTCCGAAATGAGTATCCTGTCGCCGTCGGCAATATTATCCAGCGCCGCCGCTCCCTTTACAAGCTTTGCAAGATCTCCCTTATGCCTTGCAAACAGTATCGAAAAAGAAGTCAGGCAAATATCTTTCGGAGTGATCTCGGACACCTTCGCAAACGCCTGCGAATCGGTGATGACATACTTCGGCTTTTTGCCGAGGGCTTTCAGAGTTCCGTCAAGCTCGTGGTCGCGGCACACCACCGCCGTACAGCCGCACTCGAGCAGTTCTCTTATCACCTGCTGCTGCGGAAGTATCAGTCTGCCTTTCGGAGCGGAGGAATCTATCGGCACTACCAGCACCGCGAGATCGCCCTTTTCGACCTTGTCGGCGATTATCGGAAATTCTCCCGTCTGTTGGGGAACTATATGCGCGAGCCGCTCTTTCAGTTCGTTGATGTTTTCTCCCGTCTGCGCACTGACGGCTATGGAATTTTCATCGGTATCGGTCACCTTTTTAAGATCGGACTTGTTATATACCACAATATACTGCAAGCCCTTTGCCCTGATACGTCCGATAAGCGCGTCCTCCTCTTCGCCCTTTCCCTCAGTCGGATCTATGACGACGACCGCTATATCAGTCTTGTTCAGCACCTGATATGTTTTCTTTATCCGCAGTCCGCCAAGTTCCCCCACATCGTCAAGACCGGGGGTGTCGATCATCACGACAGGACCGAGCGGCAAAAGCTCCATTGCCTTTGAAACAGGGTCGGTGGTCGTGCCTGCCACGTCCGAAACTATGGCAAGGCTCTGACCGGTAAGCGCGTTGATAAGGCTCGATTTTCCTGCGTTTCTCTTTCCGAATATTCCTATATGTACCCTGTCTGACGAGGGCGTTGAATTAAGGCTCATATCATTACCTCCCGAAAATATTTACTGCGGCAGTATACACGAAAATCAATTTTTAAATTTTAAGTAAGCATTTTAATATATTTTACTTGCCAATGCAGACTTTTGGGGTATTTTTCCTCCGCCGTCGGCGGAGGAAAAATAATTTAATGTTATATTTTCCGCCTTCGGCGGAAAATATAACAAAAATCTTGCAAAACTGAGCAAAATATAATTATAAGAATAAAAACACTCCTATAAAATTGAATTCCGTGGGCAGAATATCAGAATCTGAAATCTCTCTTTCCGAGATGAATATTTTCGATATACTCCGTTGCAAGTCTTCTGGCTTTTTCGTTGGGTATCTTTTCAAGCTCGGCGGCGATCAGCTTTTCGCCGACAGCCTTTGTTTCCGGCGACGCGTAGTCCTCCAGATATTCTTTTAACGTCATAAGAGCATTCGGGTGACAGCAGTTCTGTATCTGTCCCGTCTTGCAAAGGCTCATAAAGCGGTCGCCCGTTCTGCCCTCACGGTAGCAGGCAGTGCAGAAAGAGGGTATATATCCCAGATCCATAAGCCACTTTACCACCTCGTCAAGCGATCTCTGGTCTGAAACGTCAAACTGCTCCGTATCGTGCGGACGCTCGTCTGCCGAATAGCCTGCATATCCGCCGACGGAAGTTCTCGAACCGCCCGAGATCTGCGAGATACCGAGTCCAAGAACCTTATCGCGGCAGGTCTGGTTCTCACGGGTGGAAATAATCATTCCCGTGTACGGAACGGCTATCCTTATGCAGGCGATAAGCTTTGCAAAGGTATCGTCGTCAATGCCGTTGTCAAAAACGTCGGGGTCGATGTCGTCCGCACGTTTTACACGGGGAACGCTTATCGTATGAGGACCTACTCCGTGTACCGCCTCGAGATGTTCCGCGTGCATAAGAAGTCCCGCAAATTCATACTTGTACATTTCCAGACCGAACAGAACGCCCAGTCCGACGTCGTCTATGCCGCCGTCCATCGCCCTATCCATTGCCTCGGTGTGGTAGGCATAGTTGTGCTTGGGTCCTGCCGGGTGGAGTTTTTCATAACTTTCCTTGTGATATGTCTCCTGGAAGAGGATATATGTGCCGATACCGGCTTCCTTCAGCTTGCGGTAATTCTCAACGGTAGTCGCCGCGATGTTTACGTTTACTCTGCGTATCGCGCCGTTTTTGTGCTTTATCGAGTAGATCGTCTTTATACATTCCAGTATGTATTCTATGGGATTGTTTATCGGGTCTTCTCCCGATTCGATAGCAAGTCTTTTATGTCCCATATCCTGCAAAGCGATGACCTCGTCCCTTACCTCCTCCTGAGTGAGCTTTTTTCTCGGGATAGTGCGGTTCTGGTAGTGATAGGGACAGTAAACGCACTTGTTTACGCAGTAATTTGAAAGATAAAGAGGGGCGAACATAACTATCCTGTTGCCGTAGAACGCCTGCTTTATCTCCCTTGCGAGCGAATACATCTTCTCGGTCATTTCGGGAATGTCGCAGGCGAGGAGCACGCTTGCCTCCCTGTGCGAAAGTCCTGCACATTCCACGCCGCGCTCAGTCCTGCGCGGACGCGCCTTTTCGAGTATCTGCTCGATAAGTTCACGGTTGTTCTTGTTCTTTTCGGCATAGTCGAGGGTCTCGAGTATCTCCTCGTGATCGATAAATTCTTCCGCTTTAAGCGATTTCGGATCGTACATAATTATCTGTTCCTTTCATAAAATATTTTGTCTTACCGTCTGACGGTGACACCGCAGTCACGGAAATAAATTTTCACAAAATTGATCTTAAAAAACTTAAGTATTAAAGACAAGACGCAATAAAAAAGTCTGCAAAGCGGACTAATATTTAAAATAATGCGCCGCAGGCGCTCCTTGTCTTACCTCTTACCTCTTACTCCTTACCTCTTATCTCTTACCTCTAAAAGCGCAGCGTTCTAACTTCTTTAGAAATCAAATATTGATTTCCGTGACACCGCAGTGATCTCCCCTTGCGGCGACTATTTTATATCCCGTGGCTGCAATGCGTTTTTTAAGACAGGCTCGACACTGTGCGGATTCGTCGCCGGTACATATCTTGTTGTCGTAAAGCATATACTTCTTTCTCACTGATAGCGGAGAAAGATTCGGCATTACCACGTTTGCCCCTGCGAGTATACCTTTTTCCCTGCCGAGCGGGTCTATCGTTCCGAGGGCGGTAGTCGCAGGCAGCAGGACTTTCGGCAGAGTAAGGCGGATAAGTCCCAGCATAAACAGAGTAAGTTCCGCGCTGCCGCCGCTCATATCCGCAAAAGGTGTGTCATGGTGAGGTACGAACGGACCTATCCCGACCATATGCGGCTGAAGTTCCCTGATAAAGAGCATATCCTCGGCAAGATGCCGCGCCGTCTGATAGGGAGAGCCCACCATAAAGCCCGTACCCACCTGATAGCCAATCTCTTTAAGATCCCACAGACAGCGTTTGCGTTCACGGGCGGACAGCTCCGAGGGGTGCAGCATAGCGTAATGCTCCTCGTTTGCCGTTTCGTGCCTGAGAAGATACCTGTCCGCGCCTGCGTCAAAGTATGCCTGATAGCTTTCACGGCTTTTTTCGCCGATCGAGAGGGTCACCGCGCAGTCGGGAAAATCACGCTTGATGTGCGAAACTATGCGGCAGATCTTTTCATCGTCAAAGGAAAGGTCTTCCCCGCCCTGCAATACGAACGTGCGGAATCCCAACGACCAACCTTCTTTACAGCAGTCCAGAATTTCGGACTCGTCTAATCTGTAGCGGTCTGCGTTCGCATTGCTGCGTCTGATACCGCAGTAAAGGCAGTCGTTTTTGCAGTAGTTGGTAAATTCGATAAGTCCGCGGATATAAACGTCCTTGCCGTAATATTTTTCTCTGACCTTTCTTGCGGCGGAAAAGAGGTATTCTGCCGATCGTTCGTCCCTGCCCGATATAAGCCGTTCATACTCGGAAAGCGAAAGCTCTTCTTGTGCTGCAAGCTTATCGATAAGCGCGGTCTGTTCCGTCAAGCCGTTCATTCCCTGCCGCCTCCGTCGCTGCGTGAATAGATAGTCTTTGAGGTAACGCCTTTTATCCTGCCGAGTTTTCCTGCAAGTGCGCTGATCACGTCGCCCGGCGCGTCAACCACTATGCTTATAACGCTGAGATCCTCTCTTGCGTGAGGAAGTCCCATTCTCCCGACGATATAGGGGGAATAGCTGTGCAGCAGCTGATTGATTTCGGATGAAACGGCGTTATCCTCCACCATTATGCCTATAAGGGCTATTCTGTTCACAAAATCACCTCTACAAATAAAAATACCCTGCCAAACGAAAAAGGCAGGGCGGCAATACACATAAACAGAATTCACAGCCGATTTGAGCAGCGGCAGGAAAAGCCTGATACAAAGCCTGATATTTTGCCTTTTCCGTCAGAAAACTTCCGGAGCAGTCGGGTCAAAGATAATACAGCAGTTTGCCGTCAGAAAACTTTCGGCTCACTTGATATTTAAATTATAGCATACTCTTTATGAAATGTCAAGTTAGAAGTAAAAGATAAGATGTAAGAGGTAAGAAATGGTTATTGTGACTTTATCGCGGTAAAAGTTCAAAGGGATTTGTATGCTGTTTTTCCCCCTTTTTTTGGGAAAAATAGCATTTAGAGGTAAGATATAAAGAGGTAAGAAGTAAGAGTTTGTCATTGTGAGTTTACGGGCGGTTTTGATTTTGATCATCTTAAAGAAATGACATTTTTTAAATCGTTCTGCGGAGCAGTTCTCACTACACACTGTAATCTATCCAGCATGAAAGAGTGATATATACCGCAAGGGAGAGTACACAGAACAATGCGGAAAGGATAACGGTGAGCCGCGACAATACTCTTTCGGGAACGGACGCATTTTCGGCGGCAGTCCGCCGTATAAGCACACCGAGAGATAACACTCCCACAAGCAGAGTCGGGGCAATGTAGCGGAAATTTTCGGTGCAGGTAAATGGGAAATTACGGCAGAAAATGTAGAAATTCACAATATAGACCGCGCAAAATACGGTGAAAAATGCCTTGATTGAAAGATCTAAACCTCTTATCCTGAAAAACAGCATAACTATCCCAAACAGGACGGACAGCAGCGCAAGCGTGTTGCCGACAATAAAGAATATTTTCAGCACGGGGAGAAAAGCCTGCGGAAAATCCACCTCGTAAAGCGATTCGCCGAAAAGGGAATTTTTCATAAGCGCGATCGTGGGATTAAATTCACAGTAGCTCCCCCTTGAATTCCACTGCTCGAAAACGCTGCTAAACTGATACGCCGAAAAATCAGTCAGCCGCCTGCCGTAAGGTATATCACCTATGTACTGCAAAACGTTTTTGTCCATTTTGGGGATATAGTTTATCGGCACTTTAAACATCACGAAATTGCGTATCTCCCACCACAAGGCAAGCGGAACGCAAATTATACCGAACAGAAAATACTGCCCGATATACTTTTTAAATTCACGGCGGCGTCTTATGATCTCGATAATGAATAACGCCGCGACCGCAGGGGCGGCAAGTCCTGCCGAAAGCTTGGTCATCATTCCGAGACCGACCGCAAGAGCGGCGGCGCATATATTAACGGCAGTCGGCTCTCTGCGCCACCTCAGTACCGCCAGCACTGCGGCAAAAGTAAACAGCAGAGAAAGTATATCGTTGTTTATACTGCCCGAAAGCAGGATAAACGACGGGTGCAGTCCGAATACCGCCAACGGCAGATATAACGCTTTGCCGTTTAATCTGAAATACCTCAGTATCCTGTAGACGAGTATCACGCAGGCGGCAGAATAAAACAGCGTCAGCATTTGCAGCGATTCTCTTGCCATATTGTGATCCGCGCCGAAAACATTTTCAAAAATATCTATCCAGAACGCGCAGATGATATGATGCAGCGGCGGATGATAAAACTGCCAGACTTCCCTTACGTCAAAATCGGGCAGGCGTTTATTGAAAAGATAGTACTCGATATACGCGGCGTGACCGTCATCACCGCCAAAGGAATGTACGTCGTTCTGACGAGTGTAGACGGAAGTCGTCAGGATATAGAGAAGTCTTACGGCAAAGCTGAGCGCGATAATGAAAAAGCTGATACGCCTGCGCCGCAGAGTTTTTCCGCCGCTGTCGGGAGATCTTTTTTCTGAAACTGCGGAGAAGATGTAAAAGATCAGCAGACCGAGTACAAGGAGGATAAAAATAATTATCCCCTTGAAAGGTACTCTGTTAAAGATACCGAAAAACAAAACGCATATCACGCCGCAAAGAACGACCGCGGCAAGACAGAAGCCCCTGTCCGCCGTTCCCTTAAAGCTCAGGCGGATAAAAATCAAGGCTGCGGCTGCGAAAGTTCCCACTGCGGCAAATGTCACCGCGTCAGGAGTTATATTACTTTCCGCTCCCCAGCAAAACGGCGTGAGCATAAGGCAGATCAAAAAGACGCACAGAAAAGGGTGTCTGCCGACCGCGCCGTATAAGTTTCTTTCAAATGATGAAAAAGTCGGATTCATACTTTCTTTCGCTCGTGGTATTCTTTTTCGGTATTTACGTTCCATACCGTTTGCTTGTCGTCATTTCCCGATATCACGCACTGCGCGGCTCTTATTGCCGTAAGCATAGAGTGATCCATATTGTTATAGCGGTGCTGACCGTTCCTGCCGATACAGTAAAGATTTTTGTGACTGTCAAGAAATCTTTTCACGGTGTCAAAATGCCTGTAGGTGTCAAAGTACGCGGGATAGGCTTTTTTCACTCTCTCGCGGTGGGAGTCTATCAGATCGCAGCGTTTGATGATACCCATTTTTTCAAGCTCGCCGACGGCAAAATCAACGCAGTCTTTTTCGGACATATTCCAGAAATCGTCCCCCTCATCGCAGAAGTATTCAAGACCTATCCAGACTGTATTTTCGGGGTCTTTTACCAGATAGGGCGACCAGTTGTTGAATATCTGTATCCTGCCCAGCTTTACGCCCTTGTCCTGAACATATATCCAGCAGTCGGGGACGATATTTCCGAGAGTCTTTTTCCCCGTGAGATTTTTCAGACGAAGATCTTTAACAAGCAGACCGACCGTTACAAAATCCCTGTACGGCAGACCTGCCGCCACACGTCTTGCCTTTTCGCAGACGTTATCCCCCTCCATAGCCGCGACAAGATCCTTTATCGGCATAGAGGATATGAACACATCAGCGTCTATCCTGCGCTCCCCATCGGGAGTTTCGCAGTAAACGGCGGTTATGCGGTTCTTTTCACGCAGTATGCGGCTGACCTTGTGGTCATAGAGTATTACTCCGCCCGACTGTCTTACCCTTTCGGCGGCAAGCTCCCACAGCTGACCCGGACCGAGCTTGGGATACCAGAACTGTTCTATCAGCGAAGTTTCCACTTCATCAGAGTTTATACCGAACAGTTTTGTGAACATATCCTTTAATATCGCCCTTATCGAAAGTCCTTTCACGCGCTGCGCTCCCCAATCGGCGGCGATCTCGCTCGGGTGTCTGCCCCACAGCTTTTCGGTGTACCCCTCAAAGAACATTGAATACAGCACCCTGCCAAAACGGTTGATGTAGAAATTTTCAAGATTAGTTTCCGGCAGTCTGAAAATGCTCGAATAAAGGTAGCTAAATCCTGCCTTTACCGTGGCGGCAAGTCCCATATTTCTGAAAGTTTCGGGTTTCATTGAAATGGGATAGTCAAAAAAATGTTTGTTGTAGTATATCCTCGAAACGCGCTCGCGCAGCAGCATAACATTGTCGGTCTTTTCGGGATCGGGGCCGTTCGGCGAAAGTTCTTTTTCTCTGCCGAGGAGTTTATCGTCGAACGAGGGTGCGCCCTGCACGGGCATAAGCTCGCTCCACCAATTCATTATCTCTTCTGATTTGGAAAAGAAACGGTGTCCCCCTATATCCATACGGTTGCCGTTATATTTCACTGTACGGGATATTCCTCCCGTTTCGGACGACTCTTCAAGGATCGTTACGCTGAATCTGTCTTTCTCTTTCAGCAGTTCGGCTGCCGCAGTAAGTCCTGCCGGTCCTGCGCCTATTATAACTATGTTTTTCACTAAAAACACATCTGCCTTTCCCTCAAAAATTTATAAGATCACAAGTCTTGTTCCAAAAAGTATTATACTATATCTTGGCGGTATATGTCAAGTTTTATATTCTTTAGCGCATGGAAATCAATTTTATGAGAGTATTTTTAGCCTTATAGTTATATCTTGTTTATTTCAGCAAAATTTTTGTTATATTCTCCGCCAAAGGCGGAGAATATAACATTAAATTATTTTTCCTCCGCCGTTGGCGGAGGAAAAATAACCCAAAAGGCAGCCTGAACCGATAAAAAATATTAAAATGCTTACATAAAATTTAAAAATTGATTTCCATGTCTTTAGCGGAGGTGAACATAACATAATGCCAAAAAACTTTCTCCGCCTTGTTTATTGCCCCGTCCGAGATACTTCCATACCGCAGCGAAACAGGTTCAGTATATTAATAAATCTTTAAAAAAATTACTTTCTGTTGTAATGCCCCGAAAAATGTGTTATAATTATTCAAGGCGACACCGCGCAAAGACACGGAAATCAATTTTTGATTTCCGTAAAGTCAGAACGCTGCGCTTTTAGAGGTAAGAGGTAAGAGGTAAGAGGTAAGACAAGGAGCGCCTGCGGCGCATATTTTAAAATATTATTCCGCTTTGCAGACTTTTTTCTTGCTTCTTGTCTCTGAAAATCTTGTTTTTAAGATTAATTTTGTAAAAAGTGATTTCCGTGGCGCAAAGACACTCCGACACGCTGCGGTGTTCCTTTGAGTTAATAAAGGTGGGATAGCTTTGCCGATAAAAATTCCTGATAATCTTCCTGCATTTTCGACCCTCGAGCAGGAACGTATATTTGTCATACCTAAAGACCGCGCAGATCATCAGGATATACGCGCTCTGAGGATAGCCATAGTCAACCTTATGCCCGACAAAATAGTTACCGAAACGCAGCTGCTGCGGCTGCTGAGCAATACTCCCCTGCACGTTGACATTGATCTTGTGCAGATGAAACACATTTCCAAAAATACTCCGCAGGAGCATATGCTGGCGTTCTACAGATCGTTTGACGAAATAATGTCCAACCGTTATGACGGTCTTATCATCACGGGTGCGCCCGTGGAACAGATGGAATATACCGACGTGGATTACTGGAACGAGCTTTGTCAGGTCTTTGAATGGTCGCAGACTAACGTCTTTTCAACTATCCACATATGCTGGGGAGCGCAGGCGGCGCTCTTCTACCGCTACGGCATACCGAAATATCAGCTTGCGGCAAAGCGTTCGGGCAATTACAAGCACCATATCGAATATCCCGACAGTCTGCTGCTCAAGGGTTTCGGCGATGTTTTCCACTGTCCGCACTCCAGACATACGGAAGTCCGCCGCGAAGATATTGAAAAAGTGAACGATCTTATTATCGTTGCGGAATCATACGAGGCAGGCGTCCATGTGGTTTCCGATAAGGCGGAACGCAATTTTTATCTCCTCGGTCACTGGGAATACGACCGCGACACTCTTGCCAAGGAATACAGACGCGATACCGCAAAGGGGCTGGACGTTCCTGTGCCGTACAACTATTTTCCCGACGACGATCCGAATAAGACCCCCGTTTTCAACTGGAGCTGTTCGGCTAATCTTATGTATGCAAACTGGCTCAACTACTGCATTTATCAGCGCACGCCCTATGATCTTAACGATCTGGACAAGTTATGACGGCTCACAAAAAGCGCACGAAATTCAATTTTACAAGAGCGTTTTTTGTTTTAAATTATATTCGTTCGGTTTATCAAGATTTTTTGTTATATTCTCCGCCAATGGCGGAGAATATAATATTAGATTATTTTTCCTCCGCCGCTGGCGGAGGAAAAATAACCCAAACAAGTAAAATATATAAAAATGCTTACAAAAATTTAAAATTGATTTTCTCACCAAAAAGCGTCCGCAAGCTTTACCGCTTACAGACGCTTTATTTTTATGCACTTATGCTCCCTTGTCGGAGGTTTTCTTTTCTCTCAGTATCTGCGGCTCAGCCTCTCCCCTGACACATTCCGGAGTAATGATTATTTCCGAAATATTCTCGTCAGACGGTGCGTTGAACATCAGGCTCATCAGTATCCTTTCCACAATGGCACGCAGACCTCTCGCTCCCGTTTTCTGCGCTATCGTAAGTCTTGCGATCTCGCGCTTTGCCTCCTCGGTAACGGAAAATCCGATACCGTCCAGTTCAAACAGTCTGGTGTACTGCTTGATAAGGGAATTTTTCGGCTCGGTGAGTATCCTACACAGCGCGTCCTCGTCAAGCTCGTCAAGCACCGTAATGACCGGCAGACGTCCGACAAGCTCCGGCACGATACCGTACTTCACAAGATCCTGCGGAAGTACCTTTTTCATAATATTGTTTTCTTCGGACTTGTTCTTTATCGTTCCGCCGAATCCCAGAGAAGAGGAATCCGTCCTCTTCCTGATTATAGCGTCAAGCCCCTCGAACGCTCCGCCGCAGATAAACAGTATATTCGTCGTGTCTATCTGAATAAATTCCTGATGAGGGTGTTTTCTTCCGCCCTGCGGTGGTACGTTGGAGAGCGTACCCTCCACTATTTTCAGCAGCGCCTGCTGTACGCCCTCACCGCTGACATCGCGCGTGATCGAAGTATTTTCCGACTTCCTCGAGATCTTGTCGATCTCGTCGATATAGATTATACCCTTTGACGCCGCCTCAACGTCGTAATCCGCCGCCTGTATAAGACGTGTAAGCACGTTTTCAACATCGTCGCCTACATATCCCGCCTCGGTAAGAGTAGTAGCGTCCGCTATGGCGAACGGAACGTTAAGCAGCTTTGCCAGAGCCTGAGCCAGCATAGTCTTTCCCGTTCCCGTAGGGCCCAACAGCAGAACGTTGCTCTTTTGTATCTCCACATCGTTATCCTTATCGTCCATAGCCGTGATACGCTTGTAATGATTGTACACAGCCACTGAGAGCGCGATCTTTGCCTCGTCCTGACCGACCACATATTCGTCAAGCACCGCTTTTATCTCCGCAGGCTTTTTCAGCGTGATGTCCTTATCGTTAAAGCCGTCACGCGGTCTGAGCGATCTCCTGTCCGTGATCCCGTGCTCCGCGAGAATATCGCTGCAAAGCATTACACATTCGTCGCAGATGTGGTGATCGCCCGAGGAGAACATATTCATTACCTTGTTTTCAGGCTTGCCGCAGAAATCGCAGCGTGTGAAATTATCGTTAGCCATTTGAATTTACACCAATCCTTAATTAATCAGAGTGCCGCAGATCATCTGTTTGTGATGACCTTGTCGATAAGACCGTAATCGAGAGCCTCCTGCGCGGTAAGATAGTTGTCGCGTTCGGTATCTATATTGATCTGCTCTATGGGTTTTCCCGTATTTTCGGAAAGTATGCGGTTCATTTTTTCTCTCGTGCGCACCAGATGATCCGAATGTATCTTGATGTCGGTACACTGACCCGAAAGTCCTCCCGAAATAAGCGGCTGGTGAATAAGTATCTCACTGTTGGGCAGCGAGAGCCTTTTGCCCTTTGCGCCGCTTGAAAGCAAAAATGCTCCCATAGACGCCGCCATACCTATACAGATAGTCGAAACGTCGCACCTGATATACTGCATAGTATCGTATATCGCCATTCCTGCGGTTATCGAGCCGCCGGGGCTGTTGATATAAAGATCAATATCCTTTTCGGGATCCTGCCCCTCCAGATAAAGCAGCTGAGCCACCACCACGCTTGCCACGGCGTCGTCTATCTGATCGCACAGCAGAATTATCCTGTCGTTGAGCAGTCTTGAAAAAATATCATAGCTGCGTTCTCCTCTGCTCGTCTGTTCCACCACATAAGGTACAAGTGCCATTGAATCTACCTCCGTTCGCTCGCTCGGAGCGTTTGTCGAATTTTAGAAAATGTCCTTAAATTAACGTTTTCGCCCGCAATACGCGAGCGAAAACAAACTTTTACAAAATTACTTGATAACAGCGGATTCCTTAATAAGATCGACCGCTTTGCCTACCGCTATATCCTTGGCGAGATCCTCCGCACGGATATACTTCTTCACCTGTTCAACGTCCATACTGTACGTTTCGGCAAGCTTTTCAAATTCCTCATTGATCTCGTCCTCGCCTGCGCTGATACCCTCGTTCTTTACTACCTGTTCAAGCGCAAGTCTTAACTTCACCTGCTTTTGTGCCTGCTCGGCATATGTCTTTCTCAGGGACTCCATTGAAGTACCGGTATACTGGAAGTACATATCCAGAGTGATACCCTGCTGCTGCAAACGCTGCGCAAGCTCGTTTATCATCTCGTTGATGCGGTTATCAAACATAACCTGCGGTATCTCCGCGGTCATATTCTCGATGACGGTATCGAAAAGCTTTTCCTCTACCTTTGCGTCCGCCGCCTTTTCATTGGATTCTTCAAGTCTTTTCCTTACGTCCGCCTTGTATTCTTCCACCGTATCAAACTCAGTAGAATCCTTGACCATATCGTCGTCAAGTTCAGGCAGTTCCTTTCTGGAAACGGACTTGAGATTTATCTTGAATACCGCAGGCGCACCCGCAAGCTCCTTCACCTGATATTCCTCCGGGAACGTTACGTTGATCTCAAACTGCTCGGCAGCATTATGACCGACGATAGCCTCCTCGAATCCGGGAATAAACTGACCGCTGCCCAGTTCAAGCTCAAAGTCCTCCGCCTTGCCGCCTTCAAAAGCAACGCCGTCCTTGAATCCCTCAAAGTCGATAAGCACCTGATCGCCCATTTCCGCCGCTCTGTCATCAACGGTTATCATACGCGCGTTTCTCTCGAGCAGTCTGTCAGTTTCTTTTGCTATATCCTCGTCAGTTACAGCATTGACGGTTTTTTCAACCTCTATACCCTTATAATCCTTTACCTCGACCTCGGGCTTGGTTATGCAGACCGCTTTCAAAGCGATTCCGGCAGCCTTGTCTATGGAAGTCACCTCGACCTCAGGTCTTGCAACAAGCTCGATGCCCGATTCCTCGACTGCGCCGTCTACCTCCGGTCCGTAGAGAATATTTACCGCGTCCTCATAGAACACATTTTCGCCGTACTCTCTTTCAATAAGCTTTCTGGGAGCCTTTCCCTTACGGAAACCGGGTATGGAAATATTCTTTCTTGCTTTCATATAAGCGGACTGGATCGCTTTTTCAAAATCCTCAGCCGAGATCTCTATTTCCAGTTCTACCTTATTGGTTTCGACCTTGTTGACTGACTTTAAACTCATTTTATAATTCCTCCATACAATAAATAAAAGTATCTAAATAATTATAACACATATGTTTACGCATTTCCAGTGTTTTTTATTAAATTGTCACTTTGCACAATTTTAGTAATATCCAATGGGTCAAATTGTAAAAAATCGCTTGCGATCAGACGGTAATTTATACCTCCGCGCTCTCCGTTGACGGCATATTCCGCTCCTCTTCCGTGGATATGACCGTAAAAGCACCAGCGTATATTGTGTTTCACAAGCACGTCGAGTATCTCATAATTACAGCTTGAACCGAACACGGGGGGATAATGCAGAAACACCACGGGCGAAAGTCCTGCCTTTTCGGCGGAGGAGATAGACGTTTCCAGTCTGCCTGCCTCCCTCAGCAGTACCTTTTTATCCGCCTGCGCGCCGGTATCGTTTATCCAGCCGCGCGTTCCGCAAATTCCCGTCCCCTCGTACTCATAATGATTATTATGCAGGATATGTATGCTGTCAAAGCCGTTTTCCGCCAAAAATTTTTCCATTTTTCCCACGGTATTCCACCAATAATCGTGATTGCCTTTCATAATGATCTTTCTGCCGTTCAGACGGTGGATAAACGCCATATCCTCACGCGCGTCCTGCAATGACATCGCCCACGAAATATCGCCGGGAATGACCACGGTGTCCTCGGGAGAGATCTTTTTCTGCCAATTTTTTTCAATTCTCTGTACATAATCGTTCCAACCGCCGAAAATATCCATCGGTTTATCCGCCGAAAGCGAGAGATGCAGATCAGCCATCACAAAAATGCTCAACAAAAATTCCTCCTGAAGGTGAATATTTCTATAATAAATCAGCAGATACGGAGCATAATAACCTTGCAACATCACGTTGCGGAAGGAGTGTAGAAAAATGGAAGAAAACAGGATCTACGGAATAAACTGCGACGTCGCTAACTGCGTCCACAACAAGGACGGCTGCGAATGTACCGCAGGCAAGATCGACGTCTGCTGCACCTGCACCTCGCCCGATTGCTGCGACGAGACCGAGTGCAAGACCTTTAAGGCAAGAAAGTAATTGCCGCGCGGCAGGCGCTGTTATGCGCTGCCGCTACATATACACGTTCTTATTTCAGATACCCAGAGCCTTGAAAACGTAGTCCTTCATATTCTGTTTATCGACCGTCTGCGTGAAACGTATCTCCTTATCCTTAAGACCTGCAAGCGACGCAGGGATAGTCATACCCGACTTATCCGACAGCTTTCCGACCAGATCGAACTCATCGCCCGTGACCTCCTCGCCGAGAGCGGAAAGGACAGAACCCGAGAATTTGAATGGACTTGCGGTGGAAGCTATAACCGTTCTTGTAGTATCGCCCGTAGCCTTGCGGTAATCCTCGTACACCTTTACCGCGACCGCCGTGTGAGTGTCGCAGGTGTAGGAATATTTATCGAATATCTCGCCGATACACTTTTTCGTTTCCGCGTCGTCGCAGCAGCCTGCGTAAAATTCCTCCGAAAGCAACTTCTTGACCTCATCGGTTACTTCGTATCTTCCCGTTTCGGCAAGCTTGCCGAACCATTCCCTGATCTGTGCGTCGTCCTCACCGCAGAGATGATAGAGCAGTCTTTCCAGATTTGAGGAAATAAGAATATCCATAGACGGAGAGATAGTCGTATGGAACGGACGATTCCTGTCGTAGATACCCGTCGAGATGAAATCTGTCAGCACATTGTTCGCATTGGACGCGCAGATGAGCTTGTTTACGGGTATGCCCATTTTCTTGGCATAATAGCCTGCGAGGATATTTCCGAAATTGCCCGTGGGAACTACTATATTTATCTTCTCGCCCGCCTTTATCTCGCCGTCCTTGACAAGCTGTGCGTAGGTGGAGATGTAGTAAACGATCTGCGGTGCAAGTCTGCCCCAGTTGATGGAATTTGCGGAGGAGAACATCATACCTGCCTTATCGAGGCGGTCTGCGATCTCTTCGTTTGTGAAGATAGCCTTTACGCCGTTCTGAGCGTCGTCAAAGTTTCCCTCGATCGCGCATACGCCGACATTTGAGCCCTCCTGAGTGGTCATCTGCTTTTTCTGCATAGCCGAAACGCCGTCGCGCGGATAAAAGACAAGTATCTGCGTATCCTCAACGTCCTTGAATCCCTCGAGCGCGGCTTTTCCCGTATCGCCCGAAGTGGCGACGAGTATGACTATCTTCTTGCCGAGGTTTTGTTTCTTTGCGGAAGTGGTAAGCAAAAACGGGAGTATCTGCAAAGCCATATCCTTGAAAGCGCAGGTAGGTCCGTGCCACAGTTCGAGCATATATGTTCCGTCAAACAGGTGCGCAAGCTCGGCGATATTTTCGGTATCGAAATTCTTGCCGTTATATGCGTTCTCAACGCAGTACCTGATCTCCGCCTCGGTAAAATCGGTAAGATACTTTGAAAACACAAAAAGCGCTCTTTCGGCATATGACTTTTCTCCCAGAGCCGTTATATCCTCCATGGTTATTTTTGGCAGCTCGGAGGGGACGAAAAGACCTCCGTCCTTTGATATACCCTGTGCGATAGCCTGTGCGGACGTAACGTTTACTCCGCTGTTTCTGGTACTTTTGTAATACATAACATTTCACCCTTCTTATTAGATCGGCAAAGCCGTTTACTTACTTGCATCAAATGCCGAAACGTAGTACTTCAATCCGGCAGCCCTGCCGCCGTCCAGTTCCACCACAGCCACATCGAAACGGCAGCTGCACGGTTCGGCAAGCCTGCTGAAATAACATTCGGCAGTCTTTATTATATGTTTCCTCTTGGACGGCGTTATGGATTCCTCTCCCGAGGAAAGCGCGTTCCTGCGGCGCGACTTGACCTCCACAAAAGCGATAACATCGCCCTTTTTCGCTATAATATCTATCTCTCCGCCGCGTATCGTATAATTGCGGTCGAGTATCTCATAGCCGTTATTTTCAAGAAAACGGCACACCGCGTTTTCTCCTATGCCGCCGACTGCTCTTTCAGACGGAGCCTGCTGACTTCTTTGCATAATACTTCCTCAGAAAACTCATACGGTGTATCTCGGACGCGCCGTACATGTCGAGCATTTCATAATGCAGCTTAGTGCCGTAGCCCTTGTGCTTTTCAAACTGATACTGCGGATACTCACGCGCCATTTGCAGCATATAGCGATCCCTTGTAACTTTAGCAAGGACGGACGCCGCAGCTATGGACTGCGACAAGCCGTCCCCCTTGACGATCGCAAGAGATCTTATATCGGTATCAGGCAGTCTGTTACCATCCACCAGCAGAAGATCGGGGCGCATTTCAAGCGACTCCACCGCTCTTTTCATAGCGAGCATTGCGGCGTTGAGAATATTCATCATCTCTATCTCTTCGACCGTGGCACGTTGTACCGACCAACAGAGCGCGGCGTTCGTTATCGTATCAAAAAGCTGTTCGCGCTTTTTCTCGCTCAGCTTTTTGCTGTCGTTTATACCCTCTATCACCGCATCGGGAGGAAGTATCACAGCCGCCGCAAATACGTCGCCTGCAAGCGGTCCTCTGCCTGCCTCGTCCGTGCCGCACAGAAGAATATCCCCCTCGCGGTAAGTCATATCAAATTCGGCAAGCGTCATCAGATCACATCTTTCCCGTTTGGTCTTTCGAGCGAAATTCTCCCAAGCTTTCCGCTGCGAAATTCGTCCAGCACCGTTACCGCCGCCCGTTCGGTATTGACCTCTGCGCCCGAAAGTAGAAATCCGCGCTTTCCGCCTATTCTTTCAAGTATCTCAAATCCCTGTACGCAGCCGGGGGAATCGGGATCGTCGTCGGGAATATCCTGCGTTTCTATACCGTATCTGTCCCTGATAAGCTGCGGATAGCTGCGGTTCATCATTTCAAGAAAGCGGCAGGCGAGGTACTCTATATCAAGAACATCGTCCTTGACCGCTCCCGTAAACGCCAGACGTTCTCCCACAAGCTTATCGTCAAACTTATGCCACAGTATTCCCGGCATATCGAGCAGTTCGAGGTCGTTATCAAGGGTGATCCACTGCTTGCCCCTGGTGACTCCGGGTCTGTCCTCCACCCTTGCACGCTTTGAGCCTGCGATCCTGTTTATGAATGAGGATTTTCCCACGTTCGGTATGCCGACCACCATCATTCTCACGGGTCTGCCCGTCATACCTCTTGCCTGCCACGCGGCAGTCTTTTCTTTCATAAGTTCGTCAAGAGCCGCGCGGAATTTTCCTATATCCTTTCCGCTGCGGCAGTCGGCAGCGACCGCGCAGACACCCTCTTTGCGAAAATGCTCCAGCCACTGCGAGGTTATTGCCGCGTCAGCCGAATCCGCCTTATTGAGCAGCAGTATACGCGGCTTTGAGCCGACCAGTCTGTCCATATCGGGATTTCTGCTTGAATACGGTATCCTCGCGTCGGCTATCTCCACTACCACATCGACCAGTTTAAGATTTGACTGCATTATGCGGCGCGTTTTTGCCATATGCCCCGGAAACCACTGTATCTCGGCTGCCTCGCTCATACTGCTCCCCCCCTTTGTATGCAACATCAAGCGTTTATCGGAGTTTTATCCCACTCTGCCGATACCGCTTTCTTTTGAAAAAAATCTGTAGACGACTTTACCGAGCAGCTCGTCCTGCGACACTGCGCCGAACACACGGCTGTCGGTGGAATGATTGCGGTTATCCCCCATAAGGAAAACATATCCGAACGGCACATCGTATCGGTAAACGCCCTGCCGCTCGTCATGACCGAGAACAAATCCGCCCGTGTCCTCCATTTCCTGCGCTATATACGGCTCGTCAATAACGCTGCCGTTCACGCTAACCGTATGCTCGTCATAATTTATCTCCACAACGTCGTTTGAAACGGCGATAACTCTTTTAAGTATCACCTGATCCATAGCGGAGGAATCAGCCACCACAATATCGCCGCGCTGCGGAGAGTACCACAAATGCGCAACTATCAGTCTGTCGCCCTCAAAAAGGGTCTTTTCCATCGACTGTCCCTGCACCGTCACGATACGGAAAACAAAGGTGAACATAAATATCACCGCAAAGACCGCGAGCGTCACGGTTTCCATCCAGCTCAGCGCACTGCTTAACGGCGAGTAGGGATCGTATTTCATTGCACGCTTATTAAGGGCGGTCATAGCTTACCCTATCTTTCCGAAGCTGCCGAACGGCATTATCCTGAAAAACGCCTTGCCGAGCACGTCCTCGGTCTTTACAAATCCGACTTCCCTGCACCTGCTGTCGGTCGAATGGTTCCTGTTGTCGCCCATAACGAATATCGTATCTTCCGGCACGGTGTACTCATACACGCCTATATCCGTCATATAGGAAAAATCAAAGTAATTAAGATCCATCATCGGCTCGCCGAGGTAATCCTGTTCAATGACGCTGCCGTTTACCGTGACTTCTCCCGTGTTGTAATCCACCCTGACGGTATCGCCCGCAGTGCCTATACATCTCTTGATTATAGTCTTTTGCAGTCCCTGACAGTTCAGCACGACTATATCTCCCTTTTCGGGAGTATAATTTATATGCGTGAGTATCAGTCTGTCGCCGTCCGTAAGAGTAGGATTCATCGACGGACCGTCGACAAGCACTATCCTTAAAAAGAATATAAATATAAGGATGACCGCAAATATCGCCATTACGAACGCCTCGAGCCATTCGAGTATCTCGTCCGTCCAGTTTACGGCTTGTTTATCACCGTCTGTGTCAGGCGTTACGTTTTCAGCCGTTTTTTCAGCTTCTTTTATGTTATTTTCATCACTCATTACAAAAGCCTCCGCGTCCCGGCGGCATAGCCGTCGCGATATATCGGCAGTCACGCAAAAGAGCACACCGCCGCTCATACACATCTATTATATCAAATCTTTCACAGGATTTCAAGGGGATTTATAAAAATTTCACGGAAATCGGTGTTTCGGATCTCAAAGAGCGGTTATTTGACCGAATGTGGGGGGTAAATATCCTGTTAAAAGATATTTCCTCTGCCGCAATAAATTTTAACCGCCCGATTTCCAAAGTCTGACCGCTCCGCACATTGCAGAGGGCGCATTGCCCCGTCCGGGAGGACCTCTGCCGCAAGCGGAAGTTTTTAGATAATGCTGTTTTTCCCCCCCTTTGGGGAAAATAGCGTTTTAGGATATAGTTGCCGCCATAAATGGCATTTAGAAGTAAGAAGTAAGAGGACAGAAGTAAGAAATGCTAAAAAAACCAAAACGGGTTGTTAGCGCAGTGTAGCCGTTGTGAGCGCGCTTGCAAGCGAACAGGCGGAGCAAGCGTGACCCGTTTTGGGAAGGAGGAGCGACGGAGCGAGTGAGAGGTAATTTTTCCAACAAGAACAAAGAGAAAAATTGCCGCGAACGATACGAAGTCCGCGACGACGCAGGCGAGAAAAACAGCAAAAAAGAAAGCCGACCAAAATGTCGACTTTCCGATTGACTCAAATTATCTGATCGCTTCTTTGACCTTAGCCGCTTTACCGACTCTGCTGCGCAGATAATAAAGCTTAGCACGGCGCACTTTACCGGATCTTACTACCTCTACTTTCTCAACAACGGGAGAATGTACGGGGAATACTCTTTCGATACCGCAGCCGTGAGCTACGCGGCGCACGGTGAATGTCTCGTTGATACCGCCGTGTTTCTTGGCGATAACGGTACCCTCGAAGATCTGGATCCTCGACTTGTCGCCCTCTGCGATCCTTACATGTACCTTTACGGTGTCACCGACGTTGATCACAGGCACATCTGATTTTAAGCTTGAGTTTGAAATAAGCTTTAAAGCGTCCACTTTAAAAACCTCCTGTTATTTTCAGACATTCATACGCTTGTTGCCGACGGCAGAGGCAGTTTACTGCAAAGCCAGAGGACTGTCCGCTTTAATGTCGATCTGCATTACAGATCACGGCACTAACTCTCGTCGGAAAAACCGACGGTAATTCAAATGCTTAAATATTATACCATATCCGCAAATGTTTTTCAATATCCGTTATATAAAAATTTCGCCCGAGGAAGTCATAATTTTTGTGCGTTCTGTACAAATACTTGTGATCTCTATTCCCATAATATCGCAAAAAGCGTTCATTACCGCAGAGGTATTCAGGTTAAATTCTCCCCCTGCCGGAAGTATGAGCCTGAGAAAAAGCGCGTTTCCTCTCACTTGGGCGGCTGCTACCGTAATCCTCGGCTTTATGTCCACAAGATTCACGCCTTTTTTCTTGGAACGTTTTTCTATCTCTATCCTGTCGCGGCTGATAAAGTTTTCAAAAGCCGCAAGCGCATCATCGGGCGCACAGGAGCAAACGGCGGTGATCTCATACTCCGCGGCGGCTATCATGGTATGTTTCATTATCGGCTCGCCGACTTTTATTATAGACAGTCCCTGCGGCATTTTTTCATTGATACGCTTTTTCAGTTCGGCGTTGTCGAGCGGCTCGGTAAGAGCGATGTCGAGTATCTCCACGCTGCTGTCAGTCCCGAGCGGAAGAGCGAGCGGAAACATCAGATAAGCATGGGGATTGAATCCCTGCGTATACCAGAGAGGTATCCCCGCCCTTTTGAATACGCGCTGCATTGCTCTCACAAGATCGAGGTGGGATATGTATCTTGCCCTGCCGCGTTTTTCGTAAACGAGTCGGTATTCATATCTTTTTATATTCAGAGTCTGATTTTTCGGGATAAGCATATCAGCCACAGTATACACCTCCGCTGTTTTTTCCCACTCCGCAGCCGGAGCAGCCCTCTCGGCAATTGCGCGTAGTCTGCGCAAGATGAGCTTTTTTATTTTCGCGGACAAGAAATTCGTCCGAGATCATATAGTCGAGGTGCGACCACGGCATTACCTCGTCATACGCGCGCTGACGATTGGCGTAAAAACGGGTATCTATACCACATTCGCTGAAAGCCTCCTGCCACAGATCGAATCGGAAATGCTCGTCCCAGCTGTCGAGCGTGCAGCCCTTTTTCCACGCGGTATATACCGCCCTGCACAGCCGTCTGTCGCCCCTTGCAAGCACCGCTTCGAGTATAGAAACGTTCTGCTGATGATAACTGCACCTGATCTTCTTTGAGGTTATGGAATCGAGCAGGAGCTTTTGCCTGCGGCTTATCTCTTCCGGCAGTGCCTGCGGCTCGTACTGAAAAGGCGTGAACGGCTTGGGTACGAACGTCGCGGCGGAAACGGATACCTGTATATTCTTTCCGCGTTTTTCTTTCGGCGTATCGAAATAAAGCTCCACAACTTTCTGTGCAAGCTGCGCTATACCGACTATATCCTCGTCGCGCTCGTCGGGCAGACCGAGCATAAAATAAAGCTTGACCGTCTGGTAGCCCATATCGAAAGCAAGGCGGCAGGTGCGCATTATCTCGTCTTCTGTTATATTTTTATTTATGACGTTTCGCAGCCGCTGAGTGCCTGCCTCGGGCGCGAATGTCAGTCCGCTTTTTCTAACGGCGGCGATACGGTCGATGAGTTCGCGGCTGAAACTGTCTATACGCAGCGACGGCAGCGAAAGATTTATCCTCTCGTTGTCGGTATAGTCCGAAAGTGTGGAAAGCAGCTGATTTATCTGAGAATGATCGCTCGTTGACAGTGAGGAAAGCGACACTTCCTCATATCCCGTATTCATACAGAGTTCTCGGGTCTGTTCGGCTACAATGCCGACGCTTTTTTCCCTGAACGGTCTGTATATAAATCCCGCCTGACAAAAGCGGCAGCCGCGTATACAGCCTCTGAGGACTTCCACCACGGCGCGGTCGTGGACTATCTCGGTAAAGGGCACTGCAAAATTTTCGGGATAATAGGCGCTGTCGAGGTCTTTTACCACACGTTTTTTCACCTTTTCGGGAACACCCGATCGGTTAGGACGTATCGCTCTCACCGTGCCGTCCTCGTTATACTGCACGTCATAGAACCGTGGAACATATATGCCTTCTATCCCTGCCGCCGCCAGCAGAAATTCCTCCTTGGTGGGGGAGGTCGGTTTCATTTCTTCATACAAACGCAGCAGCTGCATATTCACCTCTTCCCCCTCGCCGAGTATAAACAGGTCAAAGAAGTCGGCGATCGGTTCGGGATTGCAGACGCAGGGGCCGCCGCCCACCACTATGGGTGTCAGGCTCTCGCGTTCGGAGGAAAGCACGGGCAGTCCTGCAAGCTTCAGCATTTCAAGCACGTTGGTATAGGAAAGCTCGTACTGTAATGTAAAGCCTATAAAATCAAATTCCGACACGGGGTCAAGGCTTTCCAGAGCGTAAAGTGGTATATTTTCCCTTTTCATATGTTCTTCAAAGTCCTTATCAGGCATAAATACCCTTTCGCACCACCAGTTTTCCACGGTATTTTTCAGTCCGTAGAGTATTTTCATACCCAGATGCGACATTCCGACGTCATAAACGTCAGGAAAGCAAAAAGCGAATCTCACATCTACTTTATTTTTATCCTTTATGATACTGCCCGGTTCTCCGCCGATATATCTTGCCGGTTTCTGCGTTCTGAGCAGAACTTTTTCTATCTTTTCTCTTATCTCCTCCACATTTTGACCTCCTCGGCGCTATGCTTTTATATTTCAATTATAGCACATAACTTTTGTGTTTGTAAAGTACTTTTGGAATGTTACACGGAAATCAAATTTAAACTTTACGAAAGCGGTTTGTTTGATAAGCAGGGGGGAGAATTAAAAAGGTTTTCGGTCAAGCCTTTTCCTTAAAAAGGCTTGCAGGGTCAAGGGACAGCGTCCCTTGTCGCCGCCCGCAGGCGGCGAAATACCCCATACGGAGGCGCTCTGAAAAGGGTGAATTTCCAAACAGTCCGGTGGACTGTTTGGAAAGAGGGAAAGCGCTTGCAAGAGAGCGCTTTCCCTACTATGAAGGGCATTTGTTACCGCCGCCATTTATGGCGGCAGCTACGCACCTATTGCCGAAAATATTGCGCTGTATCTATATACCGATATAAACTTTCTCCGTCGCTTGCGGCGGAGGAAAAACAACCTCCCGACCCGAGCGCAATATCACCCCTTGACCTTTTCCGTTATCCCTGCCGCAGCCGCGCAGAAAAAAACGGCAAGCATTACATTCGCACAGTAACCGGAAATGACAGCCGCAATAAACATTCCCCCGAACAGACAAAGCATAACAGCCTTTATAACATAAAAACTCCGCCTGCCGCCCCAAATAAGCTCGAGCAGCCGACCGCCGTCAAAATACCCGAACGGCAAGAGATTAAATATCCCCAATATCAGATTCGCGGCGGCAAAATAACCGCACTTTCCATAAATAATAACGGCAGCTGCGGCAATTGTCAGATTTACCGCACACCCTGCCGAAAGCACGAACGCCTCCGACCTCTGCGGCAGCAGTTTCCTCCAACCGTGATAAAGCCTTATCCCTCCCCCGTAAAAACATATCCCCTCAGGGAACGCTCCCACGGCGCACATAGCCGCAATATGCCCCAGTTCGTGCAGAATACAGCACAGCAGCGCCGTCAGCAGCCTGACGGCAGTCATTTCCCCCACGACCGCTGCAGCCGCGATCACCATAAAAAAAGTAAACGAAAACCCTATCTTCATTCTGCCGATATGCATTTCAAACATACCATCACCGATAAATTCTATGCCGACGTCGCCGCTCCTATTCCCCCCCACGGAAATCAATTCTTGATTTCCGCAGAAGTCAGAACGCTGCGCTTTTAAGATGTAAGAGGTAAGACAAGGAGCGCCTATGGCGCATATTTTAAATATTAGTCCGTTTTGCAGACATTTTCTTACTTATCAATTTTATAAAAATTGAGCTATGCGCTTATTCCCCCACAAAACAACGAAAAAGGACGGCGTTAAAGCCGTCCGACATTCAGCCTTCGCAGTCCTCTTTTTTTATACCGAAAATCAATCTCAGCAGTCCGGAAACTATCTTAGGACTTTTCACAACTACTACTTTCATCTGTAAGACCTCCGTATATAAATTTATATTATATACTATTCAGATCTCACGGATCGGTGAATAACCGCGAACAAATTACAAGTATCCGCCCTTTTTTAAAGCTCACTTCCGCCCTGTCCGCAGTGATGATATTGGATATCCCGAGCGGAAAATCGCTGCTGAGTTCACAGTCCTCCGCCGCGTATTTCACACCCCTTATGCACAGTCCCTCCGCTTTTTCGGAATATGCAAACAGCGACAGCGAAAAACCGCCGCGTTTTGTGAAAAAATATCTTCCCGGCGAAAGCAGCGTGACATATTCGCGGTCGGAGATGATACAGCCATGCGCTCCCCGTCCGAGCAGAAAAGCCAGCGACTGAATGTTGCCGATCATATGGTCGAGCCGTCCGCCTGCCGCACCGTATATCTGAAAATCCCGACAGCCTGCCTTAAGTCCTGCTTTTATTGCAAGCATAAGATCGGTATCGTCCTTTTCGCAGGGGTAGACTTCCACATTATTTCCGTCGGGCATATGTCCGCAGGAATCAAAGTCCCCTATTATCCTGTCGGGCATTACTCCGAGATCGGCGGCAAGCTCCGTTCCTCCGTCGGCGGCGATAACATACGCCCTGCCGATAAAATCCATATCCGCACAATTTCGGCTGACCTTTTCTCCCGCGGCAAAAATAACACATCGCCCGTTCATTCCCGTTCACCTCTCGGCTGCTGTCCGCGCTCCCATTCCTTGAGTTCCTTTGCCTCCGTATACATCTGCACATAGCTTTCATGGCGGGACGGCGCGATCTGCCCGTCCTCTACCGCCTGTATGACCGCGCAGCCTATCTCCTTTGTATGACTACAGTCAATAAATCTGCACTTGTCGGTATACTCCGCAAATTCGCGGAAACAGCCTGCCAGCTCGTCCTTATAGATCGTATCGTACCTGTTGGTGTCAAAGCTTGAAAATCCCGGCGTGTCCGCGACATATCCTCCCCCTTCGAGCGGATAGAGCTGAATATGCCTTGTGGTATGCCTGCCGCGTCCGAGTTTTTTGCTTATCTCTCCCGTGGAAAGCTCCATTCCCGGGAAAATGTTGTTCATAAGGGAGGATTTTCCCACTCCGGTGTTGCCGGTAAAAGCGCACAGCTTTCCGCGCAGCATTTCTCTCAGCCGAGTCAGTTCCGCACCGCCGTCGGCGTTGGTATTGTCCACCTGAAAGCAGGAAATGCCTGCTTTTTTGTATATTTCCTCGTACCTCTGTGCGCTCTGCTTGTCTATCTTTGTAAAAACGACGGCAGGTTCGATCTTCTTGTACTCGGCGACTGCTATGAATTTATCGAGCAAAAGCAGCGACGGCGCAGGCTCGCAGGTAGATATGACAAATATAAGTATATCAAGATTCGCGATCGGCGGTCTGACGAGCAGCGACTTTCGCGGAAGAATATCGGTCATCACCTTTTCCTCGGCAGAAAACACCGCAGTATCTCCGCACACGGGAGTTATCCCCCTCTTTCGCAGAACGCCTCGCGCTTTACATTCATAAACGCCGTCGGAGGCATCTATGGTGTAGATGCCCCCGATAGACTTGATTATCAGACCTTCCATATCACTGCTCGGGCGTTTCCGATGCCTGACTGCTGTCAGCCGGAATATCGGTCACGTCGGGGACTTCACCGCCCTGCTGCGACGAATCGTCCGAGCTTACGGGCGGCTCGGGTTCGGGTTCGGGCGCAGGGGTAGTAGTGGTGGTAGTCGTAGTTGTCGTTGTGGTGGTGGTCGTTGTAGTCGTTGTAGTGGTAGAAGTGGGAGTAATATTCAGCAGACCCTGAGTATTAAGTTCGCCGTCCAGCACTGCCGACTTGGTTTCATAATCGACTTTGTATCTTGCATATTCAACATTCTGATTCGTCTGATTATTTCTTACAAAGATCGAAAGTGTTTCCGTTTTTCTGCCGGAGATGTTGATGTTTACCGAACCTCCCGTAGTTTCCGCCTTGGCGACAGGCTGAGTAAACGCCACGTTGCCGTCACGGTATACGTCTATGGTGTATGCGCCCCATACTCCGTCGGGCAGCGGCAGACTGAGCTGCATATCCGTAGGAGATGTCTCGCCCGTCGAAACGTAAATAACTATCTCCGTCTGTTTTGCGACATACTCGCCCTCGGCGTGGCTCTGGTCGATGACCTTGCCCTTGTCGCCGTCATGTTCAATATCCTCACGTCTGTAGCTGAGCTTGTTTTCTTTCAGCTTTGCGATAGCCTTTTCCTCGGAAAGACCGATAACATTCGGCACTTTTACCTCGGTCTCAAGTTCGCCGCGGCTGATGTACACCTGTATCTCCGCGCCTACCGGATATTCCGTACCTGCCGCAGGCTCGGTCTTTACAACGACGCCCTCCGGCTTATCCGAATACATGGAATTTGTCTTGGGAACAAATCCCGCGCTCGTAAGTTCGTTTACCGCTACCGATTCGGTCTTGTCCTCCATATTCGGAACGGTCACGAGCCTTGGTCCGCGGCTCACCGTAAGATTGACGGTATATCCCTCGCGGACGGTCTTATTGACGGGATCCTGATTTATGATTATGCCCTCGTCATATTCGGTGCTGTATTCCTGAGTGGTATGGAAATTCAGCTGATCCTTGTATTCCTGCTGAACGTCTACGATATTCTTTCCGACAAAATTAGGTATCGTGATCGTGCCTGTATGCGTCTGGGCAACGCTGAAATTATCTATAATATTTACCGAAATTATCACCGCCGCGATTATAACTACCGCTACCGTTACCGCAAGCAGTATCGGAACGACATAAGAACGTTTTTTCGGCTCGTCGTCGTCATCGTCCTCATCGTCCTCTTCGTCATAATCATCATCGTAATCCTCATCATCGTCGTCATAATCGTCACGGATAAAGTACCTGCTCTCCTCTCTCGGCTCGGGTATGGGAGCTGCTCCTCCCTTATATCCGAACACCACCGACTGATTGAGCTTGAAAGTATCTATATCCCTTATCATCTCGGCAGCCGACTGATAACGTCTTGACGGCGATCTCTCCATAGCGTGAATGACTATCTCTTCGAGAGCCTCCGGAACGGAGGGCATTATCTCCCTGAGCGGAGGAGGATCTTCCTGAGTATGCTTTAAAGCTATCGCCACCGGATTTTCTCCGTCAAAAGGCTTTTTGCCCGTCAGCATCTCATAAAGCATAACTCCGACGGAATAAATATCCGATCTTTCGTCGGTCATATCCCCTCTTGCCTGTTCGGGGGAGATATAATGCACCGAGCCTATAGTCTTATCCGAAACGGTCTTGCCGTCTACACGGGAAAAACGCGCGATACCGAAATCCATCACTTTTATAGTGCCGTCGGCAAAAAGCATAATATTCTGCGGCTTTATATCTCTGTGTACGATGCCCTTGTCGTGTGCGTGCTGGAGGGCGCGGAGTATCTGCGTCACGAAATGCAGAGCATCTTTCCATCTCAGGACTCCCTGCTGTTCGATAAACTCCTTCAGCGTGATACCGTCTATGTATTCCATAACGATAAACTGTATCTCGTCCGTAAATCCCACGTCGTATATCTTTACTATATTCGGGTGTGAAAGTACCGCTATCGCCTTGCTTTCGTTGCGGAATCTTCTCAGAAATTCCTCGTTCTGGGAAAATTCGTCTTTAAGTATTTTCACCGCCACTATACGGTTTTCCATTACGTCCACGGCTTTATATACGTCCGCCATTCCGCCTACGCCGATAAGCTCGGTTATCTCATAGCGGCCGTCCAGCTTTTTGCCGATGTTAGAATCCATAATTTCAACTCCTAATCTAATTTTATCGTCCTGTTCCTTTGCCTTTAATTCGCTATCACGGCGACGGTTATGTTGTCCTTTCCGCCTTGTGAATTTGAATGATCTATCAAATCAGATACGGCTTTATCCAGATTTTTTCCGAAAACAAAGTCGTATATAATTTTCTCATCGCAGTAGCCCGACATTCCGTCTGAGCAAAGCAGCAGAGTAAAACTGCACTGAGGTTCAAACTCAAAATAATCCACGTCCACGTCAGGCTCTACCCCGACCGCGCGCGTTATGACGTTTTTCATATGGTGAGTTTTCATTTCCTCCTCGGTTATTGAACCCTGCTCGTAAAGCATACGCACATAGGTATGATCGTTGGTGACCTGTTCTATACCCTCTCCCGTCAGCAGATATGCCCGACTGTCGCCGACGCTCACGACATAGCATTTTCTGCCGCACACCAGAGCGGCGACGCAGGTCGTTCCCATACCGTTCTTGTCTATATCTTCAAGACTTTTTTCGTAAACTATCGTGTTTGCTGCGTGAACTGCGGTAAGCATAAGGTTTCTTATGCTGTTCGGATCGGCGTCCTCACGGAAATTATCCGCAATTCGGCTGTAGATAGTATTGACCGCCACTTCGCTGGCAACGCCGCCGGACAATGCTCCGCCCATACCGTCACACACGACGGCAAGAGAGGTGTGATCGTTTAAAAATCCCGCCTTGACGCGATCCTGATTTTCACTTCGTTTGACCCCTATGTCCGTTTTATATGATAAAAACAAGCAGCTCACCGCCTTTTCTTTATATTTCGTATTCTCTGCGCAGCTGACCGCAGGCGGCGTCTATATCCGCGCCGAGCGTTCGTCTTACAGTGGCGTTCACACCCAGATCTTCAAGATACTGTCTGAATCTGTTCGCCGCTTTCCTGTCAGAGGTGTAGTTTCTTTCTTTTATTTTATTTATAGGTATTATATTTACGTGGCAGTTAAAACCGTCAAGCAGCTGTGCAAGCTTTTTTGCGTCGCCGCGCGAGTCGTTATGACCGTCGATAAGCGCGTACTCAAACGAGATGCGCCTGCCCGTAACGGAAAAATAATCCCTGCACGCTTTCATAAGCTGCTCTATCGGATATTTTTCGTTTATCGGCATTATCGCGCTGCGGCTCTCGTTGTCGGAAGCGTGGAGGGATACCGAAAGGGTAAGTCCCAGATCGAGTTCGCCAAGGCGGTATATCATCGGGACGATACCGCAGGTGGAGAGCGAAACGTGCCGCAGCGACATATTCGCTCCCTCGGGGCAGCTGAGTATCTTTAGAAAATCCACAACATTGTCAAAGTTGTCAAGCGGTTCGCCTATTCCCATAAGCACCACGCCCGAGACCTTTCTGCCGCTGTTTCTTTCCGCCTCGTAAAGCTGCAGCAGTATCTCTGACGGCAGCAGGCTGCGCCTGAATCCCGCTATGGTGGACGCACAGAACCTGCAGCCCATTCTGCACCCCACCTGAGTGGATACGCACAGGGTATTTCCGTAGGAATATTCCATAAGGACAGACTCGATATGATTGCCGTCATCAAGCCCATATAGATATTTTACAGTATTATCGGCAGCAGATTCAAGCCTTTTGCATACAAATAGTGATTTTATACAAAAATTTCTTCCAAGTTTATCCCTCAATTGTGCAGATAGATTAGTCATTTTGTCAAAATCCGTTACTCTTTTGACATGAAGCCAGTCGAAGATCTGTTTTGCGCGGAATTTTTTCTCGCCCAGCTTTTCTATCTCGCCGCAGAGTTCGTCCGGCGTAAGGCTGAGTATGTCTATCCTGCCGTCCTGTGCGGAATATATCGTAAGATCACCTCTGTTTATTGAATACCGCTATGAAAAATCCGTCCGAGCCGAATCTGTCGGGAGTGATAGTGGCGTAACGCCTTTCCCCTCCGAGTATCTCGGGAAGAGCGCCCTTTTCAAAGTCGGGGTGTTCGCCGAGGAACCTGTCCGCGACCATATCGTTCTCCGCTCTCGAAAGAGTGCAGGTGGAGTAGACCAGTCTTCCTCCCGATCTGACATAGCGGCTTGAATTGTCAAGTATTTCGTATTGTATCTGTGGCAGGCGGTCATTTTCCGAGAGCTTTTTATACTTTATCTCCGGCTTGCGGCGTATAACTCCCAGTCCCGAGCAGGGCACATCGCAAAGCACCCTGTCCGCCTGCGGAATATCTTGTGAAAACACTCTGCCGTTGCCCGTCATGGCGGTCATGTTGTCAAGTCCGAGCCTGCGCGCGCCGCTTTGGATAAGTCTGACGCGGTTTTCGTGAAGATCGAACGCAAGAAGTCTGCCGCCGCCGTTCATAAGTTCGGCACAGGTGAAAGCCTTTCCTCCCGGCGCTGAACAAATATCCAGGATCGTTTCGCCCTCTTTCGGATCGAGCGCCCGACAGCAGATCTGGCAGGAGAGATCCTGAACGTGAAACAGTCCCTCTTTATAACAATCGCTCTGTTCGGGCGAGCCGCTGCCGCTTATCCTTATACAGCAGCCGTCGATGTCGGAAATGACGGCGGTAAAGCCCTCTTCTTCAAGACGGGCGGCAAGCGATCCGGGAGTTATCCTTAAAGTATTTGTCCTCACCGTGACGGGCGGCTGACCAAGAGAAGTCCCGAGCATTGCCGCCGCAGCATCGTCGCCGTATTCCTCTTTCCATTTCAGGCAAAGCTCCTGCGGACAGGAATACTGCGCCGAGAGATATTCCGCGCTGCCGGGTTCGCCGACGGTCGGTATCTTCTTTCCGCTGCGGATAAAGCCGCGCAGAACGGCATTTATAAACCCCCGAGAAACTCCGCGGAACTCCTTTGCAAGCTTGACGCACTCATCGACCGCCGCTCTGTCGGGTACGGAATCCATATAAAGCAGCTGATAGATACCCATTCGCAGTATTCCGAGCGATATGCCGTCGGGCATTTTTTCGGGGCGGTCAAGTCGGCTCTTTATGATAAGATCGAGCGTGATAAGTCTTTCGAGAACGCCGTAAAAAAGCGCGGTCGCAAATCGCTTGTCCTCTGCGGAAAGTCCGCTGCACCTGAGTTCCTCATTAAGAAGTATATTTGAGTAGGAGGAGTTTTTTTCCACCCTGTCAAGCAGCCTGAGTACTGTTTTTCTCGCACTGTCCATAACGGTACGTCACCCTAATATCTCGCTGCCGCACAGCGGCTTTCCCCTGAGATAATCCTGCGCACTCATTTTCTTCGAGCCCTCCGCCTGCACCTGAGTAAATCGGATAACTCCGCTGCCGCAGGCAACGCTGAAGTCCTTGGCGTTTACGATACTTCCGACAGGTCTGCCCGTCGGCTGTGTGGAAACGATCTCGGAGGAATATATTTTCAGCCGCTTTCCGTTAAGAATGGCGGACGCGCACGGATAGTCCGAAAGTCCGCAGATCTGACGGTGTATCTTCTGTGCTGACTGAGTAAAATCTATCGGCGACATATCCTTGGTTATCATATGGGCGTAAGTCGCTTGGGAATCGTCCTGCTTTCGCGGCGTTACGGACGAGCTTTCCAGAGCGGCAAGCGTTTTTATCAGCAGCGCTGCGCCCATTACGGCAAGCCGTTCAAAAAGCTGCGCCGAAGTCTCGTTTTCACCGATCTGCGTCTGCTCCTGCAAAAGTATATCCCCCGTATCAAGACCCTCGCCCATAAGCATAGTGGTTATGCCCGTTATCTTCTCGCCGTCAAGGACAGCTCTCTGTATCGGCGCGGCGCCTCGGTATTTCGGCAGCAGCGAACCGTGTACGTTCACGCAGCCGAGCGGAGCAATCGAAAGTATCTCGGGGGGAAGTATCTTGCCGTATGCCGCCACGACTATGCAGTCGGGAGCGATTTCTCTGAGTATTGCGGCGTTTTCTCCGCCGTCGCCGCGAAAGCTGCCGGGCTGATACACTAAAGTATTATGCTCCTCGGCGACCGCCTTTACCGGAGAGGGGGCAAGCTTCATTCCCCTGCCCTTCGGCTTGTCCGGCTGAGTAAAGACCGCAGCAACGTCATATCCCGAATCGTACAGCGCGTTCAATGTCGGAACGGCAAAATCGGGCGTGCCCATAAAAACGATCTTCAAAGCTTATTTCCCCTTTTTCCTGTTTTTCCTGCCGCTGTCGGCGTTTTCCTGATCGACGTCTACAAACTCGATCACCTTTTCAAGGAACAAATGACCGTCAAGATGTTCAAGCTCATGGCACACCGCCTGAGCGAACAGCTCGGAAACTTCCTTTTCGTACCACTCGCCGCTGCGGTCCTGCGCTCTGAACTTCACCGTCATCGGGCGGATAGTGTATCCCCATTCTCCGGGACAGGAAAGGCAGCCCTCGAGCACCTTATGCGTTTCGGAGGATACCTCGACGATCTCGGGATTTATAAGCTCGTAAAGACCCTCGCCCGCGTTTATGACGACAAGTCTTCTGAGTATTCCCACCTGAGGAGCGGCAAGTCCCACGCCCTCGGCTTTTTCGAGAGTCTGCGCCATATCGTCAAGCAGCGTGATAAGTCTTTCGTCAAATTTCTCCACCGGCTTGCAGACCTTATGGAGCGTTTCATCTCTCTTGTTAAGTATATTCCTTATAGCCATAAGATTATTCCTTTCCGTCACAGACCGATGTCGCCGTTTATATCGGCGTATATACTCACTCTGACAAGATCCTTGTTTTTATAAAAGCGTATGAGCATTTGTGAGATAACGCTGCGGAATTCCCGACAGCTGCGGCATTTGAGTATAAGTCTGTACCTGTATTTATTATTTATTCTTCCGAAAGTGCAGGGAGCGGGTCCGAGCGCTCTCAGCGGTATTTCTATATTATTTTCGCGGATATATCGGCTCATTTCCTCAGCAAACCATTCAGATGCCTCTATCGCCTTGCTTTCAAGCTCGCTTGAAAATCCCACGACACATATATCGCAAAAGGGCGGATACATAAGCGATCTTCTTAGCGCGATCTCCTGATTATAAAATTCGTCATAATCCTGCGCCGCCGCAAGATTGAGCACATAGTGATCGGGAACATACGTCTGCAAGCAGGCATAGCCCGGCTTTTGTCCTCTGCCGCTGCGCCCCGCGACCTGCGTGATGAGCGAAAAAGTCCTCTCATAGCTGCGGAAGTCCCCCGTAAACAGCGCTTTATCCAGCGACACCACGCCCACCAGCGTCACATCGGGAAAATTAAGTCCCTTTGCGATCATCTGCGTACCAAGCATAATATCGTATTTTCCGTTTTCAAAATCCCTGAAATTTTCTTCATAGGAATATCTTGAATAGGTCGTATCCGCGTCCATTCTGAGAAGTCTTGCGTTCGGGAAATGCTCGGCAAGCTCTTCTTCGATACGCTGAGTACCTATGCCGCTGCGGCGCAAATGATCCGAACCGCACACGGGACATTTATCGGTATCGTTCATCGTAAAGCCGCAGTAGTGGCACATAAGCTTGTTGTTTTTCTTGTGATATGTCAGCGGTATTCCGCATTTCGGGCAGGACAGCGCGCTCTTGCAGTCAAGACAGGTGATACAGGTGGAAAATCCTCTGCGATTAAGAAGAAGTATGACCTGTTCCTTTCTGTCAAGCGTTTCGCCGATACGGTCGAGCAGTCTGCGGCTGAATATCCGATCGTTCTCCTCCTGCTGCATATCTATTATCTCCACCTGCGGCAGCACCGCGTCCGCATAGCGGCTCTTCATTTCAAACAGGCTGAACCTGCCGTTCTTTGCAAAGTAAAAGGTTTCAAGCGACGGAGTAGCCGACGCCATTACCAATACGCATTTACTGTATCCGCACCGCTGTATGGCGACGTCCCTTGCGTGGTATCTGGGGGAGGATTCGGATTTGTAGCTGTGTTCCCCCTCCTCGTCCATTATTATTATACCCAGATCTCCGAAAGGCGCAAACACCGCGCTGCGCGTACCTACGACTATCTTCGCCTCTCCGCGTTTTATGCGTTTGAACTCGTCCGTTCTCTGTCCGAGAGAAAGCGACGAATGGAGCACCGCGACGCAGCTGCCGAAATAAGTCCTGAACCTGCTCACCATCTGCGGAGTGAGAGAGATCTCAGGCACGAGCATAAGCGCCGATCTTCCCCGTTTCACTACTGAATCTATCAGTCTGAAAAACACCGCCGTCTTTCCGCTGCCCGTAACGCCGTAAAGCAAAGCGCCTGCCGCCTTACCCGAATCTATCAGCCGCGAGATACCCTCAAACGCCTGCTGCTGTTCATCATTAAGTATTATATCTTCGGGATCTTTTTTCTGCTGCGGCTCAGTTTGTACGCTCCTCATAACTTCGTTTTTAAACTCGGTAAGCAGCCCTTTTTTCACCATACGGCTTATCAGCGAGGGGGTGCTGCTCGTCATATAGCATATCTCCCTGACCGACGCCGAATCACATTCCTGCAGCAGTTCGGCGACCTGTTTCTGTCTGGCGGTAAGCGTCACCGCTCTCCCTGCCGCCGTCTCCGAAATAAAATAATCGGAAAGCCTTACCATTTTTACCGTTTCGTCGCCTACGCGGCGTTTAAGGCTGCCGCTTTCCTCGATATATCCCTTGTCAATAAGTCCGCCGACCAGTTTTTTCAGACGTGCGTCCGCGGCAAGATCAAGATGATCGTCTATCTCGCGCTGGTTCTTTGCGCCGCGCATAAAATTTATTATATTCAGCTCCGCCGGCTCAAGCTCCCCGTCCGGCAGGAGGGTATTCGCAAGCGTAAAATGACGGCTGAAACTGTAGCCGAATCCTGTGGGGATAACGGTACGGTACGCGTCAAAAAAAGTGCAGAAAGTATTTTCCTTCAGCCAGAAAATTATCCTCAGCATCTCAGCGGTAAGCAGCGGTTCGGTATCTATCAGCTTTGCTATCGGTTTGAGCTTTTCGTTAAACTCGGTGGACTCATATATCCTCGTGACAAAGCCTATCGACTGTCTGTTCGCGCTGCCGAAAGGGACTAAAACCCTCGCGCCTGCCTTTATATCCGTTTTAAGCTCTTCGGGAACGATGTAACTGTATTCGCTGTCAAAGCTGTATGCTGCGCGCGAAACAGCGACTTTAGCCACAAGAAACACGCCGCGCATATTTCAGAGCACCTCAGCTTCTGAGCGTGGGATCTTCTATAAGTCTGTATTCTCCCGACGCAAATTCATCGACCGCCATCTTGACCGGTTTTTCATTCAGAACGGTCTTTTCCTCCTGCGCGGTGTCGCTTATCTGTCTCGCCCTCTTTGCGACCGCGATCACCAATGAATAATAGCTCTCGTTATTTTTGAGTATCTGCACAACTGCTGGTCTAAGCATTTTCAAGCACCTCGTTTATCATTTTCTTTACGTCCGTATTCGCGGCTCTGAATCTTTCCGCGCCGCCGTCAAGCACCGCCGTGAAATCGGCGACCGCCTCTTCAAGCGCGTCGTTCATAATAACGTAGTCGTAATCGACGGCTTTCGCTATCTCTGCCGCCGCCTGCGCAACTCTTTTGCGTATAACTTCCTCCGGCTCGGTATTTCTCTTGTGCAGCCGTCTGTCAAGTTCCGCCACAGACGGGGGAAGTATAAATATCAGCACCGCCTCGGGCATAGCCTTCTTTACCTGAAAGGCTCCGTCCGTTTCTATCTCCAGTACGACATTTCTGCCCTGCGCGAGATTCTCCCTCACGGGAGCGGCGGGCGTGCCGTAGGAATGGTCCGCATAGCAGGCATATTCAAGAAACTCGTTGTTTTCTATCATTTCGCCGAATTTACTGTCGCTTATATAGTGATAGTCTATATCCTCGCGTTCGCCCGGGCGCGGTTTTCTCGTCGTGCAGGAAACGGAATAGAACACTTCCCTGTCCCTGAACACTTCGGAGAGGATAGTCCCCTTTCCGCAGCCTGACGGAGCGGACACCACAAGAAGTCTCGGCTTTTCAGACATCTTCCTCATCCTCCTGTTCAAATCTTCCTCCCACCGTTTCGGGAGCGACGGCGGAAAGCACAACGTGGTCGCTGTCCATAATAAGCACCGTTCTCGTGCGTCTGCCGCAGGTCGCGTCTATGAGAGTACCCTTATCCCTCGCCTCCTGGATTATCCTCTTTATGGGAGCGGACTCGGGAGTTACCAGCGCTATGAGCCTTGCCGAAGAAACCATATTTCCAAAACCTATATTGATAAGCTGCATAGATCTTCCCTCTCCTATTCGACATTCTGTACCTGTTCCCTGATCTTTTCAAGCTCGGCTTTCATTTGCACGACCATATCCGTTATGGCGAGATCCTGACATTTTGAGCCGGTGGTGTTTATTTCGCGGTTCATTTCCTGAACGAGAAAATCAAGTCTTCTGCCGACCGGTTCGGACGATCTTATCAGCTCCCTGAACTGGGATATGTGGCTCTTTAGCCTTACCGTTTCCTCATCGACCGCTATCTTATCGGCAAATATCGCCGCCTCGGTGAGTATGCGCTGTTCGTCTATCGTCTTATCCTGCAAAAGCTCCGACAGCTTGTCGTAAAGTCTTTTGCGGTACGCCGTCACCTGCTGCGGAGAAAGCTCCTCCACCTTTGCGACTGTAGCCTCTATGGAATCAAGCCTTGAAGATATATCCTCATACATCTTTTCTCCCTCGGCGGTGCGCATCGCGACGAATCTTTCAAGCGCCGCGTCTGCCGCCTGCTTTACCTGCGACCAGATCTCTTCCTCGTCGTCCTCCGACTTCACTATCGTGAATATATCGGAAAAACGGGTAAGATCGGACAGTTTGAGATCGTCCTCCACGCCGAGCTCCTGCGCCGCTCCTCTGAGAGCACAGAGATACCCTGCCGCAAGCGGTCGGTTGATTTCAATATCGGCGTTTATCCCCTCCTGATTATGAATGACCACCGAAACCTCGATCTTGCCGCGCGAGATAGCGCTCTGCACAAAGGCTTTCAGCTTTTCGTCCAGATAACCGTAAGCTCTGGGCGTTCTTGCGCTGAAATCAAAAAACCTGTGATTCACCGAGCGTATCTCGACAACGATCTCGCGCCCTGCAATGACAGTGCGCTCCCTGCCGAATCCCGTCATACTCTTTATCATTCAAAGTTTTCCTTTCACTATCACTATATCTTTTATACGCCCCGTCCCCAACACCGGCGCATAGATCCTTTCATATCATTATATCATTTTTCTCACTTTATAGCAAGCTTTCGTAATACAATGTTAAAATATATTTTACGCGTTATTGTTAATTGCGCTGAATATCTCGGTAAGCGACTTTCCCACCCAAACGTTCGGATATTTCATAAGCTCCTCTGCGGAGGTAGAGCCCGTCGCCGTTGCGGCAAAATCCACCCCTGCCGCCATAGCCGTCTGCGCGTCGATATAGCTGTCGCCCACATACAAAGCCTGCTCCTTTGAAACGCCGAGCCGCCGTATCATCATAAGAAGTCCCGACGGGTCGGGCTTTGCCGCGCCGACGTCCTCCGCGCCGATTATCTCGTCGACGGGCAGACTTCCTATCTTCATCTCAAACGATTCTACTATCCTGTACCGCAGCTTTGTTGACAATATCCCGACCTTGACGCCCGCTCCGCGCAGTCCCTCGAGTATGCGCAGGGTATCATCATAAAAATAAGTCTGAGCCGACATCACCTCGTCCGCCTTGCGGGTATATTCCTCGCGCATCTGCTCGCGCAGTGGATTGTTCTTTATGCCGGTAAGCACGTCAAATCCGTCCACCAGAGTAAGACCGATAGTCTTATAGATCGTCAGATCGTCGGGTATGGGGCAGCCGAATTTTTCAAGAGTATGCTTGAAACATATAAGTATTCCCGGTGAGGAATCCGCAAGAGTAAGATCGAAATCAAATATACAAGCCTTGTACTTCATTTAAACATTTCCTTTCGGGGTATCATTCCACCGTTACCGATTTTGCAAGATTTCTCGGTTTATCAACGTCGTTGCCCCTCAGCACCGACGTATAGTAGGCTATCAGCTGAAGCGGCGCAACGGTGAGCATAGGCATAAGCAGATCGTCTATCGACGGCAGACCTATCTTATGATCCGCCACGTCATCGCCGACTTCGGTATCCTCCTGAGTGACGATTATCACCTTGCCGCCCCTTGCCTTTACCTCCTTGGCATTGCTTACGGTCTTTTCAAAAAGATCGTGCTGAGTCGCCACCGCGATCACCGGCATACTTTCCGTGACAAGCGATATAGTACCGTGTTTGAGTTCTCCTGCGGCATACGATTCGGAATGGATATAGGATATTTCTTTGAGTTTGAGCGAACCCTCCATAGACAGCGCGTAGTCAAGTCCCCTGCCGATATACAGCAGATTTTCGGAATTGACGAGCTGCGACGCCACAAACTGGCAGGTCTTTTCGCTTTTGAGTATCTCGCCGAGCTTTTCGGGTACGCTTTCCAGAACGGCGGTAAGTCTTTTGCATTCCTCAAGGCTTATCTGTTTTCTTGAATAGGCAAGCAAAAACGCAAGCATATAGAATACTGCGATCTGCACGCTGTAAGCCTTGGTGGAGGCTACCGATATTTCAGGTCCGGCGTGAGTATAAATCACCATATCCGCCTCTCGTGCAATGGACGATCCGACCACGTTGACGATGGCAAGCGTCTGCGCTCCTCTTCTCTTTGAAAGCTTCAGAGCCTCCAGCGAATCCGCAGTTTCTCCCGACTGGGAAACGATTATCACCAGATCGCCCTCTCCGATTATCGGGTCTCTGTAGCGAAATTCCGATGCAACGTCCACGGTCACGGGTATACGCGCAAGCTTTTCAATGACATATTTTCCCACAAGTCCGGCGTGCATTGCCGTTCCGCAGGCGACCACGAAGATATTTCTGTAGGCTGCAAGCTTTTCGGCGGTAAGACCGCATTCTTCAAAGCAGGGTATGCCGTCCGATATTCTCGGGGAGATAGTCTGTCTGATCGCGTCAGGCTGTTCGTTGATCTCTTTGAGCATAAAATGCTCATAGCCGCCCTTTTCGGCAGCCTCCATATCCCAGTCGGCAGTTTTCAGTTCTTTTTCAAGCAGTGCGCCGTGCTTGTCGTATATCTGCGCTTTTCCGTTATCCAGCACCGCGATCTCGTCCTGCTCCAGCAGATAATAATCGCGTGTATATTTGAGTATCGCAGGAACGTCCGACGCTATGAACGCCTCGTCCTCTCCCACGCCGACTATCAGCGGAGAATCCTTTCTCACCGCATATATCCTGTCGGGGAAATCCTTGAAAATTATCCCCAGAGCGTAAGAGCCCTCTATCTCTCCGAGCACCTTGCGTATGGTCTCCATAGGATCGCCGTCATAGTAATGATCGAGCAGCTTGGCGACGGTCTCGGTATCGGTCTGGCTCTCAAAAACGTAACCCCTTTTGATGAGGAAGTCCTTGATCTTCTGATAGTTTTCGATTATTCCGTTATGTACTATAGAGATCTCCGCATTGCCGTGAGGGTGAGAATTTACGTCGGACGGTTCGCCGTGCGTCGCCCATCTGGTATGTCCTATACCGCAGCTGCCGCAGAGATCGCTGCACTCGCTGTTTATTTTTTCTTTAAGATCGGCTATCCTGCCCATTGTCTTGCAGGTCTTTATACCGCCGCCGCTGAACACCGCTATTCCGGCGGAATCGTATCCTCTGTATTCAAGTTTTGAAAGGGAATCGAGCAATATCTGAGTACAATCGCGTTTTCCCACATATCCTACTATACCGCACATAACAAAAACTCCTTTCGATCAACCTTTTCACTATATATAACACGGAATTCAATTTTGTAAGAGTGTTTTTGGTCTTATAATTATATTCTGCACAGTTTTTCAATTTTTTTGTTATATTCTCTGTTAAAAGCAAAGAAAATAACATAATATGCAAAAAACTTTCTCCGCCCCATTTATAAAGCCGGAACGATACGCACCGTGGACGGGCGGAAATGCCCCGTCCGGGAGGACTCCGCCTGCGGCGGAGAATATAACATTAAGTCATTTTTCCTACGCCGTTGGCGTAGGAAAAATAAACCAAAAGTCAGCCTGAATAAGTAAAAAATATTAAAATACTTACATAAAACTTTAAAAT
>CANRDT010000018.1 GCA_947629455.1 uncultured Ruminococcus sp.
ACCCCTTGCGGACGCAAGCGGCAGGGGTATTTCGCCGTCTGCGGACGGCGACAAGGGACGCTGTCCCTTGACCCTGCAAGCCTTTTTAAGGAAAAGGCTTGATCGAAAACCTTTTTAATTTGCCAACTTCGTTTCCGCCGCAAATGCGGAGCGTGAGATCAAGCTATTGATTTCCTTGACGATACTCCACTGAAATAATAACGAATACCGCCCCTTGCGGCTGCGGCAAATTTGTGAAGGTTGCCATTGACAATTTTGTCAGGATATGCGATAATATATTATTGAGCTTGTATAAATTACAGATCTGATCGGAAAGGAATGTTCACATTGCGCTTAACAATAATGAAAAGGCGGAAAAATTCCTTCAGACCGCTCGACGTGCGAGTCAGGGCGGCAAAATATTTTGCAATATAGAAAAAATATGATAAAATAACGAAGGGATATGTAAAAATGAAAAAGGAACTTTCAAAGCTTTATGAACCCTCTCAGGTAGAGGACAGAATATATGATTTCTGGCAGAAAGGCGGATATTTTCACGCTAAGATCGACAAGAACAAAACTCCGTATACTATCGTTATCCCGCCCCCGAATATCACGGGACAGCTGCATATGGGACACGCGCTCGACGAAACTTTGCAGGATATTCTCATCAGGTGGAAGAGAATGTCGGGATACTGCACCCTCTGGCTGCCGGGTACGGATCACGCCGCTATAGCTACCGAATCCAAAATAGTGGAGGCTATGCGCAAGGAGGGTCTTACCAAAGAGGAGATCGGCAGGGACGCGTTTATGAACCGCGCCTGGGAATGGAAAGCTCAGTACGGCGGCAGGATCGTCGAACAGCTCAAAAAGCTCGGCTCTTCCTGCGACTGGGAGAGAGAACGCTTTACAATGGACGAGGGCTGCTCGGACGCGGTAAACGAAGTATTCGTGAAATATTACGAAAAAGGTCTTATCTACCGCGGAGAGAGAATGATAAACTGGTGTCCTCACTGCGTTACTTCCCTTTCCGATGCGGAGGTAACTTTTGAGGAACAGGCAGGCCATTTCTGGCATCTGCGCTATCCGTTCTCGGACGGCTCGGGATACGTTGAGCTTGCGACCACACGTCCCGAAACGCTGCTCGGCGATACCGCTGTAGCCGTTAATCCTAACGATCCTCGCTATAAGGATATAATAGGAAAAACGCTCACGCTGCCCCTTGTCGGCAGAGAGATACCCGTTATCGCGGACGATTATGTTGAAACGGATTTCGGTACGGGAGTCGTAAAGATCACCCCTGCCCACGATCCCAATGACTTTGAGGTCGGCAGACGGCACGGTCTTGAAGTGATAAACGTTATGACCGACGACGCAAAGATCACGGACGATTATCCTGCCTACGCCGGAATGGACAGATACGAGGCAAGAAAGAAGATCGTTGAAGACCTTGAAAAGGGCGGATTTCTTGTTCGGACGGAAGATCACGTCCACAACGTCGGCACCTGCTACCGCTGCGGAACTACCGTTGAACCGAGAGTTTCGACGCAGTGGTTCGTTAAGATGCAGCCGCTCGTGCAGCCTGCCGTCGACGCGGTAAAAGAGGGCAAGACAAGATTCGTTCCCGAACGGTTCGATAAGATATATTTCCACTGGCTGGAGAATATCCGCGACTGGTGTATTTCCCGTCAGATCTGGTGGGGACATCAGATACCCGCGTTCTACTGCGACGACTGCGGCGAGATGACCGTCACAAAGGAAAAGTCAGCCGTTTGTCCGAAATGCGGCAAGCCTATGCGCCGCGATCCCGATACTCTGGATACATGGTTCTCGTCCGCGCTGTGGCCGTTCTCCACGCTCGGCTGGCCTGAAAAGACGGAAGATCTGGAGTATTTCTACCCCACCAACACCCTCGTTACGGGATATGATATAATCTTCTTCTGGGTCATCAGAATGATGTTCAGCGGTCTTGAAAATATGGGCGAAGTACCGTTCGATACCGTGCTTATACACGGACTGGTTAGGGATTCGCAGGGCAGGAAGATGTCAAAATCCCTCGGCAACGGTATCGATCCGCTCGAGATAATCGACAAATACGGCGCCGACGCGCTGAGATTTATGCTCGTTACGGGAAACGCTCCCGGAAACGATATGCGCTTTATCGAAGAAAAAGTCAGGGCGAGCAGGAATTTTGCTAACAAGCTGTGGAACGCCGCAAGGTTCATTATGATGAATCTGCCTGACGGTTTCACTGCGGACGAACTGCCCGAAGTACTGAGCGCAGAGGATAAATGGATAGTTTCGGGACTCAATCGGCTTGCAGGAGAGGTAAATCAGAATCTTGAGGCGTTTGAGCTGGGCGTTGCCGTTTCAAAGCTGTACGATTTTATCTGGGACGTTTACTGCGACTGGTATATCGAACTTGCCAAGCCGAGGATAAACGCAGGGGGAGATACAGCTCTGAACGCGCAGAAAGTCCTCGTATGGGTAATGAAAGGCATACTCCGTCTGCTGCACCCCTTTATGCCGTACATCACCGAGGAGATCTGGCAGGCTCTCGTTGACGACGGCTCGGCAATAATCGTGAGCAGCTTCCCCGTATATGACGAAAAACTCGATTTTGCTGCGGACGAGGAACGATTCGGCAAGATCATCGCTGCGATAAAGGCTGTCCGCGCGGTAAGGAGCGGTATGAACGTTCCGCCGTCGGTAAAGGCAAAGCTTTATATCGAAACTTCCGAACCGCAGGCGTTCGAGGCGGGAAAAATGTTCTTTATGCGGCTCGCGTCCGCGTCAGATGTCGAGATCAGCGAAAAGTGGGACATTCCCGACAGCGTAACGGCGGTCACCGATTCGGCAAGGATATTTATACCTCTTGCGGATATTGTGGACGTTGAAAAAGAGCTTGCGCGTCTTGACAAGGAGAAAAAAGCCGTCCAGAAAGATCTCGACTTCCTCGGCGGAAAACTCAACAACCCGGGATTTCTTGCAAAAGCTCCCGAAAAGCTCGTTGCCGCCGAAAGGGAAAAGCTCGCCAAGGCGCAGGAGAAAATGGACAGGATAAACGAATCTATCGCCGCGCTGAAAAAATAGTCTGCGCCCGACGATACACACAGACCGTACAATCAAAGAAAGGAAACCTTGCGCACGGAAAGATCTCCGCGGCGCAAGCAAGGTCACAGCTATGAGGTACTTTTCAAAATCCGCAAAACTCGATAACGTCTGCTATGATATAAGAGGTCCCGTAATGGACGAGGCGGACAGAATGATAGCCGATGGTGAAAAAATATTAAAGCTGAATATCGGAAACCCTGCGCCGTTTGCTTTTGAAACGCCGGACAGCGTAGTAAACGAAATGATAAAGAACCTTACCTCCGCCGAGGGCTATTCCGATTCCAAGGGTATAGCCGCCGCGCGTGAGGCTATCGTTAAATACGATCTCTCTAAAGGTATCGAAGGGGTAAGACCGGAGGATATATACACGGGAAACGGAGTGTCGGAGCTTATCGTTATGGTAATGCAGGGACTGCTCGACAACGGCGACGAAGTGCTCGTCCCCTCGCCCGATTACCCTCTGTGGACTGCCGCAGTGACCCTTTCGGGAGGAAAAGCCGTCCACTACATCTGCGACGAGCAAAGCGGCTGGTTCCCCGACGTAAACGATATTCGCAGCAAGATAACGCCGAAAACAAAGGCGATAGTCATTATAAATCCCAACAACCCGACGGGCGCCGTCTATCCCGAGGAGATACTCGAAAAGATCGCGCAGCTTGCAAGAGAAAAGGAGCTTATACTCTTTTCGGACGAAATTTACGACCGTCTGCTGCTTGACGGCGTTAAGCATACTTCCATAGCCGCACTTGCTCCCGACGTCTTTACGGTGACATTCAACGGCTTGTCGAAATCGCATATGGCGGCAGGTTTCCGCTGCGGCTGGATGACTCTCTGCGGAGATAAAAGCCATGTGAAAGGCTACATCGAGGGACTTAATATGCTTTCGTCAATGCGGCTTTGCTCTAACGTTCCCTCGCAGCTGATAATCGAAAAAGCGCTTTCCGATTTCAGCGAAACGCAGAAAATGCTCGCCCCTGGCGGACGTATCTGCGCTCAGAGGGATTTCATCTACGAGGCTATGAACTCTATCGACGGTCTTTCCGCCGTCAAGCCGCAGGCCGCGTTTTACATATTCCCGAAAATAGATACCAAAAAATTCTCCATAACGAACGACGAGCAATTCGTTCTCGATCTTCTGCGGACGAAAAAGATACTCCTCGTCCACGGCGGCGGATTCCACTGGGAACAGCCCGATCATTTCAGGATAGTTTATCTGCCCAGACTCGATACGCTTAAAACCGCCGCAAGAGAAATGGAAGATTTCCTTTCGGGATACAAACAACAGAATTGATCCACGGAAATCAATTTTACAAGAATGTATTTGGTCTTATAATTATATTCCGCACAGTTTTTCGATTTTTTTGTTATATTCTCCGCCGACGGCGGAGAATATAACATTAAATTATTTTTCCTCCGCCAACGGCGGAGGAAAAATAACCCCAAAGTCAACCTGAACAAGTTAAAGTGTATTAAAATGCTTACATAAAATTTATAAATTGATTTTCTTGGAATTGATCTGATGATTTTCTTACGTTCTTCGATTTTTTGTCGGAGAACGTAAACTTTTTGTGAACAACGCCGTGTTTTGCCCTTCTCGATCGTATTATTATCAGAAGGGGGAAAAAGCCGGCTTTCCTCTTTTTGACATATATTCACACAGGACGGCAGGGGACACTATCCGCGCGGACTGTCAGAGCGAGGTGAGGAAATGGATAGCAGTCAGTTTGACGAGGAAGAATTTGACCGCGTTTACGACACATACGGCAAAATGGTCTACAGGATAGCTTTTCTGAGACTGAAAAGCGCAGAGGACGCCGAGGACACAGTCCAGGACGTATTTGTAAAATATATGACCAGGAATGTGGGATTCGATTCGGAGGAGCACCGCAAGGCGTGGTTTATCCGTGCGGCGGTAGACCTCTGCAAGGATCTGAAGAAAGGTTTCTGGCACACAAGGGTATTGAAGATCAGCGATCTTTCAGTTCTTGATATTGCGGTCGAGAGCGATCTTGAGTCGGAATGTCTGCTTGATATTATCCGCCTGCCCGCAAAACAGAATACGGTGCTTTATCTGTATTATTATGAGGGTTACAGCATAAAGCAGATAGCAGAAATGCTTGGTCAGAAGGAAAGATCCGTATCTTCCACACTCAGCCGCGCAAGAAGATCTCTCAGGAACAGAATGGAACAACAAGACGGAGGTGAATACATATGAAGTCCGATGAAAGAGAAATGATAAAAAAAGCCATACAAAGGATAGTCCCGTCCGACGATCTTAAAGAAAGAGTCCGCAGCGCCGCCAAAAGCAAAAGACGCTCGAAAAATACCATAAAGCTCAAATGCGGTTTTAATGCGGCATCGTTTATCGCGGCAGCCGCAGCAGTGGCGATAGCGACCGCTCTCGGCGTATTTTTCTACAATGAGGGAATGAGTACGGACAGCGGTGCAGGAGCGGCAAATCAACCGTCCTCTCAGACGCATTTAAACGGCAGGGATGATCCCGACGATGAAAAGTACCAGTATATCAAAGAATTTTTCAGCGCAGTTTCCGCCAACGATCCGGAAAGCGCAGCCGGCCTTTTTGAGATATACAACGATGATAACGCCCCTAAGAGTCAGATCTGGAACAATATCGACGGTATCACCGCACAGCTGCTCGGGGAATGTATCAGCTACCCTTACTGTCACTTTATGCTGGCAGTGACGGCGGACGATCCCGAGCTGGCGCGCAAGATCACGCCGATACTTCCCGACGGGCAGGAGCAGGCAGGAGAAAGCACGGCGGTACTTGTTTCCGACGATACGCAGGTAATAATGACAACTATGTATATCGGCGATGAGAACTTTTCTCCCGACAGCCTGCAAAGCCATATAAACCTGACTGTAGAGCAGGAGGGCGAGGACGGCTCGGAGGAGAGCGAACAGAAAAGCTGTACGGTGATCTTCAAGTGCGATCACGAGAAAGATCATTCGCCCGAGCTTTCGATAACTCCAGACGAAAGGTATACGATCGAGCTGCCTACGGCGGACGCAGCCTCTGTATATACAGGAATATCAGAGATAAAGCTTTCGGCAGGAGGAATTATGCTGCGGTGCGATCTGACTGACAACGAGATCGCAGTTTTAGAGCAAGCGTCTGATGACGGCTATTCCGATAACGCCGCGGACGAGAATTCACAGGAAAAAGAAGTGGTGATCTCGGTAAAAAATAAAGACGGGACTATTACCCGACCGGATCACACAAAGTACAGTGTAGGCAAAGATTCTATAGGCGCGTATATTGCTTTTGATAATATATGCGCACCCGTTGATTATGAAAATGCGCAGTCGCTGATGATCGGCGATACAGAGATACCTCTCGGCAGATAAAGACCGATCGGCGCGGGCGGTCATATCAACAAAACAAAGCCTCTCCCGACGGGAAAGGCAAAAAAATGTGCAGGCGTGTAACGGCGGCTGCACATTTTTATATACAAGATATTTAGATGTAAGATGTAAGAGATAAGAGTTGCTCCGCAGACTGATTTCACGCTCTGCACTTATGTTGAAAATGAAGTCGGCAAATCAAAAAGGTTTTCGGTCAAGCCTTTTCCTTAAAAAGGCTGCCCTCCCGGGCGGGGCAATGCGCCCTCTGCAACGCGCTGAGCGGTCAAGCCTTGGAAATCGGGCGATTAAAATTTATTGCGGCAAATGCTCTAATAATCTGTGATAAAGAAATTTCCGGTTTTTCTTTTAGCCCAAACACGAAGTGTTTGGGGTGGCGTCCCCTAAGTTTGGTTGATACAAACTTTCTCTCCGCCGCAAGCGGCGGAGATGAAATGCCTTGGAAATCGGGCGGTCAAGATACTTTGACAATGCGCTATTATTCCCCATTGTGGGGAGAATACACATCACCTGCACATTTCCTCCGCAAGCTTTTCAAGAGCCTGCTCCGACTCGGGATCGAGCGAGGAACGGATAGTCACGATAGGTTCGGCGATCGTCACGTCTTTAAAGCCTTCCGCATAGCCTTTTATTACTTTTCCTGCGGAGGGAGCCCACGAACCGTTTTCAACTATACCTATCTTTCTGTTGCGGAAAGATTTTGCTTTTAAATGGCAAAGCAGATCTTCCATTATCGGGAACACTCCGCCGTCGTAGGAGGAGGACATAAATATCGTTCTGTCATATCTGAAAGCGTCCTCGATGACCTCAGCCATATCCGAACGTGAAATATCGCTGACGACTACCTTTTCAGCGCCTTTTTCCTCAAGCATTGCGGCAAGCTTGCGGGCGGCTGCGGCGGTGTTGCCGTGAATGGACGCAAAGGCTATAAGAATACCCTTGTCCTCAGGCTGATAAGACGACCATATATCATATTTTCCGATGTAATATTCAAGGTTCTCTTTAAGCAGCGGACCGTGCAGAGGAAGTATCATCTTTATTTCCAGCGCGGCGGCTTTTTTCAGCAATGCCTGCACCTGTGCGCCGTATTTTCCGACAATGTTGAAATAGTACCGTCTTGCCTCGCAAGCCCAGTCCTCTTCGGTATCAAGTGCGCCGAACTTTCCGAAACCGTCCGCCGAGAAGAGCAGCTTTTCGCTTTGCTCGTAAGTCACCATGACCTCGGGCCAATGCACCATAGGAGCCATAATAAACTGCAATGTGTGACTTCCCAGAGCAAGGGTATCCCCCTCCTTTACCGTTACACATCTGCCGTCAAGCTGCGCGTTATGGAAAAACTGCTTTATCATAACAAAAGTCTTTGCGTTTCCCACTATCTGCGCATCGGGATATTCGCTCAGAAAACGTGCGATACTTCCCGAATGGTCGGGCTCGACGTGCTGAACTACCAGATAATCGGGTTTTCTGCCGTCAAGCGCGGTTTTAAGATTCAAAAGCCATTCATCGGTAAATCTCGCGTCGGCAGTATCCATAACAGCGGTCTTTTCATCAAGGATAACATAGGAATTATAGGATATTCCATTCTCAACGACATACTGACTTTCAAAGAGGTCAATGGTCTTGTCGTCCACACCGATATAAACGACTGAATCGGAAATTTTTACGTCTTTCATAATAAGTCCTCCCAGAAATATTTTCAAGCCGCAGCAAAAACTTCGGCAACAAGAATTATTTTATCACATATTCATTATAAAGTCAAGCAGCGCGTTATTCACGGAAATCAATTTTTAATTTCCGTAAGAAGTCAGAACGCTATGCTTTTAAGAGGTAAGAGGTAAGACAAGGAGCGCCTGCGGCGCATATTTTAAAATATTTTTATTCCGCTTTGCAGACTTTTTTCTTGCTTTTTTCTCTAAAACTCTTGTTTCAAAAGATAAATTTTGTAAAAATTATTTCATAATAAAAGCTTCCGCAGTTCGGTCGCCGCCGCCAGCATTTTTTCGCCGTTTTCCCTATTCTCCGCAGAGCGCAGCATACCTTCCCCCGCTCTTTCCAGCCTGTCAGCCTGAACGCAGAGATACTTCCTCCCCTCCGCGGTATTCGGGTCTGCTCTTCCGCCGTACAGATAACACAGATCGCAGGGATAGTCCGGCTGTCTGCCTATGTACACAGCCTGCATTACCGAATAGACAAATCTGCCCTCCTCGCAGGCTATTTCTTTTGTGACTTCAAAACCGTCCTCATAAAGCCGCTTTCTCAGATGATCCCACTTAGTCATAGGCTGAAGCACCAGATTGACCTTGTTTTCCTTTAACCACTCTGCACGCCCCACAATTTCCGCGATAAGCTCACCGCCCATACCGGCGATGATAACGTCCGTCACCCCGTCGGGCGCAACCGAATCAAGACCGTCGGACAGAAGTATTTCTACCCTGTCCGTAAGTCCTGTTTCCGCAATAGTTTTTCTCGCCGAATTTAGCGGCTTTTCGTTTATATCGCAAGCTACACAGCGGCTGCATATACCCTCCGTTACGAGATATGCCGCAAGATGACCGTGATCCGTTCCGACATCGACGGCTTTATCCCCCTTGCAAAGAGCCGCGCACGCAAGCAGCCTGCGATCGTTCATTTTCACTTCTCCGAGCCGCTCGTGTGAGCATTGAGCTTGTTTACCATTTCGTTCACATCAACGCCGTGTACTTCGCAAGCCTGTTCGAGCGTTTCTCCTCTTGACGAGGGGCAGAACAGGCAGTGCATTCCCATTTCGGTAAAATACTGAGCCGTGGTCTGGTCGGCGTCGATTATATCGCCGATGATAGTGTCCTTTGTTACTTTTATCTTCATTTTCAACTCTCCTTTAAATTATTGATATGTATTCTTATTCTGTCCCAAAAGCCGCAGTCTATCATAAAAAAGATACTTAAACGGCAGACATTCGCAGCACTTAGCCTTTGCAGAAAAAAGAGCCGCACAAGGCAGCTCTTAGAAGATTCTTTACAGTTGACCTGTATCAGGCGTCCTGTTTTAATTTGGCAAAGCACTCGCTGCAATAAACAGGTCTGTCCTCTCTCGGTTTGAAAGGAATGGTAGCCTCTCCTCCACAGGCGGCGCAAGTAGCGGTGTACATCTGTCTTTCAGATCTTGATGCGTTCTTTCTTGCATCGCGGCAGGGTTTACATCTCTGCGGCTCGTTGACAAAGCCTTTTTCAGCATAAAACTCCTGCTCTCCCGCTGTGAAAACAAATTCGTTTCCGCAGTCCTTGCAAACTAATGTCTTGTCTTCATACATAATTCTATACCTCGCTATATATTTTTTTGCCCTGGTCGGACTTGCACCGACATCTTTGCCTGTTAAAAAACAACGCTCTCCAATTAAGCTACCCGAGCCATGTTCCGATACGCCTATTCAAGCGAATCCTTAAGCTTGCGTCTGACTCTCTGCATTGCATTATCCACAGCCTTTCGGGAAATATCCAGCTTTTTCGCGATCTGATCGTATGACGCGCCCGAAACATACGCCCTGAAAACTCTAAGCTCCAGCTGCGAAAGCCGCGATCCTATCACGCTCAGCAGATCGTTGAGTTCCTCGCGCTGCAAAACTATGTTTTCGGGAATATCCGCCGGATCGTGCGTATCCTCCGCCTGCTCCTGCGGAACGGTCTCCACGCCCGAATTTTGTTTGCGGTAAGCCGAGATCATACGGTTCCTTACGCAGATCATAGCATAAGCGGAAAAATCCACTTCCTTTGAGGAATCATATGACTGGACCGCTCCCAGCAGTCCCATAAGCCCCTCCTGCGCCAGATCATCGGGCAGTCCGCCGGAAAAAGTCATAGCGCGTTTCCTGATGATACCAACATATCTGTTTATCAGTTCCGCCGCGCAGTCGCGGTCGCCGTTTACTGCGGCAGCGACAAGCTCCTCGTCCGTTCTGTTTTCGGGACGCCGTTCATCGGGGACTATCTTATCGTTCAAAGCAACCCCACCATTCGATCCGGAAAGCTGTTATCCAACTATCAAAAACACAATGCCGATACATTAATATTAACACATTCCGCCCTTAAAGTCAAGTAAATTACAAATTGAATTAAAGAAATTTGAATATTTTGTATACTCTCACATATTTAAAGTCAAAACAATAGTGAAAATGCCCAAGTAGTAAATATAATAAACAAAACAGCGGAAAACTAAGAAATCGTCTTCCGCCGTTGTCAACAATATTACATTTCAGCGTATTCCGCCCGTCCCTGTGAGAAAATATCGCCGCCGTGACAGTCGTTGGCAACTATCAGCGGAAAATCCCTCACGAACAGTCTTTTTACCGATTCGCAGCCGAGATCTTCAAAAGCGATGACCTCGCAGGACTCGATACAATTGCAGGCAAGCGCGCCTGCTCCGCCGACTGCGCACAGGTAGACCGCTCCGTTGCGGACGATAGCGCCGCGCACCTCCTCGGAACGTTCGCCCTTTCCTATCATACCGCCAAGTCCCAGATCGAGCAGCTTAGGGGCGAACCTGTCCATTCTGCCGGAGGTCGTCGGACCGCACGAGCCGATCGGTTTTCCCTCGGGCGCAGGAGTAGGTCCTGCGTAATATATCACTGCGTTCTTTATGTCGAACGGCAGCTCGCCGCCCTCGTCCAGAATCGCCATAAAACGCTTATGCGCGGCATCTCTGGCGGTATATACCGTACCCGTCAGCAGTATCTTATCGCCGCAGTGCAGGGTATCGGCGCAGCTTTTGAGCTCTTCGGCGTTTATATGCCTTATCTGCGGCATTACTTGGCGTCCTCAACAAGAGCAAGACCGTCATCGATCAGATCTCTTGCAGTATTGGCTGAACCGATAGTCGCGCCGTACAGATCATTAAGCGTAGTAATAAGCTGCTGAACGGTATCGCTGAGGTCGGTGAACTCGTTCTTGACGGAAGATCTGAGATCGGCAGACTTGGCGCGTATGATACCTGCCTCGTTGGTAGCGTCGGAAATAAGTTTTGCAGCCTTTGCCTCCGCATCGGAAGTTACCTGATCCGCATTTGCCTTTGCAGCCGCGATCATAGCGTCCGAGCTTGTCTTTGCAGTCTGGAGAGTCGTATTCGCCTCATTCTGAGCGTCGGTAACAAGCTTTTCAGCCTGAGTATTCGCATCGTCAAGTATCTGAGTCTGGAGCTGTGCAGCCTCGTCCTCCATCTGCTTGGCAGCTTTCTTAGCCTCTGCAACTACCTTGTTCGCAGTATTCTGCGCCTCGATAAACACACTGCCCAGATCGAATGCCGGAGTAGCAGCCGAGCCTGCATTTGATTCCGCAGCCGCAAGCTTTTCGTTGAGCTCTTCTATCTCGCCCTTCTGCTTTTCGATCTCCGCGTCTTTATCGGCGATCTGCTGTTCATAGTCGGCGATCTGCACTTTCATGGTATCCGTAGACGCCATCAGTTCAGCGACCTTGTTCTTCGCGTCCTCAAGTTTCTTCTCGTATTCTTCTTTGCCGTCAAATTCGCCCTGAGCCGAACCGCCGGTTTTTTCAAGGCGTTCAATAGTTTCTTCCTGATCCTTTACCTGCGCTTCAAGATTATAGATCTTTGAGTTCAGTTCGTCTACATAAGCGAGAACGTCCTGCTTGTCAAATCCGCCCACACGGACCGTTCTTAAATATCCATTGCTTGCCATCGTTTCATACCTCCAGAAAATTCATTATCGCAAAAAAATCTTCATTAATATTATACTATATTTCAAAATATTTTTCAACCGCTTTAAATGGATTCAAAAAAATTTATATACATTCACCAAATATTTTCAAATAATTTATACATTTTGACAACAAACAAGCAAGCGGCATAACGCAGGCACAGGGACGAAAAAACACTTCGTCCCTGAATACCGCGCCAATATCACTTCGTTTTAAAGATGTTAAAAATATCGTCGTAATAATCGGGATTGCCTGCCGCTTTCACGCCGGCTTTATGCATAGCCTCCGCATCGGCTTTGGCGTCTGCCTCTGCGGACGGTTTAAAAGCCGCCGAAAACGCAGCTCTGTTCTGAGCCTTATCATCGCCTTTTCCCTTGCCGTCAAAATCAGCCGCAATGACGGTAACGAACACTTCGTCGTTTGCGTCGGGATCGTAGCCGTTGCCGAAGATGATCTCCGCGTCCTCGTCTACCACCTGAGTGATAGCGTTTGTCAGCTCGTCTATCTCGTCCACCACGATATCCTCGCTCATTGTGATATTTACAAGCAGTCTCTTCGCTCCCGTGATAGAAGTCTCGAGCAGATCGCTCGAAACGACCTGTGCCACGACGTCCTTGACCTTTTCCTTGCCCGTGCCGTGACCCTTTGCCATATGAGCGAGTCCCGCGTTCTTGATGATCGTGGTAATATCCGCAAAGTCAACGTTTATCTCGTCGTGTCTTGTGATGATCTCGGCTATGGAGATAACGTCGTTTTTAAGTACTTCGTCAGCCTTGGCATACGACTGGCGCATAGTCAGCTTCTGATTCTGTTCGCCGGCAAGCAGGTTCTGATTGGGAATGACGATCAGCGCGTCGACATTTGTGAGCAGCGCGGCGATACCCTTTTCCGCCTTCTCCATTTTCTTGGGACCTTCAAACTTGAAAGGCTTTGTAACGACAGCCACGGTAAGCTTATCCATTTCCTGAGCGATCTCAGCCACTACAGGAGCCGCGCCCGTGCCCGTTCCGCCGCCCATACCTGCGGTAATAAACACCATATCGGCGTCCTTTATAACGTCGGCGATCTCTTCTCTGCTCTCCTGAGCGGAAGCCTCGCCTATCTCGGGCTTTGCTCCTGCTCCCAGACCGTGAGTAAGCTTTGCGCCTATCTGGATCTTCTCGGTCGCCTTTGAGCTCTTCAGTGCCTGAATGTCGGTATTGATAGCGATATAATCCACATTTCCGGTGATACCCTCGCTGGCAATACAGTTGAGCGCGTTTCCGCCGCCGCCGCCGACACCGATGACCTTGATCCTTGCGCCTTCGATCGGCGCTTCTACATACTCGTATGACATAATTTGCATCCTCCTAATCATATATAGCGTATGATCCGTAATTTTTACATCAGAATATCAGATTTTTCCGTCATTATTCCGGCAAACAGCCGCAAAAACCCCTGAAAACATAAATATATACTTATAATAACATAAATCGGCGCAAATGTAAAGCGAGTTAATTAACGCTTTAAAAATTTTTAATTAACAAATTTTAAACGCTGCGAATATTTTGTCATTTCCGCCGCAGAATAAGCATTTTAAAGTGTATTATCGTTCCAGCCGTCATATGTAACGCCGCTGTCGCCGCCGCTGTTGTCGGTCAGATCATCGCCGCTCTCAGCGCTTTCACCCGAGGACGTTTCGCCAAAGACATCGCCAGACACGTCCTGTTCATCGGGCAGGCTGACATCAAGATCGTTCACTCTCCGCGGGATACCCGAAATACCGCTGCTTGCGCCGTTATAACGCAGTGTGCCGACATACTCGTCGGAAAGTCTTTCATCTATCACCGCTTTTATCTGTCTGAGCTTTACGTCCATATCCACCGAGCTGCCGATACAGATGTCTATGCGGTCGTCGTAGTTGAGAATAATATCCGTGCGGTCGGTAAGGTCTATGACCTTTATTTCTTTGAGATCAAGATCTTTTATACATTCAAGCAGCTTCATAAGTATCTCCGGCTTTAACTGATCCTCCGACCCCAGCTTTTCTCCGGCTTTTCTGCTTTCCATTTTCAGCTCGAAGCCCTTTACCAAAGGCAGATCCTTGTCATGCTCCGCATTTTCCGTTTCAAGCAAACGTCCCGACTCGGACAGCAGATAATATTTGCCGTTATATTCTATATCCGCCGCTTTCACCGCCTCGGTAACGGTTATGTCAAGCGCGTAGGGATATTTTTTCTTTACGCTCACCGAATCTATATACACCAGATTATCGAGCAGACGCTTTTCGATCACATCGGTATCTGTGCGGATAAGATTCATTTTATCGGTAATGCCGCCCACCGCGTAGATCTGGTTCTGCGTATAGAGCGTCACGCCGTTTATGTTGACCGTTCTCACGTTAAAAAAGAAAGTCATACACAATATCATTACAAGTACCGCGACAAGCACCACGGCTATGGCGTAATAATTATTGAGATTACTTCTTCTTCTGCGCCTGTCAAGCTTTACCCTGCGCCCGTTTATGAGCTTATATTCTTCGCTGGCTTGCTGACTTTTTATAACATCTCTCATTTTAATTGCTCCAACCTGGTTTTTACGGATTTTACCTCTATTACAAAATTGATCTTCTGAAACAAGAGTTTTAGACAAGAAACAAGAAAAAAATTGCAAAGCGGACTAATATTTTAATTTAAAATATGCGCCGCAGGCGCTCCTTGTCTTACCTCTTACTTCTTACCTCTTATCTCTTACTTCTAAAAGCGCCGCGTTCTGACTTCTTAGGAAATCAAATATTGATTTCCGTGTGCCGACAGGCAGCAGATCAGACGCTCTCGCGCTTTATCTTAGCTCCCACGGAGGAAAGCTGCTTTTCTATTTCCTCATATCCTCGGTCGATAAGTTTTACGTTTGACAAATTGGTCTCTCCCTCGGCTGCCAGCGCCGCGATCACCAGAGCCGCGCCGCCGCGCAGATCAGTCGCAATAACGTTTGCCCCGTACAGCCTGCCGACTCCCTCAACGACCGCCACTTTTCCCTCCGCCTTGACGTCCGCGCCCATACGCACAAGTTCGTCCACATGGCGATAGCGGTTCTCAAAAATATTCTCCACTATCACGCTTGTTCCGTGCGCCTTTGTCAGCGCAGCCATAACTATTGCCTGAGCGTCGGTGGGAAATCCCGGATACGGCATAGTCCTTATCGTCCTGACGGCTTTCAGAGGTCTTTTTGCTGAAAGAAATATCCTGTCCTCATATGCAAATACCGTGCAGCCCATCTGCTCGAAAACGGGAATGACCGCGTCTACATCACGCGCTCTTGCGTCCGTGAGAGTGATCTCTCCGCCTGTTATCGCAGCCGCGCTCATAAGTGTGCAAACCGCGATCCTGTCGGGCATTACCCGATATTCGCACCCGTGCAGCCCTCTTACTCCGGTAATATATATCGTGCTGCTGCCGTGACCGCTTATCCGCGCTCCGCAGCAGTTAAGAAAATTTCCCAGATCGGCTATCTCGGGTTCTCTTGCGGCATTGTATATGACCGTATCTCCCTTTGCAAGGCAGGCGGCAAGCATAATGTTTTCCGTCGCTCCCACAGACGGGAATGAAAGACTTATCTTAGCGCCCTTCAATCCTTTCGGGCAGGTGCAGCGCAGCACGCCGTGTTCCTCTTTTATGGAAACTCCCATCTGCCGCAGCGCGGCGATATGCATATCTATAGGTCTCGGACCAAGCTCACAGCCGCCGGGAAACGAAAGCGAACATTCGCCGAGCCTGCCGAGTATCGCCCCGAGGAATACGATCGAGGAACGCATTTCCCTCATAAGCTCATCGGGGACGCAGTAACCTGAAATGCTGCGTGCGTTCACCTCGACCGTGTTGCCGCGGTTTGAACATCGGCAGCCCAGACAGGTGAGTATCCGACAAGCAGCATAAACGTCCGAAAGTCTGGGACAGTTATGTAAAACGATCTCGCCGTCCGCCAGTGCGCAGGCTGCAAGCAGCGGCAGCGCGCTGTTTTTCGCTCCCTGGATATGTATCTCGCCGCCGATGCGGTTTTCCCCCTCGATCACCAGCTTCTGCATAAGATCTCTCCCCTTTTCAAAGAAATTCCGCCATTTTGGTACGCGCCGCGGCGGTTTCCTTGATATACTATGCAGAATCTTCTCTTACGGTTACGAGGCTCTCGGCTTTTGCGGCAAAGAAACGGTCAGTCCTCCCACAGAGATCAATTTTTACAAAATTAATCTCTTGAAACAAGAAGCAATAAATAATTTGCAAAGCGGAATAATAAATATTCGCCGAAGGCGTACTTCTTATCTCTTACTTCTTACCTCTTATCTCTTACTTCTAAAAGCGCCGCGTTCTGACTTTACGGAAATCAAAAATTGATTTCCGTGTCAGTCCTCCAGTCTGAATGTGATCGCGTTTGATACCATTGCAAACGCAGGTATACACGGGCAATAAAAACCGCCGATCTTCTTCTTCAAACCAACAGTCCTTATCACCATACTCGTTACCGCCTCGTCAAACGCCTTGTCGTCCATATCCTTTACATTCACCAGCACCTGTACCTCCACAGACTCATACCCGAACGGCGCAACGGTATCTCCGCCCTCGTTCATCGGAGCGGCATATACCAGACTGTCGCTGTACATTGGGTCTGCAAGAACAATGCTGTAGCTGTCTATCTTTAGCTCAAACGGCGAAAGATTCCTCAGTTTGAACCCTATGGTGCATATCCTGTAATCCTGCGCCTTTTCGGAGCTTAGAGCCTCCTCCGAATGGACGCTCGCATTCTTGAAAATATCCTCTTTCACCTGCGAAAGTCCGCTGTTTGCGAATATATTTACATATCTGCTGCCGCTTGCGTCCTCATTGTTGAGCATAAACGGCGGAAAGAAGAGCATATACACAACAAGCACAGCCGCGCAGATCGCTATGATCTTTGCAAGCCTTGCCTTGGCGATATATGTTCTTCCTATCTTTACGCCTATCTTCTTTCCCGTGGAGGGGAGCGGCTTGGGAATGAAGTCGTCCTCGTCCTCCTCTTCTTCGGTGCGCGTGGGGACACTTACCACGGTCGCTCTGTCAAAATCAGCTCTCGTCACATTTGTGAAATCATCAAAGCCTGTTTCCTTATGAATGACCTTACCCCTGTAACCGCCCTTAAGATCGTCTATCTTGGTCTGATCGGGCAGCTTTATCGAATCCATCATATGCCTTGAATTTTTCATTGAAACATTCCCCTTTTGTATTCCGTAACCCTTGCCGATACGCCGTCAGCCGATAAGCGGCTCGAGCGTTTTTAATATCCTCTGCGGAGTGTCGCTTATATACAGCTTAGCGGCGTTCTGAGAAAGCTCCCTTAACTTCTGCGGCTGTGAGATAAGCTCTCTCACCTTGTCGATCAGGGTATTTTCCGCAAGATCTTTTTCTTCAAATACAAATCCTGCCCCGGCTTTTTGCAATACCATTCCGTTGTGGTACTGATGGTTTTCAGCCACCATCGGCGACGGTATGAGTATCGCTCCCCTGCCTACCGATTCAAGCTCGGTAAGCGTACTTGCGCCGCAGCGCGTTATCACAAGATCGGCGGCAGCCATACAGACCGGCATATCTATGTATTTTCTTATCATCAGACGAGGATTTCCCTGCACCCTGACGCCCTGCTCTTCAAGCTTTTTTTCATAGTCCGCATATCCCTTGTACGTTCCGTAGGAATGGATATGACAGACGTTTTTTATGCCGCTGTCCTGATACCATTTCAGCAGACGGGCGACATTCTCGTTGAGCGTTCTCGCTCCCAGACTTCCCCCTGCCGAGAGGATAACTATATCCCCGTCGGAAAATCCCAGTCTGCGCCTTGCCTCCGACCTGTCTATCCTCTCAAACGCCTTTCTGACCGGCAGTCCCGTGACTGCGGCTTTGCTCTTTACCGACTCGTCGAGATTTTTCGTATCCTCCACCGTAAGCATTATTCTGTCCACTTTTTTGGACAATATCTTTGTAGTCACTCCGGCAAAGGCGTTCGCCTCGTGGATAGCGGTCTTTATGCCCATCTGTGCCGCCTTTCTCACGACAGGACCGGAAACATATCCCCCCGTACCTATAACAAGATCGGGCTTGAAATCCTTTATGATCTCTTTCGCTCTTCCTCCCGTGCGGCTTAGATACCACGCCGCCCTGAGATTGCGCTTTATATTCTCGGCGTTGAGTTTCCGCTGAAAACCCTCCACCATAATGGGCTCAAAGCGATACCCCTCTTTCGGGACAAGCTCCGCCTCGAGCTTATTGGGATTCCCCGCAAAGCAGAACTCCGCGTCGGGATAATGCTCTTTTATTATCTCGGCGATAGCAAGCGCAGGATTTATATGACCGGCTGTACCGCCGCCGGCAAGCAGAACTCTCAGCATAAAACAAACCTTCTTCCGTGACGGTCATCGAAAAACGCTTTCCTATTTCCTCATACGGCTCTGTCTTGAGATATTTAGCAGAATGCCTATCTCCGCCAGCTGAATTACCAGAGCGGTACCGCCGTAGCTGAAAAACGGCAGCGAGATACCCGTGTTCGGGAAAGCGTTGCTTGCCACCGCGATATTCAGCAGCGCCTGCGAACCTATCTGCACCGTGATACCTGCGGCAAGCAGCATACCGAATCTGTCCTGCGATCTTGTGGCGATATAAAATCCTCTGAGAATAAATATCACAAACAGCAGTATTACAGCCATTGCTCCGACAAACCCCAGTTCTTCGCATACTACCGCAAAAACGAAATCGTTTTGCGATTCGGGAAGATAAAGATACTTCTGCCGCGATTCTCCGAATCCCAGTCCGAAAACTCCTCCAGAGCCTATAGCCAGCAGGGAATTATACGTCTGCATAGTCGTGTTCTGAATATCCGAAGTCGGATCTTTCCAGCTCTTTATACGGTCGGTGATATATCCGAAATCTCCGTCCACAAATATTTTGTAAAGCACGAGCAGTCCGCCCGCAAGTGCGACCGCTCCGATAAAAAACCAGAAGTGCTTTTTCGGCATACCGCATATAAACATCATCGTAACGCCGATTATTCCGAAAAGCATTATCGCCGACATATGCCGCTGCAGCATAAGCACAAAAGCGACCATTCCGAGTATGATCGTAAACGGTATCAGACTGTACGTCCATTTGCCAAAGTTTGGAAAATTTACGGACATTATGTACGCGAATATGATTATGAATCCCACTTTCAGAAGCTCCGACGGCTGGAACTGCAAAGGACCTATCCTTATCCAGCGCGTCGCGTCCGCCGTGGTGATACCCACAAACGAAGTGACGAGCGTCAGCCCCCACGTTCCCAGAAAAGCGAGAAACGCTATCTTTGTATTCTGGAAAATGTGGTAGTCGAGAAATGAGATGATAAACATAAACACCAGACCGATCGCCGCCGACTGTACCTGTCTTTTTACATAGGAATAGCCGTCGCCGCCTGCGTCCGCAAGACCTCTCGCATAGCTTGCCGAGAACATCATTATGATACCGAACACCAAAAGCACCAGCACCAGTATGAAAAACGGCTTATCTATCTCGCTGCTTATTATATTGAAATTGAATTTTTTGCGTGCCTGAGCCACCTGACCCCTTGCGGAGCGGTTCTCGGTACTGCTCTGAGCCATAAAAGATCCCCCTTGAATGTCGTCTTGCCTTTCTTTACGCATTTTCCAAAGAAGATGCCGAAAAATCAGTTTATCATTATTTTTTCCGCATACACCGCAAAAGCCGCCGCCACTGCCGCGCCGACTGCGGAAACTGCCGCGGACAGCATTATTACTTTATATTCATTTATCTTGCTTTTAAGAAGATGATCGTGCAGACTGTTCCCTCTGAAAACAAGCTTTTTGGTCTTTCGGTAGACGATATACTGCACCGCCGAGCATACTCCGTCCGTCAGAAAAGCTATCCCCGCAAGCGGCAGTATAAACTGCAGATCCATAAGCGCAGGCAGTACCGCCGTCAGCGCGCCCATAAGCATAGCTCCGCTTTCGCCGACATAAAGCTTAGCAGGAGCAAGTCCCCAGAAAAGTATCCCCAGCGCCATACAGCAGCAGCAACAGGAGATCGCCTGCACCTGTGCGTTTTTCACGATACCTGCGCATATACAGCAAGCGGCAGCAAATATCACAAAGGTCACGCAGCAGCAGCCGTCCGCCGAGCTTTCGGTATCTCCTGCGAAACAGTCGTGTACCTTTACCGCGCCGACCGTAAGCGTCATGACCGCCGCGCCGATCGGGTAGTACCATATCCCGAGGTCGATATATCCCAGACGAAACGGCAGAAGTATCTCTTCGCCGTGTCCGCAGATAAGTTTCAGCGCCGCCAGTGCGCCAAGGCTGAGCATATATACGCAGAAATTGCGCACCGCAGGCTTTATACCCACGTTCCGATGACGGAGATCCTTTAAAATATCCTCCGCCGCGCCGAACGAAAACACCGCCAGCGCGTATATCGCCGCGACCGCTCCCTCGTATGCAGGTTTTTGTGCCCCGAAAGACGCCGCCGTACACGCCGGTATCAGCCCCGTTATGAGAGCCGCCGCCATAACTGCTCCGCCAAGTTTCGGCTCGCTGCCGTCCTTGCGGAAACGGTCGCCGATATAAATATCAAACTTCCCCGTCTTTATTTTTCTCAGCGCCGGTATCGCCAGACGTCCCAGCAGGATCTCAGCCGTCAGTTCTATTGCCAGAATAAGCGTAAGCCTGCTCCAGAGCATTTGCCACCTCTTCCAGTTTCATTCCTCTGCTGCCCTTGAACAGCACCGCGTCGCCGTCCCTGAGAGAATCTCTCAAGTACTCGGTCATCTCGCCGCGGCTGTCAAAGTGTACGCAGTTTTCTCTCGGGAAGCCTTTCTTCACCGCGCCCTCGATGTAGTACGCCGAATTTTCCCCGAAACAGAGCAGATAATCCGCGTCCGACGAAACGGCGTATTCTCCCACCGTTCTGTGATAGTTCTTTGCGTTCTTCCCCAGCTCGAGCATATCGCCCAGCACGCAGAATTTTCTGCCGCCGTCCGCGGTCTGCGTCTGCGCAAGCAGGGAAAAGGCAGCCCTCATCGAATCGGGAGCGGCATTATAGCAGTCCATAATGAACGTCTTTTCTCCGCATTTTCTGATATTCTGACGCATACCCTCGGGAGAAAAGCTCGCTATTCCGCGCAGAATATCTTCCGGCGGTATATCCAGAACGATGCCTGCGCAGAACGCCGCAAGCGCGTTTTTGACATTGTGTTCTCCGAGGCAGTTGAGCTGTGCCGGATATTTTTTTCCGTCATAGTTTATGGTAAAGCTTATCCTGCCGTCTGCGGCTGAAATATTCGAGGCGTATACGTCGCAGTCTTTCTTTTTGACCGAGTAGTATATGATACGCCTTTCGCCGTGTATTTCGGCGGAGGAAAGCAGCTTGTCGTCTTTATTCAGTATGAGCGGCGCGCCGTAATCCGCACCGTCAAGTATTTCAAGTTTGGCTTTGAGTATATTTTCCTGCGTTCCCAGATTTTCGATATGAGATACGCCGATATTGGTTATCACCGCGCAGTCGGGTCTTGCGCACATGGAAAGCCGCGAGATCTCGCCGAAGTGATTCATTCCCATTTCTATAACGGCAGCCTGCGTGCTGTGTGAGATGTCAAGCAGTGTGAGCGGCAGACCTATCTCGTTATTGTGATTTCCCTGCGTTTTGAGGGTATTATACTTCTGCGCTGCAACGCAGGCGATCATATCCTTGGTGGTGGTCTTTCCCACGCTGCCCGTAACGGCTACGAGCGGTATGTCAAATTTCATTCTGTAATAATGCGCCAGCTGGAGCAGAGCCTTATGAGTAGAATCCACAATGACGCATTTCGCCCCCTCCACGGGTCTCTGTGCGATAACCGCGCAGGCTCCCGCTTTCATAGCGGCGGCGGCAAAATCGTGACCGTCAAACTTCTCTCCTTCAAGCGCGATAAACACCGAACCTGGCGTTATCTTTCTGGTATCGGTCGAGACGGACGTCACCTCTTCGCCGCAGGGATAGCCGTAGCTTCCTTCAACAGCCCCTATTATTTCCGCAAGCGTCATTTTTTCCATACGGACAAGCTCCTTTCTTTCGGGATAGTATCTCTTTGGTATGTCATTCAAGCGCGGCAAGCGCCTCAGCCACTACCTCGCGTTCGTCAAAATGTATCTTCTGACCTCCTTCAAGTATCTGGTAATCCTCGTGTCCCTTTCCTGCAAGCACGATGATGTCGTCCTTTTCGGCATTGCGCACCGCCCAGTATATCGCCTCTCTGCGGTCGCAGATAGTTATGTACGGAGTATTCTTCCCCTCAAGACCTTTAAGCACATCGGCTATGATCCTTTCGGGATCTTCATTTCTCGGATTATCCGAAGTGACTATCAGAAAATCCGCATTGTCCGCCGCCGCAGCCGCCATAAGCGGACGTTTTGTCGCGTCGCGGTTTCCTCCGCAGCCGAACAGGCACTTGACCTTTCCTTTCGCGCTGCCCTTTATTGCCGAAAGCACGTTAACAAGCGCGTCGGGAGTATGCGCATAGTCGCAGATGACCGTAAAATCGCGCCCCGTGGGAACGACCTCCGCACGTCCTCTCACTCCCTGCATACGGTTGAGCAGCTTTATCGCAGCCTCCGGCTGAAAACCGAGAGTTTCGCAGCAGGCTATGACTGCAAGGGAATTTGAAACGTTGAACAGTCCCGGCATTTTAAAATCCACATTATGCTTTGATACGCCATCGCTGAACACATACTTCACACCGCTTGCCGATAGCAGTATATCCTCGGCGCAGAAATCAGCCTTGCCCGCCGCCGAAAAAGTAGTGTAAGGGCAGTGGATCTCCGAGATATACCTCCTGCCGTAAGCGTCGTCAATGTTGATTATCGCCTTGTCGCAAATATCGAATATCAGTTTTTTCGCCTGATAGTAGTTTTCCATAGTACCGTGAACGTCAAGATGATCCTGCGTAAGATTGGTAAATACCGCCGCCGTAAATCTGCACGGTCCGAGCCTTTTCTGCTCGAGTCCCTGTGAGGACGCCTCCATTACCGCATATTCGCAGCCTGCGTCTGCCATTTTTCTGAGCAGTTCAAACAGATCGTAAGGCTCGGGAGTAGTCCTTGCGGTAGGCAGTATCTCGTCGCCTATCTCATTCTGACAGGTGCCGATAAGTCCCGACTTCTTTCCGAAATCAGTCAGAGCCTTTTTAAGCACGGTAGTAATAGTCGTCTTGCCGTTCGTACCCGTCACGCCGATAAGTTTAAGCTCTCTTTCGGGGTGACCGAACCACGCGGAGCAGAGCATGGGGAACGCCGCACGAGTATCCTCCACGATTATCTGATTTTCAATTCCAAGATCTCTCTGGCAGACTATGACCGACGCGCCTGCGGCAGCGATTTTTTCCGCCGCGCTGTGACCGTCGAATGTCGCGCCCTTGATACAGACGAACATAAACCCCTTTTCGGGAATATTCCTCGAATCGGAGGTCAGTCCCGTGATCTCCGTATCCGGCAGCGATGTGGCAGCTATGCCGTCAATAAGCTGGTACAATCTCATTCTATCTCATCCTTTTTTGGTATCATAAAGCGTTTTCATCGGCTTGCGCCGTCACCACGGAAATCAATTTTTGATTTCCGTAAAGTTAGTCAGAACGCTGCGCTTTTAAGAGGTAAGAGGTAAGACAAGGAGCGCCTGCGGCGCATTATTTTAAATATTAGTCCGCTTTACAAATTTTTTCTTGCTTCTTGTCTATAAAGCTTAAGTTTTTTTAAGATCAATTTTGTTAAAATTGATCACCGTGCGCAATTACTGCGAACCGACAGTTCCCTGAACGAACGTGACTGAAACAGCTGTTCCTACAGGTACTTCCGTTCCCTCGGGGTACTGCTGGTCGTAGGACGCTATCGCCCCGTCCTCGTCAGCCGCACTTCCCTGCGAGGACAGATTCAGTCCACGGTATTCCAGCGTTTCTTTAGCCTGCTGCCGCGTAAGTCCGTTAAGATTCGGTACTACGGCAGTTTCCTCGGCATAACCGTCCTCGGTGTAAAGCACCACTGTACTTCCCCTTTCGACTGAGACCGCCGACGGCACCTGTTTCTTAACGCTGTCGCCGCTGCCGACTACATTTACCTGCAAGCCCGCTCCCTCGAGCGTAGCCTGTGCGCTTTTTGCCGAAGTGCCCTCCACATTCGGAACGGACACCTGCATTTTTTCAAGCTGTTCTTCCGTATACTCCGGAAAATATCCGAGATACGGAAGTATCTCGCCGAACACTTCCACGCAGATAGGCGCAGCCACCTGAGAACCGTAATATTTATCCCCCGTGGGATCGTCTACCATAACAAGCATTATCACTTCGGGATCGTCCGCAGGCGCGAATGCGCAGTAGGAGGATACATAGGTATTCATATCCACGTCCATTCGCTGTGAAGTACCCGACTTTCCGCCGATACGGTAACCTTGTATATAGCAGTTTGAACCCTGCTGACCGTTTACGACTCCTTCAAGTATCTCCCTCATCTGCGCCGACGTGCTTTCGGAGATCACCTGACGCTTTACGACAGTATCGAAATCCTTGACGACGTTTCCGTTCGGATCCATTATCTTGTCTACCACCTGCGGAGTTACCAGATACCCTCCGTTTATACAGGCGGAATATGCGGTTATCATCTGTATCGGCGTCACCTTGTTGGTCTGTCCGAACGAACAGGACGCAAGCTCGACAGTACCCATTCTCGAAAGAGGAGCATATATTGAATTGACCTCTCCGGGAAGATCTATGCCGGTAGGTTCGGTAAAGCCGTAAGCCTCAAAATACTTAAAGAAATTATCCGCGCCCAGGCGCTGACCGATCTGTATGAATGCCGGATTGCAGGAATTGAGCATCGCCGTAGCAAGATTCTGCGAGCCGTGATCCCTCGTAGACCAGCAGTGGAACAGCGTATCCGCAACGGTTATGCCCGTGTTGCAGCTGAACGTATCGTCCATTGAAATAGCTTTTTCCTCAAGAGCGGCGGAACCGGTTATGACCTTGAATACCGAACCGGGGAAATATATTTCCGAAACGGCTTTGTTTTTCCACTGCACAGACCACGCGTCGAGCCGCTGTTCGGAATACTCCTCGGAATCCTCGTCAAGAGCCGCAAGCTGCCTTGCAATATCCTGATTTGTGATCTCCGCCGGCTGATTCGGGTCGTAGCTGTAGTTCGTCGCCATAGCGTAGACCTGACCTGTCTTTGGATTCATTATGATACCGCAGGCGCGGTTTGACGGCTTGTTTTCATCGTAAGCCTTTTGCAGCGCCTTTTCAAGCTGATACTGGATATTTATGTCTATATTGAGTTTAAGAGAGTTTCCGTCCTGCGAATCGTAGCTCTGCTTGTATCTGTAGGGTATCTCCGTACCCATACCCGAAGTCGCGGTGACTACTCTGCCGTCTATTCCCGACAGATAATCGTCATAGTATGCCTCCAGACCGTATATGCCGTCGCCGTCATAGTTGAGATGTCCTATGACGTTTGACGCAAGCTGATTCTGAGGATAGAACCGCTTTGTCGAGGGCTCGCAGCGCACGCCGTCAAGCTCCTCTTCGGTAAGATAATCCTCTATCTCGTCCGCAACGGTCTTTTCAACATTGCGTTTCAATATCTCATACTGCGAATTTTCATTCGTACACGCCGAACGGACTTTCAGTGTGTCGATCTGCAAGGTCTTTGCAAGAAACGCCACCAGATCCTCAAAGCACTGCTCGCTCGTCTTGGCGTTATCGAGTTTTTTCTGATATTCAGCTATCTTCGAGGCATCGTCCTCTTTTGCGATAAGCTTTTTCAGTTCCTCGATATTCTCGTCTTTTTTATTTATATAATTTTCCCACAGCATTTTCTGATCGCAGTAGACGGTATAGACCGTTGCGCTCTGCGCCAGCACCTGATCGTTTGAATCATATATCGCTCCGCGCGACGCAGGTATAACGGTACTTTTGAGCTGCTGCGAATTAGCCAGTTCCTGCCACTTTTTCGACTCGGTGACAGAAACCTTGAATATGCACACGACTATATATATCACGACCGCGACCATCACCAGACTTACCCATTTGGTGAGGCGGCTTATCATTGTTTTATCCGGTTTATCCGAGATGATCTCATCGGGTCTATCTGTCATAAGCGTCCTGCCTTTCCTGTCCGCTTTGGTCAAACTGCACATATTTTTTCGTCACACATCGGCGCTTGTCCGCGAAATGCACGAAAATCCGACCTTTTGCGTCAACATTAACAATAGAACAAGAAAGCTAAGTACATTCCGATGTCCCTAACTTTCCCTTGTAATATTCTATTTCGTTACGCTCCGATATATTCCTTTATTTTGCCAAGCCATCTTTTCAGTCTGACGAATATGTTATCGTTATCATCGGGTACGACTTCCGCAACCGGTTCGGACTCGATCTCTACATATTCGATCTGGGATTTGTCCAGCTTTTTCAGTCCCAGTTGATTTTCCGCGTAATCCTCGACCTTTGTCAGACCGGTTTTCTGAGCGAGCTGCGATTCAAGACTGATATTTTCATTGAGTATCTGATCGAGTTCCGCCTGCATTTCCGACTGCTCGGCATAAAGCCTTGTCATTTCAACGCGTCCGTATATCATCGAACCGAGTATCACCATAGCCGCAACAGCTACCGCAAGAGATCTCGCGCTGCTCGAAGATCTCCCTGCTTCGGGATTGGCGCGGTGTCTGATCTTTCTCTCTGTTTTTACTTCCATATCTTCATCGTCATAATCGCTGTAATCATATGCAAGGTTATTGTTATGCTTAGCCATCTGACATTCCCCCTTCGCACAGAAATATGCGAATACTGCGCACTTTCATCAATGTTTTACTTCCCTGCCGCGCACGGACTTTGTACGCGTTATTTTATCTTTTCGATAACTCTGAGTTTTGCACTCCTGCTGCGGTTATTGCGCTCAAGCTCCTCCTGCGAGGGTTCTATCGCCTTTTTGCAGACAAGCTTTCCCCGAGGAGTTCTTCCGCACACGCACACCGGAAAATCTGCAGGACATATACAGCCCTTTGTAAATTCCGCAAACCGATGTTTGACCAGACGATCCTCCAGAGAATGGAAAGTTATCACCGCCAGTCTGCCGCCTTTTTTCAGACAGCCGAACGCCGCGTCAAGAGCGGTATCGAGCGAACCGAGTTCATCGTTGACGGCGATCCTTATCGCCTGAAAGGTTTTCTTGCAGGGATTTTTCTCCCTGCGCACCTTCTGCGGAACGGACGATCTTACGATCTCCGCCAGCCGACCCGTCGTCTTTATGGGAGATATTTCCCTCTCCTTTACTATATTTTCCGCGATCGCCGAAGCGAATCGTTCCTCTCCGTAGGTGAAAATTATCCGCCGCAGTTCTTCCTTTGAAAAATCGTTTACCACATCGGCAGCCGAAATACCCTCGCCGCTCATTCTCATATCGAGCGGAGCGTCAAGTCGGTAGGAAAATCCCCTTTCCGCGTTGTCCAGCTGATAGGAGGACACCCCCAGATCGAGAAGTATCCCGTCGGCTCCATCTATTCCGAGTTCGTCGAGAACCTCGGCGATCCTTGAAAAATTGGTCTGCACCACCTGCGCAGGCAGTCCCTCGAGCCGTTTTTCCGCCACAGCTACCGCGTCGGGATCACGGTCAAGCGCGATGAGCTTTCCCCGTCCCGGTTCAAGTCTTTGCGCGATCCGCACGGAATGTCCTGCTCCGCCTGCCGTGCCGTCAACATATATTCCGTCGGGCTTTATCGCAAGCGCGTCGAGAGTTTCCCCGAGAAGTACCGGTACATGACTAAATTCCATCAGAAGTCCAGTCCCTCCAGAGCTTTCATAAGCATTTCATCGTCCACTTCGCTGTTGAGTTTTTCCCATTTCTCTTTATCCCAGATCTCGCACCTGTCCGAAACGCCTGCAACCGCGATCTCCTTTTCCAGACCTGCAAGCTCGCGCAGCGCGGGAGGAATAAGTATCCTGCCCTGCTTGTCCGCCTCGACCTCGCACGCGTTCGCCATAAAGCTGCGCTGGATATTCTTGCTCTGCGCCATAGGCAGTGCGCTCAGCTTTCTCGCTCTCTCCTCAAAATCCTCGAGCGAATAAACGAACAGACAGCCGTCAAAGCCTTTCGTGACAACGAACCGCTCGCCGATGATCTCCCTGAGCTTTGCAGGAAAAGTCATTCTGCCCTTAGCGTCCATCGACTGGTAATATGTGCCTTTAAGCATACTTGTCAGCAAGCGATCCACCTCCCGATGCGTGAAAATACTGTTCTTTGGCAAATCTGTGACGAATCAAGGGTAATTTCACCACTTTTTCGCACTTTTTGCCACCTGTAACTATATTATACACCAAACATCAGGAAAATGCAACTGTAAATTTTCACAACTTTCTTATCCAAAAGAGAAAAATATGGGACAAAAGCCTGAAAATGGACGGTTTTTTCGGAGATTTTTGTAATATTTAGACGAAACGATTTTACCAAATTGTAATTTGTAAACTTTTTATTAATCGCCGCGGATAAATACCGACTCAAATGCGGTCGGGAAACAGGTTTACATCAGTCTCCGATATAAATAATTATAACACAACATATAGTATAGGTCAACTGTTTTTAAAAATTTAAATACTATTTTTTATTACCAGTCTTATTTTTTGTACAGACAGCCGCTATCACTGACTAATTTTTCCAAAATGGTTACAAATCTTATTGTTGATAATTTTAATTATTACAAAAATCGAGCCGCTGTGGCAGTTTTAAATTTTTTGTTAATAAGTATTCCAGACAGCAAAAAAGCCCTGTCGGCAAACCGACAAGGCTTTGAAAAATCATTTACAGTACTTTTCTATGTAATTATCAATGCAGCTCTGGACTATCTCCTTGGCAGTTTCGGCATTTTTCACATCGTCAATGACGGTATCCTTGCCCTCAAGCTGTTTGTAGACCGTAAAGAAGTGGGACATTTCGTCGAAAATGTGCTTTGGCAGATGAGAAATATCCGTATACACATTATATGTGGGATCGTTTTCGGGGATACAGATTATCTTTTCGTCCGCCGCGCCATTGTCCAGCATAGAAATAACGCCAATCGGATAGCACCTCACCAACGACATCGGCACAAGCGTTTCGGAGCAAAGCACCAGTACATCGAGGGGGTCGCCGTCGTCCGCAAAGGTACGGGGGATAAATCCGTAGTTCGCAGGATAGTGCGTCGAGGTGTAAAGTATCCTGTCCATTTTCAGAAGTCCCGTTTCCTTATCGAGCTCGTACTTGATCTTCGAGCCCTTGGGGATCTCGATAACTGCCGTAAACATTGAATTAGTGATCGCTTTAGGTGAAATGTCATGCCAGATGTTCATAATAAATTCCTCCGTTTAATTTTCTTCAAGCGTATCGGCGAGATACATTCCCTCCGGAGCAAGATTTTCCGGAATATCGTAGACGGTTTCGCCGTTAAGCTCCACAAGGCTGCATCTGCCGGGGGTAAGATCGGAAAAATTGCTGTCCAGACGTTTAAAATTCTCGATCCTTGCAACTCCGAGATCGTCAAAGACCGCCGAAAACTTCGCAGTGTCGCCCCAAACAGTGACCGTCTGATAATCGCGGAAAAATATTTCTTCTCCGCTTTCGTGAGAGCCGAATCCGAAACGGCAGATACCGTCGTTGACGAGCAGCTCGCCGTATCTTTTCAGCAGCGCCTCAGCCACGGGCATAGTACAGCCGTCCAGATAATAAACGTCGTAATGAAAGCCGTCCGTATTATTTTTCCGCAGCGACTGTTCCTGCTGTCGGGTACAGGGCAGCTCGATAAAGAAAAACACCCTTTCCTGCAAGAGCCGTACAGCTTTTTCAGCCAGCGGCAGGAGCAGTTCAGCGCTTAGCACCGCGTCCACGCTGCCGTTTTGCACATCGGCGGAATAAGCCGAGCGGACGCCCTCAAGATCATCGGCGGCAACGCCTTCAACAAGATAAAAATTCCGATCCATATTTCCCTCCGTCAACATAATTATACACCAATACCGCGCAAAAATCAATAGCAAAATACAGAAAAACACACAATTCAATTTTCAAAATATCAAATTTACCAATATGGCAGAGCAGATAAATTTCAGTTACTTTTTGCCCGTACTTAGTACTTATAATATAGTTTTTCTTAAAACTGTTATTCCCCATTGGGGGAATAACAGACTGTTTCAGAGTTATTTTCCCCGCCGCAGGCGGGGAAAATAACAAAAAGACTGCCGGCTTTGGCAAAAACAAAACCGACGGAAAATTCCGCCGGCTTTAATGAGTCTGACTCACATTATTTCTTCTTGCTTACCGCAAATGCAGCAGCCGCAACAAGGAGTGCAGCAGACGCCGCAGCAGGCAGCGCACCCGTATCAGGCGCTTTGTCGTCGTCGGCCGCACCTACGTTATTATCGTCGGTGCTGTCGGCAGGCTTTTTGTTGTCATCATCGGTAGCTACGTCGTTATCGTCAGGCTTATCTTTTGATTCATAATCGCCGAGAATACCGGAGATCACTTCAAGATTAGATTTGAGAACAGCAGCGTCTTCTTCCTTAACGTTTTCGTTTGCAAGAACTTCCTCGATCTCGTCCGCAACGTCCTTGACTTCCTTATATTCCTCGTCATTCTTGATTCCGTTTTCGGAATAATCGTCAATTACCTTCTGCGACTTTTCGATAAGCTCCTTCGCATCGTAGTAATCCTCTACGCTCTCGGTAGGCTGATCGCTGTCAACGGGGTCGGTTTCGCTTGGATCGGTTTCGCTTGGATCAGTTTCACTGGGATCGGTTTCACTCGGATCGGTTTCACTGGGGTCAGTTTCACTCGGATCGGTTTCACTGGGGTCAGTTTCGCTTGGGTCAGTTTCGCTCGGATCGGTTTCGCTTGGATCAGTTTCACTGGGGTCAGTTTCGCTCGGATCGGTTTCACTGGGGTCAGTTTCGCTCGGATCGGTTTCACTCGGATCGGTTTCACTGGGATCAGTTTCGCTCGGATCGGTTTCACTGGGATCAGTTTCACTGGGATCAGTTTCGCTTGGATCAGTTTCACTGGGGTCAGTTTCGCTCGGATCGGTTTCACTCGGATCAGTTTCACTTGGATCAGTTTCACTGGGGTCAGTTTCGCTCGGATCAGTTTCACTGGGGTCAGTTTCGCTCGGATCGGTTTCACTGGGATCAGTTTCACTGGGATCGGGTTCGCTGGGCTTATTGATCTTTACCGCAGGACCGTCAAAGGTTATATAACCAAACTCTGTAACACCGTCAAACGATTGAGCTATAACATTGCCGGAAACGTGTCCCCAACCGTCATTATAATTTTCACTGGGATCCTTGCTGTCAACATCTGCATAAGGCGCAAACGCCGTTCCCAAGAGGTTATTTACTATATGGAGCTTTGTAACGTCGCTTCCGAAATTGTAAAGTAGCTTGGACGTTTCGGGAGAATTGTTTTCAAGCTGTTTATTATTGTAATAGAACACCGGTTTTGTGCCATTGTAAGTTGCGTCATTCAGCGTTGCAAGTTCATATGTAGTCACCTCGCCGTCATCGTGGTTATCCACAACATTGATAACTACATATTTATCTTTCGGAACGTTTACTCTTATTTCCTTAGCATAAGTAAGGTCTGCCTCATTTATATTAAAGAAAATATATCCCGCTTTAACATAGGCATTATCCTCATTTTCCGCGGCGTACTTGTCATAGGCTCCCGTGTCAGTGCAGCTGAAATAAATAGTATTACCTGAGATCTCGGTGCCGCCTTTTACCGTAGGCTGCTCGTCAAGTTTGTCAGCTACACCTTTCAAATATGTAAATTCAGCATCAAAATCAATTATCTCGTTTTTTTCTGCGGTATAGTAAAGTTTTGAGCCGATTTCATCATTAAGATTGATTTTTTCACTCTTATTCTTACCACTGGATACGAAGGAATCTTGGTTTACCACAAAAATTCTATGAGTATCATAACTACCAGACCATTCGTACCGTTTAGCAGACTCATAAGGTTTCCAACCGAAATTAAATCCCACGCCGAGCAAATCACCCATCACGATACCGTCGGCAATACCTTGCAGTTTTTCATCAACGTTACTACCGAATTTGTCGCCATAATTATAAATACCGTTGCCGATCTGATAATTTTCATAAAAAGGGTTCTCGGTACCGTTAATAAAGTTTCCGCCTACCGCCAATCTTCCCTCGCAGTCAGAGCCGCGCACCGTACCGTCGTTTTTGAGGAACAAACTGAAATAGCTTGCATCTCCGAGAAGTCTTGCGTCAGCCTGCGCATCGGTATAACCGAGCAGAGTTTCCTTGTCTTTAGCCGTTACAGGCTCTGCGCCGTCAACAGGCGGATTTGTCGCCGCAGCCGCCGAATTTGTCGCCGCAGCCGCCGCTATACCGGAAATGCCCAAAGTCGCGGCTACCGTTGCCGCCAATATCCTACTATACATTACAAAACACCCCTATCAATAAATTTTTACACACATCAAAATATAAGCAAAAAGCAAATATTCATACATAATATTATAATATCAACAAGCTGTAATGTCAATACTGTTAATAATTTATTTACATTCAGAACGCTCCACCGCCGCTCTTATGAAATCCTTGAACAGCAAATGCGCATGATTCGGTCTGGATTTAAATTCCGGGTGGAACTGTACGCCCACGAACCAAGGGTGTACGCTGTCAGGCAGCTCGACGATCTCAACCAGCTTTTCGTCGGGAGAAATTCCCGCTATCACAAGTCCGTTCTCGGTAAGAATTTTTCTGTACGCATTGTTAAATTCCCAACGGTGACGGTGTCTTTCGTAAATGAGCGGCTCGCCGTAGATCGCCGCCGCGCGGCTGCCCTCGGCAAGCTTGCAGGGATAAAGTCCCAGACGCATTGTTCCGCCCTTTTCGGTAATATCCTTCTGCTCGTCCATAATGTCAATGACCGGGTGCGCAGTCGCGCAGAATTCCGTAGAATTGGCGTCTTTAAGACCTGCGCAATGTCTTGCGAACTCGACCACGGACATCTGCATTCCGAGACAGATACCGAACATCGGTATTTTATTTTCACGGGCGTATCTTATCGCCTCTATCATTCCCTCGATACCCCTGTCGCCGAATCCGCCGGGTACGATTATGCCGTGAAGTCCGCTGAGTATCTCCGCGGCGGTCTTTTCCGTGATGTCCTCCGACTGTATCCACTTTATTTCGACCTCTGCGGCATTTTCAAATCCGCCGTGCCGCAAAGCCTCGGCTACCGAAAGATATGCGTCCTCAAGCTCGACATACTTGCCCACAAGACCGATAGTCACCTTCTTGTCGCAGTTCTTTACACGCTCTATCATAGCCTCCCAGCCTGAAAGATCGGGCTTTCTCTTTTCAAGACGGAGATGTTCGCATACTATATCCGCAAGTCCCTCTTTTTCCAGCCAGAGCGGAACTTCATACAGCGAGGGAGCTGTCAGGTTCTGCACAACGTCCTCCGGACGCACATTGCAGAAAAGACCTATCTTCTGTTTCATTTCCTCGGGTATCTCCATTTCCGAGCGCAGCACGAGGATATTCGGCTGTATGCCGATGGAAAGCAGCTCTTTCACCGAATGTTGAGTCGGCTTTGATTTAAGCTCCTTTGAGCCTGAAATGTATGGCAGCAGTGTGACGTGGATAAAAACGGCGTTTTCCTTGCCGAGCTCTATGGACGCCTGCCTTATCGCCTCGAGAAACGGCGTGGATTCGATGTCGCCCACCGTTCCGCCGATCTCGGTAATGACTATGTCCGTGCGGCTGTCCTTTCCCACGCGGTAAAGGCGTTCCTTGATCTCGTTGGTTATATGCGGCACTACCTGCACCGTTCCGCCGAGGTAATCTCCGCGTCTTTCCTTATTAAGTACGTTCCAGTAGATCTTTCCCGTGGTGACGTTTGAATTTATCGAAAGGTTCTCGTCGATGAATCTTTCGTAATGGCCGAGATCGAGATCGGTCTCCGCTCCGTCGTCGGTAACAAAGACCTCTCCGTGCTGATAGGGGGACATTGTTCCCGGGTCAACGTTGATGTAGGGATCAAATTTCTGGATAGTAACGCTGTAGCCCCTTGCTTTGAGCAGTCTGCCGAGCGACGCGGCAGTGATACCCTTACCCAGACCGGAAACGACTCCTCCGGTGACGAACACATATTTAGTAGGCATATTCAGACCTCCGTTTATTGTAATAGGCGCACATTCGGCGGCAGTTTGAGCACGGGAAAGTTTTTCCCCGGCATAAAACATTCTTACTTTATATCATAACAAATTTCGTGCAAAAATGCAAGTGCTTTTGAATAAATTTACGCGGAAATCAATTTTTGATTTCCAGAAGTCAGAACGCTGCGCTTTTAAGAGGTAAGAGGTCAGACAAGGAGCGCCTACGGCGCATATTTTAAAATATTATTCCGCTTTGCAGACTTTTTTCTTGCTTCCTGTCTCTAAAAATCTTGTTTTTGGGAGATCAATTTTGTAAAAAGTGATTTCCGTAAATAAATTCACTTAAAACGCTCTTTGCGGAAATATTTTCCTGCAACAGCTGCTAAAAATCTATCTTTCTCCGCAAAATTTGTCCCCTTATACATTAATAATATACAGCACTGCTATGACAGCTGCTGTCATTGAAAAAAATTCCTTTAAAATAAGGTGAAAAACGCTTGACAATCCGTCGGATATGTGGTAAAATAAAAAAGCAAGGTGACAGTCGGCACGCTTTTTTAAGTGCGCAGTCAGATAGTTATGTGTAGTTTGTACAAATATGACATTGTGATCTATCCGCAATATGTGTTTTGTTACAAAAAAACATAATTTTTTTGGATTTGTATTGCATTTTAAGACAAGTTGTGCTAAACTGTTTACTGTAATCTTAATGATGTATACTCCATTTCAAAAGAATGTGTAGTATAAAAACTTTTAAGGAGGAAAAAGGTTATGAAGCTTTTAAAGGTTATGTCTGCAGGCGTTGTTGCAGCTGCTCTCGCAGCTACAATGGTATTCTCTGCAGCCGCTACCGACGTTAACGACGTTCTTGCCGCAGCTAAGAACGCAGGTCTGAGTGAAGATACAACTCAGTATGTAGAGTTAAAGAACTTCCTTAATTCTAATGCTGATTCGTTCACTTCCGAGGATTTTGACGCTATGATTGCTGCTGCAAACGACGCAAGCGCTACCTACGTTAAGCCTATCGCTGACGAACTCTTCCCCGGCAAGGCTCTTTCCGAGCTGACTTCTGATGAGCTGTCTCAGATCGTTGCTAAGATGACTCCCGAGCAGAAGCAGGGAATCAGAGATTCACTCGTTAAAGTAGGTAAAGAGGTTGGCGTTACTGTAAGCGTTGACAAGAGCGATGCTACAGCTACTGTCGGCGGCGACAAGGACAACAATGGCGGCAGCAACGTAGGTCCTGCCGACAAGGTTGACGATCCTGTTGCTAACACCGGCGCTGTTGGAACCGACAGCACTCTTGCAGCTGTAATGGGTATCATTACTCTCGCTGCTGCTTCTACCGGTATCGCAGTAGTTTCCAAGAAGAATCGCAAGTAATTTCGGAGTGATTTGAATATGAGTGAAAGAACTTCTGCCAAGGGCAAAAGTCATGAAACTCATACGCATAAAAGTTCTTCGTCAAATCAGGTGTTAAGAACAATAACATTTGTTCTTACACCTTTTTTGATGTTGATCATTTTTTGCAGTCTGGGTTTTATATTTCTAAGCAAGCCTGCCGCAAAGATCCAGCCTTATGCGCATATGGCTTTTGCGCAAAATATCGTCAGACCTGACACAAGTCTGCGTACCGTAAATAAGTACCGCGACGATGATGCTCCCCTGCTGACAGATACGGTAAAGAACGAGGAGACCGAAGAGGAGCATACCATAATCTATCCCTACTACGGCGATTTTTATGCTACTCTCAACTGCGAGGCTGCCGGAATGAACGATATTCCCGTATATTGCGGAACGGCAAACGACGTTCTCGAAAACGGTGCTGGCTGGTACAACGGTTCTGAATTTATAGGCGTCGAGGGAAATGTCGTTATTGCAGGGCATAACCATACTTATTTCTACAATCTGCCTAACTGCGATGTCGGCGATAAGGTCACTCTTGAAACAAGCTACTGCAAGCTGACCTATGAAGTGTCCGAAAGGGTAGTTTTCCACCAATCGGACGTATCGCTCGTTTCTCCGCAGAAGGACGACAGGCTCACTATGTACACCTGCTGGAACAACGGCAAGCTGGGTATGAGCGAGTACAGACTTGCCATAATCTGCAAGCTTGTGGAGCGCGAATGGAAGGAAGTGCAGACTGAATGAAAAGGCTCTACCACTATTTCCCGATGTTCATTCTCACACTTCTGGCGACGCTCTGTCTGCTTGTTTTTGAAATAACTCTGTTTGCCTCGAATATTATCCTCAAGCCCGACATCTATGTGAACGCGATCGACAAGTACAATGTCGCCGAGGAGGTAGTCAAGGATCTGGACGAGTATTTTGAATTTTATTCAAAGCCGACCATGATCCCCAAAGAGGTCTTTATGAACACCATCACCAAGGAAAGTGTGAACGCGGCTCTCCACCAGATGATAGCCGACTCGATCACCTACCTTACCGATGAGAAAGCGCCAGCTCCCGTAGTTCAGTATGATTTTACGGGTATGGAAAACAGTGTTACTATGTATATCGAGGACTACTCGGAGCAAAACGATATTGTAAAGGACGAGGAGTACTACAACCTGATAAACAACACCATATCGACTGCAAAAGAGCAGATCACCGACAATCTTGACGTATTTATGCTCTACAAGCTGTCAAATTCGCATATCGCGCAGTCTATGCATAAATACTCCAAAATAATCGGACTTGTCAGGTTCACCTCCGGCGCGCTGCTGCTTATTTTCGTACTCTGTATGTTTGCGGTCAACCGCCACCACATCAGGGATATGTCCTACTGGGTGGGAACTATGATGTTCTGTTCCTCCGCAATGCTGCTCGTGCCTGCCCTGTTTGTACAAAAGAAAAAGTATATCGACGGATTTTTTATGAAAACCGAGCATATATATACATCAGTAACGGGAATATTGAAAACCCTGCTTACCGATACGATACGTTTGCAGAGTATCATCTGCATTATCGGCGTACTTCTGATAATCGCAACGCTTATCATTCACGCGGCATATGTCCGCTATTGCAGAAAGCACGCACGCAGACATCATCATCACCACAGCTCCTCCGAGGAGTCTGCCGACGGCGCGGAGGCTGTATAACGGCGATACTTAAACTTCATAACCATATATAAAGAATACCGGTCAGCTTAATGCCGATCGGTATTTTTTGTGCAAAAAGCAAGCCGGCAAGCCGGCTTCAGCAAAATTTTTGTTATATTCTCCGCCGCAGGCGGAGAATATAACATTAAATCATTTTTCCTCCGCCGTTGGCGGAGGTCCTCCCGGACGGGGCATTTCCGTCCGTCCACAGCGCATATCGCTCCGGCTTTATAACCGGGGCGGATAAAGTTTTTTAGCATTATGACCCAAGACAGCTTTAATAAAGTTAAAAATTGATTTCCGCGGTCATATATCGGGACTGTTTGTTATCAAAGATTAAACATAACGTTATTGAGGATACTCTCGAGCATTTCCTGTCTGCCGCTCGAAAGGCTGTCGGTAACTTCGCCCTTTTCGAGCGCGTACTTTTCCAGATCCTCCATTGTCGCCTTGCCTGCGATTATATCCGCGCCGATACCGGTATTCCAGGACGCATATCTGTCCTCGACGAATTTGTCAAGTCTGCCGTCCTCGATAAGCTTTGCGGCGATCCTCAGTCCGAGAGCAAAGGTGTCCATACCTGCGATATAGCTAAGGAAAATATCCTCCTTGGTATAAGAACCTCTTCTCGCCTTAGAGTCGAAATTAAGTCCGCCGTTGGTGAATCCGCCTGCTTTAAGTACTTCGTACATACAAAGAGCCGCGTCGTAAACATTCGTCGGGAACTGATCGGTATCCCAGCCGAGGAGGGTGTCGCCCTGATTGGCGTCGATAGAACCGAACACGCCGTTATCCCTTGCAACTCTCAGCTCGTGCTGGAATGTATGCTGTGCAAGCGTTGCGTGATTTGCCTCGATATTCATCTTGAAATCCTTATCAAGACCGTACTTTCTCAAAAATCCGAGCACGGTAGCGGTATCAAAATCATACTGATGTTTGGTAGGCTCCTTCGGCTTAGGTTCGATATAGAAATCTCCCGTGTAGCCCTTTGAACGTGCATACTCGACGGTCATCTTCATAAGCCTTGCCATATTGTCAAGCTCCAGAGCCATATTTGTATTCAGCAGAGTTTCATAGCCCTCTCTTCCGCCCCAGAAAACATAGCCTTTGCCGCCGAGTTTTATGGTAGAATCCACCGCTTTCTTGATCTGTGCGGCGGCATACGCGAAAACGTCGGCTGACGGAGACGTTCCTGCGCCGTGCATATATCTCGGGTGATCGAAACACTTCGCAGTGCCCCAGAGCAGTTTCTTTGAAGGATCGGCTGCCATTTTTTCGGCAAGATAATCGACTACCTCGTCAAACTTTGCATTTGTGGTAGCAAGATCGCCGTATTCCGGAGAAAGATCTCTGTCGTGATAGCAGAAGTATTCGATCGAAAGCTTGTCCATTATCTCGAATGCGGCGTCCACCTTAGCCTTTGCCCTCGCCTCGGGAGAATCCTCTCCCCACGACTTATCCGCAGTACCGCAGCCGAACATATCCGTTCCGTCGCCGCCCATTGTATGCCACCACGAAAGCGCGAATTTCAGCTGTTCTTTCATAGTCTTTCCGCAGATGACCTCGTCGGGATCGTAATACTTGAATGCCAGCGGATTAGTGGACTTTGGTCCTTCATACCTGATCTTGGGAATATCAGCAAAATACTCTGCCATAATTATAACCTCCAAATTTCAAATTTTTACCGATCTTTTCGATAAAACGTTTACATATATAATAATACACCAAAGCACACCCGTTTGTCAATCCTTTTTTGTAAAAAAGCACAAAAAAATTGCGCGCCGATCTCCCGACGCGCAGTGTCTTACGACATCTTGCGTAAAACTCACGATAATGCCTTGTGCGGTCTGCTCAGAATTTGTTGGTGCCGAGCGTGTGCATAGTGTCCTCGTTCTCTTCCGGATCGGGATACTGCCCCACGATCTGATCTCCCGAGGTGTTGTTTGCCCACTGCGCCCAGACGATACTGAGCTCCTCACATTTCCATGCGCAAGCGCCCATTCCGTCGCCGTTGTCAGACAGTATCTCATACACCGCAAGCTCAAGCTCGTTTGTACTCGAACTCAGCGACGAGATCTGCACAGCCGACGTCTTGGAAATGATCTGAGCCGTCTTGCCGTCAACTGTAAGCTCCGACGCCTCTGCCGCAAGCGTGTTGTAGATCAGCTTAGCGTTGGAGTTTGCGGCTTTCAGTCTGGATTTCTTAACGTAGTCCATCATCGCAGGAACGAGAATGGCTGCCAGAACGCCGATAATGGCAATAACTACGATAAGCTCGACCAGAGTGAAACCCTTGAGCGACTTTTTCATAGAAGAATCAATCCCTCCATAAATATATTGCAAAAACCATGAAACTCCCCTTCATAACTTCAAACGGTATCGGCGATCCGACCTGAGCCTTGCAAAAGCGTTGATCTGCACTCCTGCGCAGGCTGAAAGTACAGACCGCGACCCGTTTACTTATTTCACGGTTTCTACTTTTATAAGATTTGTCGTTCCGCTCCTTCCGAGCGGTACTCCCGCTGTCACGACTACCAGATCGCCGGGTTTAAGGTAACCCAGCTTGACCGAGGTCTGCAGCGCGTGTTCGATAAGCTCGTCGGTATTGGTCTTTTCCTCGATAACTCCCGGTCTTATGCCCCACGACATATTCATCTGACGGCATGCCGTTTCATCGGTCGTAAGTCCGATAATAGGGCAGTTGGGACGGAATTTTGAAAGCTGTCTTGCCGTCGCGCCGCTCTTTGTGACCGTAAGTATAGCCGCCGCCTTGAGGTCGTGTGCCGTCGTTACCGTCGCGTGAGAGATAGCCTCCGAGATCTTCGTGCTTGCCGTATCCTCGCGCTTGCGGAACCGGTTCACATAGTCTATATCCCTCTCGGTAGTTTCGGCGATAAGCGCCATAGTCCTGACCGCCTCCAGCGGAAAAGAGCCTGCCGCAGTTTCGCCCGAGAGCATTATCGCCGAAGTGCCGTCGTATATCGCGTTCGCAACGTCGGTTATCTCCGCTCTTGTAGGACGGGGATTTGTTATCATTGATTCAAGCATCTGAGTTGCCGTTATTACCTGCTTGCCTGCATTGTAAGCCTTATGTATAAGTTCTTTCTGGATAGCCGGTATCTTTTCAAACGGTATCTCGACGCCCATATCGCCGCGTGCCACCATAATCCCGTCAGCCGCCTGAAGTATCTCGTCGATATTCTCAACGCCCTCCGAATTTTCTATCTTCGCGATTATTCTGGGGTTATACCAGCCGAGCGACTGTGTGAATTTGCGCAGGTACACCACGTCCGCTCCCGATCTCACGAAAGACGCCGCGATAAAGTCAAATTTCATTTTCGCGCCAAATTCCAGATCAGCCATATCCGCGTCTGAAATATACGGCATGGAAAGTCTTACTCCGGGTACGTTTATACCCTTATGATCCGAAAGTCTGCCGCCGTGAACGACCGTGCAGATTATATCCGTATCGGAAACGGAATCGACTTTCAGTTCGATAACTCCGTCGTTTATGAGTATTTTCGCGCCGGGGTCGACGTCCTTGGGAAGATGTTCAAAGGTTATGGAGGCTATCTCGGAAGTACCCTCGACATCGCGTGTCGTGAGCGTGAATCTGTCGCCGTCCGCGATCTCCACCGGCTGATGATCTTTAAAATCGCGCAGTCTTATCTCGGGACCTTTGGTATCGAGCAGAGTGGCGACGTTAAGTCCCAGCTCATCGCTCAGTCTGCGGACAGTTTCAAATCTCTTTCTGTGGACTTCATGCTCCGAATGTGAAAAATTGAATCTTGCCACGTCCATTCCCGACTTCATAAGTTCTCTCAGGACGTTTTCATCATCGGTAGACGGACCTATCGTACAAACTATTTTAGTCTTTCTCATAATTTATCTTTCCTTTCGGTGAGGAACATAATTTTGCATTATTGCCCACAATTATTATAGACTATTTAGTTTCATATGTCAATAAATTTTCCGTAAATTATAATATTTTTTCAAGATGAGAAACAGGCTGATCTACTCAAAATCCACCTCGATAAGCGACAACATTCCCTCGCCCTTGTATCTGAGATACACCGCGGATTCTCCGTCGGGGAAATTTACCGTTCCTCTGAATTTTGTCCACTCGCCGCAGGGGGTAACATCTATACTGCCGACAGGTTCGCCGTCAAGCGAAAGACATACGTCAAATCTGCCCTTTCCGCCGCTCTTTACACAGACGCTCATTGCCGCGCAGTCCTTAAAGTCAAAATATCTGTATCCTATCAGCGTGCCGTCCGCGATCTCGCCGATAAATCTTTCCTCGCCGCAGTTCGTGACATTCGGAAAGCTTTCGGAATATATCTTATTCGAGCCGTGAGGCATTCTGCCGTTTGTAATGCAGCAGGCAATGACCGCAGGATAGCTGCCGCGCCCTTCGAGCGCTCCGCCGTTCAGTCCGCAGGAGGTTATCTCCGTCTGCTTTATGCTGCCGTCGGGTGAAACGGTTATCCTCTCGGCGCACGCCTGTCTGCTGTAATCCGACTTATGGGTCAGCCTGTGATAGAACACATACCACTGACCGTTAAGTTCGATTATACTGCCGTGAGTAGTTCCCGTCATATTAAGACGATCGGCAGATGCGCGTCCGTCTATTCCCACATCGCCGTTTGAAACTATAGTTCCTCTGAAATTAAATCCCCCGTCGGGACGGTCGCTTGTCGCATAGCAAAGTTCGTGATTTAGCTGCGAGGAGTAGATAAAGTAATACTTATCCCCCAGCTTTCGCATAGAACACGCCTCAAAAAATTCATGTCCCTCAAAGGAAGTCCCCTTTGTTTCGTAGGGTATGATATGTACGGGTTCTCCCTTTACAGTAAGCATATCGTCCTCAAGCTCCACCGTCGAAGGACCGTTTACATTATCCTCAGTTGCAAGTATCTCGTCCGCAGTCTTGTTGAATCGTTCCATAACGGACGCAAGTCTTATACTGTCCTTTGCAAGTATCTCGTTTTCCTCTCCGAGGTACTGCGTACCGTAGTAAAGCCGTATAACTCCGCCGTCGTTTATGACTGCAGGATCAAAGCAGACATATTTTTTCATGGGCGTTCCGTCAGGATAGCGGACATATCCGAGGTATTCATATTTTCCTGCCGGAGTATCGCAGACCGCGATGCTGATCGGTCCGAAATATCCGCCAACGCCGAAATCGCCCGACATACAGTAATAGAGATAGTACTTCCCGTCGTTGCCCTTTACCACGTCGGGAGCGTACATATACGGGCGGTTTTTATAGTCGGGATCCTGTTCGGCGCGGTAGATGACTCCCTCGCACCGCCAGTCGGTAAGATCCTCCTCGGGCGCGGAGTATACGGTATAATCCCCCATACAGAAAGTTTCACCGCCCTCCTTATCGTGCGAACCGTAGAGGTATACTCTGCCGTCAAAAAGATGAGGTTCGCCGTCAGGTATACATTCCCCGAGCGGCAGAAAAGGATTAAAGACCTGCTTTTTCATAATAAAACTCCTTTACGAATTTCTAAAAGAATACCGCGCAAAGGCGGCAGCCGTGCTTTGTGCGGTATTTTGTAAACTATGCTGTTTTAATTATAACCCCTGATAAAGTTTATGTCAATAACAAAAATGTAATAATTATGATATTTTTAGCAAGCGGCGGATACACACGGGAATCAATTTTTTAAATTTCAAGTAAGCATTTTAATATATTTTACTTGTCAATGCAGACTTTTGGGTTATTTTTCCTCCGCCGCCTTAGAAAACAGCTCTCTATACAAATTTGCTGTTTTTCTCTGTTCGGAAAAATAACATTCATCACAACTTTAATCGCTCTGCGCTTGCGTAAGAATAAGAAGACATTTTATTTTATTTTGTCTTCTTTAATATCATTTGATTTGATTTTATTTTCTTTCCCCTTGTTTCCGCTGCAATAATCGGGGTTTCTGCTGCAATAACCCGGGTTTCTGTAACAGAAACTCCGAATTTGGGCATAGTTTTTCTAAGGCTCTTGAAAAAATTTTTTTCAGAGTCTTTTTTATTTTTTATGTGACCGTCTACGTCCTGTTGCTTTTGGACATTGCCCGAGGATACTCTGAGCGGTCGTCACATTTGCCTGCATAAGCTCCGCTGAAAGGAGATTACTCTTAGCCGCATAAGGGACGACTTCGGTAACGGTCTTTTCATTCCCTAAAACCTTTGTTTTCTGCCTGTTTAAGCTGCTCTTCGCAGGCAAACAGTTCTCACCCAAGGAACGATAAATAAATAAATAAATATGAGAGTCTCTCTATAAACAGCGAAAAAAGGGGAATTAGTTGCACGAAAATGTACAACTGAGATAAAAAACCGGAAATTTCTTTCTTCAGATTATTAAAGTAATTGCCGCCGAAATGTTTAACCGCCCGATTTCCAAGGTCTATGCCCTCCGCCGCAAGCGGCGGAGGTAACAAATGCCGCTCATAGTAGGGAAAGCGCTCTCTTGCAAGCGCTTTCCCTCTTTCAAAACAGTCCACCGGACTGTTTTGAAATTCACCCTTTTCAGAGCGCCTCCGTATGGGGTATTTCGCCGTCTGCGGACGGCGACAAGGGACGCTGTCCCTTGACCCCGCAAGCCTTTTTAAGGAAAAGGCTTGAGCGAAAACCTTTTTAATATGCCGACTTCGTTTTCTCCACAACTGCGTATCGTGAAATCGATCTAAAACTATCCCCAAATGTGAAATACCACCCGTTTCGCGGCTTATCCGTATGCTTTACCAAAAAGTCAGATAAGCGCAAAGAGGATAAAAAAGCTGACAAGATAACGGCACCGCGCTTCCCAGATAAGCAGAAATACAAGCAGTCCCATAAGGCATATTTTCAAAAAGAAATTATCGCAAAGGCAGTCGTCTTTATTTTTTATGCGGCTCAAAAATCCGCGCAGTATCATAAACAGCAGCGTAAAATGCAGCACGCAGGAAAATATCCTGAAAAAATTGCTTGTAAAAAGCCTGCTGTCTTTGTAATAGTAGCCCGTCATATAGGTGCAGTCTTTCCACGTGTAGGCAAGCTTTTTGACGAGGTGAGCCGCATATCCCGATATTCCCTGAGCGGCTAACTTTTCGCAGAGCCTTTCCTTATCGGCGGCGGCTTTTTCACTATATCCGTCCACACCTTTTGTAAAAATAAAATCCTCCTCGTTATATCCTCCGTCCGAGTCCGCGCTCATCATTATCCAGTGGATATGCGGAAATTTCTTATGTTCAAGCTCGCTGTCGGAAATATCCAGAATATTCAGAGAGATCCTCCCGATAACAAAGCTCACCGCCGCGAATGTCAGCACAAGCGTGAGTATGCTCCGCAGCTTTTCGGGACGGCTTATCAGTATATCAGCGCATATCGCCGCAAGCAGTATGACCGCGCTCCCCTTTACGCCATATCCCACTGCAAGGACGGCGGCGCAGAGTATCAGAAAGAGCGTTCTTCCCTTTCTTCCGCCGCTTTTTCGGTATCTGAGATACAGATATGCCGCCGCGCTGATAAACGGCATACACAGCGAATCGGTATAGAAAAACGGCGCATATGCCCACAGCGGCAGAAAAAGCAGTCCTCTGACGGCGCAGACGGCGGCTCTGCCGGGGGTATACATCAGCCGCGCACATTTGCACATAAATATGTAGGAGATCTGCAAGGCGGCAATATTAAGGACGGTCGGGAAAAAGTCCGAGATCCCTCCGAACAGTGAAAGCGACAGCTTATAGCAGCCTGCAACGATAAGAAAAAGGGCGTGGTTGTTGGGGTATATCGCGAGGTAATCGCGGTGCAGCTCGTCAATGCCCTCGTACAGTCCCGATGTGCCGTAGCGGAGATAATTTTCCGCCATACGGCAGATGTAGTCAAGATCGTTTCGCACCGTGAAATCACTTAGCAGCACCGAACCAAGCTGAGCGGCAAGCAATATCAGCGCCGAATATCTCATTACCGCAAGGGATATTTCCTCTTTATTTTCGCTTTGCGCGTCGATATGTTTTTGCATTTTAACAAGTTTTGCACACAGGATAAGTGAAAGTATCAGCGCGGGAAATATCATCAAAGCCGCGGCTGCGGCGGACTGCTGTGCGACATATGCCGCAAGGGAATAAGCCGCGATAACTATCACCGCGGCAAAAGCTCCCCCGAACACGGCGTTTGTAAATACCGAAATAGTTTTCATTTTTGCTGTTCTCCCGTTTTTTGTCTGCCCCTGTTTTATCGGGCATAATATTTTTAACACAAAAAACGAAAGAACAAGCAAATGTTTTTCTTAAATAATTCTTAATACGCACATAGCAGAGTGAGGCAAGCACGCCCATACGGAATCTGCCGCCGCAAGCGGCGGCGGTAACAAATGCCGCCCATACTCAGGGGACGCCCTTCTTGTAGGTCGTCCCCTCTTTCAAAACAGTCCACCGGACTGTTTTGAAATTCACC
>CANRDT010000019.1 GCA_947629455.1 uncultured Ruminococcus sp.
AGAAATTTCCGGTTTTTATTTTACGAAGTAAAATAAAAATTGCCGACAGAATATTGTCGGCAAAGGAAATTTTCTTTTAGCCCAAACACGAAGTGTTTGGGGTGCGCTCTTGAAAAGGGTGAATTACCAAACAGTCCGGTGGACTGTTTGGTAAGAGGGAAAGCGCTTGCAAGAGAGCGCTTTCCCTGCTATGAAAGGCATTTGTTACAGCCGTCATTTATGACGGCAGCTACGCACCTATTTCAATCCCTTTTTACTTTTGCGCTGATAATAAAATAAATCTAAATCCAAAGGATAAAAATATGGCTTTTATCGGGTTATTGTTTGTATTGTTGATCGCAGCTGCAATAGTTTTGATCATTGGAATAGCTCCCATTATTGTCGGAACAGTTCTATACAATAAGACAGAACATAAAAAATTAGGAATCGTTTTCAGAATATTGGGGTACATAACTTTAATTCCCTCGATCGTTATAGGTGTGTTGATGGCAATTACTATGTTTCCTATATTTCATAAATGACGATCTGTTTTGGGAACACTTTTATATAAAAGGAGAATTTCAATATCATTTCGCTTGTATAACGTATAAAAAGGAGAGTGTATTAAAATGGGTAAATGTATGATAATCGGCTGCGGAGGAGTCGCCTCCGTGGCAATACACAAATGCTGTCAGAACAGCGAGGTGTTCGACGGCATAATGATAGCGAGCCGCACAAAATCGAAGTGCGACGCGCTCAAAGAAAAATTGCAGCCGACCACGAAAACGGTCATCGAAACGGCGCAGGTAAACGCCGACAATACGGACGAGCTTATCGCCCTGATAAATTCCTACAAGCCGGACGTCGTTCTGAATCTTGCGCTGCCCTATCAGGATCTTACTATTATGGACGCCTGCCTTGCGACTAAAACGCACTATGTGGATACGGCGAATTACGAGCCGCCCGAGACTGCGAAATTTGAATACAAATGGCAGTGGGCGTACAGGGAAAAATTTGAGAAAGCAGGGATAACCGCACTTCTCGGCAGCGGATTCGACCCGGGCGTTACGGGAGTCTTCTCGGCTTACGCTATGAAACACCACTTTGACGAGATAAACTATATAGATATTCTCGACTGCAACGGCGGCGACCACGGCTACCCCTTTGCGACAAATTTCAATCCCGAAATAAATATACGCGAAGTGTCCGCAAAGGGCAGCTATATCGAAAACGGAAAATGGGTAGAAACTGAGCCTATGGAGATAAAGAGAGTCTACAACTTCAAGGGGGTAGGCGAAAAGGATATGTACCTGCTCCACCACGAAGAGCTTGAATCGCTTGCGCTCAATATAAAGGGCATAAAGAGAATACGATTTTTTATGACTTTCGGACAGAGTTATCTCACACATCTGAAATGTCTGGAAAATGTGGGAATGACGTCCATAAAGCCTATTATGTATGAGGGCAGGGAGATAGTTCCGCTGCAATTCTTGAAGGCGGTGCTGCCCGACCCCGCATCGCTCGGTCCGAGAACGGTGGGCAAGACGAATATCGGCTGTATTTTCAGGGGCAAAAAGGACGGCAAGGACAAAAACTACTATCTTTACAACATCTGCGATCATCAGGAATGTTACAGAGAAGTCGGCTCGCAGGCAATATCCTACACGACGGGCGTTCCCGCAATGATCGGCGCTATGATGATAATGACGGGAAAATGGCAAAAACCCGGCGTTTACAACATCGAGGAATTTGATCCCGACCCGTTTATGGACGCTCTTAACAAGTGGGGACTTCCGTGGGAGGAGGACTTCGACCCCGTATTGGTAGACTGAAAATTATAGTGGGAGATATTATTATGGAAATTGAGGAAATGCTCAGAGAGTTTGTCGATCCCGAAGAGGATTATATCGTCTATACTAATGGCACATTCAACGCTTCTGCCATCGTGTGCAAGATAACCAAGATCGGCAAGGGCTGCATAAAAATAAAGGATAATACGGAAAACGTAAGCGTGATAAATCTTAAAAACGTTATCCGCATAAGAGAATATCCCAAAAACAAAAACGGCAAAAAGAAAGCGATATTCGATTAAAGCTATGATAAACAGCATAAAAAACGATCTGCCTACTCCCTGCTACGTCATCGACGAGAAAAGGCTTGTGGAAAATCTTGAAATACTCAAAAGCGTTGAGGATAACACAGGCTGCAAAATACTGCTTGCGCAGAAAGCGTTTTCCTGCTATCATCTTTATCCGCTTATCGGAAAATATGTGAGCGGAACGGCGTGCAGCGGACTTTTCGAGGCGCGGCTCGGGTATGAATGTATGGGCAAGGAAAATCACGTTTTCTCCGCCGCCTACCGCGAGGAGGAAATGGACGAGATAATTTCCTGCTGCGGACATATCATCTTTAATTCATTTTCACAGCTTGCAAGATTCCGCGAAAAGGTACTCAAAGCAGGTAAAAAGATCGGTCTGCGGATAAATCCACAGTGCCAAACGCAGAAAGGTCACGAAATATACGATCCCTGCGCTCCCGGCTCGCGTCTTGGGATAACGCCGCAGGAATTTGACGCGGAAGATCTCGGCGGCGTGAGCGGTCTGCATTTTCACACCCTTTGCGAGCAGGATTCCGACGATCTTGAAATAACTCTGAATGCGGTGGAGGAAAAATTCGGGAAATACCTGAAAGATATGCAGTGGATAAACTTCGGCGGCGGTCATCACATCACGCGCAAAGGGTACGGCATAACGCGCCTTGAAAAGTGCATTAAGCGTATGCAGGAGAAGTACGGGCTTGAAGTCTACCTTGAACCGGGGGAGGCTTTTGCGCTGAATGCCGGTTATCTTGTCACGAGGGTGCTTGACATAACGCGCAAGGATATGCCGACGGCGATAGTTGACACGTCGGCTGCCTGTCATATGCCCGATGTTCTGGAAATGCCATACCGTCCTCCGCTTATGGGTTCGGGACTGCCGGGTGAAAAGAAGTATGTCTATCGGCTCGGTTCGCAGACCTGTCTTGCAGGCGACGTTATCGGGGAGTATTCGTTTGACGAGCCGCTTGACTACGGCGACAGGCTGATATTTGAGGATATGGCGATATATTCCATGGTGAAAAACAACACGTTTAACGGTATGCCTCTGCCGTCGGTGTTTTTACTTACACGGGGCGGCGAGGTTCGGGAGCTTAAACGTTTCGGATATGAGGATTTTAAGGGGAGATTGTGAGGGGTCAAAGTATTGGGTTATTTCCCCATTGGGGGAAAATAGCCCTTTATATATAGCTGCCTGCTCACCAAACAATGTGCATATCTTAAATCAAGGCTTTACATCGCAATAAATTTTAACCGCCCGATTTCCAAGGTCTATGCCCTCCGCCGCAAGCGGAAGTTTTCAGATAATGCTGTTTTCCCCTTTAGGGAAAATAGCGTTTATATTTTCGGCAATAGGTGCGTAGCTGCCGTCATAAATGACGGCGGTAACAAATGCCTTTCATAGTAGGGAAAGCGCTCTCTTGCAAGCGCTTTCCCTCTTACCAAACAGTCCGCCGGACTGTTTGGTAATTCACCCTTTTCAGAGCGCCTCCGTATGGGGTGTTTCGCCGTCTGCGGACGGCGACGATGGGCTCTGCCCCTCGACCCCGCCAGCCTTTTTGAGGAAAAGGCTGGAGCGAAAACCTTTTCTTGATTTCCCACTAATTATCAAACAAAATTCAGAGCGTGAAATCAAAACTTTCTACCGCAATAAATTCCGACCGCCCGATTTCCAAGGTCTGACCGCTCCGCACGATGTGGAGGGCGCATTGCCCCGTCCGGGAGGACTTTACAATTTATCTATTGCTTTAGGTAGGATTTTCTGGTATAATATATATCTGACGGCGTGGCGAATGCCGCTCTGCCCCATAATGAAGGGACACTGCGCCGCACGCCCGTATAAAGATCCCTGCCTGAATAATTCGGGATCGTTGAAAGGAACGTTGAAAAATGTGGGCATATGAAAGCGTATTTTATCAGATCTATCCTCTCGGTTTCTGCGGAGCGCCTTTTGAAAACGACGGCGTTTTGCAAAACAGGATAAAAAAAGTCATCGACTGGATACCGCATATCAAGGAAACAGGCTGCAATGCTATCTACTTTTCACCTGTTTTTGAATCAGATACGCACGGTTACAATACCAGAGATTACAGCAAAATAGACTGCCGACTCGGCACAAACGAGGATTTCGCCGACGTCTGCAAGGCTCTGCACGAAAACGGCATAAAGGTCGTTCTCGACGGCGTGTTCAATCACGTCGGACGCGGCTTCTGGGCATTTCAGGACGTACTTAAAAACCGTGAAAATTCCCGTTACAAGGATTGGTTCCATATCAATTTCGGCGGAAATTCAAACTACAACGACGGCCTTTGGTATGAGGGCTGGGAAGGTCACTTTGACTTGGTAAAGCTCAATCTGCGCAATCCGGAAGTCGTCGGTCACATCTTTGACTGCATAAAAGGTTGGGTGGAACAGTTCGATATAGACGGTCTGCGTCTTGACGTTGCCTACTGCCTGGATTTTGATTTTCTGAAAAATCTCCGCGGATCCTGCAAATCGCTCAAAAATGATTTCTTCCTGCTGGGCGAGCTGCTCCACGGCGATTACGCGCGCTGGGTAAACCCCGAAATGCTTGACAGCGCGACCAATTATGAATGTTACAAGGGACTTTATTCAAGCTTTAACAGTATGAATATGTTCGAGATCTGCCATTCTCTCAAAAATCAGTTCGGTTCTGAAAACTGGTGCAGATACCGCGGTATGCACCTGCTCTGCTTTACCGATAACCACGACGTTTCAAGGATCGCGTCGGTACTTACAAATGAAAATCACCTGCCGCTCATCTATGCGCTGATGTTCGGTATGCCGGGTATCCCCTGCGTTTACTACGGTTCGGAATGGGGTACTAAGGCGGAGAAAAAGGACGGCGACCCTGCGCTGAGAGTTTCTTTCGACGAGCCGCAGTCCAACGAACTTACAAAGTGGATCTCTTGCCTTGCCAAGGCTCACCGCGAAAGCAAGGCTCTCTGCTACGGTTCGCTTGCCGTGCCTGTACTCACCAACAAGCAGTGTATCATTGAACGTCAGGCTGAGGGCGAAAGGGTGCTTGTCGCGATAAATGCCGAGGATAAACCGTATGTGGCACATTTTGACGCAAAGTGCGGAAAAGCGGTAGACCTCATCACGGGAAAAGAACACGATTTCGGCGGAGGCAGCGAATTGCCGCCATACTCTGCATATTTCTGGAAGTGCGAGAGATAAGCTGTTCAGATAATACTGTTCTCCCCTTGGGGAGAATAGTGTTTTAGGCTTTTTAGGATAGAATAGCGTTTTAGGATATAGCTGCCGTCATAAATGACGGCAAAAAGAAATGCCGCCCAAACTCAGGGGACGCCACCTCAAACGCTACGCTATGCTCCGCGTATTTGAGCTATCCCAAACACAAGTGTTTGGGATAAAAGCAAAATTTCCTTTGCCGACATTATGCGGTCGGCAATTTTTCTTTTGCGCTGCAAAAGAAAAACCGGAAATTTCTTTCCCACAGATTATTAAAGCAATTGCCGCAATAAGTTTTAACCGCCCGATTTCCAAGGACAGACCGCTCCGCACACGGCAGAGGGCGCATTGCCCCGCCCGGGAGGGCAGCCTTTTTAAGGAAAAGGCTTGACCGAAAACCTTTTTAATATGCCGACTTAATTGTCGCCGTAACTGCGTAGCGTGAAATCAAAGCTTTCTACCGCAACAAATTTTAACCGCCCGATTTCCAAGGTTTGACCGCTCCGCACGATGCAGAGGGCGAAAAACCCCGTCCGGGAGGACTTTTTTCATTTTACCCCTTGGCAAAACGGAAAATTTGTATTATAATATAAGTAAGTATAAATTTCATATCATAAGGAGGCGTACAGCTATGGGAAGAGCCGGCAGAGGAGGCGGCGGAGGAGGCAGATCGCACAGCTCGGGCGGTTCGAGAGGATTTGGCTCTCATTCCTCGGGAGGAAGTCACCGCTCGGGATACAGCGGCGGCAGCAGATCGAACTATTCGTCAGGCAGTCATACCTACCACACGCACACACACTATCACGGCGGTTACTACAGCCCCTACTACCGCCGCTACAGCAGAGGTCCTACATTCTTTTATTTCGGAAACGGCGGCGACAGCGGATTAAGATTCTTTCTCACATTCAGGATAATATTTTTTCTGGTGATATTGTTTATGTTCAGCGGTATCTTTTCGGGAATCAATTCCGAAAAGTCGTCGATAACCCGTTCCACAGTCAAGCGCGAAAAGCTGAAATCGACTGCCATTGTCGAAAATGATGTCTACTACATCGACAGGCTCGGCTGGATAACCGACAAGTATACTCTTATCGGCGGTCTGGATCATTTCTACAAAAAAACAGGCGTGCAGCCGTTTGTTTACATCACCGACGAGCTGCCCGAAAATTCTACTCTCGACGAGCAGGAATATTACGGCAATCAGCTTTATGATCAGCTTTTTGAGGACGAGGCTCATCTGCTGCTGGTATTCAACGAAAGAAACGACGTCTACACCTCTTTCTATATAGTGGGAGCGGAGGGAAAGACCGTCATAGACAACGAGGCTGGAGAGATACTGCTTGACTATCTTGACAAGTATTATTATTCCGATTATGACGAAAATAAATTCTTTTCAAATGCGTTTTACGACGCGGCTGACAGGATAATGAAGGTAACTCCCAACTATACCGTATTATTCGTATTCGCAGTGCTAATAATAATCGTACTGATAATCGCGTACAAGTGGCACAAGTCAAAGGAAAAAGCAAAATCGGAGCAGATGAAAGCCGCAAGCGAGATACTCAATTCCGATCTTGACGAATTTGGCGACTATGCCGAGGAACTTGCGAAAAAATATGATGATAAGTAAAACGGCGCGGCTGCACTGAACGCGGCGCGCTCTCGGGAGAATGGTATGGGTATTTTTGAACGTTTCAAGGATATTGTTTCCTCCGGACTGACCGATCTTCTTGACAACGACGAGCCGGAGGAAAAGGTCAGGGAGCATATTGTCCGACTGTCGCTCAATCTGGCTGACGTCAGAAAGGAAGTCGGCGAAACTAACGCCCTGCTTGCGAAGATAACAAAGCGTCTGGAGGAATGTGACGCGGACATCGAAAGATTCGGTTCGCTTTCCGAAAAGGCTGCGGCGGCGGGAAATCAGCAGGATACGCGCGTATTCCTCTCAAAACAGTACGATCTCAAAAAACGCCGTGAGGAGTTACAGCAGCGTTATGACGAAGTTTCCGCTACGTCGCGCAAGCTGAAAGATACGCACAACAGTCTTGTGAGGGAAATAAACGAGCTGAATATGCGCCTGTCACAGCTCAACTCGCGCGAGGCGGCGGCTGACGCGCAGCAGTATATGAACAGGGCTGCAATGGAGAGGTATTCCGTGGACTCACAGTTTGACGAGATAGAGTCGCGTATCGAGGCGGACAATGCCGCGGCAGATGCGGAGGCATATTCTTATACCGACAGCCAATAAGACGGAGAATACCGAAAAATGACAAGGACTTCCGCACAAAACGGAAGTCCTTTATTTTTATGCAAAAAACTGCTTTATGAGAACGCTTTTAGTCTTATAATTATATTTCGCTCAGTTTTGCAAAAAATTATTTTTCCCCCACCAACGGCGGAGGAAAAATAACACAAAAGTCTGTCTTATCCGTAAAATGTACTATGCGTATATCAGGGAACTATCTCGCTTGAATCGGAGTCAGCCTTTGAGGAACTGTCAGACGCCGAGCTGTCTGCCGCGGAGGAATCAGCTGCGGAAGAATCCGTTTCAGCCGCGCTGCTCTCCGTTTCGGAGGAAGTTTCGGAGCTGTCCTCAGTCGGAGCGGCAGCCGCCTTTAATTCCTTGATGTTCTTGTCGTAGTATTCCTTGATCTCGTCCACAACGTCCTTCTTGGATTCGCCGCCGATCGCCGATACATATTCGTTGCAGTATGCCGTGCCGTCCGTGCCGATGTAAGGATCGGTCACCTTGATAGCGAAATAAGCAGTCGCTTTCGGCTTATCGTCGGAATCGAGCTTGAGCGAAACGCTGTATAGTCTGTAAATGCATACCTTGTCGTCATAGCTTGAAAGCTCGCCTGCGCTGAAACCGTCTTTCAGTGCGATGTAGGTGTTGAGCAGTTTGAAATCGCCCACGCCGATTATCTCCTCGCCGACATAGCTGCCTGCGATCGAGTAGCTGCCTACCGCGTCCTCTTTGTATTCGTCAAGGAACGGTTTGAACATATCGTCCAGCTTTGCAATATCGTCCTCCGTTACCGTATCGGTATAGTATTTCGGGAAGTCGCCCTCCAGAACGATCTCTTTTCTGTAGTAGCCGTCAGCGTCAGGGTCGGTATCGGGCTTGTAGCCTTCCTCCTCCATATAGGACGAAACATATGCATATACGGGAACGGGATCGCCCACCTTGTAAGCTTCCTTGTAATTGCTGCTGTCATAGTCGATGTAGAAGTTTACGTTATCCTGAACTACTTCAGAGCAGCCGTCGGTATTAATATCCGAAATTATGATGTACGGGTCAGCTCCCCTTGTTTCAAAGACGATACCCTCAAAAATATCTATCTTTTCAGGTTCTTTAAGACCTTCAACTTTATATTCTTTCTCGACCGTCAGATCGGGATCGTTGACAAGATACGTCTTGTCGTCATATGTAAAGTATCTTCCGCTCTCCTCGTCCTTTTCGTCTATCATACCGATATCGTCAACAAGGAAAGAATCCACATAAGCGGTCATTTTTACGGTGTCGCCGTTTGACAGACCGTAGCTGTTGTCAATGTAGTAATTTACGAACGGATATTTGTCGGAAGTCGAGGAATAAGACGCCTCTCCTCTGCCGTCAATACCGTCAAACTTTAATTCAAAGCCGTCGAAGAGGTCTATCTCCTCCGCCTCGCGCAGTCCCTTTACCGTTACTTCAAATTCGGTATTGGTAAGCTTGATACCCTCTTCCTTAAGATCGTCCGCGTCATAGTCCACCGTGCAGGTAACTTTATCGCCGTTTTTAAGATCCTTATCCTTGGAAAAATCGAGCTTTATCTTAAATTCGCCCTTTTTGGTCGCAAGCAGAGCGTCTCTCATATCCTTGGCTTCGCTCTTGTTTTTAGCCTTGTCATAAGCCTTGAGCAGGGTCTTTTTATCGTCCGCAAAGTAATCGCTATAGTCATCATCATCGTCATCGCCCGAATAGATGAGATCGTACAGTTCGTCGCTAAGATCGTCCGAATCAAGCTCCGACATAAGCACCGACGGAGACGCGTTCAGTGTAGCGGTGACCGTACCCTTTCCGTCAAGTCCGTTAAAGTTTATTCTGAAAAGTTTCTGAGCGTCTATCTTCTGATATTTGGTCAGGTTGACGACAATAACTATCACCACTATTATCGCCGCCAGCACGATAAGCGCGGCGATCAGCGCGGTCTTGTTGATCTTTACCTTTGCTTTTGCCGCCGTACCGTTTGAGGGCGCTGCCTGCTGAGGCGGTATAGCACCTGACGGGTTACTCGGCTGAGGCGGTATAGCATTTGTCTGCTGAGGAGAAACAGGCTGCGGTATTGCTGACTGCGGCTGTGCCTGTTCTGCCGGCGCTCCGCATTTTCCGCAGAATTTCTCATTTTCGCCAAGAGGATTTCCGCACTTGGCGCAGAATTTTGGCTGACTCATATTCTTACCTCCGTTAAATTTTGCACTTATGCCCGATACGCGCAAAGCCGACGCAATACATCAGGCTGTCCTGCGGCGTTCGGTATAAGACCGCAAACACAATTTTACGACGTTTTACGCCGTACGGTTACCTTTATTATATTATGAACGGAGTAGTTTGTCAATACATTAAATAAACAAAAAATAATTTTATATAAGGCTGTTTGAGGGTTTTTTTTGAAAAATTGCACAAAAAACGATTAGAGGTAAGATTTTGCTTTGTCGACTGTACATTCTGTCGGAGAAATATTACGGATAATGCGCTGTTTCCTCTGCCACAAGCGGAAGGATTTAGAAATAAGAAATCAGAGGTAAGAAGTAAGAAATGGTCATTGTAACTTTTATGCGACAATAAGCTTTAATAATCTGTACAACCAAAACAGGTCGTTAGCGCAGCTGCCGCCGCAAGCGGCGGCGGAAAGAAATGCCGTTCATAGTAGGGAAAGCGCTCTCTTGCAAGCGCTTTCCCTCTTACCAAACAGTCCACCGGACTGTTTGGTAATTCACCCTTTTCAGAGCGCCTCCGTATGGGGTATTTCGCCGTCTGCGGACGGCGACGATGGGCTCTGCCCCTCGACCCCGCAAGCCTTTTTAAGGAAAAGGCTTGACCGAAAACCTTTTCTTGATTTCCTACTGCTTATCAACCAAACTGCGGAGCGTGAAATCATAATGCGGAGAATATACGCCTGAAACTGACTGTTTCCACCGTTTTAAAAAACAGAATAAAGATGCGGAAACTGGCTGACATATACCAGATACGCCCAGTGACGGATACTGCGGCATTCGGGGATAAATTCGTCAGAATCCTTTTCAAGCAGCGGAGCAAGCTTTGCCACGGAGTAGGAAATATCATCGAGCGTGGACGACTGTGCGACAAACGAGATCCTGATGTAGTATTTTCCCCAGTATTCCTCCAGATCTCTGACTTTCTGCGCCGCAAGCTTGCGGTCGTTTTCGTAGACAACGCTTATTTCGTCAAGCCGCGAAAACAGTTCCCTGTTGCTGACATAGATAAGCCGCAGCGACGCCGCCGACACGCCTATCATCATTACAAAGATCATTAAACATATATACACTCTTTTCATTTTCGCCGCTCCTTTTTTATGATATTATAGACCGCCTGCTCGTCGCAGGTCATAATAAGCACCGTATCTTTAGTACAGCCCTCCTGCCTGAGTATGCCGTCCAGCCATTTTTTATCTCTGCCTACCGCCTCAAGCTCCGAATATAATATCTCTCCGTCGGAAATGATAAGACGCGGAGGATCTCTGTCCTCCTTTTTTATCCCCATATCCGTGGGAGTACAAGGCTTTTCGCTCTGCCGCTGATATACCGAAATTTTTCCCGTTGTTTCCACCACCGCAAGCTGCACTTCTTTCAGATCGAATACTTCCGCGCTGCGCAGCGACGCCATAAGATCGTCCACGGTAAAACGCAGGCTGCGCATAACTCCCTCGTCCACTTTGCCGTCGGATATTATTATCTTCGGAGTTCCCGAAAACAGCTTTCTTATCTTCCGCGAGCGCATCGACATTCCCGAGATGAAAACGTCAAGACATACCAGAGTAAATATCGGCACAACGCCCATTATCATCGGGATATTTATATCTTCTATAGGCAGCGTGGCGATATTTGACATAAGTATCGTGACTACCAGCTCCGCCGGCTGAAGTTCACCTATCTGCCTTTTGCCCATAAGTCTTATGGATATAACGATCACAAAATAAAGAATTATCGCTCTGAAAAAAACTATCAGCATTTGCCGTTTATCCTCCCGTATATACATTCAGTCGGCGCCGCCGTCTTAACCTTTACGGTCTTATTTTTTGCAGGAGGATATTAAAATATACCGCGCCGCGAATAAATAAACCGCCGCGGATAACAATAGTCATAAGAATACTGCTAATAAACAGCTTTTGGAAATTGGTTTGCGTGTGACAATAGATCGTATGAAAGGAGATCGGTATGAGCGGTTATAACGATATAGCGGATATGGAAAATTATAAAGAAAAAAAGCTCCCCTCCGAGCTTGATTCTATGCTTATAGATCTGCGGACGATAATGGGGAACACTATGGATCTCAACATTATGGAATTTGACAAAAACGGCGTAAACTGCGCTATGGTGACGATCGAGGCTATGGTATCCACTTCCTCTATGGCGGAGCTGGTGTTCCGCCCGATAATGGAATTCACACCGTCAAAGCAGGACACGGCGGAAAGCATTTTTGAATTTCTCACAAAAAAGAGCCTGCTTGCCAATGAAAGAAAACTTGTTTCAAGCTACGGGGATATAGTCAGACTGCTGTTTTCGGGATTTGCCGTTCTGCTGATAGATACCGTCGCGTGCGCAGCCGCTTTCGGGATACAGGGATATGAAACAAAATCCATTACCGAACCTGTCAGCGAACGCAATCTCCTCGGCTCTCAGGAGGGCTTTGCGGAGGTAGTGAGGACGAACATCTCGCTTGTGCGCAGACGAATGAAAACGCCCTCGCTGAGATTTGAAATGATTCAGATAGGAAAGGAAACGGCGACGGACGTCTGTATCGTTTATCTCGCAAACAAGGCGGCAGCCGAATCGGTCGACCGCGTGCGCAAAAAGCTGAAAAGCATTAAACTTGACACGGTGATCTCCAGCGGCTATCTACAGCCTTTTCTGGAGGAAGACCCCGGGCGCAACCTGTTTTCGGCAGTCACCACTACCGAACGTCCCGACAAGCTGTGCGTCAAGCTCAACGAAGGCAAGATCGGCATACTGATAGACGGCACGCCGTTTGCTCTGGTATGCCCGTCTCTGTTTTTAGATAATTTCCGCACTATCGACGACTACTGCAACAAGACCTATTTCGCGTTTCTGATAAGGTGGATACGCTACCTCGCTTTCTTTCTGGCAGTCGCTTTTCCGGGACTTTACGTCGCCATATGCAACTTTCACCCCGAAATACTGACTCTCGAGCTTATGCTCAATCTTACCGCGTCAGAGCAGGCGACGCCTTATCCGCTGTTTTTTGAAATGATAATGATAATGCTTTTGCTGGAGCTTATGAGAGAGGCTGCCGTGCGGCTGCCGTCCGCTATAGGCGGCGCTATCTCCATTGTGGGAGGACTGGTCATCGGCGATGCGGCGGTAAAAAGCGGTATAATTTCCACTCCCCTGCTTATTATCGTGGGACTGACCGCCACCGCCTCTTTCGCCATACCGAGTCTCAGTCAGCAGACTTCCATACTGCGTCTGGTGTATATAATCGCAGGGGGTGCGGCAGGATTTCTGGGACTGGGCATATGCACGATAATGGTTATCGCCAATATCTGTTCCACCGACGATCTAAACGTTTCCTACACCGCTCCAGCCTCGCCGTTTGTCAGAAAATCGCTGCCCGATCTTCTCGGCAGAAAGACATTCAGGCGTATGGAACAGGAAAAAAGCACCATAAACAGTTATCGGCAATGACAAAAGTTATGAAAGGATAGTTTTTGAAATATGAAAAAGCTTTCACTTCCCCAGCTGACCGCAATACTTCTGTGCTGTTTTATGGCAAGGATAATGACTTATATCCCCCACCGCAACGAAAACCCGATACTGATGGTCGCCGCCGAGCTTATTTCCTGCGCGGCTGAATTTGCAATACTGCTGCCTGCCGCCGCGCTTTACAGCCGCAGCCGTGAAAAGGGCGTGCTCGGGTCTGCCGGCGCGGTGGGAAAGATAGTCGGTAAGATCTCCGCGGCAGCCTATCTTTTGTTCTGTATGGCGGCTCTTGCCGCATCGGCGGCGAATTTCACCTACTATCTGCGTCTTAGCTATTCGGAATATTTCCCTGCCGGAGCGGTGATAACCGTGCTTTCGGCGGCTGCGATATATACCGCCTCTTCGGGAGTCAACGCCTGCGGAAAGACCTCCGCCGCGGCAGTGATAATTACCATTGTCGGGATAATATTTACAATAATCGGATTCGACGGCGAAATGAATTTCCGCGCGCTCAATATGGCTGTAAGCGACCGTGGTACGGCTGTATGGGAGGGCGTTCTGAAAATTTTTTCACGCTCCAGAGAGATCGTATTTTTTATACTGTTTCTGCCGTTTCTGAAAGACAGACCCGTGAAAACGGCGGCGTCTTATCTGTCGCTCAAATTCATTATCTCGTCGCTCATCATCGTCGTTATCACTATCGTTCTCGGCGATTACGCGCAGATCTCGCAGCTGCCTTTCTTTACTCTTTCCTCCTACTCAAAGACGAACATCGTGGAACGCTACGGCGCGCTGTTCCTGCTTTTCTGGACGCTTTGCGAAACGGCTGCCCTCGCCGCGATACTGCTTTGCACACTGCAATGTCTTAAAAGTCTTTTCCCCGGGATAAAGAGCAAGGGCGGCATATTATTTTCAGGAGCTGCCGCAGGCGCGGCGGCGTATATCCTCCTGCTCGGCGGCAGCAGAGGAGAACCGTCCGACAAGGCTTATCCCGTTTTGCTGATACTTGCCGCTCTTCCGGCAGTGTTCCTGCCCTTTACAAGAAAACAAAAAGAGGTGTCTGATGAATGAAACGCTGGTTTTTCTGGATGTCGGTCATGCTCCTCCTGCTGATACCGATATGCAATCATCAGGATCTGGAGATCGCCGACCGCGCGCTTGTCCACGCCGTGGGAATAGACCATTCCGACAAGGGCGTGACAGTCACGTTACAGATATTCAAGTCCGACGGTTCGGGAGGCGAAACGGCGATCGACCCCGGCAAGCCGAATATACTGGTAATATCCAACACTGCCGAAACGATAGAGCAGGCTATCGCCGAATGTGAGAACCAACTGGGAGAAGTGCTTTTTCTCGGTCACAACCGCCTTATCGTTCTCGGTCCGGGAGTTCCTCTCGAGCAGCCGCAGCGTCTGCTGACTTATTTTATCGGCACGAGGGAAACCTATCTCGGCGTTAAAACGGTGCTTGCAAAAAGCTCCGCAAAAGAGCTGCTCAACGTCCCTCTGGTAATGGGAGCGGTCTCGGCGGAAAACTTTGCCGAAGTGATAGATATGTACTTTGAAAACGGCTCGGCTCCCATCTGCGATATGCTGCAATTTCTCGGCGCGTCGGAAAACGGCGACAGAACGGCAGTACTTCCCGTCGTGACGGTAAAAGAATCCTCTGACGGAAAAAATAAAGAGGATAAAGAAAAGCCGCAGGGGCAGTCCTCAGAGGAAGAGCCCGAAACCGTCCAGCCGCTCATAAAGACGGACAGCAGCGCAGTGATAAAGGACGGAAAAATAGTCGGAGAGCTTTCCGCGCAGGAGATCATCTATCTCAACTGGCTGACAGACAAGCTGAACTCCACCTCCCTTTCCGTGGAAAAGGACGGCGTAAGGATAGGCGTAAAGGTAAAGAACCGCAGCGCCCTGATAAAGATAGATAAGCAAAACGGGCGGCTCGTCTATACGGCGGATATACAGGCGGAGGTGCTCGGCTCGTCGGGACTGCTCGGAGACGATCAGGTAAAGCAGCTTCGTCAGCAAATAAAGGACGGCTGCGTTCATCTCATAAATAAAGCCTACGGCGAGTTTGACGCGGATATACTCGGAGCGATACAGCTGATAAAATTCTACTGTCCGTCGGTCTATCTTGAATACGGCGGCGACGCCGAAAAGCTCAAAGAAATGCTCGACTTCAACATTAGCGTGAGCGTAAAAAAATAGATAAAAATACCGCAAGGGGCTTTTAAGATCGCTCTTTGCGGTATTCTGATATTTTGGTATTTATTCAGTATTCGAGCCTGCTGCCGCCGATAAATTCGCGCACAAGCGAGTTTTCGGGTATCATATCCGCCGATACCGGCTCAAGCTGACGGAGCGTTTCGAGCATAAGAGGTATACCGTCAAATCCGACCTCCTCGCCGTCCTTTTCAAAAAGCTCGTTTTCCAGAAAAGCCTTATATACGGACAGCTCATACGGGATAAAGGTATCGACATTGTAATGCGCACGGTACTTGAACGGCATTATGTACTGATTTTCACCATGCTCCACGCTTGCAAACATTCGCAGCGTTTCCCTTGCGCCGCGCGAACGGAAAAGCTTATCGCGGATAAGCCGCCGCATAAGTCTGATGTGCGACGGGTGCATAAGTTTGCCCGAGGAAGTTTCTATCCTCGTGCGGACACTGACGTAAACGCAGCTTGCAAAGCTGTCGGTAAGTCCAGTAACAAGCGGATTTAGCGCGTGTATCCCCTCGAATATGACAAGCTCGTCTTTTTTCCTTTTAAGAGGTCTGCCCTCACCGCGCGTCTGGTCGGCAAAGTCAAATTTAGGAATGACTATCTCCTCGCAGTTAGCAAGGCGCAGCATATGGTCGTTGAGCAGTTCTATATCCAGACGATAAGGCGATTCGTAATCTATTTCGCCCTTTTCGTTGCGCACGGCGTGACATCTGTCCGCAGGCAGAAAATAATCGTCCATTGAAATGGTATGCGTTTGAAGTCCGCGCTTGTCAAGATTATCCTCCAGCAAAAGCGCGGAGGTCGTCTTGCCCGAACCCGAGGGTCCCGACAGCAGGACTATCGGCTTATTTGCGTGATCGTCCGCAACCGACTGCGCTATCTTCTCTATCTGACTTGTGTAGGCGCGTTCGCCGTCGTTTATGAATTGCGCGGCGTTCTCTGTGATCTTGCGGTTTATCGCCGTGCAGTGTATTTTTTTCATAGACTATCCCCTTTCTGCCGCAAAAATCATTTTCCAAATATATAATCATTTACAAGATCTGTTATTTTCTACTCCGCCTGACAAATATCATTTCTCCCACTTGGTGCAGATATTGTTTATTGTATCGGCAAGACGTCCAAGCTCCTTGTTGGTAAGTCCCTTGCTCGATTGCACCACTGCCGCCAGACGGTCAAGCGCGGCGGTAAGTCTGCGGTAAGCGGTATCAGGCTTTGATTTTTTCACAACGGGTACGGGCAGGGCGTTAGTAAATTCTCCCGAGATCAGATCAAGGCTCGCTCCGCTGTACGGGCAGTAAGCGTCAAGACCGCTGTCCTCTCTCAAATGATGAGTAAACTGCTCCGCGACTGCGCTGTCGCCGTGAATGACGAACACCTTTTTCAGTCCGTTTATATTGTTTATCCATTTGTCAAGTCCGTTCACATCGGCGTGACCGCTCACTCCGGGGAGAATAATTATCTCCGCCCTTACGGCTATCTCCTCACCGAAAAGCCTTACGCTGCGTGCGCCCTCGCAAAGGCTGCGTCCGAGAGTATTTTCCGCCTGGTATCCCACGAATACCACCGAGCTTTCGGGCCGCCACAGATTATGTTTGAGATGGTGCTTGATACGTCCCGCTTCGCACATTCCGCTTGCCGATATGATGACTTTCGGCCGCTCGTCAAAGTTTATCGCCTTTGATTCCTCACTGCCCGACGCGGTTATCAGCCCCGGGAAAGAAATGGGATTTATCCCCTTTGAAACGTAGGACATAGCCTCTTCGTCAAAGCAGGATTCCTTGTTGCTGTTAAACACCTCGGTAGCCTCCAGCGCAAGCGGAGAATCCACATATACAGGAAATCCGTCATGCCCCGTCACCATATTCTTTTCTTTTATCTGGCGGATAAAGTATAACATTTCCTGCGTTCTGCCCACGGCGAATGAGGGTATCACGACATTTCCGCCGCGGTCGAAGGTACGCTGGAGTACTTCCGCCAGAGCAGCGGCATAATCCGCAGGTCTTTCGTGAACGCGCGTGCCGTAGGTAGATTCCATAACGGCATAATCCGCGTCCGCAATATACTGAGGATCGCGTATCAGCGGCTGATCGAGATTGCCTATATCCCCCGAAAATACGAGCTTTCTGCTTTGCTGATCTTCCTCGAGCCACAGCTCTATACTTGCCGAGCCGAGCAGATGTCCCGCGTCGGAAAATCTCACTCTGATACCGTCGGCGATCGAAATGATCTCATCATACGGCAGGGGGCAGAAATGTCTGATAACACCCTCCGCGTCCTCCATCGTGTAGAGGGGCTGAGTTTCCTCCTCACCCTTTCTCTTGCCCTTGCGCGTGCGCCATTCAGCCTCAAATTCCTGTATATGCGCCGAATCGCGCAGCATTATGCCGCAAAGGTTCGCCGTCGCCTTGGTGCAGTATATCTTTCCCGAAAATCCGCCTGCATACAGTAAAGGGAGAAGTCCCGAATGATCTATATGCGCGTGTGTGAGCAAAACGAGATCTATCTGCGAGGGCGATGCAGGTATCTGAGTATTTTCGTACACGTCGCGCCCCTGCTCCATACCGAAATCCACAAGCAATTTAAGTCCGTTCACCTGTAAAAATGTACAGCTGCCCGTCACCTCGTGAGTTGCTCCGATAAATGTCATATCCATAAGCTTTATCTCCTTGAAAACGATCTGCAAAAAATTCTCAACGCATATACTTTCTTAACAGACGGGCGATCTCGTTTACGTCTATCGGCTTTGCGACGTGGGCGTTCATACCGCATTTCAGGCAGTTGTCGATGTCCTCCGTAAACGCGTCGGCAGTCATTGCTATTATCGGCAGACTGCTGTCGGGACGGTCGAGCTTTCTTATCTCCTCGGTAGCCTCGTAACCCGTCATAAACGGCATTCGTATATCCATAAGTATCGCCGAATAGTATCCCTGCGGCGAAGATGAGAATTTCTCCACACAGACTCTGCCGTCCTCCGCGCGTTCCAGTTCAAGCCCGAGCTGCGCCAGCAGCGCCTCGGCTATCTCCCAGTTGAGCTCGTTATCCTCCGCCACAAGCACTCTTTCGCCGTTAAAGGTTATTTCCTTACTTTCCGTTTCCTCCTGCGCCGCACCGTTATCCGCGTCCTCCGTAAACTGCCGCAGACCGTAGTAGAGCGTTGACCTAAACAGCGGCTTGGGGATAAATCCGCTTATTCCCGCCGATCTTGCCTCCTCCTCGATCTCGCTGTAATCATATGCGGAGATTATCAGTATCGGCAGATCGTCGCCCATTTCCTCCCTTATCCTGCGTGCGGTCGTTATGCCGTCCATTCCCGGGAGTTTCCAGTCAAGAAGTATTATCTGATAATCGCTGCCCTGCTCGTGACGGCGCTTTATCATATCTACCGCGGAGCTTCCGTCAAGCGTCCATTCGGCGTTTACTCCGATAGAGCGCAGCGATCTTGCCGTACTTTCGCAAAGGTCGCGGTCGTCGTCTACTACCAGCATATCCCACGGCGGAAGTATCATCTCTTCCGCAGAAATATCCGCCTTTTCCAGATCGAGCGTAACGCGGAATTCCGTTCCCTTGCCCTGTTCGCTGTCCACCTCTATATCTCCGTGCATAGCGTCCACGATATACTTTGTTATCGCCATACCGAGACCTGCGCCCTCAGTTTTCTGAACGCGCTTTCTGTCCTCACGCGCAAACGCCTCGAATACCACGCGCTTGAAATCTTCGGACATTCCTATTCCGCTGTCCTTTATATTTATATGTACGCGGATATGGTTCTCGATCAAGCTTTCCTCCTCATAAAGAGATACCTGTATACTGCCGCCCTCGGGGGTGAATTTCACCGCGTTGGAAAGAATATTCAGTATCACCTGATCGAGCCTTACGCTGTCGCACATAACGTTTTCCTGCGATATATCGTGTATGTACACATTAAACTGCTGATTTTTCGCCTTTATCTGCGGCTGTATGATACCCACGATATTTTCCATTACCTCGCGCAGAGATACCTGATCCATATTGAGGTTGAGTTTTCCGCTCTCTATCTTGGACATATCGAGTATATCGTTTATCAGTCCGAGCAGATGTTTTCCCGAAAGCGCTATTTTTCTGAGGCAGTTGCGCACCTGCTGTTTGTTGTCTATATCCGCCGCGGCGATAGTGGTCATACCTATGATCGCGTTCATTGGCGTGCGTATATCGTGGCTCATATTTGAGAGAAATTCGCTCTTGGCTTTGTTGGCTTTTACCGCCTCCGTCCTTGCCGCCTCGAGCAGATCGACCTGCTTTTGCGTAAAGCGGAAATACAGCACGAAAATTATCACCACAGTGACGAACATCACGAGCGAGCATATCACAAAACTGCTTATACGCGAGCTTTGCAGCTGCTGGACGGCGGCGTCAAGTTCGCTGTAGGGCATTACCGTGATTATGAACCATTCCGAATTTGACAGCGGCGAAATGAACATATATCTGCGCTCTCCGTCTATCATGACTATATCCGAGTACTCCTCGTTATTTCTGAGCGCGTTTCTCACATTCTCTTCATACTGCTTGGGAGTTACTCCGTCATATTCGGAAAAGGTCTGTTCGATACGTTCATAGCAGTCGTTCCACTGTTCATTGTCGCTCCTTACGACAAATTTGCCGTCGCGCCTTAAAATATGGGAATAGGAAAGAGAGCCGTCCTCATCTAAAGAAAGGCTTTCATGTATATATTCCGCAGGCAGACCGGCGACAAGCGCTATTGACTCACCGCCGTTTTCCAGCCTGTAAGCCGCAGGATAGCCCATAACTATCAGGTTATCCCCTGCGTCGGTATGCGCCACCGCCATTTTCTGGTCGCCATTGCTGATAGAATTAACAAACACATCGGGAACGTCAAGCGCAAACTGCTGTCCGTATATCATATCCAGAGAGCCGTCATCATACATAAAAGCAAGATAGCGGAACTCTTTCAGTGCGCCCTCGCGCGTTATCGAGCGCATAAATTCCTCGCCGTACTCGGTCTGCTCGGGAGGGTGATTCTGCACCAGATCTTTTATCTTCGACAGATTCAGCTCTATGATCGTTTCAAAATGCTGAGAAGTCTGCGTGCTTATGCCGTGCATATAAAAACGTCCCAGCTCCTCCATGGCGCGTGCGCTTTCGGAGTTCATACCCACCGTTATCACAAAGACCGAGCCTATACACACAAGCAGCATTACCAACAGGCTTATCCACAGAAATTGTTTTATTTTAGCTTTCATTGAACCACGTCCTTTAAAGACGGCTGACACCGCACAGGGCGGCTTTGCCCATTATCAGGACCTGTTCTCAAAGCTGAGCCTGAAAGTCCTTTACGTTCTCCACGGTAACGGCGTAATCCTCCTTGAATTTTTCAAGAGTCTGTGGATCGACGCGCGACATATCCCCTCCGCGCAGCTGTTCGGTAAGCTCGTTGCTCGATGCATACAGTCTGTCAAAGCTGAGGTTCTGGCATATGCCCTTGATGGTATGCGCCGCTCTGAACGCCTCGCTCGGGTCGTTGGTCTCAAGCGAATTTATCAGCAGTTTGTAGCTGCCGTCGTCGAGAAATTTCAGAACGAATTTTGTCACCATTTTTTCGCTCATAAGTCTGCCGAGCACGCTTTCGTAATCTCCGCCGATCTTTTCATAACATTCCTTTAACGTCATTATTATTCTCCTTTCAAAAAAATAGTTTTTATGATCGTTTTATTATTGGGAACTCATTTCGTAAAATAAAAATCGGAAATTTCTTACTCACAAAAAAGTAATTGCCGCAATAAATTTTGACTGCCGCCGCAAGCGTCGGCGAAAAGAAATGCCGCCTTGACTTAGGGGACGCCCTTCTTGCAGGTCGTCCCCTCTTTCAAAACAGTCCACCGGACTGTTTTGAAATTCACCCCTTGCGGACGCAAGCGGCAGGGGTGTTTCGCCGTCTGCATTTAGAAATAAGAGGGAAGAGGACAGAAGTAAGAAATGCTAACCGCCAAAACGGGTTGTTAGCGCAGCAGAGCCGTTGTGAGCGCGCTTGCAAGCGAACAGGCGGAGCAAGCGTGACCCGTTTTGGGAAGGAGGAGCGACGGAGCGAGTGAGAGGTAATTTTTCCAACAAGAACAAAGAGGAAAAATTGCCGCGAACGATACGAAGTCCGCGACGACGCAGGCTTGATCGAAAACCTTTTCTTGATTTCCTACTGCTTATCAACCAGACTGTTGAGCGTGAAATCAATCTGCGGAGCTTAACTTGCTCTTACATTTAAACACTGAGCGAATAGCGTTAGCATATCGACGATATAGCTGCGGCTTTGCAGTCCACCGAATCGTCAAAGAAACGTATGCTGCCGCTTTCGATCTTTGCAGCCGCGAGCGCCCTTGCAGCCTTGTCAAAAAGCATATCAAAGCTGTCGCCGTCTGAATATTCCGCCGCGCCAATGCTCACCGACATGGGGAACATTTCGTCCTTGCTGTCGAACACCGAGAACACTTTCATACCCGTTTCTTTCAGATCGGTATCCTCGTCAAGCTCCATAAACAGCAGAAATTCATCTCCGCCAGCTCTTGCAGCCACGCTGCCCCTTGTGCAGCACCTGCGCGTCTTTTCGGCGGTATGCAGCAGCAGATTGTCGCCGAACGCCCTGCCGTACTTCTCATTTGCCGCGCCGAATCCGTCAATATCCGCAATAAGCATAATATACCGTCCGCCTGCGTTCTCCAGCCGTGCGCTTATAAGCTCCTCGGCGCAGTCAAGTTTCATAAGTCCCGTCAGCGCATCGTTCGACTGTATCAGATCGTCTACTCCCTTTTCGGCGGATTTCGCACCGCAGTATGTTCCCGTTCCGATAGTTCCGTAGTATGACGGCTTTGCTCCGCCCGTCCACATCGAACGGCAGACCAGGTTCATCTTGTGCGGCACGCCGTGGACGATCAGCGTCTGCTGTGAGTATCTAACCGGATCGTCGGGGTCGGTATCGCGCATAAGCTTTGCCATTTCGCCGAACACATCGCTGCCGAGAGCCTTTATTACCGCCTCGTCCTGTCCGGGATTGACGGTGTATTCCTTTATGTTGAGATCCTTTGCCGTTCCGGGGGAAACTATCAGCATAGAGGGGTCGGCGATATATTCAAAAACAAAATCCTTTGACAGCGACATAAAGAAGTGGTTCTTCACGCGCTCGTACTCGAGCAGCTCCAGCGTTCTCTCGGTGACGGACAGTTCCTTATGGCGCAGCATTTCGCTCGTCACCCTGCTGATGTCGATATTCTCGTGCGACTTAGGTGAATTTTCCGAAAGTTCGGCGATTATCTTATCTACGCACTCCTCCAGACATTCGAGCAGCAGCGGATTGAAAGAGCCGCATTCTCCGCCGACTATCATTTCCATAGCCTTTTGATGAGAATATGCTTTTTTGTATACCCTTTCGCTCGTAAGCGCGTCATAAACGTCCGCAATGGAGACTATCTGCGCCGTAATGGGTATCTCGTCCCCTTTAAGACCGTCGGGATAGCCCTTTCCGTCATATCTTTCGTGGTGCCAGCGGCAGATCTCATAGGCGATCTTTACCAGCTTTTCGTCCTTGTGTATATCCAGATCTTTCAGCATTGACGCGCCTGCCATAGAGTGAGTTTTCATTATGGCAAATTCTTCGGGAGTAAATCTTCCCGGCTTGTTGAGTATCTCGTCGGGGATAGATATTTTTCCTATATCGTGCAGAGCGGAGGCGGTACTTATAAGCGTTATATCCTGATCGGAAATATCATATTTATCCGTTTTCTTTACAAGACGGCGCAGAAGTATCTCCGTGATCGTCTGGACATGGAGAACGTGAAGTCCGCTCTCGCCGTTACGGAATTCAACAATATGGCTGAGTATGGAGATCATCATATTGTTGTTCTTTTCCTTTTCGTAGATCTGATCGGCTACCAATCCCACCAGTTTATTCTGCTTTGCGTAGAGAATGATCGTGTTCACGACTCTGCGGCGGACTATCAGCGCGTCGAAAGGCTTGCTGATAAAATCGGTAACGCCGAGATCGTATGCGCGGTCGACGTAGGACGGTGAATTTTCAGCCGAGATCATAATGACCGGTATACTCTCTATCCATTTCTTTTTATTCATTATGGTAAGCACTTCAAAGCCGTCCATAACAGGCATAACTATATCGAGCAGCACCAGCGATATTTCATGGCTGCGTTTCTGGAGGACTGCCACCGCCTCAGCGCCGTCTGCCGCCTCGATAACTTCATATTCCTCGCCCAGCATTGCCGACAGAATATCACGGTTCATTTCCGAGTCGTCCACAATGAGTATCTTATGAGCGGTTTCCTTTGACTGGTTTATAATGATCAACTCCTAACAGCTCGCGCTGCCGCACATTATCAGGCTGTGTTTACCGCCGTGCGGCAGGGTCTTCTGGACGTATGCCGTGGGGGATTTTACGCAGGGCATTTATCCGAAAGCTCATAATTATCCAAACTAATTATAGCAGAGATTTTTCCGTATGTCAAGTAGTATGACATATGCTGTCGGAGGCAGTTTTTAAAATATAAATTAACTCATAAAGCAGAAAATATGAATTTGATTTTTCCTATGCATTTAGTAACTATAATTCCAATTTTCCGAAAGCCGTTTTTCTCGCCGTTGGCGAGGGAAACGAAATATTTCATATCACTTTGTCTGCTCGATTTTCAATGTACATATCTGCCGCCATAAATGGAGGCGTTTAGAAGTAAGAAGTAAGTGGTAAGAGGTAAGAAATGGTCATTGTAACTTTTGCGCGGCAACAAGCTTTGATAATCTGTACAACCAAAACGGGTTGGTAGCGTAGCTGCCGCCGCAAGCGTCGGCAACAGCAAATGCCGTTCATAGTAGGGAAAGCGCTCTCTTGCAAGCGCTTTCCCTCTTTCAAAACAGTCCACCGGACTGTTTTGAAATTCACCCTTTTCAGAGCGCCTCCGTATGGGGTATTTCGCCGTCTGCGGACGGCGACAAGGGACGCTGTCCCTTGACCCTGCAAGCCTTTTTAAGGAAAAGGCTTGATCGAAAACCTTTTAATTTCTCCCCCTGCTTATCAAACAAATTTCAGAGCGTGAAATCAAACTGCGAAGAATATACCATTAAATTATTTATCCTGATAAATAAAACGGCGCACGCAATGTACGCCGTTTGGAAGTCTTTCAATATCGTCGGAAATTTAGTCCTTATCCTTGATAAGCACCGAATTTACCATGGCGGCGATAAACGCGCCTACCAGAGGTCCTACGATAAATACCCACAGCTGAGTAAGCGATTTGCCGTCCGTGTTGCTTATTGCGAACAGGGCAGGTCCGATGCTCCTTGCAGGGTTTACGGAAGTACCGGTAAGACCGATACCTATCAGGTGTACGAAAGTCAGAGCCGCGCCGATGAATACTCCGGCGTGCTTGCTCGTTCCCTCGTCCTTGCTCTGCGTTACCGAGAGGACTACCAGCACGAACACGCAGGTGAGTATTATTTCGACCAGCAGTGCGCCGATGAAGTTAAGGTCGCCGAAGCCGTTTGCTCCGAACGAGCAGTCGCTGAGAGAGTTGTAGACCTCCTCGCCGTCATAGGATTCTCCCAGACAGCCGCACCATACCAGTATCGCCAGTGAAAACGCCGCAATGACCGAGCCGACGATCTGAGAAATGCAGTAGCCTATCGCCTCGTTGAGTTTCATTCTTCCGTCAAGGTACATGGCGAAAGATACGGCAGGATTAAGGTGTGCGCCGCTTATCTTGCCGATAGTGTACGCCGCCGCGATTATCGACAGACCGAATGCGAGCGCGGTAGGAACAACGCTTGCGCCGGTAACGACGGCAGTTCCGCAGCCGAAGAATACCAGTATAAAAGTGCCGATGACTTCAGCCGCATATTTCTGCGATGTAGTGTACATTACAGATCCCTCCAATTTTGATTTTTCAGTATCACACCGTCCGCAAAGATCGGCGCGATCTACTGACTATATTTTAACTCAATTTTTCCCCTTTGTCCAGAGAATTAAGGCACAATTTATTTTTTTGTTTACTTTATACAAATCGCCGCCCTGCGGATTGGTAAATATTACTTGCAGTGTTTTAAGGATACGAAAAAAGCCGTTATTCCCAAATTAGAAATAACAGCCCGATATTAAATAACCTTAACCGCCTGACTTCTAAGGCGCGTTCCCTCCGCCGCTTGCGGCGGAGGGAAAGTTTACATCAACCAAACTTAGGGGACGCACCTCAAACGCTGCGCGTTTGAGCCGAAAGTAAATTTCCTTTGCCGACATCAGACGGTCGGCAATTTTTATTTTACTTCGTAAAATAAAAACCGGAAATTTCTTTCCCACAGATTATTATAGTAATTATCTAAATAAATTTTAACCGCCCGATTTCCAAAGCTTGACCGCTCCGCAAAATGCGGAGGGCGGCAAGCGCGCCCGCGCGAGGGCAGCCTTTTTGAGGAAAAGGCTTGAGCGAAAACCTTTTTGATTTGCCGACTTCATTTTCGCTGCAAGTGCGTATCGTAAAATCAGCCTGCGGAGCATATCATATTTTTTCTGCGACTTTACGTTGCAATATCCGCCACGTTATCGTAATTGAATTTTCTTATCGCGGCGATGCAAAGCACGGTGAGCAGCACAATCGACGAAACGAGGTATATTATCGAAAACTGCATTGTCATAACGGGCTGACGGTAATACTTGGTGAAGTGCAGCCAGACGATACTGTTCGCCATCGGCATAGACCACATAAGCACCGTTTTTATTGAACAAAATGCCGTGCCGAGGGAGATGACCGCGCCGCAAAGCACAAATCCGGCGGTCTTTTTCTTTATGAGCGAAAAGAAGAGCAGAAGAAGTCCGAGTATCATTAGATAGGCGAATATGAGGAGATAACTCTGTATCGCCGCGCTGTAGACGTACAGCTGATTATACAGGTTCTCGGGCAGCAGCTGAACGCCGAAATTGCCTGCCTGATCAGGGAAAACTATCGGAAATCTGGTCGCGACTTCGCTCCATTCGCTGCTCCAGAAACCTCTGCCGAGCATTGGCAGGACGGCTCCCAGAAAGATAAACGCAAGATAGGACAACGCCATCATAACGAGCTTTATCATCTGACCGAGCAGCCAGTTTATCCTGCCCACCCTGATTATCGCAAAGACCGTGTTCGTATCTATCTTCGGGAAATCGGCTATCAGCGTCAGGAACACGAGCGGAATTATGAGCAGTATCGCGCCCGAATTTGCCACGGCTATAAACGGCTCGAGCATATTGAGCGGCTCGCCCATAAGCTCGGCATTGGAAAGCAAAGGCTCTATCGCGAAATCGTAAATGAATATCAGCAGAACGCCCAGTATCAACATTCTCGCGTCGCATATCCATTTTATGTATTCTGTCTTTGCGCAGGAAAACGCCTGCTTTATATTTATTTTTTTCATTTTTTATCTCCTATTTTCCCACGAAAATCAATTTTGAAATTATATTTGTTTTTATTTAAGTATAGTCGGATAAGGCGGTATTCCGGTTATTTTTCCCCACCTGCGGCGGGGAAAAATAATTTAACGGTATATTCTCCGCCGCCTGCGGAGAATATACTCACAAAACAGTGTTTTCACCCAAGGTAAATCTCTCGGACGGGATAATGCAAGCCTTGAAGATCGGGCGGTATTCGGGTATTTTAATTTAACGGTATATTCTCCGGAAATTGTGTTTTCCCCATATAGAACAATACACCATAACGGCTGTTAATTTCCCTTATCGGTACGCATATTCATTATCAAAATAAATCCCGTCAGCACGACAAGAAAATATACCGAATTGAATATCAGCGTATTTCTCATCACAGGCTGTATATCGTTAAAATGCATATACGCAAGACGCTGCACCGAATCGGGGGCAAACGGGGAGATCTTGTCGTATGCGTCATAATCCATAGCCTCGAACGCCTTTGACATCAGCTTGCTTATCGCGGTCGTCCAGACGTATGTCAGCATAAAGGGCAGGCAGGTGATTATGTAGGGATTTTTACAGAACGAGCTTATCAAAAACGCAGGCAGAGTTGAAAACGCCCCGTATAGAAAAGTCGAGAGCAGATGTCTTGCCACCGTTTGAAAAGCTCCGCCCGGAATGATATATTCCAGAAATTCGGGTTCTATATCATAACTTTTGTAGGAGGGGAATATCAGCCACATCACCGCGCCGAAAAGCGCCATTCCGAGCAGCATTGCAAGACCGCCGCTGACAAACGAAACGATAAACTTAGAGAGGTAGTAGCGCATTTTTCCGGTTCGCGTTATGGTAAAGCGTATAAGTCCGTTGTTGCGTTCGGCGCAGAATGTCACCATAAAGGGGAAAGCCACGATTATCGGCGCGAACATAGTCACATAGCCTGTCAGACCGTTGCGGAACATCAGCACGGACGCAAAGTCGCTGTTCTGCTCGATAAATTCCTTATCGAACGTGAAGATCGCCTCGAATATCGAATAGGTTTTGTTTATCGTAGGCTCGGAGTACGCCTGAGCGGTGAAACCGAGTATGCAGGTGAGCAGGACGGCGGCGAGAAAACCGATATTCTTTATTGTCTTGTCAAAGTCCTGTTTTAGGGTATGTATGAATTTCAAGATGTTTCTCCTTTTTTTCTCACGCGGTTTTATATTGCGGGAGTGTTTTTAGTCTGATAATTATATGCCGTTTCCCCGCCGCGGCGAGGAAACAGCTTTTGATCGTATCTTTTCAGCCCTGATGTTCGTCGTATGTTCCGTTAATGGCGGAGGCGATATTTCCCGTCACGCAGTTTACTATCACTCTGTTGTATTCCCCGACATCTTCCGATTCGCTCTTAAATTCGATATACCAGACGGGAACGACATTTTCCTCAATATTATCCAAGCCGTACATAAGCTGTATATTTGTTATTTCAAGCGTCATATTCGGAGCTATCTCTTTGGAGAGGTAATTCAGAACGGAATCGAGCGTCGGTATCTTTTCAAGCTGCTCTGATTTTTCCTGATCGCGAATATAGTCGATATGAATACCGCGGACTTTATAATTCTCGTCCGTCCATATCTCCAGTCTGTCGGCATGCCACCTTGGCTGCAGCGAATTGCTGCTCATGGGGTCAAAAAAAGCGCTCTCCATACCATATGGAATATACGGTGCTGAATCGAGCAACTGAGCATAATATATTTCATAAAATACGTTGCCGGATTCCGACTGCCATTTTAAAAACTGATATGGCTGTGATTCAAAATCACTCTGCAACTTTACAGCCTCCTGCATTACCGGATCAGCCGCAGCAAGGACGTTCTGATATGTTTCATCGTCCTGCATGTTATCAACATAGTCGCATTCTATCAGTTGACTTTCAAACACTTCGTTTGAATTCATACTGACATATCCGTTTGCGTTAATTGCAACGTGTTCATCTTTAGTTTCGTTGAAAAGCTGATATGTTTCATCGTCCGTTCCTATATTGATAGGCATATATGCAATTTCATCATCGGGATATTTCTGCTCGTCAAAATCCTCCTTATCATAAAGCAGCGATATTGTTTTATCTATTATCGGGTCGTCCTCTCCGCTGAAATAAGGCTCTTTTTCTTTGGACTGATAAGTATAAAGCTCGTCGGGGACGGTTATTTTGATGTCATCGGAGATCTTTAAATGCTTATACTCCTTTCCGAGCGCGTCCTCCACGCCGTTTCTTACGTCCTCGATCTTGTCAAACTTCAGTTTTGCCTTTTTGCTGCACCCCGAAAATGCGGTGAGAGCCAGAGTACCACAGAGCAACAATGCGACGATTTTTTTCATAAATATTTCTCCTTTCAATTACACATCGTCCGCAATGAGCAATATATCTTCTTTCTGCCCGTTATCGTCTTTCGGGCGGCTCATTGCCGACGTTTGTCCTGCCGCAAACAAACGTCCTGACATAAGCGTTAAAGCTGTCGGCGATCTCTCCGCCGCGGTCGGGGAGATCATTGCAAACGCTCGTTTACAGCTGCTGCTTATACCTATAATTATATCACGAAACTAAAAAAAGTAAATACAAAATGAAAATTTTTCTTATTTTTTGTATAGCTGCACAAATTCGCGGCATTGCTTTTGTACACATTTTTTTCAGAAACGGCAGAAAAAAATTTGTGCAATCTGACGAATGCTATCAATTATTAAACAACAGATCGACATCGCCCGTCAGCGCGTTGACATACACCACTCGCTGATAATTGTCCGTCACGTCAAAGTACAACGCCCAGTATGGGTCGGAAACGTATTTTGCGCCGTATTGGTATTCAAAGCGCGGATTTTCCTTATCCCACTGATATTCGTCGTATTCCGTGACTTTCGGGCGGTATTCAAGCTGAACGTAATGGAGCGTAAAGCCGATATTCTCGGCAAGCGTATCCGACGCGATCTGCATTGCCTCCTCACAGGAAATATAATCGGTTTTTTCTTCAAAATCTATTGGCTTGATTATGCCCCTGTAATTTTGTATTTCAGGAATGTCATCAAACGAATTGTAACCTGAATAAAAAGTAAAATATGAAGATTCTTCTTCCGGCTTATTCAACTCACGAAATATATTGATACCCGAACCGTCGCCGTTATCAATGCAAAACATCAATTCTACCGCATAAGGTTCTTTATTATAAAAATGATATACAGCATATATGGGCTTGACTTTAACGTCACATTTCAACGCTTTGCAGGCATCTTCAAGATACTGTTCTGATTCTTCCGCCAATTCTGAAAGTTTTTTGCTTTTGCCGTCAAGTTCTATCGTTGTTTTATCAAAGTCCTGCACATAATAATATTCCTCGCTAAGATCAGGCTCCCGCCCGGCGATTACGTCCTGTTCTATTGAACTGTCAACTTTAGAATGTTGTTCATCATAAACAAAATAACCGTTAAATGCAATGTCCGCAGCCTGAGTTTCGTTTTCCCACAATACACCGTTAGGCTGACCGGTTATTTCCGTTATATTACCATTTGGGATCTCATCTTCGCTTATATATTGCTTTAAAAAATCATCTAACAATTCTCTCGGAGTATGTACTTGCTCAAAGGTGTAGACCCCGACCCTTTCGGGAGTCGGGATCTCCAAACCTTCTGAAACTTCAAATACATAATCATATTCTTTATTATCGCTCGGTTTCGGCTTATCGGAGGAGCAGGAACAGAGAGCGAGCATAGCCGCCGCGGAAAGCGCAAAGGTCGATCGGACAAAATTCATAATTTTCATAAACAAAAACCTCCAAAAATATCTTCAAAAAATTTCAAGATTGAACCCTTGATAAAATACTGTGAACGGGCAGATTTTTTCCCCCTCTGTATATAACACGAATGAGAAGGGCAAAACACGGCGTTTGTTTAAAAAGTTTTTTGATTTTCTCTCTTCTGCACAAATATTACCATAAAAATTTGTATAATATGCCGACGAAATATCCCGTAAATGCGCGGTACGAATTTTTCATACCGCCGCGGAATACACATTTAAAAAGAGCTTGCCTGCAAGGGGGAATTTAAATGCCGCTGTCCGATATTTTCCGCAAAATTTCCGATATTGTCTGGGGTTATCCGGTACTTTTCCTAATGCTTTCCGCCGGAGTATTTCTGACAATAAAATTAAGATTCCCCCAACTTCACCCTGCCGCGATATTCCGCGCCGCGTTCGGAACGGCTGACGGCTCACAAAAAGAGAATGCAGGCAAGTCCGACGGCTCGGGATTGTCGCGCATACAGGCATTTTCGACCTCCCTCGCGGCAACGGCAGGCACGGGCAGCATAGTGGGAGTGGCGGCGGCTCTGGCGGCAGGCGGCAAGGGCGCGGTTTTCTGGCTGTGGGTATCGGCATTTTTCGGTATGGCTCTCTCATTTGCGGAAAACGCTCTCGGTGTAAAATACTGCCGCGATTCAAAGGCAAAAGGCGCAATGGCGTATATCGAAAAAGGACTTGACGCAAAATGGCTCGCGGTGTTGTTCGCGTTTTTCTGCGTGCTTGCGTCTTTCGGTATGGGCTGTATGGCTCAGAGCAACTGCATTGCCGCCGCCTGTTGGGGAACTTTTTCGATACCCGAATATGCGTCCGCCGCCGTCATTCTTATCTCTGCGGCAGCCGTAACGTCAAAAAACAGCCGTCTTGCCGCTTTCACGGAACGGCTAATGCCTGCTCTCACGCTGTTTTACATTGTCGGTACTCTTTACATAATCATTCGCAATATCGGCAGACTTCCCGACGCTTTTGCCGAAATTATCCGCAGCGCTTTCACGGTGCGCAGCGCCGCAGGCGGTTTCGGGGGATATATACTGATGTCGGTGATAACGGGGCTGAAAAGAGGGGCGTTTTCCAACGAAGCGGGATTAGGCTCAACGGTAGCAGTCCACAGTTCGTGCAGGATAAAAGACCCCGTCGTTATGGGTCGTCTGGGAATGGCGGAGGTGTTTGCGGATACAATGGTCATCTGCACGCTGACGGCTTTTGCGCTGATACTGAGCGGAGCTGATCTGAGCGGCGGCGGAACGGAGGCGGTGTGCGCGGCGTTTTCGCAAGGCGGACTCGGCTCCTGCGGAGAGGGATTTGCCGCGCTGTCGCTGATACTTTTTGCATTCGCGACTATTGCAGGCTGGTATTTCATCGGAATGAGGGCGTGGGAATATGTCCGTCCCCACGGCGGAAAATGGTACAGACCGATATTTCTCATATGTGCGTTCTGCGGCGCGGCATGGTCGCCCTCTCTTGTCTGGGAGCTGTCGGATATTTTCAACGGGCTTATGGCTATACCGAATCTTATGGCGGTACTCGCCCTTTCCGGGGAAGCGGCGAAGTTGGTGCGTACAGAGCATAGCGAAAAAAATACCCGTACCGGTTAGTCCGGAACGGTGCGGTTTGATTTCACGATACGCAGTTTGATTGATAAGCAGTGGGCAAATTAAAAAGGTTTTCGCTCCAGCCTTTTCCTTAAAAAGGCTGGCAGGGTCAAGGGACAGCGTCCCTTGTCGCCGTCCGCAGACGGCGAAACACCCCTGCCGCCTGCGTCCGCAAGGGGTGAATTTCAAAACAGTCCGGTGGACTGTTTTGAAAGAGGGGACGACCTGCAAGAAGGGCGTCCCCTAAGTAAGAACGGCATTTGTTACAGCCGCCGCTTGCGGCGGCAGCTACGCACCTATTGCCGAAAATACCGCGCCGGATAAGTATTAAAGGCTATTCTTCCCCAATGGGGGGAAGAACAGCCTGTTTCAGGAGAATATATTCCGCATATCAAAAATCATACATCAGAGAATATCTCCCAAGCTTTCAAAAACGATCTGCCGACAAAGCCGATCGTCTATTTCTTCGCGTCAAACCAACTTTTGCCCTCGTTTACGTCAGCCGACATCGGCACGGCAAGATCGACCGCCTTTTCCATTTCCTCGCGCAGCAGGACTTTCGCCCTGTCCTTGTCGGCAAGCGAGCTTTCAATGATCAGCTCGTCGTGTACCTGCAATATCAGCCTTGCATCGAGCTTTTCCTCTTTAAGACGGCGGTAGACCTTTACCATGGCTATCTTTATTATATCCGCCGCCGCTCCCTGTATAGGCGCGTTCATTGCCGCTCTTTTTCCGAATGACTGAACGACGCGGTTTGAGGCGGCAAGCTCGGGAATGTATCTTCTTCTGCCGAAGATCGTGGTGACATAGCCGTCGCGTATGCCGTCCTCGACGGTCTTGTCCATAAATTCGGACACTTTAGGATAATTGTCCAGATAATTCTGAATATACTTTTTCGCCTCGGCTACTGAAACGCCTATATCCTTTGAAAGCGAAAACGCTCCGATACCGTAGATTATTCCGAAATTGACCGCCTTTGCAGCCGACCTCATTTCAGGAGAAACGAAATCCTCAGGCATACCGAACACCTGCGCCGCCGTGCTTGTGTGGATATCCTTTCCCTCTCTGAAAGCCGCCTGCATATTGCCGTCGCCGCACACCGACGCCAGCACTCTCAGCTCTATCTGACTGTAGTCCGCGTCCAGAAGAGTATACCCCTCCTTTGCAACAAAGAATTTCCGCATATTCCTGCCCAGTTCCTTGCGGACGGGAATGTTCTGCAAATTCGGCTCTGTGGAGGATATTCTGCCCGTGCGCGTTTCGGTCTGTTTGAATACCGAATGTACCCTGCCGTCCTCTCCGATCTCTTTGAGCAGTCCGTCCACATATGTCGAGCTTAGCTTTGTAAGTGTGCGGTATTCCAGTATCATCGGGATTATCGGGTGCTTGTCCGCCAGTCCCTCCAGCACTTCCGCGTTGGTGGAATAGCCTTTTTTATTCTTCTTTTTAAATGGAAGTCCCAGATCTTCAAAAAGCACGTTGCCGAGCTGTTTGGGCGACGCGATATTAAATTCCTTTCCTGCAAGCGCGTAGATATTATCCCTCAGCCTTTCAATATCCCCCGAAAGCGACTTGCCGAAATTGATTATCCCCTCAACGTCAGCCTTTACGCCGACTGCCTCCATAGACGCGAGCACCTCGCAGAGCGGCAGTTCTATCTCATAGTAAAGCTTGTCCATACAGGTAAGCTCGAGCTGATTTTTAAGACATACCCCCAGCGCGGCAAGGCTCGCAATATCGCTGTATTCTTCCGCGTCGATACGGTATATCGCATTATACGCGGCGCAGAGGTTCTCTACCGTGTACGCGCTCGACTGCGAATTGAGCAGATACCCTGCAAGATCGCAGGCAAATGTGAGTCCTTCAAGCGTTCCGCCGTTTTCAAAGGCGAATCTGTAGGCGGTCTTTCCCTCAAAGCAGATCTTTTTTCCCGACGATGAGAAGTAATCGAGAATAAGCTGCCTGTCCTCCGTAAAGTATATCATACTTCCGCAGGACAGCTCCAACCTCGTCTTGTCCCGATCGAATATAAAGCAGGTGTCCTTTTCGGATATTTCTTTAAGCTTATCACTGTCAAACGGAAGTATCTCAAATCCGGGAAGATCTTTGAGCCGCAGCTTTTTCTCCTCCGAGAGTACTTCCCTGCCCTTTGCGCCGTGACCTTTCAGACCGAGTCTTTCCGTCAGCCGTGCCATTTCAAGCTCCGCAAGCAGAGCGGCGGTTTGCTCCTTGTCGATCTCACCGATCCTGTAATGCTCCATATCGCGGTCTATCGGTGCATCAAGGCAGATCTCCGCCAGAAATCTGCTCGAATACGCGTCCTCCCTGCCGTTTTCCAGTTTAGATCTCACGGACGGGGTAAGTTTAAGTTCGGGCAGACGTTCGTAAAGTCCGTCCAGAGAGCCGGTATCTCTTATAAGGGCAAGCGCAGTCTTTTCGCCTATTCCCCTCACACCCGAAATATTGTCCGACGGGTCGCCCATAAGCGCTTTTACGTCTATCATACGGACAGGCTCCACGCCGTACTCCTGCATTATGCGGTCGGGGGTATACACCTTGGTCTCTTTTGTTCCTGCAAGGTGAACGGTAACATTGTCCGTCACCAGCTGAAAACTGTCCCTGTCGCCCGTGAGGATAATGCAGCTGCCGCCCGACTGTTCCGCCGCCCTCGAAAGAGTTCCGAGTATATCATCCGCCTCGTAGCCCTCGCACTCGACCGTTTTTATACCTATCAAGCCGAGCAGTTTTTTGATAACGGGCATTTGCTGCGCCAGTTCGTCGGGCATACCCTTGCGGTTGGCTTTATATGCCGCGGACGCTTTGTGTCGGAATGTCGGCGCTCTCAGGTCAAACGCCACCGCCGCGCAGTCGGGCTTTACCTCGTCGTATTCTTTCAGATAGATATTCATAAATCCCGTCACGGCGTTGGTAAACTGTCCCTTTGAATTGCACAGCAGCTTTATGCCGTAAAACGCGCGGTTCATTATGCTGTTGCCGTCTATAACCAATAGTTTCATTTTAATTTTCCTTCCGGTATTTTCCTGTCTGTTTTCAGATACTAAAAATCAATTTTATCAGAACATTTTCGGATAATTACATTACGCTAAAGCAGGCAGAATTTTTGCTGTTTCCTCGCCGTTGTGGAAAACAGCAAATATTGCATATCTGACAAGATAATTGCGGCAATAGGTGCGCTATCCCAAACACAAGTGTTTGGGATAAAAGCAAATTTCCTTTGCCGACATTATGCGGTCGGCAATTTTTCTTTTGCGCGGCAAAAGAAAAACCGGAAATTTCTTTCTCACAGATTATTAGAGTATTTGCTGCAATAAATTTTGATCGCCCGATTTCCAAGGCTTGACCGCTCCGCAAAATGCAGAGGGCGACAAGCGCGCCCGCGCGAGGGCAGCCTTTTTGAGGAAAAGGCTTGATCCAAAACCTTTTTAATTCGCCCCCTACTTATCAAACAAACTTCTGCGCGTGAAATCAGCCTGCGGAGCATATCTTACTTATTTCTTCTTACTTCTTACCTCTTACATCTTACTTCTTATTTCTAATCGCTTACTTCTTCCAACCACAGCTTTGCGACCGCGTCCGACGGCATTCTCCAGTCGCCGCGCGGCGAAAGAGTCACCGAACCTATCTTCGCTCCGTCAGGCAGGCAGGAGCGTTTGAACTGCTGCGAGAAAAATCTTCTGTAGAAAACTCTGAGCCACTTTTTTATTTCCGCATTGTCATAAGCTCCGTCAAAAGCATACTCCGCGATACGCAGGACTTTAGCAGGAGGATACCCCCAGCGTATGGCATAATACAAAAAGAAATCGTGCAGCTCGTAAGGTCCGACAAGGTCTTCCGTTTTCTGAGTTATCTGCGTGCCGCTCTCGTCGGTGGGCAGCAGCTCGGGAGATACCGGCGTATTGAGAATATCCTCCAGCACGTTCTTTAACTGAGGATAGCCGCAGGTATCGGCATAATATTTCACCAGATGACGCACCAGCGTTTTCGGAACGGAGGAATTGACACCGTACATAGACATATGATCGCCGTTGTAGGTCGCCCAGCCGAGAGCAAGCTCCGACAGATCGCCCGTGCCGATAACAAGACCGTTTTCCTGATTGGCAATATCCATAAGCACCTTCGTGCGCTCTCTCGCCTGACCGTTTTCGTACACGACGTTAAAATTCTGCGGATCGTGACCTATATCCGCAAAATGCTGCAATACCGAATCCGCAATATTCACCTCGCGCAGTTTTACTCCCAGTGCGGCGCAAAGCTGTTGTGCATTTGAATGTGTACGCTTTGTCGTGCCGAAGCAGGGCATTGTCACCGCGGTAATATCCGTGTGCGGTCTTTTCAGAAGATCCATCGCCCCCACGCAGACAAGCAGCGCAAGAGTGGAATCCAGTCCCCCCGAAATGCCTATCACCGCCGCGCCCGCATTGGTATGCTCCAGACGTTTTTTCAGTCCGTGCGACTGCATTTGCAGTATAAGGCGGCAGCGCTCGTCTCTCTCCGTGCGGTCCTGCGGAATAAAAGGCGTTTTTGAAATGCTCCTCGTAAGCCTACAGTCAGCCGCGTCCATATCGAATACTGAAAAGCATATATTCCCAACGTCAACGCTGTCCGCACCGTAGGTCGACAGTCTGCCGCGCTCGAAAGACAGCCTGTTTACATCTATCTCGGAAACGGTGATCTCATTTTCAAAAAGCCTGCTCTCACAAAGAATATTTCCGTTCTCCGCTATGATATTATGCCCCGAAAAGACCATATCCTGTGTGGATTCCCCGTCCCCTGCCGAGGCGTAGACATATCCTGCCGCAAGTCTTGCCGACTGATTGGCGACAAGCTGTCTGCGGTATTTTTCTTTTCCGATAGTTTCATTTGACGCCGAAAGATTGCAGATCACCGTCGCTCCGGCTTTTGCAAGATAATTCGACACGGGGTCGGCTACCCAGAGATCCTCGCAGATCTCAAAGCCGATCTTCAGCTTCGGTATCTGCCTGCACTGAAAGACCATCTGACCGATAAAGACATCGCTTTCGTCTGCAAGCGGCAGATCTATCCATTCATTTTCGCCGTTATAGGGCGCAAAATGCCGAGCCTCGTAAAACTCACCGTAATTAGGCAGATGAGTTTTCGGCACGAGAGCCGCTATCCTGCCGTCAAGCAGCACTGCGGCGCAGTTGTAGAGCTTGCCCTTTGCCCTGACGGGCAGACCGACCGCGATCATCATACCGAGCGCCTTTGACGCTTTTTTTATTTCGCCAAGACCGCGCATAGCCTTGTCGAGAAGAGCGTCCTGAAAAAAGAGATCCTGACAGGTATAGCCTGTTATGCAAAGCTCCGGAAAAACGGCAAGCTTTACTCCCTTTTGCGAACATTCTTTTATCTGAGCAACTATCTGCGAAACGTTATAGTCCACGTCAGCCACTCTGATATGCGGAGTACAAGCCGCCGTTTTTATAAAGCCGTCTTTCATAGCGTCACACTGCCTTTCAATTTCGGTTTTTGTGTACATATTTTAGGACTTGTTATCCCGTCATTTTATATTATGTACAAACAAACGGACAGTTATCAGTATATAATAAATATATGGAAAGCTGAATTTTCCACAAAAATACGTCAATATTATTATAGCTACCAAATTTTTTAAAAAGGGGAAGATAGTATGTTGGAAGTAGCAGCAATGGTATCGCTCGCGGTAATAGGGATAAACGGTATATGCGAATTTCTGGGACTTGTCGGCAAAGGAAAGCGCGGCAGGTAATACGAAAATCAATTCTTGATTTCCGTAAAATCAATTTTTGATTTCCGTAAAGTTAGTCAGAACGCTGCGCTTTTAAGAGGTAAGAGGTCAGACAAGGAGCGCCTGCGGCGCATATTTTAAAATATTATTCCGCTTTGCAGGCTTTTTTCTTACTTCTTGTCTCTTTCGGAAGATCAATTTTGTAAAAATGATTTCCGTGGGCAGGTAACTTTTGCGGCGATACTGAAAAGCTCCCGTCTTGCTGCGGCAGGCAGGAGCTTGATATTTCCGCCGATCCAATCAAGCGGCGGCTCTTTGACGCAGGAGAGATCCTCAGGCTTTCTTTGCCTTTTTCTCTTTTCTGCGTTTTTTCTTGTTTTTCTTGATAAGTTCCAGCGGATCGCCGAAACGTTCCTTTGCAGCCTCGACGTCGGTGATCTCCGGTTCGTCCACCTGTGAAGTAAGCGACGTCATTTCCTCAAGCAGCATATTTCTCTCAAACATCTCCACGGCGTCCTCGCAGGTCTCAGCCTCTCCCCTGTCGAGATAGCCCTTTATCTGATCTATATTTTTCATATAGTCAAGCGACATAAAGGTGATACGTTTCTGCAAGCCGTTGTAATAATCGTCCCTCTGACGGATAAGCTGAGCGTCCCTGTCCTTTAACATCTGGAGCTGTTCTTCTATGCCCTCGTTTACTTCGACCTGATGTTTTTTCGCCTCGGTATAGCGGTAATGCTGCAAGCTTATACCGAAAACGGTCAGCAGGATAAACGCCGCCGCGCCGCCGACTATCGCCACGCCGATAGTATCCGCGCCGACGATCGCAAAAAGCAGTCCGAACACGATAAGTCCGGCAGCAAGTGAAATAAACGCGGCTTTCATACGCTGATGTCCGATATTGAAAGTCTTTACAACATATGCCTCGTCGTGTATGTATGTCTGCAAATAAGCTCGGTTTTCCTTATTGATTTTTATAGCGTCGTCAAATTCAAAATATCTTTGGATATATCCCTGCGCCTGTTCCATGCGCTGAAGTTCCGTCTGATCCGCCATATAGATCACCTCTTAAAATAAAAATTAAAAATCGTAGTCGTTACATTTAAAAAGTATAACATAAAACAGCCGTGATGTCAATGTAGTATATGCAAATAACACGGGTTTAAATTTTCAAAATACTATAGCTTTTCATAAAGTTGCTCTTTTCCCCACACTCGGAGGAAAAATAGCATTTCAGGATATAGCTGCCGCCATAAATGGCGGCTGTAACAAATGCCGTTCATACTCAGGGTACGCCCTCTCTTACAGGGCGTCCCCTCTTTCTAAACAGTCCACCGGACTGTTTTGAAATTCACCCCTTGCGGACGCAGGCGGCAGGGGTATTTCGCCGTCTGCGGACGG
>CANRDT010000020.1 GCA_947629455.1 uncultured Ruminococcus sp.
CAAGGGACAGCGTCCCTTGTCGCCGTCCGCAGACGGCGAAATACCCCTGCCGCCTGCGTCCGCAAGGGGTGAATTTCAAAACAGTCCGGTGGACTGTTTTGAAAGAGGGGACGACCTGCAAGAAGGGCGTCCCCTAAGTATGAATGGCATTTGTTATAGACGCCGCTTGCGGCGGCAGATAAAATCAAAATTTTCGCTCCGAAGATCTCTGATATTTTCGGAGCATTTTTCTATCTTGACATTACGCCGAAGATATATTATAATAAAATTAACAAAAACCGATACGGAGAGGAGTATCAGCCGCAAGGCGCAGAAAATGGCTATGAATCTTTTGTTTGTCGGCGACGTAGTGGGAAAGGCAGGCTGCGATTTCCTCAGAAGTAATATGTTCGCGCTGAAAAAGGAATATGATATTGACTTCACAGTGGTAAACGGTGAAAATTCCGCGCAGGGGAACGGCATTACGAAAAGCTCCCTGAACGAACTGCTGAATATGGGAGCGGACGTTGTGACTACGGGAAACCACTGCTTTAAACGCCGCGATTGTTCACAAATGTTTGACGAATGCGGACTGCTGCTGCGTCCGGCTAATTACCCCGAAGGAGTTGTGGGGAGAGGCTGCGTTACCGTAGATCTCGGCGCTGTGCGGATCGCAGTGATAAATTTGCAGGGAACGGTCTATCTCGATCAGCTCGATAATCCCTTTACCTGCATTGACGGAATACTCAAAGAACTGGATACGCCGAATATTTTTATTGATCTTCACGCCGAAGCGACTGCGGAAAAAAAGGCGATGGGACATTATCTCGCAGGGAAATGCACGGCGGTGCTCGGCACGCATACTCACGTACAGACCGCCGACGAAATAATTCTGAAAGACCATACCGCTTACATCACCGACGTGGGTATGACGGGTCCCGAATTGTCGGTGCTCGGAGTCGAAACGAAAGCCGCCGTCGATAAGCTGAGATTTCATTATCCCGTACAATTCTGCGAAAGTAAAAATCCCTGTTTTATCAATGCGGTCGCGGTAAGCTTTGACGAAGTGTTAGGCAAAGCAACTAAAATTCAGAGGATTATTAAGCGATAATGTACAAAAAAATCCAAAGTGCTTGCATTATTTATCTGAATAGTGTATAATATAAATAGCATAAATATATAATTTATCAGTGGGATATCCGTGAAAACGATTCGGGAAATTTCCGTTATCGGCGTTTCCTCAATGTCGGGAAAGGTCTATGCCTGACTTAGTCGGGTCAATTATCCTGCAAGACCGTTGTCGGCGGACGTTTTCGTTCTCTCGGGTTCGATTTATAAAATGGAGGATTATACTATGGAGATTCTGAAGGTTTCATCAAGATCGTCGCCGAATTCCGTTGCAGGCGCAATTTCAGGCGTAATCAGAGACAGAGGAGCGGTGGAAGTACAGGCGGTGGGAGCCGGCGCTGCCAATCAGGCTATCAAGGCGATCGCAATTGCAAGAGGTTATCTTGCGCCGTTGGGCATTGATATGATATGCATACCGGCATTTGCCAATGTACTTATTGATAACGAAGAAAGGACCGCTATCAAACTCATCTGTGAGGAAAGATAAGATACAGGCTTAGCTTTCCGCAAGTACGATTCCCGATAAGCTGCGGGAAATGTTGTAATATGCCGAAAGACAGTTGTTTATCCGGTATTGAGATCATGTTTTATACCCGTCTGTTCAGCCTGTTTTAGACCCTGCTGAAAGGCGGGTAAAACTTTAGCGAATTTTGGCGCGAGACAGTAAATTGATCTGAAAATTTACGCTGACTGATTTTATGCTCCGCAACTGTGGAGAAAATGAAGTCTGCAAATTAAAAAGGTTTTCGGTCAAGCCTTTTCCTCAAAAAGGCTGCCCTCGCGCGGGCGCGCTTGTCGCCCTCTGCGATGTGCGGCGCGGTTTGACCTTGGAAATCGGGCGGTTAAACTTCTTGGCGGCAATTACTTAATAAAATCTGTGGGAAAGAAATTTCCGGTTTTTCTTTTGCATCGCAAAAGAAAAATTGCCGACCGAATAATGTCGGCAAAGGAAATTTTCTTTCGGCTCAAACGCGGAGCATAGCGCAGCGTTTGAGGTTGTCCCCTAAGTATAAAACGGTATAGATTTTCTCTTCGCCGCTTGCGGCGGAGGAAATAATTTGTGGGAATAATAACTTTCGGAAAAGAAAAAATTGATCTATTTATTAAGGGGTGATGATATTGAGCGTCCTGATAGAATGTCACGGACTTACCAAAAGCTACAGAAAATTCGAGGCGCTGCGCAATCTCGATATACAGATCGAAAGCGGCAGAATAATCGGTCTGCTCGGTCCTAACGGCAGCGGCAAGACCACTTTTATCAAGCTTGCCTGCGGACTGCTCAGTCCCACAAGCGGAACGATAACTATCGGCGGACATTGTGTGGGAGTGGAATCGAAAAAGCTGATCGCATATCTGCCTGACAGAGATTATCTTCCCGATCATATGAGGGCAAGGGATCTGCTGGATATGTTTAAGAGTTTCTATGAGGATTTTAACTATTCAAAGGCAGTGGATATGATAACAAGACTGAATATAGATCTCTCAATGCGCTTTAGGCAAATGTCAAAAGGCACGAGGGAAAAAGTCCAGCTTGCGCTGGTAATGAGCCGCGAGGCACAGATCTATCTGTTGGACGAGCCTATCGCAGGAGTCGATCCTGCGGCAAGGGATTATATACTCAAAACGATCATTTCAAATTACAACGAAAATGCGGCGGTGATAATTTCCACACACCTTATTTATGATATAGAGCCTGTTCTTGACGAGGTGATAATGCTGCAAAACGGCACGCTGCGCCTGCATAAAACGGTCGGACAGATAAAAGCCGATACGGGTATGACGGTAGATCAGCTTTTCAGGGAGGTGTACAGATGTTAGGCAAGCTTTTTAAATACGAATTCAAGGCGATGTCGCGTATGATGCTGCCCGTATTTATCTCATTCTCTGTGATAACCGTTTTTGCGTTCATTATTAACGATGTTTTCAGTGACGCGTATCGCTACTTTGACAGCGGCGACGATATGATGTTTATGTCGAGTATGATCGTGATCTTTGTTATACCGGTCTATACTCTGCTGCTTTGTGCAATGGTGATCTATTCGTTTGTAAGCAGCGGAATAAGATTCAGCAGCGCTATGTTTTCAAACGAAGGCTATCTGATGAGGACTCTCCCCGTGAGCGGCAGCGTACATATTCTTTCGCGCCTGGCGGTGGGAGCAGTATGGGCGGTAATAAGCTTTTGCTGCGCAGTGATATATCTGATGATCATGTTTCCTATTCTCCCTCAGCACAAGGGATACGGCGCTGCGGCGCGTCTGTCGGGAGCGCTGGGATTTATTCTCGGCACCGATGCGGATACTGTCGTATCAAGGCTGATCGAAATGGTCGTTATGTTCTTGTATGTGCAAATGCTGATAATAGCCGCGGCAACTATTTCCGGCAAGATGCGCGACAACAACAGGAGAGGCGGAACGATCGCTATGGCTATAATTATCAATCTGGCGGTGAGTATTCTTATTTCGGCTCTGACAGCGCTGATCGCAAAGATAAGCGGTTCGGACTACTACACTTTTTATGTGGAAATGAACAGTACCGTGACTTTCTTTACAAGACTGGCGGCGACCGTGTTATTCTATGTCGAAGGCTGCAGGGCGATAAACCGCAATCAGGATATAGCCTGAATCATATATACGGCAAATTCAAAACAGAACGGAGCGAAAAAAAATGGCAGGAGTAAAAGAAATATACGAGCATATAGATAAATATGCGCCATACGGTTTGCAGGCGGATTACGATAACAGCGGAGTGAATGTTCTGTGTCGGGAAACTGCGGAAAATGTCACAAAGGTACTTGTAACGCTCGACATTACCAAGGACACCGCCGCGGAGGCAAAGGAGATAGGAGCGCAGCTTGTTATCAGTCATCACCCGGTCATCTTCCGCGGAATAAAACTGCTGCATGACGGAGACCCTGCGGCAGAGCTTTACAAAGCAGGAATTTCTGCACTGTCGGCGCACACGAATTTTGACTGCACAATAATGAACAAGCTGCTTTGCGATGCGCTGGGACTTGTCCCGAAATTGCCGCTCGGTCTTATGGGAGACGCGACGATCGGCTTTGTCTGTCGGTGCAGGGAGGAGCTTGCTCCCGCGCAGATGGCTGAAAAGATAAAGTCGGCGCTCGGCTGCACAGTCGTCAGGTACAACGGCGGAGGACGCGGCATAAATTCGGCGGCGGTATGCACCGGCAGCGGCGGCAGTATGTTCAAAGATGTGCTGTCCAAAAATGTGGACTGCTATATTACGGGAGATGTAGATCATCACTTGTTTGTCGACGCGTACAATGCCGGAATAACCATATTTGACGCAGGGCATTTTCATACGGAAAACATTTTCTGCGGCTGTATGGCGGAGCTTATATCCGACGCTTTTCCCGATGTGGAAGTACTCGCCGCAAAGAGCAGCCGCGACATTCTCTGCTATGAATTTTAAAAAGCGGAAAAACACGGAAATCAATTTTATAATAGTCTTTTAGGTCATATAATTATATTCTGCTCAGTTTTGCAAGATTTTTGTTATATTTTCCGCCGAAGGCGGAAAATATAACATTAAATTATTTTTCCTCCGCCGTTGGCGGAGGAAAAATAACACAAAAGTCAACCTGAACAAGTTAAAGTATATTAAAATGCTTACATATAATTTAAAAATTGATTTCCTTGGCGGAAAAATAAGCATAAGCGTAAAACGGTGCGGAAGAGCACGGCAGCCGTGCGCCGCCTGCAAATGAAAGGTGAGAACTATGGCTCTTGACGGAGTTTTTTTAAGTCTTGTAAGAAAGGAATTGCAGCCGTTGATAGGCGGACGGGTCGAAAAGATACATCAGCCCTCAAAGGAAGAAATGGTGTTTACAATCCGCACGAGAGAGGGCGCGTACCGATTGCTTTTCAATACGGGAGCAGGGACGGCAAGAGTGCATATAACCTCAGAGGAGATAGAAAATCCCAAGGTGCCGCCGATGTTCTGTATGTTTATGAGAAAACATCTGTCCTCGGGCAAGCTTGTCGATATACGTCAGGACGGACTGGAAAGGATACTTTATTTTGATTTTGATTCCGTAAACGAAATGGGGGATATATGCCGCTATACATTGGCTGCCGAGATAATGGGCAGACATTCAAATCTTATTCTTATCGACAGCAGCGGAAAGATCGCCGACAGTATCAAGAGGGTGGGGCAGGATATGTCCTCCGTGCGAATGGTGCTGCCGGGTATGACCTACACTCTGCCGCCCAAGGAAAAGAGGTTCTCACTGTTTGACGACGATCCGAGGGAAGTGTACAGGGCGGTGAAAAGCTGCGGCGCGGTACCCCTTTCAAAAGCGATCATGAAATGTATGGAGGGTATTTCTCCCGTGTTTGCAGGAGAGGCAGAATTTTACGCCGCAAAGGGAGGACAGCCGAACGCGGACGAGCTTGACGGGGATATGTGCGACAGACTGGCTTTTTTTCTAAAAAAGACTGCCGAAGATATTGCGCAGGGAAAAAACAAATTCGTTATCCTTAAAAATAAAGAGGGTCTGCTGAAAGATTTCTGTTTTGCGGACGTGCGGCATTTCGGTTCGCTTATGACGGTGGTCGAAACCGATTCCGCCTGCGAAACTCTGGACAGATTTTTCTCGGAGCGCGACCGTACCGCGCGGATAAAACAGCGCGCACAGGATCTTTTCCGACTGCTTGTCAACGCCGCCGACAGAGTTTCCCGACGCACTGCAAATCAGCGTCTGGAGCTAAAGGAATGTCAGGACAGGGAACGCTTAAAAAAGTACGGCGATCTGCTTATGGCGAATATCTACAGACTTGAAAAAGGTCAGGAGTTTGCCGAGGTGGAGGACTATTATCTTCCCGAATGCCCGATAGTAAAGATACCTCTTGACAAACGGCTCAACCCGTCGCAGAATGTCCAGAAGTACTATAAAGAATACCGAAAAGCAGCCACTGCCGAAGAAAAGCTGCTCGCTCAGATAGCCGCCGGAGAGAACGAGCTTATCTATCTTGATTCCGTGTCCGATTCTCTTTCGAGAGCGGCTGGAGAGGGGGATATTGCCGAGCTGCGCGAAGAGCTTGTCCAACAGGGATATTTAAAGCATAACTCTTCAAAGAATAAACAGCTCAAGAGCCGCCCTCCGCTCGAATTTACCTCGTCGGACGGCTACAGGATAAGAGTCGGACGCAACAACCGCCAGAATGACAGACTTACCTGCAAGGAGAGCGAAAAACTCGACATCTGGCTGCATACCAAGAATATAGCAGGTTCTCATACGGTCATTTCCTGCAACGGCGAACAGCCGCCCGAAAGAACGATCTTCGAGGCGGCGGTCATCGCGGCGTATCATTCTCACGGAAAGGATTCCGCGCAGGTGCCGGTGGATCATACGCTGATAAAATATGTCAGGAAACCGAACGGCGCAAAACCGGGAATGGTGATATTCACCAATCAGAAAACGCTGTATGTCAGACCCGATGAGGAGCTTGTCGAAAAGCTGAGATCAAAGTGAACGGAGGTTTTGTTTTGACTGTTCTGGGAGAGGATTTTTTTCACCGCGATGCGCTCGACGTTGCTCCGCAGCTGCTGGGGAAAATGCTTGTCACGAATATCGGCGGAGAGGAAAAACGCGTCCGCATTACCGAGACAGAGGTCTACCGCGGCGTTGAAGATACCGCCTGCCATGCTCATAAGGGGCGCACCCGGCGCACCGAGCTGCTGTTCGGCGAAAGCGGTATTATCTATGTGTATCTTTGCTACGGTATGCATTGGCTGATGAATATTATAACGGGCGAAAAAGATCAGCCGCAGGGGGTGCTTATCCGTGCGGCGCAGGGCTATGAAGGACCTGCCCGACTTACCAAGTATCTCGGCGTAACGGGGGAATTAAACGGCGCGTCCATTGTAGGAAATCCGATTGTACGGATAGAGGACGACGGCGGACAATACCGATATATCTGTAAAAAACGGGTAGGAATAGGCTACGCGGACAAGGCTGATCGGGACAGGCTGTGGAGATTCTGTCTTTGCGACGGAAAATAATTTGACAGTCAACGCCGACTTTTACGCAATGCTTATTGTCTGAGGATAAAACAAAGGCTGCACGGGAAATATCCCATGCAGTCTTTAAAATTTGCAGTGTTTGGTAAGATCAGCCTATAGTCCATAGCTGTGAAATATCGCCCGGCGCAAAATCGGTAACGGCAAGCGCTCCGCCCTTTGTGCAGGCGAGGACTTTTTCAAATCCCGTACTGCCGACCGAAATGCGGAATTTTCCCTTTTGCGGTTGGGCGAAACGGAAATATTCGGGCGTGCCCTTGTCGGTGAGATAGTCAAGTTTTTTGGCGGTCTTTGAGATATATCCGCCGTCCGCCGCTCTGAGGGAGAACGCGCCCAGATCGTTTATGCCGAACAGCAGCTTTTGCTCCTTTTCCTTGGAGGAGGTGTCAGCCGTTACGCCTTTGGAGGTTATCGTGATAAGAAGACCCGTCATACAATTTCTTATCGCATATTTTTCACCGCCGCACGGACAGTCAGCCGCCCTTGTGCAGTCGTTGTAGAATTTTATCAGCAGCGCCGCGCAGTTTTGCTGGGCAAGCGGCAGAGTTTCAGCCGCAGCCTCGTCAAAAGCTTTCGGGTCGAGCCTCGATATGGTCTGAACGTATTCAGCCGATCTTTTTATCAGCTTGTTGAGCGGCTTTTCAAGATCTTCACCGCTGAAATCGTTTATCAGCCGTTTGTCCATATGCATTGCCGTGTGCTGACGGCAGATAGTATCGGCGTGCTTTTCATACGCGTAGTGAACGTTTGAACGCTTTTTGAAATACTTTATGTTCGACGTATGCACGGTGCAGCTCATATCCTCTGCAAAATGCAGCGCGCGTCCGAGAACGTGCATAGCGCGCTTAGTATTTCCGCTTTTGTAAAGGCACAGCGCGGCAGTGTAATTGTCCTCCAGCATAGTACGCGCACTTTTGGAAAAATCATTGAGATGATTGCGGTAATAGCCGTTTTCTTCCTTTAGCTTTCTGCCCTTGGGATCGCAGCAGGAATAATAATGCGCTCCCGTACCCTTGTCGCAGTCGCCGTCATGATCAGGCTCGACCGCGCCCTTTGCAATTTCGTCAATATGATCTTTATAAAAATTATACTGCCTTATCCTGCCTTCTTTTTCAAGCAGGGAAACGGCTTTCAGAGTTATATCCGTATGTGCGTCAGAAAACCACGCGCAGGCTCTTATCGGCTTGAACGGCTTTGTTATTTTTGAAAGTATATTCATAAGTTTCCTTCCTTACGCACGCGGCGGCTTTTTATAAAAACAAGCTTTCAGCGCGGCGGTCTTTTCTTTTTGCTCTTTTTGCGCACCGAGAAACCAAAGCTCCCCAGCTTTTCGCCGAGTGAAAAATATTCTCCGTGGGAATATGCCAGCAGTCGTCCTTTGTCGAGGGCAAGTCTGCCGTTCTGGTCAAGCAGTTCTTCCGCGGCGTTCACGGCGTCAATATCCGCTATGAACATATGGTGCGAACCGAGTGGAATCACTTCCCTGACTTTACATTCGATGCTTACCGGAGATTCTCCCAGCATAGGCGCACAGGCGCAGCCGCAGGGAAGGGGAGTAAGGCGCATATCCCGAAACTTATCGGTATCCTTACCCGAGCGCACGCCGCAGTAATCGACGGCGCGGACAAGCTTTTCGGTGGGGAGATTGACGACAAATTCTCCGCTGTTCTTTATGAGGTCGTAGGAATATCTTTCTGGGCGCAGAGAGATGTAGGTCACGGGCGGTCTGGTGCAGAGAATACCCGTCCACGCGACGGTAAGTATATTGACTTTGCCGCCAAAACCGCAGGTAATAAGTACGGGCGGCAGGGGAGCGCAGAGCGCACTGCCTTTCCACCTCTGTTTGGTGAAGATCTCGCCGCTCACGGTTTGTCATCTCCCGTATCAACGCTGAAAGACCCCATTTTACGACTGAGTTCTTCATAATCCCGATAGAGCATCTGAGTCTGATTTTCCAGAAAATAATAATGCGCTATGTATGGGATAAGCAATGCGAGCAGCAGCAGGGCAAGGGGGATAAGCGTGATATTCTCCGTGCAGACGATCACCAGAAAGCAGGCGATAGTCAGCAGTGCAAAAAGCACGGTAACGATCAGATGTATCAGCCGTTCGTGCATAAAAAATTCGATATGTCTCAGGTGGTATTCCATAAGAGCCGCAAGGTCGCAGCCGTCATCTTCCAGACAGCGGCGGAAGTACTGACGGTAAAGAGTAAAATACTTTTTCATATGTCAATAAATTCTCCGTTTTCGATCTCAAGGTCATTGAGAAGATCGCTTTGATATTTTTCTTTTGTTTCTTTATAAAGCTCCTTTGCGACTGTTTTTTTCATAAGCGAATCGACGGTTTTATAGTGAGCGGCAACTCGTTTGGGAAAGGAACGGTATTTAGGGGAATTGCGTTCTTTGCGTTTCTTTTCGTCAAAAAGTATAGCCAGCGCCACAGATGCAGACAGTGCAAGTATCATTTTTTCGGGTCGGGAGCTTATTTTAAAGCTTACCATATAAAGCGTCCTGTACGGCGGAAGATCAAAATTATGTATTCCGCAGATATGGGACGAAACCTCCTTTGCGATCGTTTTTTTGCGCGGCGGCAGTAAAAAAATACCGCGCCTTTTCTACAAAAAATTATAGCATAAATTATCAAAGCTGTCAATATGCAAGACTTTTTTACCACGGAAATCAATTTTTGGTTTCCAGAAGTCAGAACGCTGCGCTTTTAAGAGGTAAGAGGTAAGACAAGGAGCGCCTACGGCGCATATTTTAAAATTATATATGTAAGTATTCTAATATATTTTACTTGTCAATGCGGACTTTTGGGTTATTTTTTCTCCGTCTGCGGCAAAGAGAAACAGCTTTTAGTGTATATTCTCTGCCGTTGGAATAGCATATCCAAAATCAATCTGATTTATTGACACAAAATATTTTTTATGCTATAATTCTGATACAAATATATTGGTATTCAGGGGTGTATCGTATGATAAAAGATATTTCTCAGGAAGTCTTTTCCTGCAAGGTTTTTCCCGGTGATCCCGCGCCGCGCTGTGAAAGAATACTCAGCATTGAAAACGGCGATGTCTGCAATCTGACGGAATTTTCAATGTGTGCGCATAACGGCACTCATGTGGACGCGCCTTTTCATTTTATCGACAAAGGAAATACTGTCGATAAGGTGACGCTTGATCATTTTGTGGGAGATTGCTTTGTGGCAAGAGCGCAGGGGGATATTTTAAAAAGAACGGCGGAAGAAATACTTCAAAAAGCCGCGGCGGCAGGTGCGGCTGAGAGAATACTTATCGCAGGAAAAGCCGTAGTTACCGAGCAGGCTGCCGAGGTCTTTGCAGCGGCAGGGGTAAAGCTTGTCGGCAACGAAAGCCAGACGGTAGGACCTGAGGATTCTCCCGAAAAGGTACACAGGATACTGCTTGGCGCAGGTGCGGTACTTCTCGAGGGTATCGTGCTTGAAAATGTTGCCGAGGGAAAATACTTTCTGAACGCCGCTCCAATAAATCTCGGCGGCTGCGACGGCGCACCGTGCAGGGCGTATCTTGTTTGTTAAGATGGTTATTTTTATCGGTCTGCAATGGGGGAAATAACTAAAAGGCAGACAGCTTCGGTCTGAAATAACTACCTGACATAAAAATGATTACATATAACTTCAAAATTGATCTCGTGAAGTCAAAGTCTTATTCCTTGACAAATCGCCGTTCGGGGAGTATAATTATATTAACGTACATATCAAAAAAATATCAGCCGTAAGGCTTTCGGCATTGCGGCGCTCTGAGGGGGAATTTTTATGATCTTCGACAGCATTTATAAATTAGCACAGTACGGTATTGAAAAAGGACTTATCCGCGAGGAGGACAGGGTATACTGTATCAACCGTCTGCTCGAGCGTCTTAAACTTGACGAATATACCGCTCCGCAGCAGCAGCCTGAGGACACTGCACTTGAAGAAACGCTCGGCGAACTGCTTGACTATGCCTGCGAAAAGGGACTTTGCGAAAACAGTATAGTTTACCGCGATCTGTTCGATACCGCGCTTATGTCGGAGCTTACTCCCAGACCGAGCGAAGTCTGCGATACCTTCAGGGCAAAATATGCAGTTTCCCCGAAAGCGGCTACGGACTATTTTTACAAACTCAGTCAGGATACGAATTATATCCGCAGGGACAGGATAGCGAAAGATATGCGCTGGACTGCCGAGACCGAATACGGAGATATGGATATTACCATAAATCTTTCAAAACCCGAAAAAGATCCGAAAGCTATCGCTGCGGCGCGCAACGCCGTTCAGTCGGATTATCCGAAATGTCTGCTTTGTTATGAAAACGTAGGATATGCCGGACGGGTAAATTCTCCTGCAAGACAGAATCACCGCGTTATTCCGGTCGATATTGCCGGTGAGGAATGGTGCCTGCAATACTCTCCCTACGTTTACTACAACGAGCATTGTATTCTTTTCAATAAAAAGCATACCCCGATGATAATTGACCGTAGGGCTTTTGAAAAGCTGTTTGATTTTGTAAGACAGTTTCCGCATTATTTTATCGGTTCAAATGCCGATCTTCCGATAGTGGGCGGCTCGATACTTGCGCATGAGCATTTTCAGGGCGGCAACTACGAATTTGCAATGGCGAGAGCGGCAGCGGAACAGGAAATAATTTTCAAAAGCTTTGAGGACGTCAGAGCAGGGATAGTAAAATGGCCGATGTCGGTAATAAGAATATCCTGTGCAAAGAGCGAAAGACTTGCGGAGCTTGCCGCGAAAATACTTGACTGCTGGAGAGGCTATACCGACGAGCAGGCGTTTATTTATGCATATACGGACGGCGAACCGCATAACACCATTACTCCGATCGCCCGTATGAGAAACGGCGAATTTGAACTTGATCTGGTGCTGCGAAATAATATTACGACCGAAGAACATCCGCTCGGGGTGTATCATCCGCACGCCGAACTGCACCACATCAAGAAAGAAAACATCGGTCTTATCGAGGTTATGGGACTTGCCGTGCTGCCGTCAAGACTTAAAGCGGAAATGCAGCGTCTGGCGCAGGCTCTTGTAAACGGCGAGAACGTTTCTTCGGTGGAGGAGATCGCCAAGCACGCGGACTGGGCTGCGGAGTTTGCTATGAAATATGAGATCACTGACGAAAACGTTATGGAAATAATAAAGAAAGAAATAGGCATAGTGTTTGCAAAGGTGCTTGAACATTCGGGCGTATACAAGCGCACTCCGGAGGGCAGGGAAAGTTTTCTGAAATTTATTGATTTCGTAAACGGCAGATGACGTGATGCTTTCAGAGGTCAGAACGCTTCGCTTTTAAGAGGTAAGAGGTAAGACAAGGAGCGCCTGCGGCGCAGAATATTTACCAAAAACAGGCTGCCACTCCCCATTGGGAATGACAGCCTTAAAAAATTTGTGTACTTGAAAGATCATCAGCTTTGCGGATAATTTTATGTCAGCTATTGACAATCGCCTTATGTTATGATATTATATAATAGGAAAATTTGAAAGCAATGCCGAAAGGAGCGTAGTTAAAATGACGGATTATTGTTATCCTGTGCTGGGCGATGAGGTCAATCTTCCTATGTATGTTCTCGGCGTCGGCGGAAGAGATACGGAATTTCACTTTATCCGCAATGAAGGTTACCCGAATCATCAGATCGTCTACTGCGTCAGAGGCGGCGGAATGTTAAAGCTGGAGGGGCATAGTTATCCTATTATGGCAGGAGATGCGTTTTATCTTCCTCCCCATGTGCCGCACGAATATTACCCGACCGAAGAGATCTGGGAAACGCACTGGCTGACCTTTGAGGGAAGAGAAGTCAAGCCGATGCTCGATTATATCAAGCTTGACCGCGCAAAGGTCTTTCACATACACGATCTGAATGCCGTTGAACCTATTTTCAAGAAGATACTTTATCTGATGAAAACGAATTATTTTTACGGCGGACAGCAGTCCTCCGCGTATCTGTACAATTTTTTTATCGAGCTCAACAGAGTAGTAAATCTTCAGAACGGCACTCAGGACGGTGCAAAGCTAAATCAGCTCCAGCCTGTGCTCGATTATATCGACCGCAATTTCACAAAGGATCTTACCCTCAGCGAGCTGTCCGATCTTATTGATCTTTCGCCGCAGTATCTTTGCAGACTTTTCAAGGACTGCCTTAATCTGCGTCCGTTTGAATATTTGGCGCGAAAACGTATCCAGCAGGCGAAAATTTACCTGCTCGAGGATCGTATGAACATAAACGAAATATCTTCAAAAGTGGGATATAACGATTGCAGCTATTTCTGCGCGGTTTTCAAAAAGCACGAAATGCTTTCTCCGGCGGAGTTCCGCTCCCTGCATAAAAAAGCAAACGGATAAGAAAAATATAAATACACAAAAAAACGAGCCGTTCCCGTTTTGTCGGGAGCGGCTTTTTCATCGGCGCGTAAATCAATTTTAAAATTTTATGTAAGCATTTTAATATATTTTACTTGTTCAGGTTGAATTTTGGGCTATTTTTCCTCCGCCGTAGGCGGAGGAAAAATAATTTAAAGGTATATTCTCCGCCAACGGCGGAGAATATACCCCCAAAAAAACTTACCCATTATCCCTCAATGGAAAATAACAGCTTTCAGAAGATTTCCGTATTTCATCGGTTATTTTACGGTAATTTTACAGGTACGCCGATTCAAATTCAATAACGGGCATTGCCTTGCCGAAAAGCCAGCCCTGCGCCATTTTATGACCGCAGCTTGCAAGTATTTCAGCCTGCTTTTCTGTCTCAACGCCCTCGAATATAATATCCTTCTTGGTCGAATCTATCAGATTGCAGATCTGCGATATGTACTCTCTTGCCTGCTTGCTTGTGGCGATGTTGTCAATGAACACCTTATCCACCTTTACAATATCGGCAGGCGCGTTCAGCAGCAGACTCAAAGAGGAATAACCCATTCCAAAATCGTCAATGTCTATCTTGAATCCGCGTTCCCTCAGCTTTCTCAGATTTGCAAAAAGAATATTTATATCGTGAGTAAAACAGCTTTCCGTTATCTCTATTTCAATAAGGTTCTTGTTTACCCCGTAGCGGTCGGCAATATCGGTTATCTTATCCACAAAATCAATATAGTTGTTGTGAAGTCTTGAAAAATTCACGGATATAGGCAGCAGCGGTTTGCCCTCAGACTTCCACCTCGCCATTGTTTTAAGCACCTGTTCGTATATGTACAGATCAAGCTCAACGATATATCCCACATTCTCCAGTACCGAAATAAATTCATAAGGCAGCTTGTAAGTACCGTCGGGATTGCGCCACCTTGAAAGCGCCTCCGCGCCGATGATCTCGCGCGTATCGAGGTTGAATTTAGGCTGTAGAAACAGCTCGACCTGTCCGCTTTTCAGCGCGGACTGCAATTCGCTCGCTATAGCCTGATCGTGACTGCGCTGCTTGCGCATACGCTCCGTATATATTCCGCAGGGGACTTCCTTTGAACCTTTTACGCTGCGCCTTGCAAGATTCGCATTGTCCATAGCTATCGTTACGTCAAAATCCTTGTCGGGAATAACGTAAAGTCCGCAGGAAATATGAATATCGCTCGCAGGGTATTTCTGTTTCTGCAAAAGGGTGAAACGATCGTTGCGCTCCTTTATCGACTCGATAAGCGATTCGCGGTCGTCCGCTTTGTAAAGTCCCACATAATAATCAGAATAGATACGGCAGGCGCAGATACTTGAAGAAGTGCTCCTGATAGTTTGTGCAAAATCATAGAGCATCTGATTGCCGGCGTCAAATCCGAAGTTATCGTTTACATAAGAAAAATCATTTATATCCGAATAGACGATACCGTAGCAGCAGTTTTCGTCGAAAGCCTGAGCTATCTCCATAGACGCCTGCTCCTTGAAAGCGTTCCTGTTGAGCAGACCCGTTACCGCGTCGGTGGTGGAAAGCCTTTTTATTTCGGCTTTGTCCCTGTCGATAGTACTTTTAAGATCTTTGACGTGTTCAATGCTGAAAAGTCTGCCGTAGACGTTCGTCACTTCGCCCTGTTCGTTGGCTACGCTGACATACGGCAGCTTATACCATGTGTAATCGTCGTCGTAAGCCATTGTCCTGAACTCGATACTGCCGCGTTTTGGTGAACGGCATATATCTACCCAAGTATTGAGATACATATTGAAATCGTCAGGGTGAACGAATTTTTTGCACCGCAGCTTGTTCCAGAAATCGTGTATGACGTTATCCTCCTCGCCGTATCTGTTAATGCAGTTGGCAAGGAAAAGGGTATCGTCTATAACGCTGTATTCCCAGTAGACCTCTTCGGTATTTTCGGCGATTATGCGGAAACGCTCGGTCTGGTTGATTATTTCTTTCTCCGCTTTTTTCGTTGCGGAAACGTCCATAATAACGGCGTAGAGCAAAGGATTGCCGTTTTGTGAAACGCCGAAGTACTTGCCGTTCAGCCGCAGCCACGTCTGCATACCGTCGTATCTTGTTATACGCATTTCAAACGAGCAGGTCGAGCGGTTGTTCACACATTCGTTTATAAACACCATGAGCTTTGGCAGTTCGCCCTTTTTGAGAAGATGACCTATCGTGCCGGGGTGATTGTCGCGGTTGTCGTAACCCAGCAGACGGTAGTAATCCTCGTTCGCCTCGACTATAGAGATAGAATTTCCGCATATCTCATAAAGCGCAACGCCGCCCGGAACGTTATCCATAAGCGCATGCAGTTCACGCTGTGAACGGCTGTATTGTTTTTTTAGCGTATCGTTTTCCGTAAAATCGCATATGGTTATTTTCGAGCAAAAGTGACCGTTGTCTGCGGTGAAATCCTCCGCAAGACACATAACGTGGATAATGTCGCCGTTTTTTTTCAGAAAGCCATGCTCGAGAAAACCGCCTTTTTTATGCTCCTGAAGATCTCTGACAACTTTCATATATTCGTCGTAATCCTCGGGAGGAATAAAGTCGTAAAATTTCACCCTGCCTTCGGCAACATCGTCGGCAGTGTAGCCCGTAATGGCGTAAAAACCGTCGTTTGCCGAAAGTATGCGTCCGCCGTCGGTGAAATCGGCAACATATTTGCCGTACAGTATCTCGTTGACAGCGGGTGTATTGTTCTCCATGAGAATATCCCCAATCGCTATATAGTTACTAACATTATACAATAAAGTTAAAAGAATTACAAGTAAAAATAGTAAATTCCGTCAAATTGCACAAAAAATCTCACGATATGTAAAAACTTAAAGGTTTGAAAAAGGCAAATTGCACGTTTGAGGGTATTTATCTCCTGTCGCGTTCCTCCGCGGAAATCAATTTTTATAAAATTGATTTCCTGAAACAAGAGTTTTAGATACAAGAAGCAAGAAAAAAGTCTGCAAAGCGGAATAATATTTTAAAATATGCGCCGTAGGCGCTCCTTGTCTTACCTCTTACCTCTTAAAAGCGCAGCGTTCTGACTTTACGGAAATCAAAAATTAATTTCCGTCTCGTTCCTCTCTTGTCAGATCTTTTATCACTTCGCCCGCGATTATCAGACCGGCGACCGACGGCACAAACGCCGCCGAACCGGGAACACTTCTGCGCGAACTGCCTTTTTCTGCGGTATCCTCGGTATCCTCACTGTTTTCAGCGGGGCGCAGCGGAGGTTCTTCGGAGTAAACGACTTTCAGAGACTTTATGCCGAGCCGTCTCAGCTGCTGCCGCATTACCTTTGCAAGAGGGCAGACGCTCGTCTTAAAAATATCCGCTACTCGGAACGCCGTCGGATCGAGCTTGTTTCCTGCTCCCATTGAAGATATAACGGGAATATCCAGAGCCTTTGCGCGTTTTATTATTTCAAGCTTTCCCGTCACCGTATCTATAGCGTCAATGATATAATCGTACTGCGAAAGGTCGATCTGTTCCGCCGTTTGCGGCATATAAAAGCATTTGTATGTATTTACCCGTATATCGGGGTCGATCGCGTTTATCCGCGCTTTCGCCGCGTCCGTCTTGTATTGTCCGATAGTGCTGTGATCCGCTATGATCTGTCTGTTTAGATTTGACAGACACACCTTGTCATCATCTATCAGACCGATCGTTCCTACTCCGCTCCTTGCAAGCGCCTCGACGGCATATCCGCCGACGCCGCCTATTCCGAAAACCGCCACACTGCTGCCGCGGAGCTTTTCCATTGCCGCCTTGCCGAGCAAAAGCCGCGTCCTCGAGTACTGATCCATTTTCCTCACTTCTTTCCGAAAATCAATGCTTTGCTGCGTATATTGTAACACCGGCGGCAAATTTTGTCAAGGAGAAAGTCCGCCGCACCTGCGCTTTTAAAATGATTGTTAAAAAAATCACGGAAATCAATTTTTAAATTTTATGTAAGCATTTTAATATTTTTTATCGGTTCAGGCTGCCTTTTGGGTTATTTTTCCTCCGCCAACGGCGGAGGAAAAATAATTTAATGTTATATTCTCCGCCGCAGGCGGAGAATATAACAAAAATCTTATCAGATCGGTCAGAATATAATTATAAGACCAAAAACACTCTTATAAAATTGAATTCCGTGTTAAAAAAATAAAAACCCCTTTACAAACGGCGAGATGTATGCTATAATAGTATTTGTAAAAATCTGAGCAAAAAGCAGCAAAGGAGGAGCTATCAGTGCAGAAAGCGTATCTTATACTGGAAAACGGTACTATATTTGAAGGCAGAAGTTTCGGCGCTGACGGCGAGGCGGTCGGCGAAATAGTCTTTACCACGGCGATGACCGGTTATCTGGAAACTCTTACGGATCCCAGTTACTACGGACAGATCGTTGTTCAGACATTTCCACTTATCGGAAATTACGGAGTTATTCCTTCGGATTTTGAAAGCCGCTGTCCGCACGTCAAGGCTTATATCGTAAGAGATTGGTGTCAGGAACCCAGCAATTTCCGTTGTGAGGGTGATCTTGACACTTTTTTAAAGCAGAATAATATTGTCGGTCTGTTCGGCATAGACACCAGACAGCTCACCCGTATCGTAAGAGAATCGGGCGTTATGAACGGCAAGATCGTAAAGGAAGGCTCGGGATTCAGCTTTGCGGATCTCAAATCCTACAAAATAACCGACGCGGTGAAAAATACCACCTGCTCGGAGGAGACCGTTTACGATCCCGAGGGAGAGATAAAGCGCAGGGTCGTTTTGTTTGACTTCGGTGCAAAGCAGAATATCTGCCGCGAGCTTGTCAAAAGAGGCTGTCAGGTCACGGTCGTTCCGGCTTACACCACGGCGCAGAGAGTAGCCGAGCTTGCCCCCGACGGCGTTATGCTCTCAAACGGTCCCGGAGATCCGGCTGAGAATACGGATATTATAGAGGAGCTTAAAAAGCTGGCGGAGTATAAGATACCGACATTCGGTATCTGTCTGGGACATCAGCTGCTCGCTCTTTCTCAGGGAGCGAGAACGCAGAAACTGAAATACGGTCACAGAGGTGCGAATCAGCCTGCGGCGGAGCTTGAAACGGGCAGGGTGTACATAACGAGCCAGAATCACGGCTACGCGGTTATAAACGACTCTCTCGGAGAAAATGCCAAGGTGTCTTTCGTCAATGCGAACGACGGCACCTGCGAGGGTATTACCTATCTGGATATGCCTGCCTTTTCGGTGCAGTTTCATCCTGAGGCGTGCGGTGGACCCCTCGATACGGGATTCCTTTTCGACAGGTTCATAAGTATGATGGACGGCGAATAGACCGCAGTCCTCTTTAGAGGTAAGAGGTAAGAAGTAAGAAGTAAGAGGAGCGCCTGCGGCGGATCATTTTAAATATTAGTTCTCTTTGCATACTTTTTTCTTGCTTCTTGTATCTGAAGATCTTGTTTTTTAAGATCAATTTTGTAAAAGTTGATCTTCGTGTGTTGGCGGTCGGCAGCGGTCGTCGGTATCTTGAATATATACGGCAGAAAGACAGAATATTTCTCAGGAAGGATTGAATGAGATGCCTTTGAATAAAAATATAAAGCGAGTGCTGGTCATCGGTTCGGGACCTATCGTCATCGGTCAGGCGGCGGAGTTTGACTATGCCGGTACACAGGCTTGCCGCGCTCTTAAACAGGAGGGACTGGAGGTCATACTTATAAACTCCAACCCTGCTACCATTATGACCGATAAGGCTATGGCGGATAAGATCTACATAGAACCGCTCACCCTTGAGACCGTAAAGAGAGTTATACAGAAAGAACGCCCCGACAGTCTTTTGTCCACCCTCGGCGGACAGACGGGACTTACCCTTTCAATGCAGCTTGCAAAAGAGGGTTTTCTGGATAAGTATAATGTAAAGCTGCTCGGAGCGGATCCCGAAACGATAGATAAAGCCGAGGACAGACAGATGTTCAAGGATACCATGGAGTCTATCGGTCAGCCGTGTATACCCTCTTTGGTGGTAAATACGGTCGAGGACGCAGTTGCGTTCGCAAACACTCCCGGAATAGGCTATCCGCTTATCATTCGCCCTGCGTTCACGCTCGGCGGCACGGGCGGCGGTATCGTAAATAACGAAGAGGAACTGCGTGAGATCACGAGAAACGGTCTTTACCTCTCACCGATAACGCAGGTGCTTGTGGAAAAATGCATTGCAGGCTGGAAAGAGATCGAATTTGAGGTAATGCGCGACGCCAAGGGAAATGTGATAACCGTCTGCTCGATGGAGAACTTCGACCCCGTGGGCGTTCATACGGGCGATTCCATAGTTATCGCGCCATGCGTCACCCTTGCGGATAAGGAATATCAGATGCTGCGTTCCGCGGCGCTGAAAATAATAGATACCCTTAAAGTGGAGGGCGGCTGCAACTGTCAGTTTGCGCTTAATCCCGACAGTTTTGAGTATGCCGTTATCGAGGTAAATCCCAGAGTTTCCAGATCGTCTGCGCTTGCCTCCAAGGCGACGGGTTATCCGATCGCAAAGGTCGCGGCAAAGATCGCTATCGGCTATACTCTTGACGAGATAGTAAACGCAGTCACCGGAAAGACTTATGCCTGCTTTGAACCTGCTCTCGACTATGTTGTGGTAAAGCTGCCGAAATGGCCTTTTGATAAATTCGTATATGCAAAACGCGAACTCGGAACTCAGATGAAGGCTACCGGAGAGGTAATGGCTATCGGTACTACCTTCGAGCAGGCGATAATGAAAGCGGTAAGGGGCGCGGAGATCGGTCACGATTGCCTGATCTCTCCGAAAATGGCTGACCTTACCGACGAGGAAGTCCGCAATAAGCTGCATAACTGCGACGATGAAAGGCTGTTCGTGGTCTACGAGGCTTTAAGGCGCGGCGTATCGGTGGACGATATACACGAGATAACGAAGATAGACGAATGGTTCTTGTATAAGCTTTGCAAGCTCATCGAGGTGGAAAGGGAGCTTGCAAAGGGAAACGTTTCGTTCGAGCTTTACCGCCACGCCAAGAAACTCGGTTATCCCGATAAGGTGATCGAGAGGCTCTCGGGCGAGAAGATCAACAAAAAGCTGCCTGCGGTATTCAAAATGGTGGATACCTGCGCGGCTGAGTTTTCGGCAATGACACCATACTTCTATTCTACCTATGATACGGAGGACGAGGCGGAAGAGTTTATCCGTTCAGTCCATACCGGCAACAAGACGGTCATCGTTTTCGGCTCGGGTCCTATACGGATAGGTCAGGGTATCGAATTTGACTATGCGTCGGTACACTGCGTGTGGGCTCTTAAAGAACACGGCTTTGATGTGGTCATCGTCAATAACAACCCCGAAACCGTTTCTACCGACTTTGACACCGCCGACAGACTTTACTTTGAACCTCTTACCGATGAAGACGTAATGAACATCATCAATATAGAAAAGCCTTACGGCGTGGTCGTGGCGTTCGGCGGACAGACGGCTATCAAGCTTACAAAGCACCTTTCGCAAAACGGTGTTAAGATACTCGGCACGCCTCCCGATTCCATAGACGCTGCTGAGGACAGAGAACGCTTTGACGAACTGCTTGAAATGCATAAGATAAAGCGTCCGCAGGGCTTTACGGTCATGACTGAGGCGGAGGCTCTTGAAGTTGCGAATAAGATAGAATACCCCGTGCTTATGCGCCCGTCGTATGTGCTTGGCGGTCAGAATATGATAATCGCATTCAATGATGCGGATATAAAAGAGTATATGGCTATCATTCTTTCGCAGGGTATAGAAAATCCCGTGCTGATAGACAAATACCTTATGGGTCCCGAGCTTGAAGTGGACGCGATCTGTGACGGCGAGGATATACTTATCCCGGGCATAATGGAGCATATCGAAAGAGCGGGCATACATTCGGGCGACTCTATCGCAGTCTATCCGGCATGGAACGTTTCCGACAGAATGATCGAGCGCATTATCGACTGTTCAAAGAAGCTGGCAGTCTCTCTGAATACAAGGGGACTGGTGAATATACAGTATCTCATATACAAAGACGAGCTTTACGTTATCGAGGTCAACCCGAGATCGTCAAGAACCATTCCGTACATCTCAAAGGTGACGGGCGTGCCTATGGTCGATCTCGCCACAAGAGCAATGCTCGGCGAAAAGCTTAAGGATATGGGCTATGGTACGGGACTTTATCCAAATTCGCCGTATGTGGCTGTGAAAGTGCCGGTGTTCTCCTTTGAAAAGCTTATCGACGTTGACAATCATCTCGGTCCTGAGATGAAATCCACCGGTGAAGTGCTTGCCGTTGCCTCTACTCTGGAGGAATCTCTCTATAAGGGACTTACCGCGGCAGGATATAAGCTCGGCAAAAAGGGCGGAGTGCTTATTACCGTGAGGGATTCGGACAAGAGCGAGATACCCTATACCGCTAAGATGTTCTATGATCTGGGATTTAAGATCTATTCCACAAAGGGAACGGCTGCGGTGCTGAGAGATCACGGCATACCCTGCGAGGAGGTCGCCAAGATACACGAGGCGGAGGACAATACGCTCACGCTTATCGAGAGCGGAAAGATAGCGTATGTAATTTCAACTTCGTCAAAGGGAAGAATACCGACGAGAGATTCGGTAAAGATCAGAAGAAAGACAGTGGAGAGAAATATCCCCTGCCTGACTTCAATAGATACCGCAAACGCGATAGCGTCCTCTATAAGGAGCAGATTTACCGAGCATAACACCGAGATAGTTGATATAAACAATATGCGCACCGAGAAAAAGCGGCTTGAATTTACAAAAATGCAGGGCTGCGGCAATGATTATATCTACTTTAACTGCTTTGATCAGAAGATAGATAATCCCGAGGGTCTTGCGCTCAAACTGTCCGACAGGCATTTCGGTATCGGCGGCGACGGCGTTATACTGATCGAAAGGTCGAAGATCGCCGACGGCAAGATGAGGATATTCAATCTTGACGGCTCGGAGGGAAAAATGTGCGGCAACGGTATCCGCTGCGTGGCTAAGTTTATGAGGGACAACGGTCTGGCGGACAGCGATGAGATCTCGGTAGAAACGCTGAGCGGAATAATGAAAGTATCGCTGCAAAGGCACTACGGCGAAGTCAACGGCGCGACGGTAAATATGGGCAAGGCAATACTTGCGCCGAATCTTATACCGGTACGGCTGGACGCGGACGAAAACGGAAGAGTAGTTGACCGCGAGGTAGTAATCGGCGGTGAAAAGTACAGCGTCACCTGCGTATCTATGGGAAATCCCCACTGCGTGGTATTCCTTAACAATATCGACGGTCTGGACATTGAAAAGGTGGGAACTTCATTCGAGTTCGATCCTATCTTCCCCGACCGCGTAAATACGGAGTTTATCAAGGTCATAGACGATCATACTCTTAAAATGAGAGTCTGGGAGCGCGGTTCGGGCGAAACGTGGGCATGCGGTACAGGCTCATGCGCTGCGGCGGTCGCGGCGGTGCTCAACGGCTACTGTAAGAAAGACACCGATATTACCGTAAAGCTCAAGGGCGGCGATCTGGTCATCAGATACACCGACGACGCGGTCTATATGACAGGCGATGCGGTAACGGTATTCTCGGGCAGCATAATCATCTGATGAAATATTTAAGAAAGGGTCGAACATAAATGCCAAGCATAAATGAAAATTATCTTAAACTTGAAAAGAATTATCTCTTTATCAATATTGCCAAGAAAGTCAATGCATATAAGGCGGCTTATCCCGATGCGGATATTATCAGAATGGGTATCGGCGACGTTACTCTGCCTATCGCAAAGTGCGTTGTGGAGGCTATGAAAAAGGGCGCGGACGAAATGGGCGTAAAGGAGACTTTCCGCGGTTACGAGGACAGCGGCGCAGGATATGATTTTCTGCGCGAGGCTGTTTCGGGATATTACAAAAGCTTCGGAGTTGAGATAAAGCCGGAGGAGATAAGGATCAACGACGGCGCGAAATCCGACTGCGGAAATATCGTGGATATTTTCGGCGACGACAACACCGTGCTTATTACCGATCCTGCCTATCCCGTTTATGTGGACACAAACCTTATGAACGGCAGAAAGGTCATCTATGCCGATTCAAACGAGGGAAACGGTTTTGCCGCAATGCCCGATGACGGTGTTCATGCAGATCTTATCTATCTGTGTTCTCCGAACAATCCGACGGGTTCGGCTTATAATGAGCAGCAGATCAAAGCGTGGATAGATTACGCGCTGAAAAACAAGGCGATAATCATATATGACGCGGCTTACGAGGCGTTCATTACCGAGGAGGGTATCCCGAGGAGCATTTTTGCGGTAGAGGGCGCAAGGAAGTGCGCTATCGAAATGTGTTCGCTTTCCAAGACCGCAGGATTTACGGGTATGAGATGCGGCTACACCGTTATACCCGATGAACTGACCGTTACCGCGAGCGACGGCTCGGAGGTTTCTGTTTCGCAGCTGTGGGGCAGACGTGAAGGCTCAAAATTCAACGGTGTTTCATATCCCGTTCAGTGCGCCGCAGCCGCCGTATTTACCGACGAGGGTATCAGACAGACGAGGGAAAACATTGCATATTATCAGGAAAACGCAAGGATAATAGCCTCCGCCATGGACGAATTGGGCATAAGGTACACGGGCGGAAAAAATTCACCCTACATCTGGCTCAAATGTCCGAACGGTATGGGTTCGTGGGAATTTTTTGATTTTCTTTTGGAGAAAGCGAACGTTGTCGGCACTCCCGGAGCAGGCTTTGGCAGGAACGGAGAGGGTTGGTTCAGACTGACGGCTTTCGGCGATCGGGAAAGGACTAAAGAGGCTATGCAAAGGCTGAAGGACGTGCTTGGCAAGTGAGATAGATTTTTAGAGGTAAGAAGTAAGAATTACCTCCGCAGACTGATTTCACGGTACGCAGTTTTGTAGATAAGTAGGGGGGAAATCAAGAAAAGGTTTTGGATCAAGCCTTTTCCTCAAAAAGGCTTGCAGGGTCAAGGGACAGCGTCCCTTGTCGCCGTCCGCAGACGGCGAAAGCCCCTGCCGTCTGCGCTCTGAAAAGGGTGAATTCCAAAACAGTCCGGTGGACTGTTTTGGAAGAGGGAAAGCGCTTGCAAGAGAGCGCTTTCCCTACTATGAACGGCATATCTTTACTTCGCTGCTTGCGGCGGAGAGAAACAGCTTTAGGAAAATAAGTAATTTGATTTTTATACTGCAAAATAACGCAGTGAAATATTAAAAAGCATAATGCGGAACTGTCGGCGGTAAAGATGACTTTGCCGCCGAATTTGTCGGCACAGCCGTAACGAAAAATACATATCAATTTGTAACAAGGAGCCTTTATGACAGAAAACGAGATTAAAAGACCGCGCGTAATGCTCTGTGCGGTGGACGTGGGAGAATATGATGTAAACAGATCGCTTGACGAGCTTGAAGAACTTGCCGATACGGCAGGGGCTGAAACGGTCGTGCGAGTTTCTCAGAAAAGACCGTCGTTTGAGCCTGCGACCTGTATAGGGTCGGGACGGCTTGAGGAAATGGCGGAGATCTGCCGTGCGGAAGAAATAGATCAGATCATTTTCGATCACGAACTTACCGCTACGCAGATACGCAATATCGAGGAAGTGTGCGGTGTGCATACCATTGACCGTACAATGCTCATACTGGATATTTTCGCACAGCGCGCCACAACGCGCGAGGGCAGGATACAAGTCGAGATCGCACAGCACAGATACCGACTGCCAAGGCTCACGGGAATGGGCGTAAGGCTTTCGCGTCTGGGAGCGGGTATCGGTACAAGAGGTCCCGGAGAGAGCAAGCTTGAAACGGACAAAAGGCATATCCGCACAAGGATAGCGGCGCTTCAGGCGGAACTGAAGGATATTGAAAAACGCCGCGGCTTACAGAGAGCGCGCCGCAAAAAGGACGGAGTTTTAGTGTGCGCGATCGTGGGATATACAAACGTCGGCAAGTCCACACTGCTCAACGCTCTGACAGACGCAGGAGTACTTGCGGAAAACAAGCTTTTTGCAACTCTGGAAACTACGTCGAGGGCGATAGAACTACCTGACGGCAGGAGCGTAATGCTTGTCGATACGGTGGGACTTATCCGCCGCCTGCCGCATCATCTGGTGGAGGCGTTCAAATCCACGCTTGAAGAGGCGGCAAATGCGGACGTAATAATACACGTCTGCGATGTAAGCGCGGAGGACTGCAAGGAGCAGGCGGAAGTCGCCCTGTCGCTGTTAAAGGAGCTTGGCTGCGAGGGAATACCCGTCGTTACCGTTCTCAATAAGTGGGACAAGCTGCCCGTGGGGTATGACGTTATCCCGACCGAAGGCGCGGTGAGAATGTCCGCAAAGAACGGGGAGGGGATAGACCGTCTGCTGGCGGCTGTCAGCGCGGCTCTTCCGCAGACGGCGGTGAGAATGAAACTGCTCATTCCGTTTGACAGGTGCGGCTTTATGAATGAACTGCGCATTGACGGCAGGATATTTTCCGAGGAGTATACCGCTGACGGGGTGCTTTGCGACGCTCTTGTCGATGTGAAACTGTTTGAGAGGGCGAAGGAGTTTTCTGCGGTTGACGAATAATATACACACCCTAAACCGACTGTATTCCCCCCAATGGGGGAATAACAGTTATCAAAAAATCGGACGGGCTTAAATTTCACTTGACTAAATGCGACATACTGTGATATAATCTATATGGAAGAATTTTATATGAAATCCTGAAAGGAAGAGTAGGTATCTATGAAGATCGATTTTCATTCTCACATACTTCCCGGTATCGACGACGGTTCAAGAGATATTGAAGAATCTGTTGAACTTCTGGACTATATGGCTGACGATCATGTCGATATAGTCGCGGCTACCCCTCACTATTACTGCGGTGAATGCAGCGTCGATCATTTTATAGAAAGACGAAACGACGCGTATGAAAGGCTGAAACCTCATCTCAAACCGCACCACCCGAAGATAATACTCGGCGCGGAGGTGCTCTACAATCACGTTCTGGTCGGCAACGAACAGCTTTCAAAACTCTGCTTGCAGGGAACTGATTTTGTTATGCTGGAAATGCCCTACCGTCAGCTTACGGAGGATATTATAGACGACGTGGAAAAAATATATACCCGTCTTGACGTAAAACTGCTCATCGCTCATATCGAACGGTATCTGCATTTTACTTCTTATAAAGAGCTTGCACAGCTTATGGGGCTTAACGTTCTGGGACAGATAAACGCAAAATCGCTTATGAAATTTTCTACCAGACGCAACTGCTTAAAGCTTATCAAGGACGGCTACGTTCACGTTATGGGTACGGATTATCACCGCCGCGACAGCGGTCACGCGCTTATCGGAGAGGGCTATGAAATTCTGGCAGGCAAGTGCGGAAAAGATCTTATTCGCTATATTGAAGAAAACGGCAGGGATATTCTTGAAAACCGCGACGTTGAGGATATAGGCTGAAAACACAATATAAAAAAATTGTTAAGCGGTTGACATTCTATGTCGATAGTTGTATAATATAAAAGTCGGATATTACGCATTATATCCGACTGTACGGTTATGCGCTCTGACATTTGCCATATTATGTGAAATATTTTATGCATTATGCAGATAGTATATAGAATATACCGCGGCGTTTTTTATTTATCCGCAAAACGTTTTTTATGCGGTATTGCCTTGATTTTTTCATTTACAGAAAAGAGGTTTTTTAGATGTCTAAATATCTGTTCACTTCCGAATCGGTCACGGAGGGTCACCCCGATAAGATCTGCGACCGCATTTCGGACGCGATACTCGACGCTATGCTGGCGCAGGACCCCATGTCGAGAGTTGCCTGCGAAACGGTGACCACGACGGGTCTTATAATATGTATGGGAGAGATCACCACAAAAGCACAGGTGGATATACCGCAGATCGTGCGTGATACCGTTATCGAGATCGGTTACGACCGCGCTAAATACGGTTTTGACGGCTCTACCTGCGCGGTCATGACGACTATAGACAAGCAGTCGCCTGATATTGCAATGGGCGTTGACAACGCTTTTGAGGGCAGAGAGGAAAACGCTGCCGATACGGGAGCGGGCGATCAGGGCATTATGTTCGGCTATGCCTGCAACGAAACTCCCGAGCTTATGCCGCTGCCGATCTCGCTTGCTCACAAGCTGGCGAAAAGGCTTACGGAAGTCCGCAAAACGGGAGTCCTGCCTTATCTTCGTCCCGACGGAAAAACACAGGTGACTGTCGAGTACGACAACGGCAAGCCGTTCAGAGTAGACGCTGTAGTGGTTTCATCTCAGCATGACGAAGCCGTTTCAACGGAACAGATAAGAGAGGACATAATCCGCGAGGTCATAAAGACCGTTATCCCTGCCGAGCTGCTTGACGAAAATACGGTGTTCTTTATAAATCCGACCGGAAGATTCGTTGTAGGCGGACCTCAGGGCGACAGCGGACTTACGGGCAGAAAGATAATTGTCGATACTTACGGCGGCGCCGCGCCTCACGGCGGCGGAGCGTTCTCGGGAAAAGACCCCACCAAGGTGGACAGATCGGCGACATACGCGGCAAGATATGTCGCAAAGAATATCGTAGCTGCCGGGCTTGCCGACAAATGCGACATTCAGCTTGCCTATGCCATCGGCGTTGCAAATCCCGTTTCGGTGCGCGTTACCGTAAACACCTCCGGCACGGGAACGGTTTCCGATGAGATACTTGCTCAGGCGGTAAAGCAGGTCTTTGATCTGCGCCCGTCTGCGATAATCAGAGATCTCGATCTCAGAAAACCGCAGTATAAGGAGCTTGCAGCTTACGGTCATATGGGACGAGAAGATCTCGGCGTTGCGTGGGAAAAGACCGACCGCGTGCAGGCGCTGCTTGCGGCGGTAAAGGAATTGAGCGAGCAGAAGTAACAGGCAAGAGAAATGAAAAAATTTCTTGCGCGGCGGTAATGTTTTAGGAAATTTAATTGATAAATATGCTGATTCCCCCGATCGGGGGAATTATTTTTTGAGGGGATTTTCATTCAGCGGAGAATATTCACCTGAAAAAAGATGTTCATACTCTTTGCGGAAGAAGATCATTAAAGAAAATTATTTATTGCATATAAAAATTGCATTTAGAGATAAGTGGTAAGATGTAAGAGGTAAGAGTAGCTTTGGCAGTTGCGTATTCCGTCAAAGATATATCATAAAAAAATTGCTATTTTCCCCCCAATGGTGGGGGAAAACAGCCTATAGAAAAGCATATGCCCTTTCAAATTTTAGGGAATTATCCCTAAGACCTTATTTAACGGAAAGGAATGATAATATGCCTGTCAGACAAGGCACTAAGTCAAAGATAGTATATTTTTCTCCGCAGGAATGGGAGATAGTTTGCAAAAGAGCGGAGAAATGCAATAAACGCACAGGCACATATATCCGTGAGATCGCGGTTCAGGGAACAATAAAAAATTACAGACTGGATCGTTTCAATGACCTTGCAATGTCATTCAACCGTATCGGCAACGAGATAAATCAGATCGCGAAAGGTACAAACTCCACACAGTCGATTTACAAAAAGGACATTGAAGATTTGAAAACCTCTTTCGGCTTTCTGGATAATATGATAAGAAATTATTTGAAGCCGCTCAAGAACGAGATCAATTTGTGAGATGCTGATCGAGGCAGTCATAAAATATCTTGCCATTCATTTATCGCCGCTGAAATTCAAGGTAAGATTTTTAAAACCTTGTCAACAAGACAGCAGAGGTGAAAAGGCATAAGTTACCGCTCACTATCAGACCTACTTGCAGCAAATGCAGACCGATTATGGCTACATTCTCCAAAAGCTGAAACGCGAGAAAGAGGAACTTGAACTTGCCGAGCGTGAAGATATGGCGGAAGAAAGCAGAGAGCAGGAGCGTCGGCGTTCAGAAAGTAGGAAGTATGTGAGGTAAAACAAAAAGTACCGTGTGATCGCGGTACTTTTGCGGTTATCAGAAATCTATTTTACGATTAATTAGAATTTATTGATCCATTCTATCTGAATCCGTCAGCGTTCGGATCACACGGCAGGGATTTCCCACCGCCAGACTGTATGGAGGAATATCCCGTGTGACCACACTGCCTGCTCCGATCGTTACCCCTCCGCAGACCACAACATTTGATGCAAGCCAACAGTCGTCCCCGATCGTGATCGGTTTTGCATACTCCAGATCATAATAACTGCCGTCCGCTCTTTGTTTTACATTCCGTTCTTCCGGCAAAAGAGGGTGCATAGGTGTTGCCAATGTCACATTCGGACCGATAAACACATTGTCCCCAATATGAACGGGACATACGTCGAGGCAGGTAAAATTGAAATTTGTACCACTAAACCTGCCGAAATAGGTATTGCAGCCATAGTCAAAGCAGATCGGAGCCTGCAAACTCGGCAAAAATGGAGTGTTTGGCAAAAGTTCGCGGAGAACCGCTTCTCTCTGCTCCGAATCGTCTTCATCTATCTGATTATACCGTCTCGCAAGTTTTCTGGCTTTCACCAGCAATGCGCTCAATTCTGAATCGGACGGATCATACAGCATTCCTGCGAGCATTTTTTCTTTTTCAGTCATAGCTTGTACTCCCTAAATTTCGATTTGTCGGACAGTTTGTCTGACAAGAACATTATAGCACAAACAGGTTAGAAATGTCAAATGTTTATTGACGTGGAAGAAAGTTTTAGGAGCAAAGTTATGTTATCGGCGTTATTGTGAAAACAGTACCGCCGATTTACTTACAAGTATTAAACAAACTTGTCAAAAATAATTTTAATTTCTGTACCTTTGTCCGGCTCACTTTCAAGAACGATCTCCGCATTATGATAAATCGCCCCATGCTTTACAATTGACAACCCAAGTCCCGTTCCGCCTATTGCTTTTGAACGTGCCTTGTCCACACGGTAGAAACGCTCAAAAATGCGTTCCTGTTCTTCTTTTGCAATGCCGATACCCGTATCACGAACGGACAAAATAATTTCATTTTCAATTTCATGAATACCGATTTCCGCGAGCCCGTTCGGGCGGTTGTATTTAATAGCATTATCGCATAGATTGTAAATTATCTCGTCTAAAATTTTCTGCACGCCAATTACATGACAATGCTCGCCTATAACACGCAGCTGCACCTACGACTTTTCCGCTTGCGGCTGCAAGCGTTCTGCTACATCTTCCGCAAGGTCGTAAAGGTCAATTTCTTCCTGTTCAAATTCCGTTTTTTCGTCCAATTCCGAAATGCGGAGAATATCCTGTACAAGCGTAATCATTCTTTGCGATTCGTCATAAATTGATCTTGAAAAGTCAACAACAGTTTCATTTGTGGCATCGCCTTGCATAAGCATTTCCGCAAATCCCGAAATTGAAGTCAACGGTGTTTTCAGTTCATGGGAAACATTTGAAGTAAATTCACGCCGCATGATTTCACGCTTTTTCTGTTCTTCACTGTCAATGATATTTTTTGAAATTTTCGCTGTGAAAATTGCCGAAGAAACAACTGTCAGCAAGATAATTATAGCAATGGGCTGTGCAAGTCCCAACAAAATCGTGACGACCGTGTATTGCTTTGCCGAGACGCGCAGAATATTTCCGTTTTCGAGCTTGACTGCATAATAAACCGTCCGTTCCATAAATGTTTTAGAATAGCGCACGCTTGTGCCGCTGCCGTCTTTTAACGCAAGCTGAATTTCTTTTCGGTCAAGATGATTTTCGAGATTTTCGGAATCCGCGTCCGTATCCTCAAGAACAGTTCCGTCAGGCGCGATAAGCGTAATTCTTTCATCGCTGTTTACTTTGTCAAAATATGAAACGCCCTCTGTCAGAATTGCCGTGCCGATGTATTCAGCTTCTTTCTTTAATTCCGATTTTAATTGATTTTGAAAATATTCGTAGAGAATGCCCATAATCAGTATAACACTTACCAAAAGTAATGAAAATGAAACGATAAGCGAATAGCGGAAAATTTTTTTATTCATTTTCTTCACCGATCCTATATCCGATATTTTTTACCGTTCGGATATAATTTCCCGCACTGCCGAGTTTTTTACGAAGATTTCTGATATGCACGTCAAGTGTCCGTGATTCGCCGTAAAAATCGCCCCATATTTTTGTAAACAATTCCTCACGGGTGACGACCTTTCCGTCCGCTTTGAGAAGAATTTCCAGCAGGGAAAATTCTTTGAAAGATAGCGTAACAGGCTTTTGAGAAACGGTCACAATATGCTTTTCGGTATCAATTGCCAATATTCCAAATCTGTAAATTTGTCGGGTATTCCCTCTGTTACTCCTCCGCAAAAGCGCACGCACACGGGAGATAAGTTCCGTAATTCCGAAAGGCTTTGCAATGTAATCGTCCGCTCCCATGTCAAGCCCCGTTACTTTGTCAAATTCGCTGCCTTTTGCCGTCAGCATAATTATCGGCATATCGGGAGAATAATTTCTGATTTTTTGCAGAATTGAAAGTCCGTCCTCTTCGGGCAGCATAATGTCAAGCAGTATCAGATCAGGTTTTGTATTTTCAAATTCTTTGTAAAATTCAGACGGCAGCGCAAAACCTTTGGCGTTGTAATTGTCTTTATTTAAAGCATAGCAGACAAGCTTGCGGATATTGTCATCATCTTCTACAACATAAATTGTTTCCATTATCATCACCTATTATATGATACTACTTTTTAAATAAAAAATCAAGGCACCACCGCACAAAGCTGTAAGGCGGTCTTTGTGCGGTGGTGTTTTAAGTCTTATGCTGTCCGGTAATTGCATAGATCACCCATTCCGCAATATTTTCTGCGTGGTCGCCGATACGTTCAAAATATTTCGCTATCATCAGCAGATCAAGGACAGATTCCGCATTTTCTTTTTCGATGCAAATATATGCGATAAGCTGCTTTTTCAACCGAATAAAATGTTCGTCAACAGTGTCGTCCATTGCAATAACAGACTGTGCAAGCTGCGTATCCTGCCTGATATACGAGTCGATACTCGTTGTCAGCATTTTTACGGCAGACTGTGCCATTTCGGAAATATGCGCCCTTAGCTGCATATCTGTCTGAGCAATATAACCGCCTATTTCCACAATATCCTCCGCATGGTCGCCGATACGCTCCATATCGGAGATCATTTTCAATGCCGCGGTTATAAGCCGAAAATCCGCAGCAAGCGGCTGTTCATGCATAAGCAGACGCATACAAAGTGATTCAATATCTCGCTCCATACGGTCAATTTGTTTTTCACATTCCTCTGCATTTTGTTTCATTTCGGGCTTATTTTCCGTAAGATATTTCACGGCGCTGTCAATTGATTCCTCACACAATGCACCCATTTCCGTCAATTCCTTATTCAGCAGACGGAGCTGTTCTTCATAACGATTACGCATATCAACCAAACCTTCCCGTAATGTAATCTTCCGTGCGCTTGTCCTTTGGCGTGGAAAACATTTTGTCCGTATCGCCCGATTCGATAAGCTCACCAAGCAGAAAGAACGCCGTTTTATCGGCTATTCTTGCCGCCTGCTGCATATTGTGCGTTACCATTACTATGGTGTATTTTTCACGCAGTTCCACAGCTAAATCTTCAATTTTGGAAGTGGAAATAGGGTCAAGCGCGGAAGTCGGCTCGTCCATTAAAAGCACCTCCGGTTCGACCGCAAGCGCACGGGCAATGCACAATCTCTGCTGTTGACCGCCGCTCATACCCAAAGCACTTTTTTTCAGACGGTCTTTGCACTCGTCCCAGATCGCCGCTTTTTTCAGCGACGTTTCCACAATTTCGTCTAATTTTTTTCGTGAACGAATGCCGTGAATACGAGGTCCGTAGGCAATATTGTCATAAATGCTCATGGGAAACGGATTCGGTTTCTGAAACACCATTCCTACACGTTTGCGGAGCAGGTTCACGTCATAATTCTGATAAATATTCACGCCGTCAAGGGTAATTTCTCCCTCGATACGACAGCCCTCAACTAAATCATTCATGCGGTTGAGCGACTTCAGAAACGTAGATTTTCCGCACCCTGACGGACCGATCAGAGCAGTGATTTTCCGTGCAGGAAGAGTTAAATTGATGTCCGTCAATGCTTGATGTGTACCGTACCAAAGATTCATATTTTTTGCTTCGATTGAATTCATTTGTTATCTCCTCTTTTCAGTAATTTTGCAGCGGACTTTGCCGAAATATTCAGTAAAAGTGTGAGTATCAGCAGTATTGCCGCAATGGCAAAAGCAGTATCAAAATCACCGCGTTCCTTTGCGTACATATACATTGAAACTGTAAGCGTTGAGCCTGCACCGCCTTTGGAAACAGCCTGTGCGGGATTTAGAATTTCATTTGCCATACCTGCCGTGAAAAGCAATGCCGCACTTTCACCGACAATTCTGCCGACCGATAAAATACAACCTGTCACAATTCCGTCAATTGCCGAGGGAAGAACGGCAGTCCGTATCATATACGACTTTCCCGCACCAAGTCCCAGAGAACCCTCTCTGTAGCTGTCGGGAACAGTTTTCAGGCTCTCCTGCGTTGTTCTGATAATTGTCGGCAAGGTCATTATCACAAGTGTGAATGCTCCTGCTACAAGGCTTGTTCCGAGTGAGCAAAACTGCACAAATATCAACATTCCCACAAGTCCGTAGATGATTGACGGTATGCCTGCAAGCGTTTCCGTGGCAAGTTCAATTAATCGAACGGCTTTTTTATTCTTTGCGTACTCGTTCAGATAGACCGCCGAGCCGACTCCCAAAGGCAGGACGATCAGCAATGTTATGATTATGATATACAGCGTGTTCAGCAAATTTGGCAGTATTCCCACCGTGCCGTTTAGCAGGCTTGTCTTGCTGCTCAGAAATTTCCACGAAATATGCCCAAGCCCTTTTACCAGAATGAAACAGATCATTCCCGCAAGCAACAGGCAGATTATCGCCGCAGAAAACCATACAAGGCTTTTCAGAATGGAATCTTTTATCTTACGAGCGCATGAAATATTTTCATTCATTTCTTTTCCCTCTTTATCACAAGATTCAGCACAAGATTTATCACCATAATGAATATGAACAGTACAAGCGCTATTGAAAACAGTGCTTGTCTTTGCAATCCCGATGAATAGGACATTTCGCTTGCGACTGCTGTTGTCAGGAATCTCACACTTCCGAAAATTTTCGGCATATTTGCCACATTTCCCGAAACCATCATGACCGCCATTGCCTCACCTATTGCTCTGCCGACACCGAGTACCACAGCGGCTAAAATTCCGCTCTTTGCCGCAGGGATAGTGACTTTGAAAATTGTTTCCGTCTTTGTCGCACCAAGCGCAAGAGATGCTTCTTCAAATTCTTTCGGAACGGCGTTCAATGCCGTTTCAGAAACCGAGATCACCGACGGCAGGATCATTACAGCTAAAACAAGAATTGCTGAAAACAGGTTTGCACCGTCGGGGAGCCCGAAATTTTCACGCACTGTCGGAACTATGACTATCATTCCCACAAGTCCGTACACAACAGACGGAATGCCTGCCATAAGATTTACCGCACCGCTTACAGCTCCGCCGATACGTTTTCCGGAAATTTTTGTGAGGAATACCGCGCACAAAATCCCCAACGGCACACCGATCAAAATTGCTCCGAAAGTGCCATAAACAGAAGACAGAACAAACGGCATTATGCCATATTTGGGCGTATCGGCGGTCGGCAGCCATTTTGTTCCGAAAAGAAATTCCGTAAGACCAATTTCTTTTATTGCGGGAACGCCGGATATTATCAAAAATATTGTTATCACAACGACAAATCCGACTGCAATAAATCCGCAAACGCTGAACAGCACACGCATTATCTTTTCAAAAATTTCCGCCGAAAAATTTCTCCTCAGCGGTTTCTGCTGTATATGTACAGCAGGGATCGTTTCACTTTTCAATGGGTACTGCGCCTGCCTTTCTGATAAATTCGTCCGCCTCACTGCTCATACAGAAATCGTAGAATTTCTGCGCCGTTTCGGACAGCTCTTTATCTTTTGGCGTGACAAGCAGGAAACCTCTTTGTATCAGGTAATCTCCGCTCAAAATTGTCTCCTCCGACGGCGTTACGCCATTCACATTTAAGGTCTTTACGGAATCGCCCACAGACGCAAGCGAGGCATAGCCGATCGCATTCGGATTTGATGCGACGGTCTGAATGACATCGCCTGTAGAGGTCAGCTCCTGCGCGTATTTACACTTTTCAGCCGTACCTGTTACGGATTCAAAACCATCTCTTGTACCCGATGCCGCTTCACGTCCGATACAAACGATCGGTGAATCGTTTCCGCCTACCTCCTGCCAGTTGTCAATTTCACCCGTATAAATTTGCGCAATCTGTTCTACAGTCAGATCCGAAACGGGATTTTCGGGATTGACAATTATCGCAATGCCGTCATAGGCAATGACCGTACCGTTCAACGTTTCTTTTTCTTCATCTTTCAGATCGCGGCTTGAAAGCCCGATATCGCAGCGATTTTCCTGCACTGCCTGAATACCTGACCCCGAACCTGTCGGATTATATGTGACTTTTACGCCCGTTTTCTCCTGATAGGCTTCACTCAGAAATCCGATCACGGATTCCATTGACGTTGAGCCGTCCGTTGAAACAGTTCCGCTTTCCTTTTGTTCGCCCTTGCTGCCGCAGCTTGCCATACTGAAAAGCATTGTTCCTGCCATAGCGGTTAAGGCGATTTTTCTGATAATTTTCATAACATTACTCCCTTATTTTATATTGTCTTTTTCCTGACAGCTAAAGTATATCATTCTCTGTGTAAAGTCTGAAATCATGGGTGGGTTAAATGTATGTAAAGTCAAAGGCTTTGTACAAAATAAAAAGCGCCATGCTCACATAAAGTGAATGACGCTTTGAAGTTTTTTGGAGGTTACATTTTCGATTAAAGTATGATATAATGATTAAAATGTTTTGCAGGAACTATCCCGATGTTGTCGGGGTAAAGGAAGTCAGCAGTATGCTCGGAATGTGCAGTAAGAAAGTTTACGAACTTATCCATAACGGAAAGCTCTTAGCCATTCCCTGCGGAAAGAAATTCAAGGTGGCAAAGCTAAGCGTTATCGAATATCTTTTGACCGATACAGCCGTATAATTTTTTGTGGTAAAGTATTGAAATTTTAAGAGGTACAAATTTACCGATTTTCTTGATATGTGGCTTGAAACCGTAAAGCCGTCTATTGCCCATACGACTTATGTCGGATATTCCAAGAACATTCGCAAGATCAAGAATTATTTCGGAAACGATATTATGCTTGACGAACTGAAACCGATACATATTCAGACTTTTTACAATCAGATGTATGAAAGCGGTTTGTCGGGAAATTCTGTAAAACATCTTCACACGAATATCCGCAAGGCTCTGCAATATGCCGTAAAAATAGACCTTATTCGGACAAATCCAGCGGACAAGACAGAACGTCCCAAATGCGAAAAATTTACAGCAAATTTTTGCAATAAGGACGAATTGACAAGACTTTTCGAGATATTCCAAGGTGACAGAATGGAGTTGTGCGTTCATATCGCGGCATACTACGGACTTCGCAGAAGTGAAGTTGTTGGTCTGAAGTGGGACGCCGTCAACTTTGAGAAAAAGACGATCACGATCAAGTACAAAGTAGTCAACGATTTCGGCAACGGGAAAGAAAAGATTATCGGAGAGGACAATCTGAAAACAGCCGCAAGCCGAAGAACGCTGCCCCTTGTACCGCACATAGAAAAACTCCTGCTTGCGGAAAAGGACAAGCAGGAGCGTTGTATGGAACTTCTGAAAAGCGGGTACAACAAAGAGTAACTCGATTACATCTGCAAAGACGAGTTCGGAAACCTGATAACGCCTAATTTCATAACCGATCATTTTCGGCATATGATAAAAAAGTGCGGTTTCAAACAAATGCGTTTTCACGATCTGCGGCATTCCTGCGCCAGTCTTTTGCTTGCCAACGGCATATCAATGAAGCAGATACAAGATTGGCTGGGACATTCCACATACAACGTGACGGCAAATTTTTACAGTCACCTTGACTACAACTCCAAGATAGCGTCAGCGGACGTGATTTCAAGCGTTCTGGGATAGCGCAGGATTTTTTAGATATTTTTTAGATAAAAGGCACTGCTCCAATGGGAATTATCTAAAAAACACAAAAACAAAAA
>CANRDT010000021.1 GCA_947629455.1 uncultured Ruminococcus sp.
AAAGTACGGGCGCTGCCCTCTAAAACGAATCCGAGGTATGTTTCTATCTACTGGGTGAGGGAATGGTTCGGACTGCTTAAACTGATGATAACGCGCGATCTGAAATGAAGCGTCAAAAAATCTTCTCCGCCACTTGAAAAATGATCGGCGATGTGGTACAATAGAAGTTAGGAGTTAGAAATAAGAAGTAAGAGCAGCTCCGCAGATTGATCTCACGCTCCGCAATTGAGGTGTAAATGAAGTCGGCATATTAAAAAGGTTTTGGCTCCAGCCTTTTCCTTAAAAAGGCTGGCAGGGTCAAGGGACAGCGTCCCTTGTCGTCGCCCGCAGGCGACGAAACACCCCAAACCGTCTGCGCTCCGCAAGGGGTGAATTTCAAAACAGTCCGGTGGACTGTTTTGAAAGAGGGGACGACCTGTAAGAGAGGGCGTCCCCTAAGTCAAGTCGGTATTTCTTTCTCTCTGCCGCTTGCGGCAGAGGGCAAAGACCTTGGAAATCGGGCGGTTGAAATTTATTGTGGCAATAAATTTTAATGATCTGAGAGAAAGAAAAATTGCCGACCGCATAATGCCGGCAGAGGAAAACAGCTTTTGATGTATATTCTTCGCAATTGGCGGAGAGCATACCACGAAACAGACTGTAATAAAAATAAAATTTATCTTGTATATATGACAATATTAAATATAAGGAGTAGTAAAAATGCTGGACATAAAGCTTGTAAGAAACGATCCCGAAATGGTAAAGGAAAATATCAGGAAAAAATTTCAGGACGAAAAACTTGTTCTTGTCGATGAGGTAGTCGAAAAGGATAAGGAATACCGCGCTGCAAAAACGCGCTGCGACGAGCTGAGGGCAAAGCGCAACACTATGAGCAAGCAGATCGGCGGACTTATGGCAAAGGGACAGAAAGAGGACGCGGAAAAGGTAAAGCAGGAGGTAAAGGCTATCGGCGAGGAGCTTGAACAGCTCGAAGTCAGAGAATCTCAGCTTGAGGGCGAAATAAGAGAAAGAATGCTCGTTATCCCGAACATTATCGACCCCTCCGTGCCGATCGGAAAAGACGATTCCGAAAATGTTGAGATAGAGAAATTCGGCGAGCCTTTTGTACCCGATTTTGAAGTGCCTTATCATGTTGACATTATGGAAAAGCTTGACGGCATCGACCTCGATTCCGCGCGAAAGACCAGCGGCAACGGATTTTATTATCTCAAGGGCGATATTGCAAGACTTCACTCCTCGATACTTTCGTATGCAAGGGACTTTATGATAGACCGCGGATTTACCTACTACATTCCGCCGTTTATGATACGTTCGGATGTGGTGACGGGCGTTATGAGCTTTGCGGAAATGGAGGGTATGATGTATAAGATAGAGGGGGAGGATCTCTATCTTATCGGAACGAGCGAACATTCTATGATAGGAAAGTTTATAGATACCATTCTGCCGGAATCCGCTCTGCCGCAGACGCTGACAAGCTATTCCCCCTGTTTCAGAAAGGAAGTCGGCGCGCACGGAATAGAGGAACGCGGCGTTTACAGGATACACCAATTTGAAAAGCAGGAAATGATCGTAGTCTGCAAGCCGGAGGAGAGTATGCAGTGGTACGATAAGCTGTGGCAGAACAGCGTTGATTTCTTCCGCTCGCTTGACATTCCCGTCCGCACTCTGGAATGCTGCTCGGGCGATCTTGCCGATCTGAAAGTCAAGAGCTGCGACGTTGAGGCGTGGAGCCCGAGGCAGAAAAAGTATTTTGAAGTCGGTTCATGCTCAAATCTCGGCGACGCTCAGGCAAGGCGGCTGGGTATACGCATAAAGGGAGAAAACGGCGGAAAATACTTCGCGCACACTCTCAACAACACGGTGGTCGCTCCCCCGAGAATGCTTATTGCGTTTCTGGAGAACAATCTCAACGAGGACGGCAGCGTGCGTATCCCGAAACCTCTCAGAATGTATATGGGCGGCAAAGAGGTCATAGGATAAAATAAAATATACACATTCAAAACAGGCTGTTATTCCCCCAAAAATCGGGGAATAGCAGCTCATTATTTATGATATTTCTGCGGCAGAATACACTTTTAAAAAGTTATTTTATATTTTAAAATGGAATTTCGTTAAGGCATAACGATACAAAAACTAAAAAGCATTACAATACCGCGATGTATTTTTTGTGCAAAAATACCTTTGAAAACGGCGAGTAAATGTGTTATAATATTATCAGAGAACGTGTAGCAGCTGATGCGTAAGTCCGGTTACTGCTATGCGTTTTATTTTTTTAGCGAGGTGATACTTATGTATAATGTCAATGATGTCGTAATGTATGGTTCGTTCGGGATATGTAAGATCACGGCGATAGAAAAGCGCGATCTCACGGGAAAAGAGCAGGAGTATTATATTCTCAGGCATTTAAATTCTGATAAAAATATTTTCTACGTTCCCACAAATAACAAGGCTACGCTCAGCAAAATACACCCGATATGCTCAAAGCCGGACGTTGACGCGCTTATCTCACAAATGGATTCGGAGGAGCTTATCTGGATAGACAATGACATAAAGCGCAAGGAGGAATACAGCCGTATCATAAAGGACGCGGATAAGCATGAAGTCATCAGGCTTGTGAAAACGCTTTATCTTCGCCGCAAGGAGCTTAGTGAAAGCGGAAAGAAGCTGCGCTCCGCCGACGAGAATTATTTTAATATCGCGGAGAATATGCTTTTTGAGGAGTTCGCCTACGCTCTCGGCATAGATACGAGCGAGGTCGCAGATTATATAAAAAAGCATATAGCCTGATTTTCTAAGATATTTGAGGCAGCGGAAAAGTTTGGTGTTGGGATATGTTTATAAGATAAGAGATACGGCAATTTGTTTAAAATGCGGCGGAGCAGATGATTTTTGAGTTTTCCGCCGCATTTGCATTACTTATAATACGATTTTCCGAAAGCGGTCATTCCCCCCTTGACATTCACACAAAACTGTGGTATACTCGTCACAGTAACGCCTGACAGCTGCCGTCCTCCGACGGTGTGCCGTGGGACAAATGCCCGCAAATTCAGGCGTCTACCCACGCTGATCGACGTATCTTCGCCGTCGCTGTGACGGGGACTGCCGGGCTGAAAACCCTGTTAGCGTCAATCGGTTCATCAACGCTGATCGGCTCGCCGCCGTCTTTTGACCGTGCGCCGTGGGACTGAAAACCCAAATCACCGATCGGCGTTATTTTTATGCACCAAACAGTTTGATTTTACAGGTAAGATTCTTATGCTAAAAATTATTCTGACGACCGCTGCGGCAGGCGCTGCGCTTTTCGCGGTCATCATTTTCGGAAATTGTATTTCACACCGCAGCCGCGGGAAAAAGTCCGCCGTTTTTGAAAACTTTTCGCGCAAAGATATGACTCTGTGGATAGTGTCGCTGTGTACTCTTGTCATTTCAAATGCGATTTCGGGGAATGCCGATCCGCTCACCCTCACGGCAACGCTGATCGGCGTTACTTCCCTGATATTTGCCGCGAAAGGCGACCTGCTTTCGCAGCTGATGATGATAATTTTCAGCGTGCTTTACGGGATAATTTCATATCGTTTTCACTATTGGGGAGAAATGATAACATATTTGGGAATGACTTTGCCGATGGCGGTCTGGTCAGCGGTGACGTGGTACAAAAATCCTTCAAAAAATAATCAAAATGAAGTGGCAATTCAAAAGCTGAAACAAAAGCAGATTTTAATTCTCGTAATTTCGACTGCAATTGTTACTTTTGTGTTTTATTTTATCCTGAGATCGCTTGATACTCCCAACATTATATTCAGCGTTTTCTCAGTAACTACGAGCTTTGCCGCCGCCTCGCTGACTATGCTGCGCTCACCTTATTTCGCTTTGGCATACGCAGCAAATGACATTGTTCTTATCGTTTTATGGGTATTTGCATCTGCAAAAGACCCTGATTTTATCCCCGTTGCCGTCAATTTTATTATATTCTTTTTTAACGATCTTTACGGATTTTTATGCTGGAGAAAAAGAGAAGAAATTCAGTGAAAAATTTATCAAAAATTGTTTTGTTTTGCTTTGGATATTTCTTTATTTTATCCTTTTATATGCAGATTTTTTTGCAAAATTAAAGCAAATTTTAAAGTATCGGCAATACACATTTATCAATAATGTTTTTCGCTTTGGGATATGATCATCACCTAATATTTGAAAGGAAAATCAAAATGACTGTGATCGTTACCGGCGGCGCGGGATTTATCGGCTCAAATTTTATTTTTTATATGCTGAAAAATCACCCGAATTACCGCATAATTTGCCTTGATAAATTGACTTACGCAGGGAATTTGTCCACTCTCAAAAGCGTTATGGACAAGCCGAATTTCAGATTTGTAAAAGCTGATATTTGCGATCGCGAGGGCGTTTACAAATTATTTGAAGAAGAAAGACCCGATGTTGTTGTAAACTTTGCGGCGGAATCTCACGTTGACCGCTCAATTGAAGATCCCGAAATTTTTTTGAAAACTAATATTTTGGGAACGCAGGTGCTTATGGACGCTTGCCGCAAGTACGGCATAACACGTTATCATCAGGTTTCTACAGATGAAGTTTACGGCGATCTTCCGCTTGACCCTCCCGACCTGTTATTCACGGAAGATACGCCGATAAGCCCCTCAAATCCATATTCCGCGTCAAAGGCAAGCGCTGATCTGTTGGCGCTTGCGTACCATAGGACTTACGGTTTGCCCGTCACGATCTCAAGATGTTCCAACAATTACGGGTCTTATCATTTTCCCGAAAAATTGATACCATTAATTATCACAAATGCGCTAAATAACAAGCCTTTGCCCGTTTACGGAAATGGCGAAAATATCCGCGATTGGCTGTATGTTGAAGACCATTGCAGGGCAATTGATCTGATAATTCACAAAGGTAAAATCGGCGAAATTTACAACGTCGGCGGACATAATGAGATGAAAAATATCGACATTGTGAAATTGATCTGCAAGCAGCTCGGCAAGCCTGAAAGCCTTATCACACATGTTGAGGATAGAAAAGGTCACGATATGCGCTATGCAATAGACCCCACCAAAATTCACAACGAATTGGGTTGGCTGCCCGAGACAAAATTTGATGACGGTATAAAGAAAACAATAAAATGGTATCTCGAAAATCGGGAATGGTGGGAAAAACTGCGCTGAAATCAGTTGTTTTTTGAAAATTTGAAATGTAGTTCGGAAATACGGATATTTATTTTTAAGATCTTATAAAGTGAGAATCAATTTTGAAATATTGTGTTGGCATTTTTTATGTATTATATTTCAGCGAATCTGTCTCACTTTTTATTATTTTTCCTCCTCGGCGGCAGGAAAATGCTTTAGAAACTCAACCTTCACGACCTTTGCCATATGCTCTCCCCCACAAAAAAACTCTGCTGTAAAATCAGTATCATATCTTTATTTTCCATACAAAAAAGGAGACCGATGCAGTCTCCTTTTTGTTTTCATAACTTTTTACTCTTCGGGATTTTCATTCGTGGTCATGGTTATATCCGGCTTGTGCTCTTCATTCTGAGAATTTTCCGCCTGAGAATTTTCCGCCGCCTTTGCCGCCTGTGCACGCTGCTGACGAACGCGTATCAGCGTCTGCTTGATCGACTCCAGCATTTCCTTGGTGAACGGGAGATTCTCGTGCATGGGATTAAGTACAAAACCGACCACGTTCGGCGTTTTCTCGGTCAGCGCGGCGATGTCCGCAAAACGCATTGCAAAGCTCTGGTACTTCTGCTCCGTCTTGAACTTCATAAGCTCCTCTCCGTCCGTGAACACGGGGAAAAACGTACCCCTTTCCTTGTGGGTGATGAGGAGGAATTTCGCCTGCGGCTTGTCCTCAAATTTAACGTGATTCTCCGCGTCGGCGACAAGCTGCGTGTTCTTGCTTATCATAGCCGGAACGAGAAAAGTTCCGCGCAGCGCAAGGTTTATGACCTTGTTCTGCGTTTCGGGAGAGAAATTCGCCCTCATTTCCGCGATCGCTTCGACAAGCTCGGGATTGGTTATCGGCTTGCGCTGATTCTGATTCTGATTTTCATTTGCCATTTTCTTTACTCCTTCTCTTCGAGATTGGTTTCGATAATAAATTTCGGACGCTCTTTCGTTTCGAGATATATCTTTCCGATATATTCACCGATAATGCCGATCGCGAGCAGCTGTAAGCCGCCCAGCGCCCAGACGGAAACGACCGTAGTCGTCCAGCCGTGGACTGTCCTGCCCATTGCGTGGATCATGAGGAAGTATATCAGCATTATGACGGACACAAGAAAGATACTTATGCCGAGCGCCGTGATGAAACGTATCGGCTTGACCGACAGGGAGGTTATTCCCTCGACCGCGAACGAGATCATTTTTTTCAGCGGATATTTCGATTCGCCTGCCTGACGTTCGTTGCGGACGTAGGTCACGATGTCGCTCTTGAAACCGAGCATGGGCACCATTCCGCGCAGAAAGAGGTTGACTTCCTTAAACTCTGCGAGCGCGTCGACCGCCCTGCGGCTCATAAGACGGTAATCGGCGTGGTTGTAGGTTATCTCGACGCCGAGAGCCGCAAGCAGTTTGTAATATGCCTGCGCGGTATTGCGTTTGAACTTAGTATCCTTTTCTCTTGACGATCTTACGCCGTACACGATGTCGCAGCCCTCGGCGCGTTTTTCCAGAAAGCCGTCCACCGCGTTTATGTCGTCCTGAAGATCGGCGTCCATGGAAACTATAATGTCGGCGTAGTTCCTTGCGGTCATAAGTCCTGCAAGCAGCGCGTTCTGATGTCCCTTGTTGCGCGAGAGCTTGAGTCCCGTAAAGAGCGGACTGAGCTCGTGCAGTTTTTCGATGATCTCCCAGGTCTTATCCTTTGAGCCGTCGTCCACGAACATCACTTTGCTGTCTGAACGTATCTTTCCGTCGTCTATAAGAGCGTTCATTTTCTGCATAAGAGCCTTTGCCGTAATGGGCAGCATTGGCTCTTCATTATAGCATGGAATAACGATATAAAGCGTTTCCATTTTTGTTATTCCCCTTTCGCAAATGCGTTTTTATTTTTCCTCCGCCGCAAGCGGTGAGTTTTAGATAATGCTGTTCCCCCCCTTGGGGAAAATAACGTTTGATATATACGGGCAATATTTTCGGTAATAAGTTCATATCTGCCGTCATAAATGACGGCGGTAACAAATGCCGTTCATAGTAGGGAAAGCGCTCTCTTGCAAGCGCTTTCCCTCTTACCAAACAGTCCACCGGACTGTTTGGTAATTCACCCTTTTCAGAGCGCCTCCGTATGGGGTATTTCGCCGTCTGCGGACGGCGACGATGGGCTCTGCCCCTCGACCCCGCCAGCCTTTTTAAGGAAAAGGCTGGAGCGAAAACCTTTTTGATATGCCGACTTCGTTTTCTTCAAAACTGCGGAGCGTGAAATCAAAGCTTGTTAACTACTCTTACCTCTGTTCTCTAACCTCTTATCTCTAATTGGTAAAGCCTTTTGGTATTTTCAAATGCGGTATCTGTAAGCTGCTGCGGTAGAATGTTCTTTATCTGCGCACCGTATGCCGCGGTATACCGTATCATATCGCTCGTGCATCTTCTGCCGCGAAACGGCTCGGGAGCCATATACGGACAATCCGTTTCAAGCAGTATCCTGTCAATGGGGACGATCTCAAAGCTTTTCTTGACCTTCTTTGCGTTCTTAAAAGTCAGCAGCCCCGTGAATCCCACATACAGACCGAGCGAAACTATCTCCTCCGCGACTTCCGGCGCACCCGAAAAGCAGTGGACTACCCCACGGGGACGGTATCTGCGGAGTATCTGCAAAAAATCCTCCGTAGCGTCGCGGCAGTGAAAGATGAGCGGCAGAGAGTGCGCCGCCGCAAATTCCGTCTGTGCGCAAAGCAGCTTTTTCTGAAACTCCCTGTCATAGCCGTCATAGTGATAGTCAAGCCCCACTTCACCGATCGCGGCTATCTTGTCCGAAAGTCCGAGCAGCTCCTCCAGATCGTCCATAAGAGAAGTCATACTCCTGCCCCTCAGTTCATCGCAGTTCTCGGGGTGATACCCCACGGACGTGTAGAAATTCTCAAACCTCGCCGCAGTATCTATCCCGAAACGCGAAGAACGCATATCCGTCGCCGCGTGTACCGCAAGACCGACAGGGGAGGTCGGCTGCGCAAACAGAGAATCGAGCAGACTTTCCCGATCGCCGTCAAACGCGCCGTCGTCATAATGACAATGCGAATCGGCGATAGAACCCGCTCTCGGCTCAAATTCCCGTTCCATATCCGATCTCCCTTTCTTTGCTTATCCTGCCGTTCAGGAGGCTCTGTAAAGCTCCCTTATCAGTTTGCCGCTTTCGGTAAGCTGAGCCGTGCCGCTCTTTATCGCCGCAAGGTTCGTACCCGGCTTGAACGCGGACGCAGTTTCGTTCTTGCTCGATGCGCTCCAGTTGACATAGCCTATCTTCTTGGAGTTGAGCAGATTTATCCACGTTCTCGTCTGCGAAGCGTTGAATCCGCCGTTGCCCGACGCGTCGCAGGTACCGAATTCCGAAACGAGTATCGGCAGTCCCTTGTTGTAGCAGTCGGTCAGTCTGTTCCTCAGCCAGTCGGTATGCGTATTTGCATAGAAGTGCAGCGCATATACGCAGTTCTTGTCGGAAAGTTTGTTGTTCACGACATCTTGTATATCCTGACTCCATGTTCCCGTTCCGCAGATGATTATCGCGTTGTCGTCATATTTCCTGATCGCGCTGACAACTTTCTGACAGTACGGCTTGATCTTGCTGCTCCATGTAATGCCGTTTCCGTTCGGCTCGTTGCAGATCTCGTAGATAACGTTGTTGTAGTCCTTGTACTTCTTAGCCATTTCGGTAAAGAATGCCACTGCCTCGCTCTGGTGGAGCTGAGGGTCTTTGTCGCTGAGTATATGCCAGTCGATGATGACATACATTCCCAGATCGGTAGCGTTCTGCACGCCCGTATAGACTTTCTGCTTAGCCTGCGATGCAAAGTTCGAGCCTGTGGTATAGCCGCCCCATTCGGCAGTGTACATAGCTATCCTTATGGTGTTGACTTTCCAGTCGTCACGCAGCACTTTAAGGCTTGCCTTGCTGAGTATATCCGAATAATCTTCCCACATAATGCCGTGAGTGGACATTCCCTTTATCTGGAATTTTTCTCCCTTGGCGTTCACTATATTAGCACCGCTTACCTTCAGCTGTCCGTTCTGACCGACAGGAGTGGGATTTGAAGAAGTGGTGACGGATTTGACGTCTGACATAGCTCCAAAAACATAATGTCCCTTTGTATCGTATGTATATGACCTTATTTTAAATTCATATTTGGTGGACGGCGACAGTCCCGTTACGCGCAGTGAAGTCGTAGCGCTGCTCTTGATCGCCTTGATCTTCACCCAAGAGCCGTTTTTCTTCTGAAAGATCTGATAGCCTGTGCCGTTTACCTTGTTCCATTTCAAAGTAACGTCGTTGGCGGTCTTGCTTATGCTGGATATTTTGGCTGAAACGGGTCTTACCGCGACGTATTTGGGCGCGCTTGCCGTTCCCCATACCGTCTTGCCGTTTATTTTCTTGTAAGCTTTTACTTTATAGGTGTAGACGTTTCCTGCGGTCAGTCCGTCCTCGCGGTAGGTGAGCGTTCCGGCAGGCAGTGTTGCAAGCGTGGCAGCTTTTCCGCCGCTTACACGGTATACTCTGTAGCCGTCCGCGCCCGAAACTGCGTTCCAGTTTATACGAACCGCGCTTGTGGTGCAGGTGTATGCGCTTTTGACGGAGACCGTTGCAGGCAGCGTGTAGATACCCATAGGTTCCGAGCGCGTGCCGAATATATATCCGCCTGCGGTATCGTAGGTGTACGGTCTTACCTGAAATTCATATTCTCTTGCGGACAAAAGTCCCGTGACAAGATAATTTGTGGTGTTTTTGTCCCTGACCGTCCCGATCTTCACCCACGAGCCGTTTTTCTTTTGGAAGATCTGGTAGCCGGTGCAGTTTTGCTTTTTCCAGTTGATGCGTATTCTGTCGGCTGTTCTGGTGAATGTGGTGAGCGTTGCCTGCACGGGTTTTACCGCAACATATTTAGGCGCGCTTGCCGTTCCCCATACCGTCTTTCCGTTTATTTTCTTGTAAGCCTTTACCTTATAGGTGTAGACATTTCCTGCGGTCAGTCCGTCCTCGCGATAGGTGAGCGTTCCTGCAGGCAATGTTGCAAGCGTGGTAGCTTTTCCGCCGCTTACACGGTATACTCTGTAGCCGTCCGCGCCCGAAACTGCGTTCCAGTTGATACGCACCGCGCTTGTGGTGCAGGTGTAGCCGCTCTTGACGGAGACTGTTCCCACGGCGGCTGCGGCTGCGTCGGCGTTAAGGCTGCCGCCGAGAGTTTGCGCCGTTGCTGATGTAAACAGGCAGAGCGCCAGCATACACAGCAGCGCCGAGAAAAATTTTTTCATAAAATACCTCCCGTTCTTATGGTATTGTTTTGGAAAATGCCGTCAGCATTATCCTGATACATATATAAGTATAGTATATCATATATATCGCAATTTGTAAAGCGGTTTTTATTGAACTTTCCACGGAAATCAATATTTGATTTCCGAAGAAGTCAGAACGCTGCGCTTTTAGAAGTAAGAAGTAAGAGGACAGAGGTAAGATATGCTCCGCAAGTTGATTATACGCTTACGCACTCACGTTGAAAATGAAGTCGGCATATTAAAAAGGTTTTGGGTCAAGCCTTTTCCTTAAAAAGGCTTGCGGGGTCGAGGGGCAGAGCCCATCGTCGCCGTCCGCAGACGGCGAAATTCCCCATACGGAGGCACTCTGAAAAGGGTGAATTACCAAACAGTCCGGTGGACTGTTTGGTAAGAGGGAAAGCGCTTGCAAGAGAGCGCTTTCCCTACTATGAAAGGCATTTGCTACAGCCGCCGCTTGCGGCGGCAGATATGCGCCTATTGCCGTAATTATCTCGTCAAGTATATACGAAAGGCTATTATTCCCTCCACAGGGGAATAACAGAACAATGCCTATGAAATTTATCCTACAAAATACACAGTTGTCGGAGCTGCTCTTTCATCTCACTTTTTCCCCCTTATCTCTGAATTTTGTGCGCCTGTGCGCTGCGCCTCGGGTGTTGAAAATATAATAATAATGTGTTATAATAATATCGTAGACGATCATACCATAACGCTTGCGCTTTTATGGCAGATGTACATATACGTTCCTGAATACGGACAGACTATCACCGCTGAAACATTCAGATGAATACGCGTTATCCTCTGCGGAGGGCGCAGCGTCAGCTGTCGGGCGGCGGTAATGACCCGGGAGGCAGTGCATATGGAGGAAAAAATTGAAAACTTATCTGAGATCTACGATCTGCCGATAGCGGACAAGTCAAAGACCTGCTGCTTTACGGGACACCGCAGGAAGGCTCTGCCCCTGTGCGCAAAGCGCGGTGAACCGGGCGTGGGGAAATACGTTGATCTCATCTACAGCGAGATATTCTGCGCGGTGCTCGACGGATACGACACCTTTATCACCGGAATGGCGGAGGGTGTAGACCTGATATGCGCCGAGATACTGTGCGATATGAACGCTAAAAAAATCTGCGGAGATCTGAAGATCATCTGCGCGATACCTTTTCCCGGACAGCTTGACGAGGATATAAAACTTCAGTCCGACAAGGAGCTTTACCGCAGAGTGCTCAGGGAATGCAGCAGGGCGCTGTATGTGTCCCCATGCAGATCGCGCGACGTTTACCGCCGCCGAAATAAGTTTATGGTGGATAATTCTTCAAGACTTATCGGAGCGGTGAACCTCAGAAACCGCCGCTCGGGCGCTATGCAGACGGTCAATCTTGCAAAAAAAGCCGGTATAGATTCGCATATTATCGACCTTGGCGCGAATAAGGATTTTTACCTCAGAAGCGACGGAACGATCGACAATGCCTACTACCGCGGTCTTGATCAGACTTAAAAGTCAAGGCGCGAAAATCAATTTTCAAAATACAGCCAGATGAATTTCGGCTTTTTTAGCTTTTCTGAAAGCTATTATTCTTCCCTTTGAGGAAGAAACAAAAAGTCTGTCGGCTTATGCGGAATGTAATTATCTCAAAAAATGTTATCAAAAAATTGATTTTTGTGAAAAGTTAGGGCGCGGACTTGACAAAAACGCCGTGTCGGTATATTATTATTTTGACAGATGTTTTCTGCGGTCTTGCCCGTACTGCGGTATCGGGTGCAAAACAGCCCTTTTGCGGCTCAGAATGGAGAGTGTATAATGTCAGACTCAACCTCAAATAAGAATAAGAAGAAAAAACGCTCGCAGGCGCCCGTCGCGCTTGTGTATTTTGCGACAATGCTGCTTTTTCTGGCAGTTTTCGGACTGCTCGCGACAAAGCTCGTCAGCTCGATAATCTCTCAGGAGGAGCAAAGCGAGCCCGATCCCGTCGAGGCGGCTCCCGTGTACAATACTATGTATGTGAGAGTGAACGGCGACGGCGTTTTGCAGGATATTTGCATTGTGAGAATATCCTCCGAAAAGAAACAGATCGCGGTGACCCCCGTTTCGGCGTATACCGTGAGCGACAGCGACAGGACTTCCACCTTCCGCGAAGTCTATGATGACGGCGGAATAAGACGGCTCAAATCCGCTGTGGAGGAAACGTTCGATATTACCGCCGATTACTATATTACGGTGGGGGATTCCGCGTTCGAGAGCGTTGCGGATATACTGGGCGGAATTATCTATACTCCGGGAGAGGAGCTGTACTATCTTTCCAGCGAGAGCGACGATAACGATATTCTCTATAAAGCGAATCAGGCGTCCTCCATAGCGGGAAAACAGATAAGACTGATATGCGAGTACCCCGTGTTCTCTGAGGGATTCGGCGGCAACCAGAAATTTCTCGGCGAGGCGGTCGGTCAGATGATAAACAACGCTTTCCAGCAGGTGAATATAACAAAGAATAATCTCGACAATATATATAGTATAATGACCTCTCACCCTGATAATAATTATACCGCGACCGAGTTTCGCGAACATAAGAGCTATATCAGTTCTATGCTTTCGGAGAGCATACCGCCCGTTACCGTCCTCACGCCTGCCGGAGAATGGACGGATAAGGAGCATTTCAGCGTTTCGGAAAGTTTTAAAACAGATCTGAAAAAAACATATGAATCTACAGCCGCAAACCCCGTTATAGCTGCCGGGGATACGGCGCGCTGACAAAAGTCGGGAGCATTGAAAGTTTGTTTTTCGGGAGAAGTGAAAATATGAAACTGATGATAATTATTCTCAATAAGATCGACGCTCTGGATTATCTGCTGGAGGGACTTTCCGCGGCAGGTATCGGCGGCGCGACGATAATCGAATCGTCCGGTCTGGCAATGACGCTTTCAAAGCTTGACAGCTCTTTTGTGAGCGCGTCTATACGGGCGCTGTTCAGCGGCGATAACGACGACGATAACCGCACTATACTCTCCGTTATCAGAAACGACCAGCTCGAGATCGCGCGTAAGGTGGTCTATAATACCGTGGGCGATCTCTCTCTGCCGAATACGGGAGTGCTGTTTACCGTGCCGATAGATTTTGCCGAGGGTATCAACAAGAACCGTTCAAGACGGCTTTCTGACGACATGGAGAAGTGAAAATTTACATTATATTCACAAAAAGTTTCAAAAATTTGCGTTTTGGTCGCTTTTGACTATTGCAATATCCGTAATTGTGTGGTATAATATATACAATACTTTTCTGATGAAAGGCTGGAACTTGACTTCCGGTCTTTTGCTTTTAATAAGTAATTGCTTTTAGTAAACGCTTTGGCGGACGGGGAGGAGTGCGGTGTGAATACAGCCGACAGGATAAGGGAGCTTGCGCAGCCGCTTTGCGACGAACAGGAGGTGTTCCTGTGGGACGTGCGGTTTGAGAAAGAAGGCTCGGTTTGGTATCTGAGAGTGTTTATCGACAAGGACGGCGGAATGGATATGGACGGCTGCGAGGCGTTTTCAAGAAGTTTCGGCGAGATACTGGACAGGGAAGATCCGATACCTCAGAGCTATGTGCTGGAGGTGGGAAGCCCGGGACTGGGCAGACATCTGCGCCGCGCCGAGCATTTCATTGCGTGTATCGGCGACGAGATAATGGTGAAAACGATACGTCCCGTGAACGGAGAACGCGAATTTGTCGGGATACTTATGAGCTATGACAAGGGCGTTTTTACCATAGCGCAGAGCGAGGACGAGAAAGACAGAATAGAATTCAGGCAGACAGACTGCGCGTTCGTGAAACTCAACGACGACGCGGATCTGTTCTGATAAGGAAAGGGTTGGTTGAAAAAATGAACAGCGAGTTTTTTGAGGCGCTGAGCCTTCTGCAAAAAGAGAACAATATCGATCCGCAGGCGCTTGTTGAAACGGTCAGATCGGGAATGCTCAAGGCGATCAAAAAGGATTATCCGTACTGCGAAAATATCGTGGTGGATATTGTACCGGAGAGCGGCAGATTTGAGATGAAGATACTTAAAGAGATCGTGGAGGGCGAACCGGAAGACCCCGATAACCAGATAAGCCTTGACGAGGCAAGGACGCTCGATGAGAACGCATACGTCGGCGGCACGGCGGAGATACTGCTCGATCCCAGAAGATTCGGACGAGTTGCGGCTCAGAATGCAAAGCAGTCTATCAAGCACGAGATAAAGGACATCGAGAGGGAACGCCTGCTGGAACAGTATAAGGACAAGGTCTACGAATGTGTTTCGGCAACGGTACAGAAAGTCGAGCCTGCCACCCTTAACGCAAGCATAACTATCGACGGCAGCGAGGCGTATCTGGTGCGCAACGAACAGATACCCGGTGAAGTGCTGACGCCGGGCGATATTATAAAGGTATATGTGGTCGGCATTGCCAATCCCGAGAAAAAACCGTCAATAAAGGTATCGAGAACGCACAGGGAGCTGGTAAAGCGGCTTTTTGAAAGGGAGATACCCGAGATAGCCGACGGAACGGTGGAGGTCAAGGCAATATCGAGAGTTGCGGGAGCGCGCAGCAAGATCGCGGTGGTGAGCCACGACCCCAATGTCGACGCGGTGGGAGCCTGCATAGGACCTGCCAAGTCGAGGATAACCTCGATCGTCCGCGAATTGAGGGGCGAAAAGATAGACGTTATCCCGTGGGAGGAGGATACGGCGGCTTTCATAGCAAGATCGCTTGCTCCCGCCGAGGTGACGGAGGTGCGTATCAACGAAGCTTCGGAAGCCAAGGAATGCCGCGTGGTCGTTCCCGATAATCAGCTTTCGCTCGCAATAGGAAACCGCGGTCAGAACGCAAAGCTTGCCGCAGGACTTACCGGCTACAGGATAGATATAATCTCAAAGACCGACGCCGCCATAAAGGACGCCGAGGAGCAGGAGGACGACGCGGAGGAAGATGTCATAGACGAGATCATGGAGGAAACCGAGGATACGGCGCAGGAGGATATTATGCAGGAGCCTGCGGAGGATAACGCGGCAGACTCGGTCGAAGAGAACGCCGCCGGTGAATGAGTATGGCCAAGACTAAAAAGATCCCGATGAGAATGTGTGTCGGCTGCGGCGAGATGAGACCGAAGAGAGCGCTGGTGCGCGTTGTAAAGACGGCGGAGGGAAAAATATTTTTAGATACGACGGGACGGCAGTCGGGCAGGGGAGCGTACATCTGTCCGAACAAGGGCTGTCTTGACGCGGCGAGAAAGGCGAGGAGATTTGAAAAAAGCTTTTCTTGTCGGATAGAGGACGAGGTGTTCGCAGGTCTGGAAAAGGCGCTTGCGGATATTTCAGAAAAGGAAGAATAATGAAGAATAACAATGACAGATCCGGTCTGCTGACTATCTGCCGAAAGGCGGGCAGACTGAAAATGGGTATGGATATGGCGAAAGACGCCTGCCGCAGCGGCAGCGCGTGCGCCGTGTTCACGGCGAGCGACTTGTCGGAAAAAAGCCTGAAAGAAATGCGGTTCGTATGTTCGAGGTATCAGGTCGGTCTGTATGCGCTTGAAATGAGTATGGATCAGATACAGAAGAGCATGGGAAGACGCACGGGTATCATCGCGGTGACCGACAAGGGGTTCGCAAAAGCCTGCGCGGAGGGACTCAGACAGATAGCTCCCGACGCTGACAGCGATAATTAAGGAGGACAATTTGCCTATGAATAAGAAGTATAAGCTCAACGAGCTTGCAAAGGATCTGAAACTGAACAGCTCCGAAGTGGCGGAGTGCCTTGCAAAGCTTAACGGGGAAACCAAAAAGACCGTTTCCGCTCTCAGCGACAGCGAGGTCTCTTATGTGCTGGAATATTTTACGCTCAATAATCAGGTGGAGAACTTTAACGAGTACTTTGCCGCCAACGTAAAGCCTGTAGAGCAAAAGCCTGCCGCAAAGGAAAAGGACGGCGGTAAAACGTCCGCAAAGGAAAACGCGGCGGCGGAGGAAAAGCCCGTATCCAAGAAGAAAGCCGACGGCGCAAAGGACACTGCCGCGCCGAAGCCTGCCGCAAAGAAAGAGCAGTCTGCCGATAACAATAATAACGGCGGCAAGTCGGAGGAAAAGGCGGATAAGCGCGCCGCGCAAAAGCAGGAAAAGCAGGAAAAACAGGACAGACCCGAGAGGAAGAAAGAGCAGCGTCCCGCACGCAGGAAGGAACACGGCGTAAAGACGCTCATCGGCGGAAAAGCGGATATTTCAGGCGAAAAGGGATATACGATCTCGTCGGCGGAAAGCTATTCTTCGGGAAAGGGCAGGACTGTCGATACCAGAGGAAATTACGTCGAGCTGGATAAATATAACGAAAAATATGATAATCTTGCAAATACCAAGCAGAACAGGAACGGCGACAACTTCACCAGAAAACAGAAACTGACGCAGAAGTCGCAGCAGTACAAAAAGCAGCAGCATTCTCACAAGAGGGAGAGCGATCAGGACAGACTCAACCGTATCGCGCTTGAAAAGGCGAGAAAGCAGCAGCTCAAGGTGCTTATACCTGATGAGATAGTCGTTTCGGAGCTGGCGAGCAGGCTGAAAGTCACTGCGACCGAGGTCATCAAAAAGCTGATGTCGCTGGGAGTAATGGCGTCTATCAATGAAGTGGTGGATTTTGACACCGCATCTCTCGTTGCGGAGGAACTGGGCGCAAGGGTGGAAAAAGAGGTCATCGTCACCATTGAAGAAAGGCTTATCACCGACGAGGAAGATCCTGAGGAGAGCCTCAAGGAAAGATGTCCCGTCGTTGTGGTAATGGGACACGTCGACCACGGCAAGACCTCCATACTTGACAGGATAAGAAATTCCAACGTTGCAAACGGCGAAGCAGGCGGTATCACGCAGCACATAGGCGCATATCAGGTGTACTATAACGACCGCAAGATCACTTTCCTCGATACGCCCGGTCACGAGGCGTTCACCTCGATGAGAGCGAGAGGTGCGGATATAACCGATATAGCGATACTTGTCGTCGCGGCTGACGACGGTATCATGCCGCAGACGGTGGAATCCATAAACCACGCCAAGGCGGCGGGAGTTTCCATAATCGTTGCGATAAATAAAATGGATAAGGAAGGCGCAGACCCCGAGAGGGTAAAGCAGGAGCTTACCGAACACGATCTGGTAGTCGAGGAATGGGGCGGCGACGTCATAGCAGTGCCCGTTTCGGCAAAGACTGGTATGGGTATCGACGATCTGCTTGAAAGTATTCTGCTCGTGGCGGACGTCAAGGAGCTGAAAGCCAATCCCGACAAGGCGGCAAAGGGTACGGTCATCGAGGCAAGACTCGATAAGGGCAAAGGTCCGATCGCCACTCTTCTGGTGCAGGGAGGTACTCTGCATACGGGAGATGTTATCATTGCAGGAACGTCGGTGGGCAGAGTAAGGACCATGACGAACGAAAAGGGCAACAGGCTTGAAAAGGCAGGCCCTTCCACCCCTGTTGAGATAACGGGACTTGCGGAAGTTCCGAGCGCGGGCGACGTGTTCAACGCCGTTGCCGATGAAAAGCTGGCAAGAGAGCTTGTCGAGCAGAGAAAACATCAGGCGAAAGAGGAACAGTTCAGACAGTATCAGAAAGTCACGCTCGACAATCTGTTCAGCCAGATCTCCGAGGGCGAGATGAAAGAGCTGCCGATCATTGTAAAGGCAGACGTACAGGGCTCTGTGGAGGCGGTAAAGCAGTCGCTTGAAAAGCTTTCCAACGAAGAGGTAAGAGTAAAGGTGATACACGGCGCGGTCGGAGCGGTATCCGAAAGCGACGTTATGCTTGCAAACGCCTCCAACGCGATAATAGTTGGCTTCAACGTAAGACCCGATCCCGTAGCCAAGGAGAGCGCGGAGCGTGACGGCGTGGACATCAGACTTTACAGGATAATATACGACGCGATCGAGGAGATCACGACCGCTATGAAAGGTATGCTGGCGCCCAAGTACCGCGAAGTCGAGACCGCAAGAGTGGAAGTACGTCAGGTATACAAGATCTCGAACGTGGGCAACGTTGCCGGTTCGTATGTTCTCAGCGGCAAGGTGGGCAGGAACGATCAGATAAGAGTAGTCCGCGACGGCATTGTCATCGCGGAGGATAAGATGTCCTCGCTCAAACGTTTCAAGGACGACGTGAAAGAAGTCGCCGAGGGATATGAGTGCGGCATTACGCTGGAAAAATTCACCGATATAAAAGAGGGGGATATCTTCGAGGCGTTCTATATGGAGGAATATACCGAAGAATAAAGAAAATATGAAAGGGGATAAGACAAATGGCAGGCTATAAGGCGTCAAGAATGTCGGAGGATATACGCAGGATAATCTCCGCCAAGATGAGGGAACTCAAAGACCCGAGAATAGGCGGCGGAGAAATGCTTACGGTGGTAAGGTGCGAGGTATCGGGCGACGGTTCTTACTGTAGGGTGTATATTTCCAGTCTTGAGGGACTGGACAAAGCGGAGCAGGCGGTCAGGGGACTTGAAAGCGCGTCAGGACTGCTTAAAAGGGAGATCTCAAACGTTCTGGGACTTCGCAAAAGTCCGGAGCTGAAATTTGAGGCGGACGATTCGGCGGAGTATTCGGCAAGGATATTCTCAAAACTCCGCAGCGTTCTTCCCGACACAAGCCGGACAGACGGTGAGGACGCAGACGGCGGCGGAGAGCCTGCCGACCGTTAGACGACAAGGGGGATCGGATATGGAGCTTGAGCAGTTAAACAGGTATCTTGAAGAGCACGACAATTATCTCATACTTACTCACAAAAGTCCCGACGGGGATACTCTCGGAGCGGGCTTTGGTCTGTGCGGTTTTTTAAGGAGCATGGGCAAGAATGCAAATGTGCTCAACAGCGATAATTTTCCGGTGAGGTATAATTTTCTGTACGACGGCTACTACGTTCAGGAATTTGAACCCGAATGTATCGTGGCGGTGGATATTGCCGATACCCAACTGCTGGGATGTCATCTTGCGAAATATGCCGCCGACGGCTGTATCGACCTGTGTATAGATCATCATATATCGAACACGGGATATGCAAAGCACAACTGTGTGGACGCGGACGCGTCTGCCGCTTGTCTGGTGCTGTATAAGCTGTTTAAGCTTTCCGGCAGGGAGATCAGCGATCAGGTGGCAAAGTGCCTCTATACGGGCATAGCTACCGATACGGGCTGTTTCAAATACGAAAACACCACGCCCGATGCGCACATCGCGGCTGCCGGACTTATGAAGTACAATATCTCATATGCGGCGATCAACCGCAGAATGTTCGACGTAAAGAGCAAGGGCAGGACTGCCGCCGAGATAATGGTCATACAGCAAATGGAATACTTCTTTGATGACAAGTGCGCGGTGATAACCCTGACTACCGAAACTATCAATTCCTGCGGAGTAGAACCTGCGGAATTTGAGGGACTGGCGTCCATACCGCTTATGACGGAGGGCGTACAGATAGGTATCACCATAAAACAGCGGCACGAGAACGTCTATAAGCTTTCGGTAAGGACGACCGAGGAGCTTGACGCGTCACACTTCTGCCAGAGATTCGGCGGCGGCGGACATATACGCGCGGCAGGCTGCGAGATAACGGGTACTCTTGAAGAGGTAAAGGCGCAAGTCCTCCAAGCGGTAAAGGAGCAGCTCGGTTACTGATATGGAAAATAACGGAAAACCGCTTTGCGCAGTCATAGGAGTATACAAGCCGAAAGGCTGGACTTCATTTGATGTTGTGGCAAAGCTGCGCGGAATACTTAAAGAACGGCGGATAGGCCACAGCGGAACGCTCGATCCTATGGCGACGGGCGTTCTTGCGGTGTTCGTGGGCAAGGCTACAAGGGCGATAGATCTGCTGCCCGATAACAATAAAAGCTACCTTGCAGGCTTTAAAATGGGCGTTTCCACCGATACTCAGGATATAACGGGAAAGGCGCTGAAAAGCTGCGGTAAGCTGCCCTCTTTGGAAGAACTCAGAGAGGTATCGATCGGTTTTGTCGGCGATATAATGCAGCTGCCGCCTATGTATTCGGCTGTCAAGGTGGACGGAGAAAAGCTGTATCGGCTGGCAAGACAGGGCAAGACTGTAGAGCGCACGCCAAAGCCGCGCCGCGTCGAAAAGCTGAGCATACAAGAGTACGACGGCGCAACGGGCGAGGGCGTTTTGTATGCCGAGGTCGGCAAGGGTACTTACATACGGACGCTGATAAACGATATAGGCGAAAAGCTCGGCTGCGGCGGCTGTATGACGAGCCTTGAAAGACTTTCTGCGGCAGGCTTTGCAAAGGAGCAGTGCTATACTTTGGAGCAGATACGGCAGTATGCAGATGAAAATAAGCTTTCGCAGATAATGATACCCTTAAGCCGCGTGCTTGCGGAGTTTTATGACGGGCTCACCCTCGGCGAAAGGGCGGCGGCTATGTATAAAAACGGCGTAAAGCTGCGCGGTGAGCAGGCAGGCATAAAAAACGGATCTCTTGCGGACGGCGCCGCTTTCACGGTATTTGACAGCGGCGGCGGTCTTTTGGGTGTCGCCCGTTATGACAATGAAAATGACGAGCTTAAAAGCGTGAAAAATTTTTACTGACGGCGGAAGTGATCTTGAATTGATAAATGTAACGGACGGTTATGTCCGCAAATGCGGCGCTGTCTGCGCTCTGGGACTTTTTGACGGAGTACACAGAGGACATCAGATGATAATACGCACGGCGGTGGAGCAGGCAAAGAAAAGCGGCTGCGCGTCGGCGGTGTTCTGTTTCAGGACGGATACCGTTTCTTCAAAGGGACACGACGGCAGACTTGAAATGCTTATGACCGACAGGGAAAAGAACAGCCACATCGCAGGGCTGGGAGTCGATCTGCTTTATTCTCCCGATTTTGAAAAGCTCAGATCAATGCCGCCCGAAATTTTCGTGCGCGACGTGCTGGCAGATTATCTCGGCTGCAAAAGCGCGGTATGCGGAACGGATTTCACCTTCGGCAGGGGAGCGTCGGGCAAGGCGGACGATCTTGTGCGTCTGGGGAAAAAATACGGAATGGAAGTCAGCGTGATGAGCCAGCTCACCTACGAGGGAGGAGTTATAAGCTCGACGGAGATACGCAGACTTATCCGCAGCGGAGAGATAGAAAAGGCAAATGAAATGCTGGGGTACCGCTACGGCTATACGCTTAAGGTGGAGCATGGCTTTGAAAAGGGCAGGACGTGGAATTTTCCCACGATAAATCAGAAGATACCGAGAGGACTGGTGCTGCCGAGATTCGGCGTGTACTGTTCCCAAGTTGAGATAGACGGCAGACTCTTCGCGGGAGTGACGAATATCGGTATAAAGCCGACTATCCATATAAAGACCGCCCCTCTGGCGGAAACGTACATTCTCGATTACGACGGCGATCTGTACGGCAGGGAGCTTGCGCTTACTCTGCATAAGTTCGTCCGCCCCGAAAGGACTTTTGAGAACGTGACCGCGCTCAGGGAGGAGATCGCAAGGAATACGGAATATACAAGGGAGTATTTTCAGACAAACAGCGGAAAGGAATGTTTTTAATGAAAAAGGTAAGAACGAGATTTGCGCCGTCGCCTACGGGATATATGCATATAGGAAATCTGAGAACGGCTCTGTTCACATATCTTATCGCAAAGAAAAACGGAGGAGATTTTATTCTCAGGATAGAGGACACGGACAGAGAACGCTATGTCGAGGGCGCGGTGGACGTTATCTACGATACGCTCAGGGAATGCGGACTTCAGTGGGACGAGGGTCCGGATATAGGCGGACCGGTCGGACCGTATGTCCAGTCTGAGAGAATGGAGCTTTTCAAGCCTTATGCCGAACAGCTTGTCGAAAAGGGAGAGGCTTACTACTGTTTCTGCGACAAGGAAAGACTGGAGGAGGTCAAGGCGATACAGGAGGCGAGTGGTATTATGCCTATGTACGACCGCCACTGCCGCGATCTCTCAAAAGAAGAGGTCCGGGCAAAGCTTGATGCAGGCGTGCCGTATGTTATACGCCAGAAAGTCCCTCTTGACGGAGAAGTCACTTTCCACGACGAGCTTTACGGAGATATAACCGTTCCATGCTCCACTCTGGACGATCAGATACTCATAAAGACCGACGGTATGCCGACCTACAATTTTGCAAATGTAGTGGACGATCATCTTATGGGGATAACTCACGTCGTCAGGGGCAACGAGTACCTTGCTTCCGCGCCCAAGTATGAGCTGCTCTATCGGGCGTTCGGGTGGGAAGTGCCGCAGTATATCCACGTTGAGCATATTATGAAGGACAAGCAGCACAAGCTTGCCAAGCGCGACGGCGACGCGTCCTTTCAGGATCTTATGGCGAAAGGGTATCTCAAAGAGGCGGTGCTCAACTATATCGCGCTGCTCGGCTGGGCTCCCAAGGGCGAGGAGGAAATTTTCAGCCTTGAGGAACTTATAGATGAATTTGACGTAGGCGGACTTTCAAAATCGCCTGCCGTGTTCGATCCGCTTAAACTTCGCGCGATAAACGCAAAGTATATCAAAAAGCTTGCGCCTGAGGAGTTTCTCGGATATGCCGAGCCGTACATCAGGCAGAGCGTAAAGCGGCAGGACGTCGATATTTCAAAGATCGCCGCGCTTTTGCAGGACAGGACGGAGATATTTACGGATATTCCGGAAACTGTGGACTTTATAGATTCGCTGCCCGAATACGAGCCGTCTCTTTACTGTCACAAGAAGATGAAGACCAACGAGGAGAACTCGCTTGAAACGCTCAAAGCCGTCCTGCCCGTGCTTGAAAGCATACCGCAGGAGAGCTGGAATGAAGAAACGCTGCACGAAAAGCTGTTTGAACTTATCGCTCAGATGGGCGTCAAGAACGGCATCGTGCTGTGGCCGCTGAGAGTGGCAGTCTCGGGAAAGGCGTTCACGCCCGGCGGCGGCATAGAGATATGCGCCATTATCGGCAGGGAGGATTCCCTCGAAAGGGTAAAAAAGGGTATCGGAAAGCTTTCGTGATATTATCACTGTGCTGTCACAAAAATGTTGGATAATCATAAAGTGATTTTTCTTGATCCGATACCGAACTGCGAGGTATTGAGAATACACATACAGGAGGAGTCCGCAAATGATCGAAGTGCAGGATCTTTCAAAGCGATACGGCGATAAAAAAGCCGTGGACAATATTTCGTTCAGGGCAGAGGACGGCGAGATACTGGGATTTCTCGGACCTAACGGCGCGGGAAAATCAACGACTATGAATATCCTTACGGGATATATCTCGTGTACCGAGGGCAAGGCTCTCATTGACGGGATAGATATTCTGGAGGACCCGATAAAGGCGAAATCCCACATCGGCTATCTTCCCGAACAGCCGCCGCTTTATCTCGATATGACGGTAAAGGAGTACCTGAATTTTATCTACGATCTTAAAAAGTGCAAGCTGCCGCGAAATTCTCATCTTAAAGATATATGCGGTCTTGTCAAGATAGAACACGTCTACGGCAGAATAATCAAGAATCTTTCAAAGGGCTACAAGCAGAGGGTAGGTCTGGCGCAGGCTCTGGTGGGAAATCCCAACGTGCTTATACTGGACGAGCCGACGGTCGGTCTTGACCCGAATCAGATAATCGAGATACGCTCGCTGATAAAGAAACTGGGAAGAAACCACACCGTGATACTTTCCTCGCATATACTTACCGAGGTGCAGGCGGTCTGCGATAAGATAATCGTCATAAACGAGGGCAGGATAGTCGCCGACGACACAGAGGACAACCTCTCCAGACGGCTTTCAGCCGACCATAAACTGCTGGTGAGGATAGAAGGACCTTCCGACAAGGTGCAAAAAGAGATACTTTCGATAAAAGGCGCGATTTCCTGCGAACCGGGCGTAACTCACGGAGAGAATGTCCGCGAATACCGTGTAGAGGCGCAGGAGGGTGTGGATATACGCCGCGATATTTTCAGAAAAATGGCTGAAAAAGGCTGGTATATCCTTGAAATGAGATCGTCGGAGCTTTCGCTCGAGGACATATTTATCAAGCTCACTATGGGCGAAAATGTTCCTGCGCTTGACAGGACGGACGGAGGTGCAGAGTAATGGGCGCTATTTTCAGACGAGAGGTGCTTTCATATTTCACATCTCCTATCGGCTATATCTTTCTTGCCGCGTTCTATGCCTGCTCTGCGGTAAGCTTTACGAACAACTCACTCAGCCACGGCACAACGCAGCTTGACGCTATATTCGGCGAACTGATGATAATCCTCATCGTGCTTATACCGATACTCACCATGCGCACCCTTTCGGAGGAGAAAAAGAACCGCACCGATCAGTGCCTGCTGACATCTCCCGTAAGTCTGGGAGGGATAGTGGCAGGAAAATTCTTCGCGGCGTTTCTTATCTACGCAATGGGCGTTGCGATCACGCTGGTGTACGCAGTCATAGTTTCCGCATATGCCGAACCCGACTGGACGGTAATTGCTGGAAATATCACGGGACTTCTCCTGCTCGGAGCGGCGTTCATCGCGGTGGGAATGTTCTGCTCGTCGCTGACGGAAAATCAGGTGGTATCGGCAGTGGTAAGCTTTATCGTTATGCTCGCGCTCTACCTGTTCACCACGATCGGAGAGGTCATTCCCGTGGACTTTATCAGAAACATCTTCCCCACGCTTGCGGCTTGGCAGGTGACCGTCATTGTCGATGTCGTTATAGCGGCGGTTGCTGCGGCGATATACTTTGCTGCCGGCAGACGGCCGAATACCGTTATTATCGCGTTTGTCGCAATGCTGGTCGTCAGCGGACTTCTCATAGGCGGCGACAAAGTCCCCGAAGTCTTTGCAAAGCTTTCTTTCTGGGAAAGATACTACGGATTCACATACGGTCTGTTCGACCTGTCGAACGTGCTGTTTTTCGTCAGCGCAGCGGTAGTATTCCTGTTCCTTTCGGTCAGGGTGCTTGAAAAACGCCGCTGGGCTTAAGGGGGTCGGACTGATATGAGCGAACAGAATAATCAGAATAATAATGAGCAGGAGCAGTATTCCGCTCCGGTGAGCAGCTTTCTTGACGATGTGGTAAATTCCGAGAAGTCGCAGGACGCCGCCGGTACGGAAAAGGAAAATGCCAAGGAAGATACCAAAAAGGAAAAGACACACAAGGAGAAAAACGCCGCAAATTCCAAAAAGCTCCGCCACGGTATGATGTCTACCGCGCTGACTGTGGTATTTATAGCCGTTGTGGTTATGATAAACATTGTGGCGACCGTGCTTTTCGACCGCTACCCGATCACTATCGACCTTACCAAGGACAACATCTACTCCATTTCAGAGGAAAGCGAGGAGTATGTCAAGAAGATAGATACGGACGTTATCATTACCGTCTTTGCGGAGGAGGACACCTTTACAGGACTGTCCACCTACACCAAGCAGGCAGTCGAGGTGATGAAAAAATACTCTCAGTATAACAGCAGGATCTCCTACAGATTTGTGGATATAGACTCAAATCCCGACATCGTTTCGGAGTACGAGGCGGATTCGGTATCCGATCTTGATATAATCGTGGAGACCAATCCTGCGGAGGACATCAAGAGAACGAGGAAGATAACGCTCCTCGATCTGGTGGAATTTAACGATGAATTTCTTCAGCAGATAAGCGACTACGGTATGACGATCGACAACGTGCTGGAATACTACTGCGGCGGCGACGAGCTTACACTGCTCAGCTACTACGGCGGCTATGTTGAATCCTCCAGCGCGGAGCAGGCGTTTACTTCCGCGCTTATGACCGTTACCGACCCGAACCCCGTGAACGTGGTGTTCCTGACGGGACGAAACGAAGTGTCAACGCTTGAATATCTCCAGACGCTGCTCAAAGCGAACGGCTACAACGTCAGCTCGGTGGATATAACGAGCGAGGAGATACCCGAGGACGCGAGCGTGGTGGTCATTCCCGCTCCGCAGAACGACTATATGCCTGACGAGGTGAGAAAGATCGCCGACTATATGAACAACAACGGCGACCTCGGCAAGCAGCTTATCTACTGCGCGTCGCTTGCACAGGGCAAGACCCCGAATCTGGACGAATTTCTGGAGGAGTACGGCGTACAGATAGGCGACGGCGTAGTGTGCGAAACTGCGGCGGATCACTATTACCAGATGCCCTACATCACCGTTACCAACGACGTTTCGGGCAATTTCGATCAGGATATGGCGACTTCCGACCCGACGGTGCTCAATTACTACTCCAGACCGATAAAGCTGCTTTTTGACGAGCAGGACAGAGTGGGTACGGAGGCGTATATCAAGTCCACGGAGAACGCGTACATCGCGGACGCCAACACGGGAGAAACTATAGAAAGAGGACAGCAGATCTACACGGCGGTAGCCTCAAAGGTCGTTTTCCTTGAGGACGGCGGCTCGACATACAGCAACCTTATAGTGTTCGGCTCGGTGGATACCCTTTCGGACAGCATACTCAGCTATAACCAGTTCCAGAACAGGGAATATATACTCAGCCTGTTAAACGGCATTACCCACAAGACGGACGGCATAGTTATCCAGCCGAAAGTCATCGAGGGCAACGTCTTTGACGTAAACGAGAAACAGCGCAATACTCTTTCAACGGTATTTATTCTCGTGATACCTGCCGCGGTGCTTATTGTCGGCGGCGTGATCTGGCTGAGAAGAAAGAACAGATAGCGAGGTCGTTTGAATAATGAACGGTAAAATTCAAGGCATTATCGTCTGCGGAGTTATAATCGGCTGCCTTGGCGGAATGTTGGCTTTTCTCAACGCGACGGGCGGAGCGGACAAAAAGGACGAAAGCTCGAGCGAAGTGATAAAGACCGAATCGGTAGACGAGAGCGTTATGCTTGTGGAAAAGGATACCATAGACATAAAGAGCATTTCGGCGCAGAACGAGTACGGCGGCTTTACAATGGAAAGACCGGCGTCGGGCAAGACGGAATGGAATATCGCGGAGCTGACGGGACTTGACCAATCGACATACGCCAAGAGCAGGATCGCGGAAAATGCGGCTCAGATCAAGGCGTACAGGACTGTCGAGCAGGACGCCGCCGATCTGTCGAAGTACGGTCTTGACGAGCCGACGGGCAGCTTTACGATAGGATATAAGGACGGGACTTCGCGCACCTTCCTGATAGGGGACGTTTCGACAAAGACGCGTTACCGCTATCTCTGCGAGGAGGGGGACGATACGGTCTATATGGTGTTGGTGTCGCTCATATCCGAGTTTATCGAGCCGGTGGAAAATCTGGTGGACACCACGCTTATCGCGCAGCCTCCCGACAGCGAGATGCCCGATTACGGCAAGCTCACTCTCAGCCGCAAGGATCTTGATTACGATATGGTGTTCGAGCAGGACGATTCCGACAGCTATTACGGCGTTTCCGCTCAGGTAATGACCGAGCCGGTGTTCTCCTACCTGAATATCACGGGCTCGTCCGCAACTACTCACGGAATGTGGGGACTTACTGCGAAGAGCGCGGTAAAGCTTTTCCCGAAAGAGGAGGATTTTGCGCAGTACGGTCTTGACGATCCCATAGCGGAAGTTACCTTTGTGGGAGAGGGTTACGATTACGATCTGAAGATCGGCGGACATACCATGAAGCTCAACGAGGACGGCAACGAGACTGCCGATATTGACGGCTACTACTGCTATCTTACGGGCGTGGACGGCGTGGATTGTATCTGGCTGATAGATGCGCAGAACGTTCCGTGGGCGACCGTAATGCCGGGCGATGTTATCTCTATGGCGGTGAATATAAGCATACTCAACATCAACTCCATGACGGTGACGAACGGCGGTGAAAAAGCCGAATATATTCTCGATACGGACGGCGAGAGCGAAATTTATTCCGTAAAGAAAAACGGCGCGGACGTAGATGTCAGCCTGTTCCAGGACTTTTACAAGTACCTGCTGTCCTGCCCGACGGACGAGATCTATTTTGAGGAGATCGACGGCGAGCCGTATCTTTCGATAGATATAGATTTCGGCGATGACGGACAGGTCGAGGAGCTTGATTTCTATACCGACAGCTCGCGCAGAACGCTTGTGGAAATAAACGGCAGACCGTCCTATAGGATACCGACATCGTGGACGGAAAGGTTCATATCGAATATGGAAAATCTCGACAACGGCGAAAAAATTATCGAGACTTACTGACTGCGACATTTTCCGCACGGCGGACGTGATATAATGAGATCTGCCGACAGCCGCCTGCACAGATCATTTCGCTGCGGCGCGGCGGCAGAATTTGCAGTTTACCGAAATCAAATGATAAGGAGGAGATATAGAATGGCAGAAAGCAAGAAGTCCTTTTTTACATACAAGGGCGTGCCTTTGGTAAGAAAAGGAAATACGATCTATTTTGGAAATATGTACGACGATTTTGTGGTGATGATCGAGATACTCGGCACTGAGCAGCAGGGCGACATACAGGTCGCAAACAAGGTAAGGCTGAGAAAAATGGCGACGGATATAACCCTGCCGCCGAATGAGCAGATCGTCAAGAAAGCCGAAAAGAACAGTCTTTACGAGGCGCTCGATATGGCTTGCGCGTGGCTGAAAATCTCATAAACGCAGCAAGTGGGAAACCCGTAAACGGACTAAAAAGAATATGCTTATATCCCCGACAAATGAAATGTCGGGGATCTTTTTGTCTTTTGCAAAGTCCGCTTGATAATATATACCGCCTTGCGTGAAATAATATATCCGTAGACATCGTAAATGGAAATCAATTTTTAAATTATATGTAAGCATTTTAATATATTTTACTTGTCAATGCAGACTATTGGATTATTTTTCCTCCGCCAACGGCGGTGGAAAAATAATTTAATGTTATATTCTCCGCCGTTGGCGGAGAATATAACAAAGATCTTGCAAAACTGCGCGGAATAATATTTTAAAATATGCGTCGCAGGCGCTCCTTGTCTTACCTCTTACCTCTTAAAAGCGCCGCGTTCTGACTTCTTCGGAAATCAAAAATTGATTTCCGTGGACATCGTATTAGCACTTTTTCAGCGGAAAATTAACGAAATGCTCTTGAATGAGAGGCGAATATATTGTATAATAAAAAAGTAAGGTGGGATTTTTTGTCCGCCGCGCTGACGGTCGTCTGCTGTGCGGCAGGTGCGCTGACCGTCTGGTCGCTGGAGGATACCGCGCAGTATGTGCGCGTGACTTCAGGCGGAGTGGATATGCCCTTTGCGATAAGGCAGTCCGTCTATATCGTTCTGGGACTTGCGGCAATGCTCGCCGTAGGACGTATCGAAATACAAAAGCTTACGGAGCATAAATATATAGTGGGAGCGGTGGGAGTTCTGCCGACGCTCCTTACGTTTACATCTCTGGGAGTGAGCGCGGGCGGCTCGGACGACAGGGCGTGGCTCGCGGTCGGGGGATATACCTTTCAGCCCTCGGAGATACTGAAAGTCTGCTTTATAATAACCTTTGCGGCGCATATTACCGCACTCGGTAAAAGGATAGACCGCCCTCTGCCGCTGCTGGGACTTCTTTTGCACGCGGCTGTGCCGACGGCTTTGGTATATTTTCAGGGAGATCAGGGTACGGCAGTGATATTCCTGCTTATCGCGGCAGTTATGCTCTTTGCCGCAGGACTTAGTTTCCGCTATGCGGCAGTCGCCGTTGTGATATCGCCCTTGATCGCGTGGAGCGTCTGGACGTTCCTGCTCAAAGATCATCAGAAAGAACGCATACTCGTGCTGCTTGACAAGGGACTCGACCCTCTCGGAACGGGTTTTCAGCAAAGGCAAAGCGCGGCGGCTCTGCAAAACGGAGGACTGCTCGGCAGGGGACTTTTCAGCGCAGGCGATGAAAAGCTCGTCTACGTTTCCCAGTCGCAGAATGATTTTGTGTTTTCCTATATCGGGCAGACGCTCGGATTTGTCGGCTGCGCCGCAGTGCTGATACTGCTCTTTTCCTTGTGTATGAGGATAGCGGCGTGCAGCGGCAGGGGAACTAAAGAGGAAAACCTTGTGAGCGCAGGCGTGTTTGCGCTGCTCTTTTCACATACACTGATAAATACGGGAATGGTTCTCGGCTTTCTCCCCGTCATAGGAGTGCCGCTGCCGTTTTTCTCCGCAGGAGGGAGCGCCTGTATCTCTATGTGCGCCGCCGTCGGACTGGTGAGAACGGACGGCGCGGAGGAAGAATGTCGGGAATAAATATAGTCAAAACTGGATTTGGAGGTAATTTTTATGTCACTGCATACGCTCGAAGAGATATACTCTTATGATGTTTCAGAGCAGGAGATCCGTTACGAAAACGCACGGGAGAAATTTTCGCAGATATTCGGTACTGCTCCGCAGAGATACTTCTCCGCGCCCGGAAGAACGGAGGTCGGCGGAAACCATACCGATCATAACTGCGGAAGGGTGCTTGCCGCAGGGGTATCTCTCGACGTCATAGCAATGGTCGAGCCCTCAGACGATAACGTCATACAGATAAAATCGGAAGGTTTTCCTATGGATACGGTGGATATTTCCGACCTTGAAGTAAAGGAAAACGAGAAAAACACCTCCGCCGCGCTGATACGGGGAGTTGCGGCAGGCTTTGCACAGCGCGGATTTAAGATCGGGGGATTCAGGGCGTACACCACCTCTAACGTGCTTAAAGGCTCGGGACTTTCCTCTTCCGCCGCGTTTGAAGTGCTTGTGGGAAATATACTTAACGGTCTGTATAATTCACACAGTGTTTCAGCCGTCGAGATCGCGAAAATATCACAGTATGCCGAAAACGCGTATTTCGGTAAGCCGTCGGGACTTATGGATCAGATGGCGTCCTCAGTCGGGGGATTTATCACTATAGATTTCAAGGATACCGATTCGCCCGTCATAAAGGCGATAAACTTCGATCTTGAACTTTGCGGCTACTGCCTTTGCATTGTGGATACCAAGGGAGATCACGCCGATCTTACTCCTGAGTATGCGGCTATTCCTGCCGAGATGAAGTCGGTGGCGGAATTTTTCGGTAAAAAAGTGCTCAGGGAGATCAGCCGCGAGGAGCTTATGGAGAATATCTCAGCCGTCCGTGAAAAGTGCGGCGACCGCGCGGTGCTGAGGGCTTTGCATTTTCTGGACGATAACGACCGCGTAGAGCAGGAGGAAAAGGCTCTGTCGCAGGGCGATGTGCGGAGATTTTTGAAACTTGTCACCGAGTCGGGAAGATCGTCATATATGTATCTGCAAAACATCTACGCATCTTCCGCTCCCGAACGTCAGGGACTTTCGCTGGCTCTCTATACCGCACAGCGGCTGCTTGACGGAGAGGGCGCGTATCGGGTACACGGCGGCGGATTTGCCGGAACGATACAGGCGTTTGTGCCGCAAGATAAGCTTGAAACTTTCCGCACGGAAATGGACAGGATATTCGGCAGCGGCTCCTGCCATGTGCTTACCGTCCGTCCGTTCGGCGGTACGGAAGTGGAGCTGGAAATTTAATAAAATTAAAAAACGGGTGATGATATGAGTCTGCAAATAGATCGGGAAAATATCGCAAAACTGCTTGAACAGGCGATAGAAAAGAAAAACATAAAGGCGTACTATCAGCCGAAATACGACGCGATAACCAACAGGATAACGGGCGCGGAGGCGCTTGCAAGGTGGATAGACGAGGACGGCGGTATAGTTTCTCCGGCGCAGTTTATACCGCTGCTTGAGGAGAACGGACTGATAACGCGGCTCGACTGGTATATGCTTGACGAGACCTGCCGTTTTCTGCGAGCCGGACTTGATTCGGGCAGACATACCGTGACCGTATCGGTGAATTTTTCAAGATTACATACGAGCGAGAAAGAGATCGGCAGGAAGATAGCGCAGTTAGTGGACGGCTACGGTCTGCCGCACAGACTTATCGAGATAGAGATCACCGAATCCGCGCTTGCGGTCAGCGGCGATATAGTGATAGATTTTGTGCGCAGTATCAGGGACGCGGGCTTTGAAGTGTCCATAGACGACTTCGGCAGCGGACTTTCTTCACTGAATTTTATAAAGGACGTTCCGGCTACCGTGCTGAAGATAGACAAATCGCTGCTTAGCGGCAACTGCGAGAGCGAAAAGGAACGCATTGTTCTGGAGAGCATTTTTGACTTCGCCCACAGGCTGAATCTCACAACCGTGGCGGAGGGAGTGGAGACCAAGGAGCAGCTCGGATTTCTGCGCACCTGCGGCTGCAAATCCATACAGGGATTTATCTTTGCAAAGCCGATGAATGAGGAGGACTTTTCCGCTCTGCTCGAACACGCAGGCGTAAACGATCCCGATTCGGAGGATATACTTCTCACACAGTCGGCGGTCAGCGCGACGCAGCTTTTGCTCGACGTTATCTTCAAACGCTTTCCGCTCGTAATAATGAGCAACCTCACGCGCAACAGTTTTTATATGATGGCGTATGATAATTTTACTTCCAAATCCTGCCCGTCTACGGGAGTTTATACCGAACTCATTCAGCACGGCGCGTCCACTATGCACCCGGAGGATCGTCAGCTTTTCTCGGATACATTCGATATAGGCGATCAGCTTGCCGCATACGAAAGGGGAGAGCGCGTCCGCACGGTAGTGACAAGGCAGCTCGGCGACGACGGAGTTTACCGCAAGGCGGAAACGACAAATTACTATGTAAAGAATCCCTCGGCGGACGACGTGCTTGCGATCACCCTTTCGAGGAATATAGACTGAAAACAAAGATTTTTCTTAAATTTTAGTATCAGGTGTTGACAATCGCAGAAAAATGAGATATAATATCCATAGAATTTCAGCGAAGAGGGTGATGCCGATGTCAAGAGCGATGGGTTCAAAGTACTGCGTGGAGTCCTCAAAAGAGGCGGAGGAGTTTTACGGCTTTGTTCATGACCTGCTGGACAGCGAGATCGTCAACGAAATGCGCAATTACCGTCATCATTACGACACTTCCTGCTTTCAGCACTGTCTGAACGTTTCGTACTATAACTACCTTGTCTGCCGCAAGCTCGGGCTCGACGCAAGAAAAGCCGCACGCGCAGGTATGCTGCACGATCTGTTCCTGTACGACTGGCGCGAAAGAAAACGTCAGCACGGCGAGCTTCCCCACGGTTTCAGACATCCGTATGTTGCTCTGGACAATGCGAAAAATTATTTTGAGCTTTCCGAGCGCGAGGAGGATATGATCGTCAAGCATATGTGGCCGCTTACTCTGAAGATACCGAAATATGCCGAGAGTTATGTGATAGTTATGATAGACAAGTACGCCGCGGTACTGGAAATGAGCGTTTATTATTCCAACCGTTTCAGGGCGTTTATCCACGGGCATATTCAGCATCAGGGTACATAATCGCTATTGTGACAATAGGTCAAGAGAATATTATTGCAGCAGCTTTCTCCGATCTGGACGGGGAAAGCTGCTTTTTAATTATAAAGAGCGGCAGTGTTTTGGTTATTTTTCGGTGTATTCTCCGCAGATTGATTTCACGCTCCGCAGTTTGATTGATAAGTAGTAGGAAATCAAGAAAAGGTTTTCGCTCCAGCCTTTTCCTTAAAAAGGCTGCCCTCCCGGGCGGGGCAATGCGCCCTCTGCCGTGTGCAGAGTGGTCAAGCCTTGGAAATCGGGCGATTAAAATTTATTTTGATAATTACTTTAATAATCTGTAAGAAAGAAATTTCCGGTTTTTATTTTACGCAGTAAAATAAAAATTGCCGACCGCATAATGTCGGCAAAGGAAATTTTCTTTTAGCCCAAACACGAAGTGTTTGGGGTGGCGCACCTATTGCCGAAATATCGCGCCTGATATACACCATAAGTGCGGAGCGTGAAATATAACAAAAAATCGCCGCAAGCGATATGCAGCTTGCGACGACGTACATCGTTCCTCAACTGTTCTGATCGAGAATGTGCTTGTAGAACTCACTGTAATCTTTCCTGTGCGCCTCGGAAAATGCAATTGCCTCCCTCGGGTGCTGATTGAGCTGACCCGTGAGCATATACGGAATGTCGTATCCCCACAGCACACCCTCCTCTTTGAGCTTGTTCATATGCTTTTCAATGAACTGCAAAACTGGGTAAAGCTTATACTTCGGATTTTTGAGGAATCCCAGCAAAAGCTCCATAGCACAGTTTCCTGCACCTCTGCCCATACACGCCATAGTCGCGTCCAGCAGATTTACACCGTTGCTTGTTGCCTCGATAGTGTTTGCAAAAGCAAGCTGCTGATTGTTGTGAGCGTGCATACCTACCTGTTTTCCGTATTTTGCGGCAAAATTCAGATACTTGTCGGAGATCCTCTTTATCTGCTCGGGATAGAGCGAACCGTAGCTGTCCACAATGTAGAAAGCGTTCACCGAAGATCTTCCGAGCATATCGAGAGCAACGTCAATGTCCCCCTCCTGAGCGTTTGAGATCGCCATAATGTTGCAGGTGGTCTCATAACCTTTTCTTGCGGCGTCCTCTATCATATCTATAGCCGCAGGCATGGTGTTGATATATGTCGCCACTCTTACCAGATCTATCGGGCTGTCCGCCTTGTTGATAATATCGGTCTTGTAATCGCACCTGCCGACGTCCGCCATTACCGAGATCTTAAGCGCGGTGTCGTTGTCGCCGACTATCGCTCTGATGTCGTCGTCGTCACAGAATTTCCACTTTCCGAATTTATCGGGATCGAACATAGCCTTTGACGCCTTGTAGCCAAATTCCATATAGTCCACGCCTGCGGCGATGTTCGTGCGGTAAAGGTCGCTGACGAACTCGTCCGTAAAATAGAAGTTATTCACAAGTCCTCCGTCGCGGATAGTTGCGTCAAGCACCTTGATCGCAGGACGGTAATTCATAAGCGCCTCGGGATTGGATATTTCTTTAGTCATATTATTTTCCTCCATAATATATAAGATATTTTCCGTCTCGGGATAATTTTATCTTTCCGACATCTGTTTTTTCCAAAAGATGTGGGGATAACAGCCCGTTTCAATCGCCTTGATCGCCCAGACGGTCATAAATTCTTGTAAGCTCGTAAATGCGCTCCGCCAGCTCGTCGGCGAGCATTTCCTTTGTGACTCTCCACTGCCAGTTTCCGCCGAGGGTGGAGGGGGTGTTCATACGCGCACTCGAATCCAGTTCGAGAAAATCCTGCATCTGCGCGATCGCCGTATCCGAAACGCTCTGCCACGCGAGCCTGATAAGTCCCCACGGTATCTCCTTGTTGCGCTTTACTCCGAGATAATCGCGGCAGAATTTAAGCTCCCTGCGCGAACAGCTTTTCACCCAGCCGACAGCCGTTTCATTGTCGTGCGTTCCCGTGTAGCATACGTTGTTTGCGTTTGCAAAATTGTGCGGCAGATAGCTGCTTTTTCCGTCGGGGTCAAAGGCGAATTCAAGCACTTTCATACCGGGAAAACCGCTCGCTTTGAGGAGCTTTGCCACCTGCGGTGTGATAAATCCCAGATCTTCTGCGATTATCCTGCGCTTTCCGAGCTGCTTTTTCACCTCTTTGAAAAGCTTCATTCCCGGACCCTTGCGCCATTCTCCGATAACTGCGTCCTCCATTCCGTAGGGGATAGTGTAGTAGCTTTCAAATCCGCGGAAATGATCTATCCTCACCACGTCATATGTTTCGGTCGCGGACTTTATCCTGTTTATCCACCACCTGAAATCCTCCTGCTCCATAACGTCCCAGCGGTAGAGGGGATTGCCCCACAGCTGTCCTTTTTTCGCAAAAACGTCGGGAGGACAGCCTGCAACGTCTATCGGGTCTTTCTTTTCGTCAAGAAGAAAATACTGCGGATCTTTCCACACCTCTACGCTGTCGTATGCAACGTATATCGGTATATCTCCGATAATGTCTATCCCGAGCGAATTTACATATTTTTTAAGAGCCGTCCACTGCTTGTGATATTCGTACTGTACAAAGCTCCAGAACGCGATCTCATCGGCATATTCTTTACGCGCCTTGTTCACCGCGCTCTTTCGGTACATTCTCAGCGGCTGTTCCCATTCGTACCAAGCCTTGCCGCCGTGAGCGGTTTTCAGCGCCATAAACAGCGCATAGTCGGGCAGCCAGTCCTCTGTATCCTTTATAAAATTGCCGTACTCCTCGTCCTGTTCGGGCTTAAATCTTTTAAAAGCCTTTCTCAATATCCCAAAGACCTTTTCATAAAGCAGACCGTAGTCCACACATTCTCTGCTGCCGCTGAAATCTATATTTTTATAATCCCTTTTTGTAAGAAGTCCCTCTTTGCAGAGAGTATCGGGATCAATAAAATACGGATTGCCTGCGTTTACGGAAAAGCTCTGGTAGGGAGAATCCCCGTAGCTGGTAGGGGAAATGGGGAGTATCTGCCAGTATCGCTGACCTGCTTTTTTCAGAAAATCCGCAAAATCGTAAGCCTCCCTGCCCATTGTGCCGATACCGTAATCGTTAGGCAGCGAGGATATATGCATAAGTATTCCGCTTGCGCGCATAAGTCCAGTCCTTTCCTGAAATATATACTTTTATGTGTTTTTTATATTGAAAAGACGACCCCTCCCGACATCATACGGCGGCAAAGCATTTTTGCCGTGTGTCAGAGGGATAATTATATTATACAATACCCGTCGGAAAAGTTCAACACTTTGACGCATAAAAGCGTTAAACTTTGGCGGAATATACAAATAAGTTGATTAATTTTAGAAATAGAGTACAAAGCAAAAAGAGGTAAGATATAAGATGTAAGAAGTAAGAATCGCTCCGCAGGTTGATTTAACGATACGCAGTTTTGGAGAAAACGAAGTCGGCAAATTAAAAAGGTTTTGGATCAAGCCTTTTCCTTAAAAAGGCTTGCAGGGTCAAGGGACAGCGTCCCTTGTCGCCGTCCGCAGACGGCGAAATACCC
>CANRDT010000022.1 GCA_947629455.1 uncultured Ruminococcus sp.
TTCATTTATATTATATCACAAACAAGGACATTATGCAATAGCTTAGCATGATATTTTTATAGCTTTTTCTTCCGTTTCTTCACTTCTCTCTCTTTCCGCTGTTTTTCTTCCTCAACAAGCCTTCCAATATAGTCACCTTTAGATATTTCTGCATAAGTTTTAGTAATATCCGAGTACACATCAAAACGATTTTTACAGCCTTCAAGTTTATCCTTGAGGGCTGATATTTTTTTGTCTAAATTTGTAACACGTTCACGCAAGCTGTCAACATCAGCAGGAGATTTAACATCGTTACTTTCCATAAGCTGTTTGCATATCGTCATTTTCAGTTTCTCCGAAGAAGTCAGTTCAGCCTTGCTTGATAAAACAAAGTATTCCTGCGCCTGTTCCAAAAGGCTTACCATTCGGTTGTACTGCTCAATATAGTAATTTATCGCCTGTCTTTGCTTTTCATATTCTGACCTCAAACGACTAATTTTACCCTCTAACTCACCAATAGAATTGATGTTATCACGATTTATGATGGATAGCTGTGCGGATAATTTGTAAATATCCAAATCATTATCGGCTGAGTACGGTAGTGCATTGTCCTTTTTCCGCTGTACCTTTTTATGATGTTCAGCAAGAATGCGTACATCACCAATTACATCAACATATGCAGCTCTTAATTGAGATTTGCTATCTTGTATAGGCGTTGAACCTGTGCCTACCTCACGATACAGAATACGGGTATTAAGACTATCTTCCGTATATTCCTCGCCGAGCGTTTTGGTCCTGATAAAACGTTGCTGCCCAGGTGCTTTGACGGAAATATACTTGCCGCGCTTTATTTCATATCCACATTCTTCAAGCGCCTGCAAAAGTTCATCAAGCGAATCGACCGAGCCTATCAGACTGTCTATTTCATCACGAATATGCTGTTTCCACGAAGTACCATTCTTCTTGTGTTCCCATTCATTGTATTGCATTGACTTGCCTTTACCCTCAAAGTTGAGCGCAGACGTAACGCCAAAAGCCTTGCATATACCATTGGTACTTTCACGAACGTTTTTCAAACTCGACTTATTATCATAAAACTTTTTACCGGAAAGATCGTAAGAATTTAATATTATGTGATTGTGAATGTGAGATTTATCAACGTGTGTAGCTATAACTGCCTGCACATCTTCACCGAATGTTTTTCGCACAAAAGCCTTGGCGATCTTGTGAGCAAGCTCCGGCGTGACATTTTCTTTATCGGCAAAACTCATGATATAGTGTATTGCTTTGACAGTTCCCTTGCCCTCTAACGGCGGAGGACTGTTAAATTTGTTACTTGAAAACTGTTCGTAAACCGCTTTCATCTGCAAATATGCATCGTGAGAGTTTGTTGTGCAATTGATCGAGGTAGTTAACACCATGTTCTCTGTTTTATCGGGATTTAGAGTATATCTTAAACTTTTGTCCACCGTAGTGTGGATACAAATTGACTTAACGTATGGGATAGCTCTGTCACCTCTTTTCGTAGTTTTTCAACGTCTGACGCATAGATGTTATTTGTTTTTTGATACATAATAATTATTTCTTCTTTGTATGAGGATAATCGTTAAGGGCAACGGGTTCCCTTAACAATCAAATCAACGGGGTAAAACCATTGATTTGGAAAATAACGGAAAAGAGTGCGGTTCTTTCTGTACTTGCTAAGTAAAGCAAGAAATAAAAAAATAGGATTATACAAAATCCAAACTTTTCAGCCCGTATGGGCTGAGGTTAAAAATTTTCAAACCGCTGCGTATGCAGCCGAAATATATCACCGCTTTCATAAGTACCGACAAAATCATTTAAAAATATAAGCGGATCTGTAAAATGCAAATCAACTTTGTTGAAACAAACAAAATGACAAAACAATATTTGTGCAAAAAGCAGAAAATGAAATTATCTTACCAAAATCACTTATAAAACAGCCGTTTTTTGTCGGTACTTATGAAAGCAAGTATTTTTTCAAACTGCGTTCATTCAGCATTATAAATTACCTCTTCATATGGTAGAGAATTACAAAATAGATTTTTCCGGGCATCAGAAAAAATTGTAACAATACATAACTTATAGGAACATAATAGCAGTCTGATTGTAACAGATGACAGAATTTTTGAAAACTGATTAGCATGACAGGAAAAATGTTACTTTTCATGCCCTACATTATGAGAGGCAATATATTCAGAGCCGGGCTGTTAACTATTTCTGCACTTTTTCTGAATTGACTTAATCCAAAAAATTCACGAGAGGACTGATAATGAAAATGATTTCAGAGTACTAAGAGTACTGACCGAATAACATAATGCCATTATCGAAAGGAGCAACCATTTGAGTAGAATTACAGAAAAAATAAACTGATTCCCGAAGCTGATATAACTTCGGAAAAACAGAACAACAAAATATCTACCCCGAAGAAAGTCGCAACACTTCGCAAAGAGTTAAATGGGGTATGCGCTGCAGTAAAGAATGAAAAATATTGCTGTGATCTTGTCCGGTGGAAAGTACGTTCTTCCGATTTCCTAACTAAGAAAAAAGCAGTAAACAACGTTCGCAGGACAAGAGGGAAGATAAATTTTGATAACTTGCTCATGAGAAATCATAGCGAAGAAATTACAGATGAATAAATAAGTACCTGCAAAGGTATGTCCAAAACAGACAGTCCCTGCACGGTGAACAAAACGTTCATGGTATGAAAGAACGAAATGTACCATCATCTAAGGCTATCGTGAAAGCCTATACCCTCATGTCATTTTTTCTGACGGCGTTGCAAGGCTGCGAGTGGTATAAATCAGCCAAAAAATCGCGTGGAAATTTATCGACATTGGTGATGGCAATACGGAGAAGTTTGTGATAATATGAAATTGGGATAAACTCCCTCAAAATGAGCAAAATACTAAAAAAGGAGCGATGCTTATTGACAAATACTAAAAATGCAAAACTGGAACTTAAAAAGAAAACCCTTGCAGCTTGGTCAAAACTGCTGCTTGACAACGGAGAGATAGACATCAAAAAGTACAACAGAATGCTGGTGCTTATTGACAGGCTGACGGCATGAGGAACGTTCCCGGCAACATCGGGAACATACATACAGGGAAATAATACCATTCCAAGACGAATTGACATTGGTGTTTAGGTATGGTATAATCATTATAAAATATGAGGTGATGAAAATGGATATTTATGCGGCTGTAGACCTTATGAAAAGGCAACGCAAGACGATATTTGACCTTGAAATGAACGTGACGTTTTATGCGAGAGTCTCTACCACGCGCGATGAACAGGAGAATTCTATTGAAAATCAAATAATGTTCTTTACGGAAATGATAAAGTCAAACCCAAACTGGACTTACATTGACGGATACGTTGACAGGGTGCGCGGCGAACACGCTGAGAACCGCGCGGAATTTATGAGAATGATAGAGGACGGCAAGTCGGGCAGATTTGATCTGGTGCTGACAAAAGAGGTCAGCAGATTTGCAAGGAACACTATCGACAGCCTTACCTACACCCGCGACCTGTTGAGGGCAGGAGTTGGGGTATACTTTCAGAATGACAACATATGCACCATTGACAGCGACAGCGAGATGCGCCTGACTATAATGTCAAGCATCGCGGCTGACGAGGTACGCAAACTGTCTGAGCGTGTGCGGTGGGGTCACAAGCGTTCGATAGAAAGCGGAAACGTGCTTGGAAACAACAGGATATTCGGCTATGACAAGGACGACTGCAAGCTGGTCATAAACGAAGAAGAAGCCGAAATGGTACGATTAATATTTGAACTGTACTCGACAGGCGATTCCAGTGTGCGAAAGATAGAGCGCATACTTTACGACAAGGGTTACAGAGGCAGAAACGGCACCAGAATACATCACAACACTATATCGGGGATAATACAGAATCCGAAGTACAAAGGCTACTACTGCGGAAACAAAGTGAAAGTGGTTGACTACCGAACGAGAGAGCAGCGGTTTTTGCCGAAAGAAGAATGGCTGATGTACAAAGACGAAACAGGAGATATAGTGCCTGCTATAGTCACGGAGGAAATATGGGATAAATGCAACAGAATATTTGAGGAACGCAGTACCGCAATAAAGAGCCGTGAGCGGTCGTTCAAAGATACGAGCGTTTTCACGGGAAAAATATGGTGTGCCTCGCACGATAAGCCATACTGGCGGACAAGCTATTCAAACTCAGTATCAAAGGGAGAACCGGTTTATCAATGGATATGTTCCGAAAAGAAAAAATCGGGTGCGAAAGTATGCTCATCGTTTGCAATAATGGAAAAAGAACTGTACACTATGCTGTCTGACTTTTTCATAGACATAGCCGACAATCTGGAAGATTACATTGAAACGTTTCTTAAGATATACACAGAGGCTGACAGGACTCAGGAGGCGCGGCGCGAGATAAATGCTCTGAAAGCACGGCTTGAAAAAGAAATGCGAAAGCGTGATAAGCTTCTTGAGTTATATATGGATGAGATGATAACAAAAGAAGAATTTGGAAAACGCAACGGTGAATGCGGCGTGCTTATATCTGATTTGGAAGAAGAGATAAACTATCTTGAAAAGAAAAGCGAAAGCGATGCCGAACATATCAAAGGACTAAAACGTATACGCAAATACTTTAGTGAGATGTACCGACCTGACAAGGAAATGACAAAACAGCAGGTGGACGAAATGGCAAAGGCTGTCATAGACAGGATAAACGTTGTGCCGATAAATAAGCAGACTATGAAACTGGAAATAAAGCTGTTGACAGGCGAAAGCGAGCCAATGACATACATCCGCAACGGGCAGAGATACGCTCGGCGTTCCGGGAACATCAGCAAGAAAATGATCGACGCTTACAAGAACGGTTCTGCCAAGTAATAAGGCACATTGTAAAATATAACTTCCTCAGGATCATTGAAGCCGTGTTGTTAAAATGCGGCAGCAAAACGGCCTCCGGTGGGTTTATTCCCATAGGAGGTCGGTTTTGTTTGTAAAAAAACTATTAAAGGCAAGAAAGAAGATATAAGATATAACAATTCCTCTGTCAATCGTACATTCCGCTGAATAAATATCATAAATATTGCGTTATCCCCATAATGACAAGAATACCATTTAAAAATATTTTCACCATATAAAAAAATGCCTCAAATGCTTTTGCATTTGAGGTTTGGTGGGAGAGGATGGATTCGAACCATCGAAGCTGAAAGCAACAGATTTACAGTCTGCCCCCTTTGGCCACTCGGGAACTCTCCCATACGCATATGAAAACAGCATAGCTGTTATTTTTATGGAGCTGGTGGACGGACTCGAACCCCCGACCTGCTGATTACAAATCAGCTGCTCTACCAACTGAGCTACACCAGCGTACTTTCGTCCGGGTCCTTTTACCGATCTTTACGATCTTCTATAACATCTTCCCGTCAAGTCAGCTATTATATTATACCTCTTTTGAACCGAAATGTCAATAGCAAGCCTGCTCTTTTGTATAAATGCACAAAATTTCCTCTTTACAAAAAAGCAATTCTAACGCTTATAACAAATTTATCCGCCGCTTGCTGACCAAGCAAACGGCGGAGGTCCTCCCGGACGGGGCATTTCCGCCCGTCCACGGTACATATCGCTCCGGCATTATAATAAATGGGGCGGAGAAAGTTTTTTTGCATTATGTTATTTTTGTATAACTTACCTGCCTATCATCTTTTCAAGACGATCTGTAATACTTTCGGGGAATGTGATCTCGTTAAGCTCGATAAGCCCCGAATCACACTGCGAGGCAAGCTGCGGATCTATCGGAAGTCTGCCAAGTACTTCAAGACCATACGAATCGGCAGTCTCCTCAATGCGGCTCTCGCCGAACAGCTTTATCTCTTTTCCGCAGTCGGGACATTTCACAAAGCTCATATTCTCTATAAGACCAAGTATGGGAATATCCATCAGCTGAGCCATCTTCACCGCTTTGCCCACTATGACCGACACCAGCTCCTGCGGTGACGATACAACGATTATTCCGTCCACGGGAATGGATTGAAAGACCGTCAGCGGCACGTCGCCCGTTCCGGGAGGCATATCTATAAACATATAGTCCACATCGCCCCAGATAACGTCCGTCCAGAACTGTCTGACAGCGCCCGCGATGACCGGTCCGCGCCAGATGACAGGATCGTTTTCGTTTTCCGTAAGAAGATTCAGCGACATTATCTCCGTTCCCTTTTTGGAAACTACGGGGAGCAGACCGTCCTCCGAACCGACCGCTTTCTCCTTTATGCCGAACATTTTGGGGATAGACGGTCCGGTTATATCCGCGTCGAGTATCGCCGTCCGATAACCAAGACGATTCATCGCAACGGCGGTAAGACCCGTCACCAGCGATTTGCCGACGCCGCCTTTGCCGCTGACTATGCCGATCACTTTCTTTATCTGCGACAACCTGTGCGGACTCTCCAGCAGGCTTTCGGCAGTCCTTTCGCCGCAGTTCTGCGAACAGCTTTCGCAGTTGTGATTACATTCGCTCATAATTATTTTCCTTTCGTTACTCTCTTTATTGTCGGATCATCTCTTCGCGCGTTCTTTCGCCCTCTGCGTATTGCTGAGTATGCGCTTTCTTATCCTGATATTTTTCGGAGTCACTTCCAGCAGCTCGTCGTCCGCAAGAAATTCCAGAGAATCTTCCAGACTGAGATTTCTCGGCGGTATAAGTCTTAACGCGTCGTCGCTGCCGCTCGCTCTCGTGTTGGTGAGATGTTTTTTCTTGCATACGTTGACTACCAGATCTTCCGCCTTGGGAGATGCTCCCACTATCATTCCTTCGTATACGGGAGTTCCTGCCGTTATAAACAGCTCTCCGCGCTCCTGTGCGTTGAAAAGTCCGTAAGTCACCGCCTCGCCCGTTTCAAACGCCACCAGCGAACCTGTCGATCTCCTCGGTATCTCGCCCTTGTACGGCTGATAACTGTTAAATACCGCACTCATAATACCCTCGCCCTTGGTGTCTGTGAGAAATTCACTACGGTAACCGAACAGTCCCCTCGACGGGATTATAAACTCCAGCCTCATACGGTTTCCTACCGGCGTCATCTGCGTAAGCTCTCCCTTGCGCGAACCCAGCTTTTCCATTACCGAACCTACGCTCTCTTCGGGAACGTCAATAACAAGCCGCTCCATCGGTTCGTTCAGTTTGCCGTCTATCTCCTTGAACAGTACCCTCGGCGTGGAAACGCTCAGCTCGTACCCCTCGCGCCGCATATTCTCTATCAATATCGAAAGATGCATCTCGCCGCGCCCTGCGACCTTAAAACTGTCGGTGGAATCGGTCTCGGATACTCTCAGCGATACGTCCTTGAGCAGCTCCTTGAAAAGCCTGTCGCGCAGCTGTCTGGAAGTCACAAACTTGCCCTCGCGTCCGGCAAACGGAGAATCGTTTACCGAAAAGGTCATTTCTACAGTCGGTTCAGATATTTTCACAAACGGCAGCGGCTCAAAACTGCCGAACTCGCATATAGTATCCCCTATGGTGATGTTCTCTATTCCGCTTATGCAGACAATATCCCCTGCTTTCGCACTTTCGCAGGGAACGCGGTTGAGCCCCTCGATCTGATACATCGTCACTATCCTGCCGCGGTACTCTTTCTTCGTCTGGTGAAAATCTCCTACCGTAACGTCCTGATTCACTTTCATCTCGCCGCGCTCGATACGCCCTATCGCAATGCGCCCTACATAATCGTTGTAGTCTATCGCGGAGACCAGATACTGCATAGCGCCGTCCAGCTCCGCCTGCGGCGCGGGAATGTAACTCAGTATCTCGTCCAGCAGCGGAATGAGATCCTTGCCCTGCTGATTGGGATTGTAGGACGCCGTGCCGTCACGCCCCGAACAGTAAAGTATCGGACTGTCAAGCTGCTCGTCGCTTGCGTCAAGATCCATAAGCAGCTCCAACACCTCGTCGCCGACTTCGTTCAGTCGGGCGTCGGGACGGTCTATCTTGTTTATTACTATGATTATCTTGTGACCGAGCTCTAACGCTTTCTGTAATACAAACCTCGTCTGCGGCATCGGTCCTTCCGCCGCATCGACTAACAAAATAACGCCGTTCACCATCTTCAGCACACGCTCGACCTCACCGCCGAAATCTGCATGTCCCGGCGTGTCGATTATGTTTATCTTTACGTCCTTGTAGTGTATGGACGTGTTCTTCGCAAGTATCGTTATGCCGCGCTCGCGCTCTATGTCGTTGCTGTCCATGACCCTCTCGTCTACTGCCTGATTGTCACGGAAAGTTCCGCTCTGCTTTAACATCTCGTCTACTAATGTAGTCTTTCCATGGTCAACGTGCGCAATTATCGCTACGTTCCTCAGATCTTCTCTTATCATCACTCGTCCTCCTGTTTTTTCGTATGCTCCTGCCCCCGCCGCCGCTTGAAATGACTTTTACCGCAGATAACTTTCCTTGAGAGAGGTTTTTCGGGGAACAGCCTTCTCTCGGGGGAAACCCTTTTGAAAAAGGGTTCTCCCAGACCCCCCCCTCAAAGACTTTTTAATTATTTTTTGCGAGGGGGGTCAACCTCAAACGCTGCGCTTTGCTCCGCGTTTGAGCTGAAAGAAAATTTCCTTTGCCGACATTATGCGGTCGGCAATTTTTCTTTTGCGCTGCAAAAGAAAAACCGGAAATTTCTTTTCCTCAGATTATTAAAGTTTATTGCCGTCAGAAAGTCACAATGACCAACTCTTACTTCTTACCTCTTATTTCTAAATACACTAAATGAAGGCAATACCGCGAGCCAGCACGGTATTGCCTTTTACGGTTATAGAATCATCATCTCACGATAATAGAGCCATCGTTTTTATTATAAGCGACGCTGTATGCCGTACCGTCGGTCATAAAGAAGTAGTAATAGATATAGTAAGTATCCTCTTCTCTGTAGGTATATCTATCCACCGTACCGCCGTTAGCCGTCAGCTGGTTGCTGATCTCCGCGACTACGAGGTCGTTATTTACGGGAACATCGGGAACGGACGAAGGCAGGTCGGCAGTACTTTCATCAGCTGCCTGCGAGCTTTCATCGGGAGTAGAAACTTCCGTTTCGGAGGAAGTATCATCTGGAGCGGAGCTTTCCTCGGCTACCGACGTATCATCGGGCTGCGATTCAATTATAACTTCCGACTGGGTATCGCCGACGCTTTCAACATCGGGCTGCGAAACCTCTTCCTGAGAATCCTCCGCCTGAGAATCGTCTGCGCTCTGCGACTCTGCCGGCTGTTCGCCTGCGGACTCACCACCCTGCGGCTGTGACTCCTCCGTCTGCGGCTGACTTTCAGTCAGAGTAACGCTCTCAACGGGCGGTATCTTTGCGATCGACGAGCTGTTGTCATTGTCGCTGCCGAATATCTTATATCCGACCGCTATCGCCACCAACAGTATAACAAGAATACCTATCGTGACCACGACCACCATTACGAACGTCTTATTAGCTGATCTGTCGTAATCGTCGTCGTCCTCGTCTTCATCGTCATAATCATCGTCATCATCGTCGTCATATCTGCGCGAACGGGCAGGTGCTGAGTACTCCTCGTCCTCATCGTCGTACTCGTCAAAATCCTCGTCCTCGTCGTCCTCATAATCATCAGCCGGAGCGGACGCCTTAGCCGCCGAGAACACCTGAGTACGGTCATCGTCCTCCTGATCGTTCTGGCGTTTGAAAATTATAGTCTTTTCGCCGTTATCGTCATTTTCCGACTCGTCTATCAGCAGCTTATGGCAAAACTTGCATATTACTGCCTCGTCCATAATTTCGCCGCCGCAGTAAGGGCACTTTTTAGTTTTCAAGTATATCATCTTCCTTTCGTATCGCTGTTAACGCACCTTATATAATAACACATTTTCCGACAAATTGCAATAGTTTTTCGCCCCGTGTGCAAAAAAGCTCAATTAATCGGCAGGTTGCACAAAAATCCGTAATATGACGGCGAAAATATTTAACGTGCGGCGTATCAAAAAAGCTATCTGCGCTGTTTTTTCCTTGCGGCTTTGTAGCGGTACATCTTATAATCGGCAGCCTTGATAACGTCCTCAAATACCGAACCTGCCGCCGGGGTAATGCTGCAGCCGATACTTGCCGTGATCTCGTAAGGCTTTGCGGCGGATATATTTTCCGCGCTTATCGCAGCTTCAAAAGCTTTTACGCGTTCCTGGGCGCTGTCTTTATCATAGCTGCCAAGACCGATCATATAGAACTCATCGCCGCCCGCGCGGACGCAAAGCTCGTTTTTAAGAGCGCAGGCGCTCACTGCCGCCGCGACAGCCTTTATACCGTAATCGCCCTCCGAATGTCCATATGTATCGTTTATCCGTTTAAGACCGTCCATATCCACGACTGCGGCAAAACGGTATTCTCCTCCCGTTACGGAGGCGTTGAGCTTTTCAAGCTCCTGTTCCATTCCGCGGCGGTTGTAAAGTCCTGTCATATCGTCGCGCACGGAGAATCGCATAAGCCTGTTCTGTACTCTCGTCATTTCAAGCGCGTTGTTGACGTTCCTCATCCATGTATGGAATACGTTGCTTATCTTTATCTTCCGTTCAAGACGGCATTGCAGCACGGTGTAGCCGAGCATATTATCCTTGAAATGTATCGGCGCAAAATAGTACACACACGCGCTTTTATGTTCTTCTATCATCTGCGGCAGCATAAGCGACGACTCAAAGCTCCGTTCGGGAATGTCGTCGCAGTAACGCTCAGATATATCATAATCCTCGGCATTGTCGGGCATTGCGTGGATAACGCTCCTCATGACCGACGGATAACCGTGAACAAAGCTCTTTTCGGTATCCAGCCAATCCTCGCGCAGGCACATATAGAGATGATCATACGGGCGGATAAGATATGTAGCGTCGTTGATACGGCGCAGGCAATCGGCAGGGTCCTGCGATGCGGTCAGCGTTTCAAGCATATAGCTGTCCATAAGCCGCCCCATATCCTGAATATCGAAAACGCTGCGGTCGCTGTAATTTATCTTGACGTTGTAGAACGAAGAGGAAAGCCTGTCTTTCAGATAGCTTATATCCTCCTGACAGCCGCAGGTGCCGCCTATCGACATTCCCGATTCATCGGGTTCCATACATTCAAGAATCGGTTTTCCCGGTTCGATGATACGGCGTATGCGGTTGACCGCCTCCGCCGCCATAAGATTAACGCCGGGAATGTAGGACGTAACGCTTATGTGATTTGTAAGAGCCTCTTGAGTGGCCTCATAACCCGTCACGACCACCTGACCGGGAACGTCTATGCCGTTCTTTATAAGGCGGTTGGTAAGTCCGATAGCCATATGATCGCTTGCGCAGACCACAGCCTGCGGTACGGGGATCTCGCCGCTGATCATTCTGTCCGCGAGCTGTTCGCCGCCCGAATACCAGAAATCTCCGTAAAATACGTTAGCGCTGTCGCAGTGCAGTCCGTATTCTTTCATACATTTTGAAAAGCCGTCCAGACGGTGTTGTGAGACAACGCTGTCGATAAGACCGTTGAGGAAATATATATCCTTACAGCCGTGTACAGTTACAACGTGTTTTGTTATATGATAAAATGCGGAAGTATCGTCAGTATAGACGGTATCGTAATCATTTATCGGCATATCGAGCGAAACGACGGGTTTTCTGCACTGTTCCGCAAGCTTGCGCGCAATGTAGCCCTCCACGGTAGTTACCTTGTCCTCGTTGAGGGAGATCGGCACAACGATCACCGCATCGAGCAGATCAAAATTGATAAGTTCAAAAATGTTCAGTTCTCCGCGCAGATAAGTCTGGTCGAAATGGTAGACCGAGACCAGCGGTGAAAACACGGCAAGGTCGTAGTCATAAGCCTGACATTGCGAGAACAGACCGTCAAATATGCGTTGTTGATAAGTATTTTCGGGACCTGCCACGATCACTCCGATAAGTTTACGCTTTGCCACTCTCCCACCGCCTTTTCCGATTGGTTTTCTTGCGATTTAAACGATTACAATTACCTATGTTAATTATACCACAATATATCGTTTTCGTCAAGGAAAAAAAGTATTCAGAATTTAGAAATTAGCGTAAAAAGCAAGATGCCCTCGCGCGGGCGGCGCTTGTCGCCCTCTGCATCGTGCGTAGCGTTCAAACCTTGGAAATCGGGCGGTTAAAATTTATTGCGGCAATTACTCTAATAATCTGTTGGAAAGAAATTTCCGGTTTTTATTTTACGAAGTAAAATAAAAATTGCCGACCGCATAATGTCGGCAAAGGAAATTTGCTTTCAGCTCAAACGCGGAGCAAAGCGCAGCGTTTGAGGTTGCCCCCCTCACGCAAAAAACGTCCCCACCATAAGGCAGGGACGCTCTTGCAGATATTATCATTATCAGCTATCTGCGATCACATACCCGTGATACCCGAACGCTCGATACCTTCAATGAAGTATCTTTGCAGGAATATGTACATTACAAGTATAGGCGTGATCGAAAGTATACAACCGGCTTCGAGCCATACTATGATCTGTCTGACAGATACCGACTGACCCTGGAACAACTGCTGAACCAGCGTTCCGTCAAGGTTTTTCAGCGAAAGCGCAACCGTTCCGCTGTTGGTAAAGAACGATGACGATACATAGAAGTCATTCCAATACCATACTATCGAGAACAGGAAAACCGTCAGGAATGAAGTCTTGGCATTGGGAACCATTACCTTGATGTATGTCTGCCAAGGTCCGTAGCCGTCCAGATAAGCCGCGTCCTCCAGCTCCTTGGGCAGTCCTCTGAAGAACTGTCTGAATATGAAGATGAACAATCCGGCTCTCAGTCCGTTCGCAAACATCGCAGGCAGATACATCGTCCAGCCGGAGTCGATAAGCGAAGGATCTTTCGAGAAATCAAAATTCAGAGTGAGAAGTCTTGCAAGTATCTCGGGCTTGGGATACGCATACTGCAAATACAGCGGAATAGTCGTGATCTGCGGAGGTACGAGTATCATCAGTATTACCAGCGCGAAGAGAAGTCCTCTTCCCTTGAATTTAAATCTTGCAAAACCATAACCCGTTATCGAACAGGTGACCACCTGTAACAGTGATGCGATAAGATTCAGCCTTACCGTCTTTAAAACAGTGTTGGAGAAATCCATTACCTGCCATACCTGCTTGATGTTGTCCATCGTAAAGCTCTTCGGCAGCCATACGATCGACGGGTCGTTCATCTGCTCATTGGGTCTGAACGCCGTTGAAAGCATAAATATCAGAGGGTACAGAATGATAAAGCACAGTCCGAACAGTATAAGGAATCTGAAAAACGGCCAGACCATTCCGATGATCCTTTTGTTGCGGTTGTAGCGTATCTGGTCGGGGGTAAGGTAATTCTCGATACCCTCTTCCTTCATTCTTTTGTAACGCGCTTTTATCGCCGCTTTACGTTCCTTTTCAAACTCTTTTTCTTCTTTTTTAGTTGCCACTGTTATCCCCCCTTATTCTACTTCGTAGTAAACGAACTTATTAATGATCGCTACAAGTATTCCGAGCACTACAGCCACAATAAGGAAGTACGCCCATGCCATTGCCGCCGAATATCCGTGCTCCCAGCTTGCCGAGGTGTTAAGAACTATCGTCATAACGCCGTTTCCGGGATCTACGAACGAGTCAACGACCGTGTATACCAGACTGGTGAGGATCATCGGGCTGATATACGGTATAGTGATCTTCCAGAAATATTCCCATGCGGTAGCGCCCTCCATCTGAGCCGCTTCCTTGGCGGAGAATGGGATACCCTGTAACGCCGAGAGGAACAACAGTATCTGTATACCGGCGTTCCATACCAGATTGAATATGTCTGACGTCAGATTGTTTATGATCGTCGTCAGCTTATCGCTGATGTTGTACACGCCGAGGAAGTTGAGCAGCTGATCGACCAGATCCGCCTCGAAGAGGGTGCTGAACTGCTCCGAACCGCCTGCATAACCGCCGGTACTCATATTACCGTTGATGATGTCGATAACAGGACCTGTCGCGATGATTACCGGGAGGAAGAATACCGCTCTTGCAAATGTTCTTCCCTTGAACTTCTGATTGAGGATAACCGCTATGAAGATCGAGAATATCAGTATCAGCGGCGTTTTAAGAGCCGTATCGCCAAGCACCTCGACAAGCTGCTTGGAGTATTCCTGATGTACTCTGAAAGCCTTTACATAGTTGCCGAATCCTACCCACTTCATTCCCATCTTTCCGGATTTTACCTGAGTTTCGTTGAAAGAGTAGATGAGCGACTGGATAAGCGGCATAAGGAAGAAGTAGATCGTACCTACCAGCCACAGAGCCACGAATCCCAGACCGTAAAGAGCCTTTCTCTTTTCATAGGGTATTTTTGAGGTCTTCTGCTTGAGCGGAGGGGCAGCGCTCACCGCAACCGCCTCATCAGAGCTTTCTTCAGCCGCTTCGTCCGGCGCGGTATCTTCAGCCGTTTCTTCAATGACCGATTCGGCTGTGATCTCCTCGGCGGTCTCTTCGTTTGCAGCCTGCAGCTCTTCATCCGGCAGATTGTTTTCCAAATTACTCATTAGCCTCTGTACCTCCTTCTATAGCGTTTCCGAGGTCGATAACGTTTCCGTCTACCGACGCAGTTCCGGCTGCCTTATCAATAACGATCGTTACGTCGCTGCCGCCATCTTTGCTGTAGGTGGTCGTAATGACGTTGCCGTCCTCGCTGATCTCATATTTCGAGATCACCATATCGGAAACTCCCGAAAGTATCTCTTTGCTGAGATTGTACTGAGTTGCCGCCATATCTATCCAGCCGGCATAGTTGGTGTAGTAAAGATCGTCATAATCGGTATCCTTTATCTCCGACGCGTCCTCATAGATCATATCGTAGTGGATATTTGAACCTGCCGCCAACGAGAGCATAAATGTCTCGCCCGTATTGGAGCTTGCGTTTATCGGCTTGGTGGAGTAGGGGATATATCCGTGTATGACCATCTGATAGAAAGGAATATCGTAATCCGTCAGATTGAAACCGCTGGAGTAGACCGGAACGTTAGTTATCTGCGTCGCATACGGCAGAACGTAAGCGTTCGCACCATCGCAGAGTATCTCGCCCACCGACTCGGACGCTTTCTTGTATCCCTCGGTAATGGTATTCATCGTGTCAAATCGGCTGGACTGTTTCTTCTTCGAGTAGTCGCTCACAAGCTTGGTGGAGTAATCTCCGAAACCTATCTTATCGAGCGATTTGTCCTTGTAGCTGTCGATCATCTCGTCGAACACCTTGACGTATGTCTGCGGTGAGAGCAGCGCGGGCGAAACTCCCTTTTCCTCCGTACCGAATGCCGGATTGTAGGTGCTCTGTCTTGAATAAGCGTTCGAGATCCTTATCGCGGTATTGGTGAAGGTCGAATATCCCCAACTGCCCGAATCCATCTGGATATTGTTCATCGAGGGGAATACATCTGCTCCCGAGCCGATAAAGTCCATAAAGTCGCCGTTTCCGCCCAGAACTCCCGACGCCTTGGCTTTCGTGGAGATTTTGCCCTTGATGGAGGCGTTCGTCCAGTCGTTGTAGTTTACTACCACGCTGTCCACGCCCTGCTCCTTGAGTTTGTCGACGATCTCCTGCGCCTGCTTGAATCCCGTCATTTCGGTCTTAAGGTTGAAAGGAATACCCACTATGGATTTTTCTTTCATAACGCCGCCGAAGAAGTCAAGGTGCAGATCTACCGAACCAGCCTCCGTCTTTTTGGTAAGACCTTTGTTGGTTTCAAGATAATTCCTGTAAACCGCCGCGCAGTCCGCGTAATTTACGCCGTCGTCGTTATGTATCGGGTAATACTTAACTCCGAACCTTGGCGTCTTTATGCCGTTTTTCTCAAATACGGTGATCTTGTTGGAGCTGTCGCCGCTCATAAAGAACGTATCCGTACTTCTCATTTCAAATTCAAACCAGCAGGTATTGTAGACCTGTTTGTCCTGACCGCTTATCCTCGCCTTAGCGTAAACGTTGGAATCGCCCTCGGACGCTATCATTACAACGCCATCGTTGCCGGAAACGTTCGCCAGTACCGGCATATACGCCTGTTCGGTAACTCTCGGCGCATTAAGCGGAACAGCCGTATAATCTCTTCCGTAAACGATCTGAGAATAATCGCCGTAATTGCTCTTGCCGTTGTTGTACTCGATGACCGCGCCGCTGCCGTCGGGAACTATCATATAGCCCTCGGTATCGCTGCCGTCCATATCCTTTGGCGGAACCGCCGAGAATGAGGGGCAAAGCTGGAGCTTGGTAATTACTCTGCCGTCTACCTGACTGGTATTCGCCTCTTCGATCTCGTTTGTATCGACATAAACGTACAGATGATCCTCCATAACCTCGTAATGCACCTTGAGCTTTATGCCCTCGGAGGAGTAGTTGTAGGTTATCACCACGCCGTTATCCGTCTTTTCCCACTGCGCTCTTGCCTTGTTGGAATATATTTCGGAGGATTCGGTTCTCTTCTCCTGACGAAGATCGCCCGTCTTGATAGCAAGGCTCGACGCGATCTGTTTTCTCGTACCGTTTTTCATCGTATCGCCCTTGGTCTCGTCGGCGATATTCTGATCCGCCATTACGTTGATCGGAGAAGTCCACAGATATTTGCCGCTTTCCTTTACATAAAGGCACAGGCGGTCGTTCTCTTCATCTCCGTACAATATGAAGTTATCGTTCTGAAAGATCTCCGCGCACGTTTCAAGCGCGATCGCCTGTTCGTCCGTTATCGGATCTATGACTTCCTCTTCATCTTCGTCGCCGGAGTCTTCCGTATCTTCTCCCTCAGCCGAATCCGCCGAGGTATCGGCGTCGCCCGCCGCCTGAGTGTCAGCCTCGTCCTCAGCAGAGGAGGCTGCCATAGAACCAAGAGGCATAAGCATTGTGAGAACCAACGCAAATACTATTGCTTTCTTGTAATTTTTTCTTTGCATTTAATTTACACCACCGTTTCTTAATTAGCCTCTGATCCTATATGCGATCTCGGTATAGATCGAATATCCGAATACGTACAGCTGCTGGAAAAGCGACAGCAGCAGGATAGCCAGGAACAGTATCAGCAGCATTGCTACCAGAGTAAAGATCATCGAAATGATCGTTTTGGTAAAGGTGTACTGGTGACAAGCTTTCATCGCCTGTATCATAAGCACTACCGACCAGCCGATACCGAGGTAATAGATCGCGTTTACCCAGATCGCCTCGTCCTGAACCAGGAAATTAGAGAAGAAAACCGAGATAAAACCGCATACTATATAAGGTACGAGCGCATACGCGGAATAGATGCAGATCTTTTTCAGCGTACCTTCGCCGTCGAACAGCGTACACAGCGCCCAGTTTCCTATTACCCATGTAAAGAAGTACACTACCGACTGTACCAGCAGCGGCACTACATTGAATACCTTTGTGTAAGCCATATTGAACTGGAATCCCATAAGACGTCTTTCCGCGACCATCTCTATGAACAGCAGCAGTACTATCAACATAGAGAGCTTCAGCGAGCCTTGCTTTTTCCATCTCAGGTCTTCAAAGCCTTCCACCGGGTGAAAGATAACGTGTTTCAGCCAACCCAATGTTGTAAATTCATACATAGCTCACTCCGCCTCCTTTGCCTTTTTCTTTATCAGCTTTATGCCCTTTTTCTTGAGTACCGCCCTCACGATGAGAAGGACTATCAGCACCAATATCACTATGACGAACGCCGTGAAGTTTTCCCTCATAAAGTCGTCGCGCGCATATTTGAACGCCTTATCGTAGTCGTCCTGATCGTAAGCGGTCTTGAAGTAGTCGAGCGCCTCGGTGAACTCCTCGTTATTAAGAGCCGCCTTGCCAAGTCCGATATACGCCATTGTGTAGCAGCCGTCTCTCTTGATAACTTCTTTCCAGTCGGCTACCGCGTCGGTATATCTGCCCTGATCGTAAAGCTCGAATGCGTTGTGCAGGTAAGCTCCGAATGCGGTCTCCACAAAAATCGTAACATCGTTCTTCGTTCCGTCCAGCAGAAAGACTCTGCGCCCCACAGTCTCGATCGCATTAGGGCTCGTCACCGTACCTTTCTGGTCGGAGGTGGAATTTTTCGTGCTGAATATGCATATCAGTCTTGCGTTTCTGTCATACTGGAAAACACGTCCCGTTTCGTAGTCCAGAACATTCATAAGACCGTTCGCACCGATGTCAATATCGGTAAGTCTTGTCGAATATGAGGTATTCGTGGTCGCATCGTATAATCCACTGATAATATCGCCGAATTCATATTTATCGCCGACCGAATTGTCCCAGATGTTATATCCGGCAGGATTCAGTTTCTTTACCGCGTCGGTTTCTACATTCGTTTCGGTAACGGTGTAGATGAATCCGTCGTCGTCCATATCAAAGTTTGCGTACTCGACAGGAACGTTTCTTCTCATTCCTTCGATCTGCTCATTGGAGGCGATCTTTCTCCAGAGGTTCTGAGCGATTACCGCAGCCGTTACCTGAACTCGGTTCGCTCCGTAATATCCGGTAAAGCTGCCGTCGGACGAGAACTGTACCGCACCGCTGTTTACCGATCTTACGACTACATAAACGTTCTCCGCATTGTCCGCAAGTATCTTGTTGGGCATAAACGTTTCGTTGCTGTAAAGTCCGTTGTCCGGTCTTGTGAATTCGGTAACTATCTCGGCTTCCGTTTCGGATACTATTTTAAGTCTTAACGCTCTCGCGTTTTCGGTATCCGCAAGATAAACCGTAAGGTCGCCCGTTGAGGGGCTTGTCGTGACGAACAGACCGCCCGGCTCCATAAAGTTTGAAAGACCGGTAGTTTCGTCGATATTTATCTCGCTCTCGCCGTCCGCGCCGTAGTACCTGCCTATCAGCTGAAAATCCTTATTGAATCTGAGTACTCTGCTGTTGCCGGTATCGGCGATCCAGAATTCTTCTCTCTCTTCGTCGTAGAACATATCCCTTGCGCCGCTGAGTCCGACCGCCGCGTCCTCCGACACAAAGAGCGGATCCGACGGATCGGTCAATCGCTGAAGATCCATACCGTCGCCGTTTATGGTGCGTTCTACTCTATAGCCGCTCTGGGAAGGTATAGGCTCATCCCAGGTATCGTAGCTATAGGAATTGTAAGGCTCATCTGCAAAAGCTGTCAGCGACATCGCCAGTGAGGCAGCCGCAGCCGTTGACAGAATGAGTAATTTCTTTGCGGAATTTTTTATCCTGTTAATTCTCAACACTGCTTATCACCTGTTTCCTTTCCGAATCAGTTTCATATCGTTAATCCTTAATACCGGAATTAGCCATCGTTTCCATAACGTTGCTCTGCGCCACGAGGAACACGATCAGCGGAGGAATCAGGAGCAGCACTGCGGAGGCGAATGTAACGCCCTGACGGGCAAGTCCCGCCATTGTGATCTGCTGAACGATCGTAGGCAGCGTTTTAAGCTCTTCGGAGTAGATCAGCGAACCGCCCTGCAGGTTCCATGCGCCCTGGAACGCAAAGATGATAAGCGTCATCAGCGCCGGCTTGGAGTTGGGAACTACTATCTGCCAGCAGATCCTGAACAGTCCCGCGCCGTCGACCTTTGCAGCCTCGATCATCGAATCGTGGATAGTCGACATACTCTGACGCATAAGGAACAGTCCGAGAGGAGTCGCTATGCTGGGGAGTATGAGCGCCCAGTAGGTGTCTATCATATGCAGCTTTGACATTACGAGGAACTGCATGATCCATGTTGCGTTGGACGCGAACAGCAGCGAGGTAACGATCAGCTGATTTAGAGCCTTGTCGCCGGGGAACTTGCACTTTGCAAGTACGAATCCGGCGCAGCAGCACACGAACAGGTTGCATACGCAGATAACTATCGTGATGAATACGCTGTTGAATATGTATCTTGAAAGCGGTACCCACATACTTGCCGCAACGCTGAACATATCTGAGAAGTTTCTTGTGGTGGGATTGAGTACATAGAGCTTAGGCGGGAACACGAACAGCTCCTCGACCGGTTTGAGCGACTGAATAACCGAGTAGTAAAGAGGGAATACCATGAACAATCCCAGCAGAGTAAGGAACACAAAGATCACGATATCTCCGCCCAGAGAGCCGTTGACTCTCTTGCGCTTGTCGGAAACTTTAAGTTTCTCGATAGAGACCTGCTTTTTCTTTCTTTTAGCCATTTGTTATCCCCTCCTTAATCAAGATATTTGCCGAGCAGCCAGTTGACTCCCTTATTTGCAAGGAGCATAGCCGCGAACAGTACGAAACATATCGCCGAGGCGTAACCCATTTCGTAACGGATCGAACCGTAGTCGGTAGCGTGGTTCATAATGGTGTGAGCCGCGTAGTCGGTGGAAGGCAGACCAACAAGGTTCTGTCCGACAACGCCGACCGTGAAGGACTGGGAGATCTGCATTACCGCCGCGAACAGCAGCTGAGGTCCCATTGAGGGGATCGTGATGGAGAAAAGCTCCTGCCATCTGTTCTTGATACCCTCTATTGCGCCCGCCTCGTACATGGATTTGTCTATGTTCTGGAAACCGGCGCGGATAGCAAGGAAGCCTGCGCCCATGGAGATCCACAACTGAACGATGATAACGACCGGCAGAATGAATCTCGTATCGGTAAGGAACTGCTGAGGCGAATTGAAAAGTCCCAGATCCATCATTACCGCGTTGATATAACCGTAGGAGTCGCCGGACAGTATCAGCTGCCATGTAACGTATACCGAAGTCGTCATTGAAGGCGCGTAGAATACGAATGTAAACAGCGTCTTGAGGAACGGGTGCATTTCGTTTATCAGCCACGCAATGAAGAAGCTGAGTATGTACGAAAACGGTCCGGTGAATATTGCGAATATCAAGGTGTTCCTGATAGCGATAAGGAATGTATCGTCGTTAAGGAACAGCGTGTAGAAGTTTGAAAAACCGACCCACTTGGGAGCCTGTATCATATTAAAGTTGGTAAAACCCATAGGAAGCGACATTACGACCGGTACTAACGTAAAGATCGTGAACAGTATCATAAAAGGCGCAAGCAGACCGTAGCAGCCTTTATTGACCTTTATCATATGCCATGTGTACTTCCATTTGCCCTGCTTTATCAGAGGCGCATCCGGATTTACATTTTTAGCCATTACTTACTCCCCCTTCTTATTTATCAAGACCGAGGTCTTCACGCTTACGCGTTATCTCGTCGTTGATATCCTTGTTGTACCAGAAGAGCGTGTCGCGTGCGTTTTCATTATTGTTTACTACCTCACGGAACGCATTCATAAGGTTACGCGTTACACCGTAGGAGGCGGGTATTACGGGTATCTCCACCTGTGAGAGCAGCTGCTCCTTGAGCAGAGCCACTTCGGAAGAGGTCCACGAAAGCTGTCCCAGAGCCTCGAGGTTCGCGGTGTCGAATCTTCCCATCGTACCCAGTACCGACTCGATGTCGTTGCCGTAAGCGGTCTGAGTTTCGGCGGAGGTGAACCACTTGATGAAGTCCCAGGCGTCCGCCTGAAGATCCTCGCTCAGCTTGCTGAATATTACTGCACCCGAGCCCTGCGAGCAGGACGCGTGATTTATAGTTCCGTCCTCCTGAAGAGTTCCGGGAACAGGCTGGAATCCCCAGCAGCCCTTGATCTCGGGAGCGGCTACCGCAAGCTGGTTATAGAACGTATAGTTCTGTATCAGGACAGGCATATCGCCCTGTCTGAAACGTGTGAACGCGTCATATGTCTGCTGGAAGCTGTAGGTGGTGTAGAACTTCGTCCACGCGTCGAAAGCGTCGATAGCCTCCTGCGTATCAAAGTTCGTCTTGGTCTGGGCATCGTCATAGTAGTTGATACCCTGCTGCAAAAGCATAGTCGCGAAGGTATTTCCTGCCTCGGTAACGGGCGAGATATTCGTAACGCCGCCCACGTTGGTAACTGCCGGCAGGATAAGACCTACTTCCATATACTTTCTCTGGAGTACGGGGAGAACGTTGATAAGTCCGTCCCATGTAGCCAGATCCTTTTCGGGATCTATACCGTACTGATCGAGTACGTCCGAACGGTAGAAGAGCATGGGGAACGTCTGTGAAACGGGCAGACCGTAGCTGCCGCCGTTGTAGTCATACAGAACGCCTGCATCCGGCGAGAATCTCGTCATTACCTCGTCATAGTCGTCAAACTTGGTAAGATCGACAAGCACGTCTCTTGCCGCAAGCTGTATCGGGAAGTCGCCGCCGAGGAAGAGCGCGAGATCGGGTCCTTTTCCGGCGAATGTCGCCTCTACGATACCGCCCTGTACCAGTTTCATATTTACCTTGGTCTTTGCGGTGGGGTTGTAGTCGTTGTTTACCAGATTCTGAACTACCATCGCGTTATCACGTCCGAGGGTGATCCAGCAGGTGAGCGCGTTTTCATCGTCTTCGGTAAGCGAGTTGTAATCCTCAAAGAAAGAACCGATAAACGCTCTGAAACCAAACGAAAGCGCCTTGAAGAAGGACTTGTCGCAGGAGGTAAATTCCTTGTCGGAGGTGGTGACCTCGATCATATCCACCTCGAGCGGCTGCTCGCGGTACTGGTTGATCCACGAGGAAACGGAAGTAACGTTTTCCTTGATCTGCGACATCATCTGAGGGATCCTGTCCGGCTTTTCGGTACATTTATCCAGAACGATAGCCAGCTTGTCAAGGGTTACCGCCTCGGTACCGCCCTGACCTGCAAGAGTTTCGATCTCCTTCATCTTTTCTCTGAGCTGCTTTGAATATGCTTTAAAGTCGCCGATTATCTCGGGTATAGCCTTGTTGATGTTGTAGTTGTTATATTCGTCGGGATCGGGACCGGTGATCTGACGTATTCTTCTGTAGTAGCTGTTTACATTGTAGACAATTTCATCGAGATCGCCCATTATCTCGCCGATCTCGCCGGGGACAGCCTCGAGGGTAAGCTCGTGCGTTCCGGCGGTAAGGTAGAAATACATAGGTTCGTCGCCGACGGAAGGAACGGTAAGATTCCAGTCGGTATCGTAGTAGAACTTGATCTGATCACATTCAAGATTAGGAACGACGCCGTCAATGTAAAGACGTCTGTTGGAGTACATACCTCTCATCGTATCCTGTCTTGCACGGATACCTATTTTATAATATCCGTCCTTGACTATATCCATTTTCCAGGTGATAGCCTGAGTGGAATGGCTCCAGCTGTCCGCGCCGATAGTATTGTACTTGGTCTTTGTCGGGCTTGAACCGGTAGCCGCCGATGTAAGATAAGAGTTGCGGTCGTTGGTCGGGAAGAGCGTTCTGTCGGTCTTATAATCCGCCAGCTCACCCTCGAGCCTGATCGTTTCCGCGCTCGAAGACGCAATATCCGACGCCGAGGGCGCTGAATAAGGCTGCGGCGCTTTATACTGATAAAGCTTGAGATATTCCAGAGCGAACTGCGCCTTGGTAGACTGCAAAGTGAGGGTGTGTTTTCCCTGCTCTATATAGAATCGAAGAGGTTCATTTGAAAGACCGTCAATGTCTTTAAGAGGAGAGATCTGCCAGCAGACCTCCTCGACCTGTCCGGGACGTATATCGTTGCCCTTTATGTCCTGTTCTATGCTGTTTCCGGTCTCGTTCACCCATCTCTTGTCGAGAGTGATACGGGACGCGGTCGTATACGGGCATACGTCGTCAATGAGCAGTGCGAACTCTACTTCGGTCGTTCCTCCCGCCAGAGCCTCGTAGCTTGCCTCGATATTGTATACGCCCGTCTGAGAGACCTCAAACTCATAGGTTACGCTGCCCTCCTGATTAGCCCAGTTGAGGACGTTATTCTTACCGTCAACGGTCGCCACGGAAACTTCCGCATCGTCGCTTTTTTCCACAAAGGACGAACCGTTTATAACGACCTCCTGTTCAGGTCTTGCCGCGTCCGCATACTTTTTTATGTAGTTTGTGTATGCGTTCTCACGGTTGCTGGCGTCAACAAGCTCCGCGCTTGCGCCCTGAGTGCCGATCAGTTCTTCGTCATCCAGAGCGTTATCGTCCGACGCCGCCAACGCGGTAACACAGCTCGTAGCTGCCAGCGCCAGCACTAACGCAGATGAGATAACACGCCTAAACAATGTGTTTTTCACTATGAATCCACCTTTCTAAATTATTTGCTGTGATCTTTAGGTACTGTCCCGTCCTGAACCCTATATGTATTAATAATAGTACAGACTGTTACATTCCCCATATCATTCTATACAACCCCACAGGGCAAAAACAGAATTGATCGTCTAACCCGACTTAAAGAGAAACATTCGCTCGTTTTCGCCGTCAAGCTCGACCTTGACCTTATCGCCGCCCCTTATGCCGAGCGACTCCATATAATCTTTCGGAAGCTGAAGCCTGCCCGATCTGTCCAGAACCACAAGCTCTTCGCGGACAGCCTCGTCGTCCTCCTCCCCGGTATCGTTCATCTCGCTGAGATCCTCCGCATACGAACGTTTGCGTATGATCTCCGAACTGGTGCGTCCGTCCCTTATCGCCACCACACGGTCGATGTGGCGGGCAAGCTTGACGTCGTGCGTAACGATCACGACAGTGATCTGCTCCGTCCGGTTAAGCTCCTTGAAAATATCGAGTATCACATTTGAAGTTTTAGTATCCACCGAACCTGTCGGCTCGTCGGCAAGCAGAAGTTTCGGCTGATTCGCAAGCGCGATAGCTATCGCGACTCTCTGCTGTTCGCCGCCCGACATCTGGTCAAGACGGCTGTTGCGGCGGTTTGAAAGTCCCACCTTTTCAAGCAGCTCCAGCGCGCGCTGACGTCTTTGCTTTTTCCCCTTGAGGATCATCGGCATCTCGACGTTCTGCACGGCGGTCAGGTAGGGGATAAGGTTCCTCGCGTTGTTCTGCCAGACAAAACCGACGGTATTGCGTTTGTAATCCATATAGTCCTTGTCGCTGAATTTGAGGAGATTCTTCCCGTCCACGGTAAGGCTGCCTGCGGACGGCCGGTCAAGTCCTCCCAGCATATTGAGCAAAGTGGATTTTCCGCTGCCGGAGTTTCCGACTATCGCCATCAGCTCGCCTCTTTCAACGTCCAGATCAAGACCCTGCAGGGCGACGACTTCGATCTCGTCGGTCTTGTAAATTTTTACAAGGTTTTCACATCTTATCATATATTTGTCATCTTCGGAAGTTACAATGTTTTCCGACGAATGGGCGTCACTCAACTATCTCACCGTCCTCCAGCGTATAAACGCGATCGGCAATATCTATCATACTCGGATCGTGGGTGGTCATAACTATCGTCATACCATGCTCCGCGACCAGATCTTTGAACAGCTTTACAACGTGCAGCGCGGTGTTCGTATCGAGCTCGGCGGTAGGTTCGTCGGCAAATACAAGCTCCGGCTCGTGGGCGATCGCCCTTGCTATCGCGACTCTCTGCTGCTCGCCGCCCGACATCTCGCCCGGACGGTGGAACATACGCTTGTCAAGGTTCACATTTTTCATGACCTCTCGCACCCGTGCGTCGCGTTTTTCGTAGGGATATTTCGCCAGCCTGAGTCCGAACTCCACATTCTCGTAGGCGTTCATTCCCGACATCAGCGCCACCGACTGAAACACAAAAGACATCTGATAACGCCTTATGCCGTCACGTTTTTTCTCGGAAAGACGCGTTATATCCTGTCCGCCGAAAACGACCTTTCCGGAAGTCGGCTTGTCAAGCGCCCCCAGAATGTTTATCAGCGTAGTTTTTCCGCTGCCTGAACGACCCCTCAGAATGGTGAGTTTTCCCTTTTCTATCTGTATATTGACATTTTTCAGAGCAGATACCGTACTTCCGTCCCCGATCTTAAAATCGCGGCACAGATCCTCGGTCGTAAGAATATATTCCATACAACTCCCCGTTCCCAAGAAAAGCCGATCCGCACATCCGCTGCAGCCGCGTTTAGTGCAATATCACCAAATACCGCTCACAAAGCCTTTGTCGGATACGCGTTTTTTCGTCAAATTTTCCGCATATAGTGTTTACTACAAAATCAACATCAATATATGGTGACATTCTGTTGAATTTGTTTAAAAGTTTGCCAATCATGCACAGTTTATCGGTATCATTTTTATGCGATATGTCAAAAAATATCACACTTAGCTAAATTTTATTATACCAATTCCGCCGACTTTTGTCAAGTTTACTTAAACGTTTACGCTCCATGTTTTTTGTGCATATTCACTATTTGGTTATTCTGTATAACCGTGTCGCTTGATTTTTGTGCAATTTGCCGCTGTACAAGGGCAAAGTGAAGTTTGCCGAAAAAACGAGCGCGCCCTCTCCGCGGCATAATTTACATAAAGTTTACATTTTCGGAGTGACAAAACCGCCGCGGAGATCAATTTTTACAAAATCGAAGCAAAAAAATTTGCATAGCAAAATAATATTTTAAAATATTCGCCGCAGGCGTTCCTTGTCTTACCTCTTACTTCTAAACGCTTACCTCTAAAAGCTCCGCGTTCTGACTTCTGAAATCAAAAATTGATTTTCGCAAAAACCGCTGAAAACTATTGCAATTTATGGAATGATATGATATAATATTACTATATATCCGTAAAAGGGAGGGTCGCAGTTGAAACGCAGAACTATAGCAATGTGCGTCACGGGATATGACTGGGAATATGAAACGAGGATAGTTTACGGCGCATATAAATGCTGTATGGAAAATAATATAAATCTGCTGGTCTTTTCAAACCTTATGCGCAAACCCGACCTCAATATGGGCAAGGTACTGCCGGACAGTATGATACAAGGCGAGCTTGAGATATTCAACCTCATCAACTACAGTATGCTTGACGGCATAATAATGGCAGGAGATTCACTTCTGGAGGAAAGCGTTATCTATGATCTTGTGGACAACGCACGCAGATACAAAATACCGATAATCGACGTAAACGACCCTCTCCATAAAAATCTCTGCCGCCATATCGCCCTGAGCGATGTAAACGCCATGGAATTTGTGGTGCGCCATCTGGTGGAGGATCATCATCTGACAAAGATCAATTTCATAGGCGGCTTTATGGGCAACGTCCAGAACGACGAACGTCAGGCGGCTTACGAACGCGTACTGCGCGAACATAATATACCCGTTGAGCCGGAACGTATCGCTTACGGAAATTTCTGGATAAGAGCAAAGGAATGTACCGAAAAATTCATAAAGGACGGTCTGCCGGAGGCTATCGTCTGCGCAAGCGATATGATGGCGTTTTTCTGTATGGATACCCTGAAAGATCACGGCTACAGGATCCCCGAGGACGTGGTGGTCACCGGCTTTGACGCTTTTGCCGACTGCTGGCGCTATAACCCGACTCTCACTTCCGTAAGGCGCGCTTTCTTTGAATCGGGAGTCAAAGCCGTGGAAATGCTGCTCGACATCTGGGACGGCAAGGACGTTCCCAACAGCGTAAGTATGGAGTCCGTGCTCGTCAAAAACCAGTCCTGCGGCTGCGTCCCCGTTACCGAGAAAAAAGAAGTCAATGACTTTTTCAACCAGAGCTACGGCGATATAAATAAATTCAAACAGTTCAATTCTTATCTTCTGGAAATGAACACCAGCTTTGCCAGCGCAAAAAATTCGCTCGAGCTGTACACAAGTATGAAATTCGGAGCAGAGCTTTTCGGACTGAACAGACTGTATGTCTGCATATGCTCTAACGTCGAAACGAACAGTCACAGCTTTGACAACGACGAAACTCCGATGGCGGCGACGGGCATTTCAAGAAATATGGTGTCTATGCTGCAATACGGTCACGATGTACCCTGCGGTCAGGAATTCCGCTGCGCCGATCTTCTGCCGGAAAGTTTTCTTGACGGGGAAAAACCGGTCTTTTTCGGATTCTCGCCGATGTACTTCAAGAACAGGTTCTTAGGCTATATCGCGTATGAGCCGACGCGTATAGAGGGCTCGGGAGATCTTTTCAGCACATGGCTTATGTGCGTTTCCAACAACGCAGGCAGCTTTTATATGAACAACGAGCTGGAATTTGTGGTGGACGAACTGGAAAATCTGTATATCCGCGATCCGCTTACCGGACTTTATAACCGACGCGGAATGAAACGTCTCGGCTACAGTCTTATCGAAAAGACGAAAAAGTCGAACAGCTGGGTCACTATTATGTGCGCGGATATAGATAATCTTAAACCGATAAATGATAAGTACGGTCACGAGGCGGGAGATATTGCCATTACGACGGTGGCTAAAGCGATAGAGGCGTCCGTGCCGAAGGGCAGTATATGTACCCGTACAGGAGGGGACGAGTACTGCATAATAATCCCCGAATGCGGCAGCGGCGACGCTCAGAAAATAGCCGACGATGTAGACGGTTATCTTGACGGATACAACGCCGACAGCGGTCTGCCCTACAAGGTCGGATGCAGCTGCGGTTTCTACAGCGTACATTCGGAAAGATTGATAAGTCTCGATCAGATGATGAAAGCCGCAGACGAAAATATGTATAAGATCAAGGCTGCCAAGAAAACCAACCGCACCAAATGATCTTTTGTAAAAACGCTTTCCGTGAAAGAGGTAATGGCGATGTTCGCGAAAATAAACAGTCTGGGACTTATGGGACTGAACGCATTTCCGGTATATGTAGAGATAGAGGCAAGCCGCGGCATACAGAGCTTTGACATAGTGGGACTCGGCGACGCGGCGGTAAAAGAGAGCCGCGAACGTATCCGCAGCGCGCTGAGGTGCAGCGACATAACCTTTCCCGTGCAGAAGATACTGGTGAACCTCGCTCCTGCCGACCGCAAAAAATTTGGTTCGGTACACGATCTCGGGATAGCGGTCGCGCTGATGACGATAGTCGGTCTTTGCAGTCAGGAACAGAACGAAAACTCCGCATTTATCGGAGAAGTTTCCCTCAACGGAGAGATCAGACCGATACAGGGCGTTCTGCCGATGACTATCCTCGCTCAGAAAATGGGTATAAAGAATATTTTTGTCCCTGCCGACAACGCGCGCGAAGCTGCCGTGGTGGAGGGGATAAACGTTTTCGGCGCGGAAAGCCTTGCGCAGCTTGTTCTGCATTTTTCAAATAAGGCGGTTATGCTGCCCGTAAAGGCGATCCCTGCCAAGGAGGAGGACTTTTACGGAGATCTGGATTTCTGTGACGTAAAAGGTCAGCAGAGCGCAAAGAAAGCGTTGGAGATCGCGGCTGCCGGAGGTCACAACGCGCTGATGATAGGCCCTCCCGGTTCGGGAAAATCCATGCTTGCAAAGCGTATGCCCTCGATACTTCCGAAAATGACCTTTGAGGAATCAATAGAAACGACGAATATACATTCCGTTGCAGGCGCTCTCGACAAGGAACACCCCCTTGTGACGGTGCGTCCTTTCCGCGCTCCGCACCATACGGTATCTCCTGCCGGACTTTCGGGCGGCGGCAGTATACCTCACCCGGGAGAGATCTCAATGGCGCACAACGGTCTGCTTTTTCTGGACGAGCTTGCCGAGTTTTCGCGCATTTCTCTGGAAATACTCCGTCAGCCGCTCGAGGACAGGCAGGTCACTATTTCGCGCGTATCAGGTTCGGTGACTTATCCCTGTTCGTTTATGCTGATAGCCGCGATGAATCCCTGCCCCTGCGGATATTACGGTCACCCCACCAAAAAGTGTATCTGTTCCCACAAACAGGTGACGACATATCTTTCAAAGGTGAGCGGCCCTCTGCTCGACAGGTTCGACATTCACGTTGAAGTTCCGCCGGTGGATTTTTCGGAAATATCCTCCGAAAACAAAGAGGAAACTTCCGAAGCGATAAGGGAACGCGTCCAGAAAGCGCGTGACATACAGAACCGCCGTTTCAAGGGGACGAACATCACCTGCAACGCGCGGATAACAAGCGACATAATGCAGGAGGTCTGCGCCATGACAGATTCCGCAAAGGTCGTTTTTGAAAGCGTCTTTGAAAAGCTCGGTCTGTCGGCAAGGGCATACGACCGCATATTAAAGGTGGCAAGGACTTGCGCGGATATTTCCGGTTCGGATATTATTGACAGGGAGCATATCACTCAGGCTGTACAATACCGCTCGCTTGACCGCAAGTACTGGCAGTAACAAGTATACATACAAGGTTTTAGGATCATAAAGCAAAAAAGGGACTGTGAAGTCCCGTTTTTTATGTCATTTTCAGTCTGTCAGGTCTCATTTTGCTGTTCAAGCAGCTGCTCTATAAGAATGTCATGTTTTCCTTTACTGCGCTCGGAAAGCTGTCTGTAACGCTTTATTAGCAGCAGCTCATCATCGGAAAGGCGCGTATATTCCATTTTTCTGAAAGATACCCTGCCTGCGAGATAATCGAGTGAGACGTCATAGTAATCCGCAAGCTGTATCGCTCTGCAAAATGGAATTTCACGTTCGCCCTTTTCGTACTTCCCGTTTTTAGCTGTTTATCATGGCAACTGGATACTTTTCCTTCCAAATTTTATGATCTCTATTGTGTGTTGGTTATTCTTTACATATGCAGTAGGCATAAAAGGGATAATAAGGCTGGCAGTAAACAAGGAACAGTGATATGAAAAGAGATACAGGAGATATTGCAGTCAGCATCATATTGGTGATACTGCTGACGGGGGCGGCATTTTTCATACTTAAATATCTTTTCGCCGCTTTTGTAAAATGTTATCGTTACACCGTAAAAAGAAGGATCAGATTTTTTGGTATCCTGACACTTGTTATCTATGCGCTGGGGGCATTTTTATTGCTGATAGTTGTCACAAAAGATGACATGATAAGTTACATACCGCTCACACCGCCGCTGATACTTGCTCTATCAATAGCAATTCTTGCGCTACCAACGATCGTTGCTATCCTCAGGCATGGGATAGGATATGGCATAGGGCTTTCGTTTTTCAGATCGGTAACAGCCTTTTTGGGGGGATTGCTTATTGCAGAGTCCGCAGGAGTTATTGCCGGCGCTCTTCTTTTAGGAGCGTTCTGTATCGAAGGCTGGTTTGACGGTGCATATGTAATGGTCACTCTTAACGGAGAGATACTCGCATTGCGGAATGTAGGCGATTCGCCTGATCTTTTTTCGGATATGGACGGCAGAACGTTTTACAAATTAAATGACAGAAGTTTTATATGCAACGATACCGGAGAAGTATTTTTCATATATTCAGATATTGAGTGACTACTTATTATTATGCGATATTGCCTTAAAAAACAAAAAGGACTTGCTGCATTATCCGTGCAGCAGTCCCGTTTTTTATGTCCGCATATCAGTCCTCGTCCTCCGCTATCAGCATGGAGTATAACTCCGACTTTGAATAACCGCTCTCCTTTGCGATCTCCCGACAAGCGTCCGCGCCCCTCATACCTTTGGCAATAAGCGCTCTCACCTGCCCGATCGCCTGCTGCGGTGTAAGCTCCTCCTCTTTTGCCGAAACGTCCGCGCCTTCGATTATCAGCACGAACTCCCCCCTCGGCTTGTTGAGGGTATAGTACTCCGCCGCCCGTGAAAGCGTAGTCCTCATAATTTCCTCATGCAGCTTTGTCAGCTCCCGACAAACGGCTACCCTGCGATCCCCCAGATACTCCAGAAGATCGTTAAGCGTGTTTAACAGCTTGTGCGGCGCTTCGTAAAATATCAGGGTGGAAGTCTGATCCTTTATCATCGCAAGATGAGAAAACCTCTGCCGCTTGGTGACTGACAAAAATCCCTCAAAGGAAAATCTTGAAGTGTCAAGCCCGCTCGCCGCTAACGCCGCCGTCGCCGCCGACGCTCCGGGAACAACGTTTACTTCTATCCCCCTCGCGGCACATAACTTTACCAGATCTTCCCCCGGATCGGATATGCACGGCATACCAGCATCGGTCACTATCGCCGCGCTTTCACCCGACTCTATCCTGCGGCAGATGGTCTCCCCGGCAGTCTTTGCATTGTGCTCGTGGTAACTGATAAGCGGCGTCTTTATCCCGAAATGATTCGCTAACTTCGCCGTTACTCTCGTGTCCTCCGCACATATGAAGTCTACGCTCCGTAATGTCTCTACCGCCCGATATGTTATATCCCCAAGATTGCCTATCGGTGTGCCTACTATGTATAACTTCCCCATTTCTCCTACATTCCTCCCTTTTTATGATATTCGCTCCGCTCTGTATCCTCCTCACCGTCCCTCAAGGTAAAACTTGTTTTTTGGAGGAAGCTTTTTTCTGGGAGGGAACTTTCTGAAGAAAGGTTCCCCCCAGACCCCCCTCAAAGACTTTTTAATTATTTTTTGCGAGGGGCAAAATAAGTATTTTAAAGACTTGACAAGCCTTAGTCCGCAATTATTTTCAAGCGCGCTGCTGCCCCTCGCAAAAAATCACTGAAAGTTTTAGGAAAGGGGTTCGGGGGAGAACCCTTTTTCAAAAGGGTTTCCCCCGGAAGAAACTCTCCCCCGAAAAGCAAACTTTACTCTGAGGAACAGTAAGGAAGATATAGGGCGATCGGATCTCAGAGCAGGGCGAGGATAACGGTGATCGTAAAAGTCTGTTGATTTTTAATGACCGAGTATGCGCCGGAGGATACAGCGCCGTCTGTTGCGTCAGCGACATCGGAGAGGATAGAGAAGATCGAGCCGCCGCCGTCCGCATTTCCGAAGAGAGCCTCGCACACGTTATCGAATGCGGCAGCGTCGGAGCATTTTATGCGCACATATCTGCTGCCGTTTCGGACTGCCGACAAAGTTTCGCGTTTCACCATATCTTCCGCCTGAGCCGTATTTTCCGCAAGCAGACCGTTCACGGCGAAGTAGTCCATACTCTTATCATCTGCCGTCGGATAGTTCATAAAACGATTTTCACCCGGGATATGATCTGCCGCCATATCCTTATCCGAAACGCAGAAATAATCGTATCTGACATAATCGTCCCCCAGATCGGAGATCGGATCGTCCCAGGTAACGTCTACATTATACCAGTTACCGTCAAGCATGACCTTATTCCACATATGCGGTTCTTCCTCCCCGTCCGTAACGGAAGTCCCTATAATAGGTATGCACTGTATATCCGCAAGCTGGCAGAGCAGCAGAAAAGCCTTTGAATAGCCCTCGCAGACGGCATTTCCCTCCACAAGACAGCCGTAAGCCGAATAGACGTTATCCCCCTCATAAGTATAAGAACAGCGTGAAACGAGCGCGTCGTGGAAGTACTTCACCTTTTCATAGTCGGTCAATCCCTCGGCACGCGAGCATACCGCCTCCGCCTCGTCTCTGACAAGTCTGTACTGATCGTCGCTTTGCTGTTTATCCTTTTCGTAGCCGACTTTCACGGAGGAAACATATCCGTCTTTATCGAGCGAAAGAGAATATTCGTTCATCAGGCGGCTTATATCGGGAGCGGACGCAGTAAGCATTGCTATCATATCGCCTGCCGACTTGCTGTCGAGTACGCCGTCGGTAATATCTATCTCCTTGCGGTAATCCATAAGACCCGAATATATCTGTTTAAAGCATTTGCGCACACTGCCGTCCTCGTCCGAAAGAAAATAATCAGCCGCTGCCGCAGGCAGACCTTCTCCGCCGCTTTCATAAGACGGAGTATCTACCACCACTTCCGTCTGTACTGAGGGCTGTTCCTTGTCCTCTCTGTCATTTTTCGGGACTATCACCGTACCGTCGTTTTTTTCTGCGGCAAAACAGGACGAAAAGACCGCCGCCGCAATTACCGCGGCAGCCGCCGTACATAACGATCTTATTCTTCCCGATACCCCTCTGAGCATAAATTGTCAGTCCTCCGTATTCAGTATGACCGCCCTGACCTTTTCAATATGCTTTTCGTCTGCTTTAATTACTGTAAATTTTATATTTTTCCATTTTATAGAAGCATCGTTTCTGCCCGCGGGTATGCCGCCGAACAGCTGCGCCAGAAAACCTCCCAGCGTATCGTGTTCCTCCTGCGTCTGACAGCCGAGCCGTTCCATTACCTGAGAAAAACCGGCTTTGCCCAGAATATCAAATGTATTCGGAGTTATCTCCTGAATTTCCTCCTCTTCGTCGTCGTACTCGTCCTGTATATTTCCGACTATGGATTCGAGCAGATCTTCCAGCGTGATAATTCCGGCAGTGCCGCCGTACTCGTCCACCGCTACGGCTATATGATTTTTCTTGGTCGTGAAATATTCAAACAGCTCGCTGCAGCTGCTGCTTTCGGGGATATATCTTATCTCGCGCATAAATTCCTTTACCGGCTCGCCGTCGTGATCACCGCTGAAAAGCGCTTTCAGCAGGTCTTTTGCAAAAACAACTCCGCAGATATTGTCGATATTTTCTTCAAATACGGGTATACGCGAAAACCCCTCGTCTATCACCATCTGCACCGCCTCGCGCAGCGTGCAGTTCTGTTCTACGCCTACCACCTCGGTACGGTGCGTCATTATCTCGTGGACTTTAAGATCGTCAAATTGAAAGATGTTGCTGATCATCTCCGCCTGCGATTCCTCTATACCGCCGGTCTCGTTTACCGCGTCCACCATCATAAGGATCTCTTCCTCGGTAACGGACTCCTGTTCGGGCAGCTCCTTTACTCCGAATATTCTCAGAAACAGTGAGGAAAACAGCTCCGCCGCCGTTTCAAGAGGAATGAACAGCGCGAGCAGCGCCCGATATACTCCGCAGCAGCTTACCGCAAAGCCTGACGACAGCTTGCCCGACGCGCAAAGCCGCTTTGGTATTATCATACCGAAAACTGATACCGCCAATGCCGATATGCAGACTACTATAAATATCGCGATCAGAAAAAGCGGCAAACGCGACATACCTGTCAGGTCTTTTATAAACTCCCTCGTCGGTACAAAGAAATACACCGCCGCAGCCGCGGAAAGCAGTATTATCAGCACCGAACGGCTCAGCAGATTTACCATTACAAACCTGTTCGGCTTGTCCAGCAGCTTTGAGATCGTCTTTCCTCGTTTGTGGGTATCCGTAAGCCTCCTGACTTCACTGTCGCTTAACTCTACGATCGAATTTTCACAGGCAGTCAAAAACGCCATTAGCAAAATGATCCCGATACAGATCACCGCACCATGCCATAGCTTACCTACCTCGTCCATAAAATATCCCTCACCATTTCCCTTTCTTATTCGTACCCATGGAAATCAATTTTTGATTTCCAGAAGTTAGAACGCTGCGCTTTTAAGAGGTAAGAGGTCAGACAAGGAGCGCC
>CANRDT010000023.1 GCA_947629455.1 uncultured Ruminococcus sp.
GTAATAAAAGAATTCATATCAAGATGGTAATAGATTATTGCGTTAGAATAATGATATAAAAATCTATAGTCTATTGGCGCACCTGCTTTCCGTTCCACACAAGTCCATTTCAGCATTGTGGCGCATACCACAACAGGCAAAAACCCTATTGGAACAAATAACCGCAAGCTCTCGGAAACGCTCTGTAAGCGTTTCTGAGAGCTTTTTCTTTTCAGTGGTTAAGTTATTCCACTGCGCAGGTTCGGGCGGTTGAAATTTATTGCGATATATATTTTAATGATCTGAGAGAAAGAAAAATTGCCGACAGAATAATGTCGGCAAAATTTTGGGTCGGCTCGTATTAAATTTTATATATTATTTCATTATTTCTCATCGTTCCTGCTCGTGCGGAAAGGCGCAAGCGGTATTCCCGTATCGTTGTAAATGAACGTTTCGGGATAATTGAACCAGTTGTATCTTGCATACTGCGGCTCGCTTACCTGCTTTGAGGATATGAATATCCTGCCGCCTCTTACCTCCGCGTCCGCAGGATAAAACTCCTTGTCCGCTCCGGCTATCTCAAATCCCGACAGGCTGCCCTCTTTAAGCACAAAGCCGCCCGGCACGTTATCAAAGAGCAGCTCCATTCCGCCGTCCTTGAAAACATACGATCTGTAAAGCGGTCCGAAAGCTTTTACGTCCAGTCCGTATGCCAGAGCCTCGGCTTGCAGGCTGAGCCTTTCGCCGACCGTCTTTTTATTTACGGGGTGTATGTTGTCCAGCTCTCCGCAGTCGGTTATGACCGCGATACCCGTATTCTTTACAGTCTTGAAAGCGCGCATCTGAGCCTCTCTTATCAGACACCAGTGCTTGTAATCGGGATCTTTTTTATATTTGAATGCGGGCAGCTGTACGGCTATGAACGGCAGCTCGTCGTCCCCCCAACACTCTCTCCAGAGCGCGATAAGTCCGGTGAAAAGAGTGTAGTATGACGCAGGCTTGTGATCGTCCGATTCGCCCTGATAGTACAAAAATCCTTTGAGCGTGTACGGGCAGACTCTCATTATCATACTTTCAAAAAGTCCTGTGGGGCGGAACGGATTTACGCAGCACATAGGTCCCGGCCACTTGTTTTCGCCGCAGATCTCGCAGACTTTCTCCCAACTCGCGTCGGGATCTTCTTTGTAGACTTCCAGTGATCTTTCATACCATTTTCTGTCGTATTCCTGATATTCTTCGTATTCTTTTATCTGGACTGCCTCTGATCTGCCCTCTACCGCTTTGTCGTATTCATCAATGTAGGAGCGTATCTCCTCGCGGCTTTCAAGAGTTTTTCTGTCCACCCATGCGGACGCGGAAGTGCCGCCCCAGTTGCAGCCGATAAGACCTACTGTTACGCCAAGCTTTGCGGAAAGCTGTCTGGCAAAAAAGTACCCTACCGCGCTCCACGCTTTTGACCCCTCGGGATCGCATACCCCCCAGCCGGCAGTCTTTTCAGCCTCGATCGCCTGCTCTACCGTGCCCATTTTGTTTGTATAGTAAAAACGTACCGGAATGTCGGCGGTGAGCGTGCTTAACTCATCTTTGCCGCCCTCGCAGTTCTGTAATTCAAGCTCCATATTGGACTGTCCGCCGCATAACCATACTTCTCCGATCATTACGTTGCGGAATGTGCGCGTTTCGGTCACCGCCGCGTCGTCAAGCGACTCTTTCGCGCTGATCTTTAACTCAAACGGTCCGCCGGCCTCCATCGGGGGAAGTACTATCCGCCACTTGCCGCCCTCTACTCGACACTGCGCTGAAAAATTGCCGATCTCCGCGCTTATTAACGCGCCCTCGTCGCCTTCGCCCCAGATGTTGACGTTCTTGCCCCTCTGGAGTACCATGTTGTCCGAAAATATTGCTGCCGCTTTTATCATAAATTAAACCATTCCTTTCATGGATATTTTTCTTTTTTGGATATGTTCCGCTCTTTTTGGGGGAAACCTTTCTGAAGAAAGGTTCTCCCCCAAACCCCCTTCCAAAGACTTTTAATGATTTTTTGCGAGGGGCAATGTTCGCTTGACAGTTTGTCAGAGAGATGAGAAATAGCTTTTATCGGTACTATTACCCCTCGCAAAAAATGGTTAGAACTCCTCAAAGAGGAGGATTTAAGAGAAAAGCCTTTTTTCAAAAGTCCCTCAGAAAGGTCGGAGTATACCCGAAAGATAAAGAACATTCATAAAAACATTGATAGGATTTCCTTTTGGGGTGTATCTTCCCCCTCTTTGGGAGTGATCTTCTTGTAAAAAGATCATTTCCTGACTTCTTTTTTAAAGCCTTAATCATTTTTTTGCGAGAGGTACAGATAGTTCGGCAGAATGACGAATTTACCACATCTCATATAAATAAAAGAAATGTGCCTCTCGCAAAAAAATCATCAAAAGTTTTAGGAAGGGGGTTCGGGGGATAACCCTTTTTCAAAAGGGTTGCCCCCGAAAAGGGGAAATATGCACTTCAAAAAGGCAACCCCATTAATCCTCACCAAGTTTAAGAGCCTGAGATATTTTAATATGTGCAATAAGTCTGCCGAGGACAATAAATCCTGCGAGGAGCATTGCGCCGATAATGCAATAAAGTTTAATATAATCGCTGCGCAGGGGGATAACCGCGAATCCGGGGACTCTATCCTGAGCGGAGTAGAGTGACTGGAAGAGCGGCACGAACAGGTCGGAGGATATTCCGCCGATAAATATTGCCGCAAATATTGCCGCGCCCGAAACGAGCAGCTGTTCGTAGACTATCATAGCGATTATTTCCGCAAAGCTCATACCCATTGCGCGCAGTATACCGAATTGCAGCGTTCTGCTCTTTATGGAGAGTATCCAATAGATAAGGAAACCGATGATACACATTACCATAATGATGATAAAACCGAGAGTCAGCGCGCCGTTCATACCCTGAAGCATAGGATCGTTTTTCTCGGAGATGATCTCCTGTGCCGCGACTTCGAGCAGGGTAGGTTCAATATCGCTTTCCTCTATCGACTTGTAAAATTCCTCGGTAGTAGTACCCTCCTCAAGATCGAGCCATACCTCGTAAGGTTCGACATTTGTCTGAACGCGGACGTAGTCAAAATTCATAACAGCGAAGTCGATATATCCGCCGTTGTCCGCCTCCTCATAGGGATTCATACCCGGCCAGTACTCCACGAATGCAAGAATTGTCGCGTTGAACTGCTGATTTCCTCCCCACTGACAAGTAACGGTATCGCCCAGCTCCAGACCGTATTTATCGCGGAAAGACGTGGATAGCAGCACTCCCGAATTATATTCGTTAAGTGCGTTGAGATATTCGTTGATATGTACCGGCAGCAGCCTGTCCTTGAACCAGCAGACCTTTGAAAAGTCGGACGGATTTACGGTCATAAGCTTTACCTTGTTTGAATAATTCCGCGTATTCTGCGATTCGTTGTAATCCTGCATAAAATCGTCGCGTCCGTGCGGTCTGTCGTCCTCCTCTTTTTTATCCGGCGCGACTTTCATTTTATCGCTCTGTATGCGGACACCGTCCTTTATGAACACCTTTGCGGCGTTCTTTACTCCTGCGAGATCTTCAAACCTTTCAAATACGGGTTCTACATACTGAACGACCGTTTCGCCTGAATCTTCCTCCTCTTCTTCGCTTTCTGACTGCGCCGCGCCGTACATACCCTGCTGTGACGATGACGCGGAGGAGGATACTTTCCTGTTGCTTTCCCATTCTTCGGCAATGCGGACGTCCGCGCCCGCGTTGTAGGATATTCTCTCTTCGGCGCTGCGGTTGAGCGCTCTTGCGGTGTTGGCAAAGAATACGCCGAGAGATACCGTCAGGATAAGGAAGATCATCAGGAAACGTTCTCTGCCGTTTGCACATCTGCCGATATTATTCAGCGAAACGTAAGCCGCAGGCGACCAGATACGCTTGCCGAGACGGGAAATTATCCTTATAATAAACGGGTAAACTCTTATGAAAAACAATCCCAGACCGAGAATGAACGCGGTGGACGCGATAAACATCAGCGGATTGATCGTGGCGGAAACGGTATCGGAAAGACCCTGCTCCACAAGCTCTTTTTGCTGACGGTTGTAGAAATACAGCCACGCCGCCGAGCCGCCTGCGAGGATAAAATCAAGACAGAGCTTTTCCCACAGTGGAAACTTTCTCTTGCGCGCTTTGGACTGCTTGTGTTCGACAATGGTAGTCTTTGTCGCCGGAATGATCGGCACCATTGTCGTGATAAAGAACACCAGCACGGCAGCGCCGGCATATATGAAAGCGTCCCTTGTCATGGTGATAGGCAGGGATCTTCTGTTTACAAATTCAAGGAAACCGTTCGACGCTCCGAGAATACGGCAAAGCCCCATTCCTGCGAACGGACCGATAAGCGCGGTTATAACGCCGAGGAAGAGCGATTCGAGCGCGTATATCGCCATTATCTGACCGCGGCTCGCGCCTCTGCTCTTGAATACCGCGATCTCGTTCTTTTCCTGTTCGACGTTGAGCTGCGACACCATAAAGAGGTACACGAGTATCATCATAATGACGGGTATCTGCAAAAGCCAGAGTATCAGCCGCAGTTTTGACGCTCTTTCACCGTAGTCGCGCAGAATATTCGCCGCAGGAAGATTAAAGGATACCTTTTCTTTCTTGTAAGCAAGAGCCTGAGCGTCGGTCTTGTCGAGCATGGAATCCAGATTATTCATATTCATATGCGGATAATCCATTGCGATACGTCTTTTGAATGTGTTTATGCTTATCGCGCCGGAATTTATCGCGTCGGAATAGAGCGTGTCATAATCCATAAAGAGTGCGCTTATATATTCCTCGTCGATACCCTCCGCCCAGTAGGGGTCGTTGCTGTCGGCAACGTTGAAAATGCCCACTATCTCCATTTTAGCGGTAATGGAAGAGTCGAAAACGTTCGCGATCTCATAGACCGTGCCGACAGTAAGCCCCGATACCTGCAAAGCCTTTTCTGTGGCGATCGTTTCGATAACGCCGTCGGAGCGGATACCCTTTTCGTACATTCTGCCCTGAGTTATCTTTATATGTTCGTCAAGACCCGTCATACCGCCGAGAGTGAATCTCGCCATGGAATTTCCTGCGGAAACTTCAATGGAAGTGACATACAGATATTCGTCCGCGATATATGACTTGTCGGACTCTGCCGGACAGCCGAGATCCTTGTAGGAGCTGCCTGCCAGATCGGATATTTTGTCGATCTGCGCTCTCTGCTCGTCGGGAGAAATATCGAGGGTAAGAGGATAGGAGATGTTGTATGCGCCGGGATATATCTCGTTGTCCACCTGGAACTGTTCCATATCCTTTACAAGCATACGCTGCAGCGACGCGTTCATATATATGGGGATAGTGCTCATCATAGCGCTTGCCATAATAAAGCCCACCAGCAGGCACAGCACCATCCATTTGGTGTTGCGCATTTTCCGCAGTAGCAATGTAAACATAAAAGTATGTCCTTTCAGAAAGCTTTACGTTGAAAGAAAACGTTAAAGGTCAGCGCGGCGGCGCCGATGTAGGTATCATCTCAGGATAATTTCGTCGCCCTCGTTAAGCCCCGAGATTATTTCGGTCTGAGAGCCCGTTTCCAGACCGGTTTCGACGGGTACTGCGATCTTTTCGCCGTCTTTGAGAACGTAGACCACCTTTTCTCCGTCAACGGTCTTTATAAGGTTGTTTGAAATGACTATCGCGTTTTCCACCTTGTCGAGAATGAGGATACAATCGGCAAGTCTTCCCACCGCCTCGGGAGGAACGGTATCCACGAATCTTACATATACCGTTTCTGTTTCGTAGTTTATCGCCGTATCGTCAGGCTTGCTGTGGTCGTTAGCCTGTTCCTCGCGGTAGTCCGCAAGATCGCCGGGCGTCATAAACACCTTGCCCTTGTAGTAGTCCTTATCGAGTCTTATCTGTAGTTCCATATCCATTTTGTACATGGAATAGTCGTTCGGTTTAAGAGCGATGTAAAGTCCCGTAGTATCTATCACTGTAGCGATACTTTGTCCTGTAGACACGCCGTCGCCCACTCTTACGTCGGCTATCGAAAGCAGCACTCCGTCCACGGGAGAGCGCAGTGTAGCCGCCTCTTTTTGTTCATAGAGCCGTTCAAGGGTGCGGTCGAGCAGTTCCACTTCCACGCCTGCCTGATCTATCTGCGCCTGAGTACCGCCGCTTTCGGTTATTATCTGTACGTTCAGCTCCGCTTTTTTTCTGTACAGTTCCTGTTCGGCGATCTGGTAGTCGATGTCAGTCGTATCGAGAGCGCAGATAGGGTCGCCCTCGCTCACTTTATCGCCTGCGGCGGCAAAAAATTCGGAGATAATGCCGCCCTGTTTTTCGTAAACGAGGTTATATTGTTTTTCGGCGGTGACAGTGCCCGAGTTGACGACTTTCTTTTCAAGGTCTTTGCGCTGGGCGGTGACGGTGGTATATTTTACGCCTGTCGCCTCCACAGTGGGGGCAGGAAGTACCTCCTCTTCGTCGGGGAAGAGGTAGCAGCCTGAAAGCGCCGTGCAGGAAATTGCCGCGGCTGCGAGTAATGCCGCAAAGCGCGTATGGATCTTTTTCATTATGTAAAGCGCTCCTTTCGGGGGGGGGTGATGATCTTCGTTTTTGCAAGTATGCGCTATGTCTGCATACACTATCATTATAACAAATAGGTGAAAATTTTTCTATATTATTTTTTACAAATTTTTGATACATTTTATAGTACATTTGACGAACCCCTCCCGGGGTGGGCATTTCCGCCCGTCCTCGGTGCATATCGCTTTGACTTCACAAAAGGGGCGGAGAAAGTTTATTGCGGTAGAGGGCTTTGATTTCACGCTGTGCAGTTTAGTTAATAAGTAGGGAGCAAATTTAAAAGGTTTTCGCACCAGCCTTTTCCTTAAAAAGGCTTGTCCTCGCGCGGGCGCGCTTGTCGCCCTCTGCGATGTGCGGAGCGGTCAAGGCTTGGAAATCGGGCGGTTGAAGTTTGTTGCGGTACAAAAGTCACAAAAAAGTTCTTGTGGTATATTCTGTACAGGCAGCGGAGAATATACCTCCCGAAACAGACTGTTATTCCCCCCCATTGGGAAAGAATAGCTTTTTAGGATATATTTGCCGCCGCAAGCGGCGGCAGCAGCAAATGCCGCCCATACTCAGGGGACGCCCTTCTTGCAGGGCGTCCCCTCTTTCAAAACAGTCCACCGGACTGTTTTGAAATTCACCCCTTGCGGACGCAGGCGGCAGGGGTATTTCGCCGTCTGCGGACGGCGACAAGGGACGCTGTCCCTTGACCCTGCAAGCCTTTTTGAGGAAAAGGCTTGACCGAAAACCTTTTTAATATGCCGACTTCATTTACACCGCAATTGCGGAGCATATCTTACTTCTTTTCTCTTACCTCTTAAAAGCGCAGCGTTCTGACTTCTTCGGAAATCAAAAATTGATTTCCGTGAAAAAGCGCAAAAACCCCTTGAAATATGTCATAAAATGTGATACAATAAAAAAAGCATATTCCGGCGGACAGCTCCGCCGATAAAGAGGTAATGTTCAATGAACAATTATGACGTGATAATTGCAGGCTGCGGAGTGGCAGGACTTTATGCCGCATATAATCTCTCGCGCCGACTCAGCGTGCTGGTTCTCGCCAAGCGCGGACTGACGCTGTGCAATTCGGCTCTGGCGCAGGGCGGTATTGCCGGCGTGTACGACAATCCTCTCGATTCGCCCGAAAACCATAAGCACGATACCTTTGTGGCAGGCGGCTTTGAGAACGACCCAGAATCTACCGATATACTCGTGAACGAGGCAAAGATCGACATAGCCGAGATAATACGTCTGGGAGTTGATTTTGACAAAATGCCGGACGGCTCTTATCACCGCACACTGGAGGGCGGCCACGGTATGCACCGTATCTTCCACCACAAGGACGCTACCGGATTTGAAATAGAATCCACACTGCTCGATACCGTGCGCACGCTTGAAAATGTGACGATCTGGGAGGACGCCGTTATGTGCGACTGCCGCAAAAATCCGTCAGGGTTTTCTTTCCTTGTGCTTAAAGAGGGACAGTATCACGTCTGCAATTCGAGATTTGCCCTTTTCGCAACGGGCGGCATAGGCAGAGTGTATGAATATACCACCAATTCCGCTATCGCAACGGGCGACGGCATAGCCATAGCCTACAGAATGGGCGCACAGATAAAGAACCTGAGCTATATACAGTTCCACCCGACCGCTTTTAACAATAAAAATACAAGGGAATGTTTCCTTATTTCCGAGGCGGTAAGAGGAGAGGGAGCTTACCTTAAAAACTGCAACGGCGAACGCTTTATGCATAACTATGACGCTCGTCTGGAGCTTGCGCCGCGCGATGTGGTATCCCATTCGATCATTTTTGAGGCGAAAAAGACAGGCTCGGATAATTTCTATCTGGATATAACCCATAAAGATCCGGAATTTATAAAAGAACGTTTCCCGATGATATACCGCAATCTTCTTGACGCAGGCTTTGATATGACGCAGGATATGATACCCGTGTTCCCCTGTCAGCATTATCTTATGGGCGGAATAAAAGTGGATACGAGTGCGCGGACGACCGTGGAGGATCTTTACGCCTGCGGAGAATGTTCGTGTACGGGAGTGCACGGAAATAACCGTCTGGCAAGCAATTCGCTGCTGGAGGCTCTGGTGTTCTCGCGCAGGGCGGCGGCGGATATTAATGAGAAAGCGCCGCAGCGCAGCGGAGCGTTTATGCCGTATAATTTTGATCTCAATGAAAACGCTCCCCACATTCCGGCAGGACTGCGCACGGAAATACGCAGGATAATGCAGCAGGCTTATTTCGTTATCCCCGATATAGGCGCGCTTTCCTCGGGATATGAAAGAGTTATCGCAATAAAGGAAGTCCTTGACAGCGGACGATTCTGCATAGACAGGGATTATGTGGAGGCAAGATCGCTCGCGACCGTGGCTTATATCGTACTGGGAGAGGCTTATAAGATCGCTTTTGAAAGCGAGGAGCTGCCCCATACCAGATAAGGAGAAACGCTATGCTCAGATTTAAAAACGCGTTGGTAATGGATATGTGCGAGGATACGCATACCGAATATAAGGAGGTCTGGACGGAGGGCGGCAGGATAGCTTTCTGCGGCAAGCCCGACTCCGAAATGCTGAAAAACGCGGTCTTTGAGAAGGAATACGATCTTGAAAACTGCCTGATAATGCCTTCCTTTAAAAATGCGCATACCCATTCCGCTATGACCTTCCTGCGTTCATATGCCGACGATCTGCCGCTGCAGGAGTGGCTTTTCGATCGGGTATTTCCTATGGAGGAAAAGCTTACCGGAGAGGATATTTACTGGTTCACCAAGCTTGCGATACTGGAATATCTTTCAAGCGGCATCACCGCGTCTTTTGATATGTACTTTGAGCCTGAGGATTATTTCAGGGCGAATGTGGAAAGCGGATTCCGCACGGTGATGTGCGGTTCGGTGAGCGGCTCGGCGGCAGACGCGGCAAGGCTGGAGGAGTTCTATCTGCGCTTTAACGGCAGAGATCCTCTCGTAAGCTACAGACTCGGTTTTCATGCCGAATATACCGCGGAATACGGTCTTATGGAGGAGATCGCCGCGCTGGCGAAAAAGTATAAAGCGCCCGTGAGCGTGCATAATTCCGAAACCGCAAAGGAAGTCCGCGAATGTGTGGAAAAGTACGGAAAAACGCCGACTGCACTGTTTGACAGCCTCGGTATATACGACTACGGCGGAGCAGGCTTTCACTGCGTGCATTTTTCCGATGAGGATATGGATATTTTCCGCCGCAGGAACGTTTATGCCGTCACCTGCCCGGGCTCAAATTCCAAGCTGGCAAGCGGTATCGCGCCGCTTTGCCGTATGAGGGAAAATGGCGTGAAGATCGCGGTCGGAACGGACGGCGCGGCAAGCAACAACTGCCTTGATATGTTCAGGGAAATGTTCCTGATGACCGCACTGCAAAAACTCAGTCTCGGCGACGCTGCGGCTTTTCCGGCTCAGGAGGCTCTGAAAGCCGCCTGCTGCGGTTCGGCTCTCGCTATGGGGCTTGACGACTGCGACCGTATCGCCAAAGGCAAACAGGCAGATCTGCTGGTCTTAGATCTGTCAAAGCCGAATATGCAGCCCCTGAATGCGATAGATAAGAATATAGTTTACAGCGGCTCAAAGCAGAACGTCAGAATGACCGTCTGCGCAGGAAAGGTTCTCTACGAAAACGGAGTATACCATATTAATGCGGACGAAAAGGAAATATACGCGCACTGCGCCGAAAGATGCGCCGTTCTTAAAGATTGAATATAAGATTTTGTGCAAAATGTCTAAAATATTGCGTAAAATACTGCAAAAATTCTACACCGTAATTTTCCGGAAAACTCTTGAAATCCGGAGGGTTACGGTGTATAATATTACTTGCGTGACTGCACGAGGGCGTATTGTCGAATGACGGATACGCCGAGATATGCGTTGAAGTGAAAGGTTGCCGGCGGTCTGCCGGGTAATTTTCATGGAGTATGTCCGATTTTAAACCGGGCGACCGTAATAACCGAAACACAGTATGTGCTTATGCTTCTTGCGAGGGCGGCGGACTGCTTTGCCGCTTTGTATGAGTATGTAACGCTGTGCGTTTGATTTTTCTGAGTCCGAATACCAAAACGGTGATTCGGTATTTTTTATGGAAAGTACACGGAACACACGGCGGAGTGTAAAACGAAAAACCGAGGTTTCAGCCACGGTCACACAAGTTGTTGCGGATAGGGAAAATCCCTGCCCCCATATTTTGAGTAATCAGCGAGGAGGCGATTTCAAGTGGCAGTCAATGAGAAGATCAGGATCAAGATCAAGGGATATGAGCATGCCGTAGTAGATGCGGCGGCGGCAAAGATCGTTGACGCGGTAAAGCGCTCGGGCGCTCAGGTGTCGGGACCTATCCCCCTTCCTACCGACAAAGAGGTAGTAACGATCCTCAGAGCTGTTCATAAGTACAAGGACAGCAGAGAACAGTTTGAGTTGAGAACTCACAAAAGGCTTATCGACGTTATCCGTCCCACCAAGGGAACAACGGCGGCGCTCGAGGCTCTTGAACTTCCTGCAGGCGTTAACATTGTAATGGAGATCAAGTAATTTCCAAAAAGAGATCAGAGTGATCTCGTATCAATGTTTGCAGGTCATGTTGGGCGCAAGCTCAACCAATAACCATAGGAGGAATAAACATCATGAAAAAAGGAATCATCGGAAAAAAGATCGGTATGACGCAGATCTTTGATGAAACGGGAAAGGTTATCCCCGTTACCGTCGTAGAGGCGGGTCCCTGCGTGGTCGTTCAGAAAAAGACCGTTGAGAACGACGGTTACGAGGCGGTACAGCTCGGTTTCGGCGACATCAGGGCAAAGAGAGTGAACAAGCCTCTCGCCGGACATTTCAAGAAGGCGGACGTGGCTCTGAAGAGAACTCTCAGGGAATTCAGACTTGACGACATCTCCGCCGTGAACGTGGGCGACATCGTTAAGGCGGACGCGTTTGAAGTGGGCGAGATCGTGGACGTATGCGGCACCAGCAAGGGTAAAGGTTTCGCAGGTACGATCAAGCGCTGGAACAATTCAAGACTCAAGGAAACTCACGGTACGGGACCCGTTCACAGACACGCCGGCTCTATGGGCGCCTGCTCTTCCCCTTCGAGAATATTCAAGGGCAAGGGAATGCCCGGACACCTCGGCGCGGAGAGAGTAACGATCCAGAATCTTGAAATAGTAAAGATAGACGCAGAAAATAACCTTATCGCGATCAAGGGAGCGATCCCCGGACCCAAGAACGGCACGGTAACGATCGTTGATCGCGTTAAGAAGGCTTAGTGGAAGGAGGAGTTAAGATGTCACAGATCGCAGTATTTGATATGACAGGCAAAAAAGTAGCCGACACTGAGCTTAACGACGCCGTTTTCGGCATCGAACCCAACAAGACGATAATGCACGCTATGGTAGTGAATTATCTGGCAAATCAGAGACAGGGCACACAGTCCACGCTCACAAGGACGGAAGTAAAGGGCGGCGGCCGCAAGCCCTGGCGTCAGAAGGGCACGGGACACGCAAGACAGGGTTCTATCAGAGCTCCGCAGTGGGTACACGGCGGTATCGCTCTCGGTCCTAAGCCCAGAGATTACAGCTATTCCCTCAACAAGAAGGAAAAAAGACTGGCTATGAAGTCGGCGCTTTCCGTAAAGGTGCTCGACGAGAATATGGTGGTAGTTGACGCTATAAAGACGGACGAGTTCAGGACAAAGACGATAGTTGATATGCTCAAGGCTCTCGAGGTGGAGGGCAAGGCTCTTATCGTTACCGCCGAGGCTGATGCCAAGGTGATAAAGAGCGCCGGAAATATCCCCGGAGTCAAGACGGCGACAGTAAACACCCTTAACGTTTACGATATACTCAACTATGATAAGTTTATCGTAGCCGCCGACGCCGTAGCAAAGATCGAGGAGGTTTATGCGTAATGAACAAGACCGCTCAGGATATTATAATCAGACCGATCATCACTGAAGATTCTATGGAAAGACTTCAGAACGGCAAATATACTTTCGAGGTTGCCAAGGACGCTAACAAGGTCGAGATCGCAAAGGCTGTGGAGGAGCTCTTCGGAGTAGAGGTCGCAGGCGTGAACACCGTAAGCGTAAAGGGCAAGCAGAAGAGAATGGGCAGATTCGTCGGATACAGACCCGACCGCAAAAAAGCGATCGTTACCGTTAAGGGCGACAAGACGATCGAGTTCTTTGACGGAATGTACTGATAATCCGCTTGCGGCAGGGCGTACCGATATACTGCGCCCGTACCTCCGGCAGAGCCGGAGAAGATCCTGCGAGGCGGCGTCGCGGCCGCTGGGGACGCGCAGACGTTTCCCGCATTTCGCCTGTTTCGGGTATTTTCCGCAGGATGTAAGTATGGAGAGATGCTTGGAGCGCGCTCTTTGATCTCTTCGCAAAACCATATAAGGAGTGAAATACAATATGGCAATAAAAAGCTACAAGCCTACGACTCCCGGAAGAAGAGGAATGACTGTTACCGATTATTCCGAGCTGTCGAAGGTCGCTCCCTGCAAGTCGCTGCTCGAGCCGATGGACAAGAAGTCCGGCAGAAACAGCTACGGCAGGATAACCGTCCGTCACAGAGGCGGCGGAGTAAGAAGAAAGTACCGTGTTATCGACTTCAAGAGGAACAAGACCGATATGAACGCAACGGTGCTTACTATCGAATACGATCCCAACAGATCGGCGTTTATCGCGCTCGTTCAGTATGAGGACGGCGAGAAGAGATATATCATCGCGCCGAACGGTCTTAAGGTCGGAGACGTGGTAAGATCCGGAGCTGACGCCGACATCAAGCCGGGCAACGCGCTCGCGCTGGCAAATATCCCGGTCGGTACTTTTATCCACAATATCGAGCTTTATCCCGGCAAGGGCGCACAGCTCGTGCGTTCGGCAGGCAATATGGCTCAGCTGATGGGCAAGGAGGATTCCTACGCGCTGGTAAGACTTCCTTCCGGCGAGATGAGGAAGATCCCCGCAAACTGTATGGCGACGATCGGACAGGTCGGCAATATAGATCATGAAAACGTAAATATCGGCAAGGCGGGAAGAAAGCGTCACATGGGCTGGAGACCTACCGTAAGAGGTTCGGTAATGAACCCCTGCGATCACCCCCACGGCGGCGGCGAAGGCAAATCTCCCGTCGGACGTCCGAGTCCTGTTACCCCCTGGGGCAAGCCTACCATGGGTTACAAGACGAGAGCAAAGCATCATCGCTCCGATAAGTTTATCGTAAAACGCAGAAACGGTAAGTAATGCTGAAAGGAGGCAGATGAATAATGGGCAGAAGCGTTAAGAAGGGACCTTTCGTAGAGGAATCCCTTATGAAAAAGGTAGTTGCAATGAACGATGCCGGAGAGAAGAAGGTAGTAAAGACCTGGAGCAGAGCCTCCACGATCTTCCCCGAATTCGTTGGTCATACATTCGCTGTTCATGACGGACGCAAGCACGTTCCGGTCTATGTCACCGAGGATATGGTGGGTCATAAGCTGGGAGAGTTTGCTCCCACAAGGACGTTCAAAGGCCACGCAGGTTCAAAGACCTCGAACAACGGTAAGAAGTAGCGGAAAGGAGGAGTTCAGATGGAAGCAAAAGCAATTCTGAGAAACGCTCGTATTGCTCCCCGCAAGGTGCAGATCGTTCTCGATCTTATCCGGGGAAAAGATTATGAAGTTGCTATGGCAACATTAAAGCATACGCCCAAGGCTGCTTGTGAATATTTGGAGAAACTTCTGAAGTCCGCTGCCGCAAACGCAGAAAACAATCACAATATGGATAAGAATAACCTCTATGTTGCGCAGTGCTACGTTTGCCCGGGCCCGATAATCAAAAGAATAAGACCAAGAGCACAAGGCAGAGCCTACAGGATCCTTAAGAGAACATCGCACGTTACGATCGTTCTCAAGGAAAAGGATTAAGCTGAAAGAGGAGGTAAACTATGGGTCAAAAGGTTAATCCACACGGACTGAGAGTCGGTGTGATAAAGGATTGGGATTCCCGCTGGTTTGCAGATAAGAGCACTTTCGGCGACACACTGGTAGAGGATTACAATATTCGTAACTATGTTATGAAAGCTCTGAACACCCGTTCAAAGAATCCCTCGGACAAGTGCGTTTATGCAGGTGTTCCTAAAGTGGAGATCGAAAGATTTGCTGATAACGACGGCGGACAGAGAGTAAGACTTCACATTCACTGCGCGAAGCCCGGTATCGTTATCGGAAGAGGCGGCGCGGAGATAGATAAGCTCCGTACCGATATTGAAAAGAAGATCGGCAAGAAGGTCACGATCAACATTGTCGAAGTAAAACAGCCCGACATCAACGCGCAGCTCGTTGCCGAGAAGATCGCTCACGATCTGGAGGATCGTATTTCTTTCAGACGTGCTATGAAGCAGGCTATCGGCAGAGCTATGAAGCTTGGCGCAAAGGGTATCAAGACCAGAGTTTCCGGACGTCTGGGCGGCGCCGAGATCGCAAGAGCGGAAAGCTATCACGAGGGTACGATCCCTCTTCAGACTATCAGAGCGGATATTGATTACGGTACTGCGGAAGCTCATACGACCTACGGACGTATCGGCGTAAAGGTTTGGATCTACCGCGGAGAAGTTCTCAAGGGCGAAGTTGCCGCGTCTGACAGAAGGGAAAACAACGACAGAAGAAGAAACAGAAGAAACGACGACAGACCGAGAGGCGGCCGCCGTGATTTCAACAGATCAAAAAGAGAAGGAGGTAACAACTAATGCTGCTTCCAAAGAGAGTTAAGTACAGAAGAGTCCAGAGGGGCAGGCTGAAAGGCAAGGCGACCAGAGGAAATACAGTTTCCTACGGCGATTACGGTCTTCAGGCGCTCCAGCCGGCATGGATAACCTCCAATCAGATCGAGGCTGCCCGTATCGCGATGACGAGATACATCAAGAGAGGCGGTCAGGTATGGATAAAGATCTTCCCCGACAAGCCTGTTACCGAAAAGCCTGCCGAGACGCGAATGGGTTCAGGTAAAGGTTCTCCCGAGTACTGGGTAGCCGTGGTCAAGCCGGGCAGAGTTATGTTCGAGATCGCAGGAGTAAGCGAGGATATTGCAAGAGAGGCTATGCGTCTTGCGATGCACAAGCTGCCTGTGAAGTGCAAGTTTGTCAAGAAAGAAACTCAAGAAACGGGTGGTGAGCAATAATGAAAGCAAATGAGATCAAGGATTTGTCTGCTGCCGAGCTGAACGAAAAGCTGGCAGAACTTAAACAGGAGCTTTTTAACCTTCGTTTTCAGCACGCCGTGAACCAACTGGAAAATCCGATGAGGATGAAAGCGGTAAAGAAGGATATTGCTCGTGTAAAGACATTCATTCGTAAGCAAGAGTCCGTTCAATAATTGCGAAGGGAGGATCAACTGTGAGCGAAAGAAATCTTAGAAAGACCAGAGTGGGCAAGGTGGTTTCCGACAAGATGGACAAGACTATCGTCGTGGCTATCGAGGATAACGTACAGCACCCCCTGTATAAGAAGATAATCAAGAGAACAGTAAAGCTGAAAGCGCACGACGAGAACAACGAGTGCAGGATCGGCGATAAGGTCGAGGTAATGGAAACCAGACCTCTGTCCAAGGACAAGAGATGGCGTCTGGTAAATATCCTCGAGAAGGCTAAGTAATAACGTTTTTGTAATAATATGGACTGTCGGCGGCGATTCCGCCGCAGCCGTATAATTTGTGAAAGGAGGAACGCACTGTGGTACAGATGCAGACTTATCTGAAGGTGGCAGATAACTCCGGAGCAAAGGAGCTTATGTGCATCAGAGTTTTAGGCGGAACACGCAGAAGGTATGCAAACATCGGCGACGTCGTGGTAGCTTCGGTCAAAAAAGCAACACCGGGCGGCGTTGTTAAGAAAGGCGATGTTGTAAAAGCAGTAATCGTTCGTTCAGCAAAGGGTCTTCGTCGCGCAGACGGAACGTATATCCGTTTCGACGAGAACGCTGCTGTTATAATCAAGGAAGATAAAAACCCAAGAGGGACCCGTATTTTCGGACCTGTTGCAAAAGAGCTGCGCGAAAAGGATTATCTGAAGATCCTGTCGCTCGCTCCGGAAGTACTTTGATCGGGAGGTGTCGTTAAAATGAGTAAGGTACACGTTAAGACCGGCGACACAGTCGTGATTCTTTCCGGAAAAGACAAGGGAAAGAAGGGTAAAGTCCTGGAGGTATCCCCCAAAGAGGGCAAGGTTATCGTAGAGGGACTTAATATCGTCACAAAGCACGTTAAACCGAGAAACGCACAGCAGGCGGGCGGCATCGTCAAGGCGGAGGCTGCAATGTACGCCTCAAAGGTACAGGCGGTATGCCCCAAGTGCTCAAAGCCGACAAGGATCGCGCATAAGATCCTTGAGGACGGTTCTAAGGTAAGAGTTTGTTCTCACGCCGACTGCGGCGAAGAATTTTGATTAAGGAGGAGATTTTACGATGGCTGCAAGATTGAAAGAATATTATGTTAGCACCGTAGCTCCTGCTATGATGAAAAAATTTCAGTATGCTAACGTTATGCAGATCCCTAAGCTTGACAAGGTAGTTATCAACGTAGGCTGCGGGGCGGATAAGGACAACAAGAAGGTCATTGACGCTATTATGGCAGACCTCGCCGCTATCACCGGACAGAAGCCTATCGTTTGCAAGGCTAAGAAGTCGGTAGCTAATTTCAAGCTGAGGGACGGACAGATCATCGGCGTAAAGGTTACGCTCAGAGCGGAGAAAATGTACGAGTTCGTAGACAGGCTCTTCAATGTGGCATTCCCCCGCGTAAGAGATTTCAGAGGTATCAACGGCAATTCCTTTGACGGAAGAGGAAACTATTCCACCGGTATCAAGGAACAGCTTATTTTCCCTGAGATCGAGTATGACAAGATCGACAAGGTAAGAGGTATGGATATTAACTTTATCACTACCGCTAAGACAGACGAAGAAGCCAAGGAGCTGCTGACACTTATGGGCGCTCCGTTCGCAAGGTAAAGGTAGAGGAGGAAATTTATATGGCTAAAAAGGCTATGATAAACAAGCAGCAGGCTAAGCCTAAGTATTCCACTCGTGCTTACAACAGATGCAAGATCTGCGGAAGACCTCACGCCTATCTGAGAAAATTCGGCATCTGCCGTATCTGTTTCAGAGAATTGGCTCATGACGGTCAGATCCCCGGAGTGAAGAAGGCAAGTTGGTAAAGGAGGTTAACAAGTATGCAGATTACTGATTCGATAGCGGATTTGTTGACCAGGATCCGCAATGCAAGCACGGCTAAGCATGCAACGGTTGACGTACCTGCGTCAAATATGAAGAAGTCCATCACCCAGATCCTTGTGGATGAGGGATATGTAAAGGACTTCAAGATCATTGAGGACGGCAAGCAGGGTATTATCAGGATCACGCTCAAGTACGATGAGAACCGCAATTCCGTAATATCCGGACTGAGAAGAGTTTCCAAACCGGGACTCAGAATATATTCAAGCTGCGAGGATATGCCCAAGGTCATGAAGGGACTGGGGATCGCCGTGGTTTCCACTTCAAAGGGCGTAATTACCGACAAGAAGGCAAGAGAACTCAATGTCGGCGGCGAGGTTCTCGCGTTTATTTGGTAAGGAGGACTAAACACTATGTCAAGAATCGGATTAAAACCCGTTAGTGTTCCTGCCGGAGTAGACGTGACCGTTGCCGACGGCAATGTTGTCACCGTCAAAGGTCCCAAGGGAACCATTACTAAGACCTTTAACAAGGATATGATAATCAAGTCCGAAGACGGCGTTATCACCGTGGCTCGTCCCAGTGACGACAAGCTGCATAAATCGCTGCACGGACTTACAAGGACCCTGATCCACAATATGGTAGAGGGCGTTACAAATGGCTATTCCAAGACGCTCGAGATCGTGGGAGTAGGTTACAGAGCTGCAAAGCAGGGCAAGAATCTTGTTATGAACCTGGGATTTTCACATCAGGTGATCGTTCCGGAAACGGACGACATCAAGATCGACGTTCCTCAGCCCAACCAGATCGTGGTTTCGGGTATAGATAAGCAGGCTGTAGGTCAGTTTGCCTGCGAGATCCGCGAAAAGCGTCCGCCGGAGCCTTATAAGGGCAAGGGTATCCGCTATCAGGGCGAATACGTTATCCATAAGGAAGGCAAGGCCGGCAAGGGCAGCAAGAAGTAATTAAAAGGAGAGAATTACTATGGTGAAAAAGCTTGACAGAGCGAAGGCAAGAGCAAAAAGACACGCCAGAGTCCGCAACAAAGTTTCCGGAACCGCGCAGTGTCCGCGCCTGAACGTATTCCGCTCCTCAAAGCATATATATGCGCAGATCATAGACGACACCAAGGGCGTTACTCTTTGCTCCGCATCTTCAATGTCCAAGGACTTTGACGGCGTTGGCGGAAACAAGGAAGGCGCACGCAAGGTCGGCGAAATGATCGCTAAGGCGGCTGCTGAAAAGGGTATCGAGAATGTCGTTTTCGACAGAGGCGGTTATCTCTATCACGGACGCATTCAGGAATTAGCAGAAGGGGCCCGTGAAGGCGGACTCAAGTTCTAAGAAGGAGGGTATTACTTTTGGCTATAATAGATGCTTCAACATTGGAACTCAACGAAAAAGTAGTCGCGATCAACAGCGTATCAAAAACCGTTAAGGGCGGCCGTATAAGGAAATTTTCGGCGCTTATCGTAGTAGGCGACGGAAACGGTATCGTAGGATTCGGTCTCGGTAAGGCGAGCGAAGTTCCCGACGCTATCCGCAAGGGTATCGAGGACGCCAAGAAGAACCTTATCAGGGTATCTCTTAAGGGTACTACCATTCCTCACGAGATCGTAGGAAAATTCGGCGCAGGCGAAGTGCTTATGAAGCCTGCCGCACCCGGTACGGGAGTTATCGCGGGCGGTCCCGTGAGAGCGGTCGTTGAGATCGCAGGCATCAAGGACATCAGAACCAAGTCTTTGCGTTCAAACAATCCCTGCAACGTGGTAAGAGCTACCATAAACGGACTTGCATCGGTAAGATCGGCTGAAGAAGTAGCCGCAAAGAGAGGTAAGACCGTGCGCGAAGTGATCGGCTAAGGAGGAAAAAGCAATGGCAGAACTGAAAATCGAACTGGTCAGAAGTCTGAATAACAAGGTCGAAAAACAAGTGCTGACGGCTAATTCTCTCGGCCTGAAAAAAATCGGCGATGTAACCACTCAGCCTGATAATCCGCAGACACAGGGCAAGATCAGGGTTATATCCCACCTTATTAAAGTAACCGAAGCGTAAAGCAAGGAGGTGCTAAATATGAAACTGCACGAATTATCACCTGCCGAAGGTTCAAAGAAGGCAGCCAAGAGAGTGGGCAGAGGCCACGGCTCAGGCTGGGGAAAAACCGCAGGCAAAGGTCATAAGGGTCAGAACGCCCGTTCGGGCGGCGGAGTAAGACCGGGATTTGAAGGCGGTCAGACTACACTGGCAAGAAGGATCCCTAAGAGAGGATTCAATAATATTTTCGCAACCGAGTACGCAGTTGTCAATGTTTCGGATCTGGACAGATTCGTAGACGGAACGGTCGTCGATACCGAGCTGCTCAAGGCGGCAGGTCTTGTAAAGAAAGAGTACGACGGCGTTAAGATACTCGGCAACGGCGAACTGAACAGAAATCTTACCGTAAAGGCGGCGGCTTTTTCCGCATCTGCAAAGGAGAAGATCGAAAAGGCAGGCGGAAAGGCTGAGGTGATGTAATTGTGATAGAAACATTCCGTAATGCGTGGAAGGTTCCCGAACTGAGAAGGAAACTCCTGTTTACATTCTTCATCATAATTATATACCGAATCGGCGGAGCGGTCCCCGTTCCGTATCTTGACAGTGCGGCTATAGCGTCGTGGTTCTCCGAGAGCAATGCGAACGGTAACTTCTTCAGCTACCTGAACGTTCTTTCGGGCGGTAACTTTGCGGACGCAACCCTGCTTGCGCTGTCGGTAAGCCCGTATATCAATGCACAGATCATTATCCAGCTGCTGACCTATGCGCTCCCTCCGCTTGAAAAGCTTGCGGAAGAGGGTCTTGAGGGTAGGAAAAAGCTGAACAAGATCACGAAGTATACCGCTCTGGGCATTTCGCTGTTCCAGTCGTGGGCATACTATCTGACACTGAAAAATACGGCTCACGCGATCATATATACTACCGGCTGGGAGAAGATCTATTCCGAGATCGTTATAATCCTCTGCTTTACGGCGGGCGCGTCGCTTACTATCTGGCTGGGCGACCTCATCAATGAAAAGGGTATCGGAAACGGTATCTCGATGCTGCTGTTCGCAGGTATCATTGCAAGAGGACCTGCTGCGGTATGGAACCTTATTATGCTGATGCGCACCGGCGAGGCTAAGTATATGATACTCGTTCCTATCATCATTGTCATCTTTGTGTTGATGATCGCGTTTATCATCTTTATTAACAATGCGGAAAGACGTATACCGATACAGTATGCAAAACGCGTTGTCGGCAGAAAACAGTACGGCGGACAGAACACATATATCCCGATAAAAATAGCAATGAGCGGCGTTCTGCCTATCATCTTCGCTATGGCGTTTATGTCGCTGCCGTCTACGCTTGAAATGTTTATCAAACCGAGAGCCGACGGTACGGGATTCTATAACGGTCTGCTGAGGTGGTTCAGCTACGATCACCCCTTCTATGCCTGCCTGTACTTCCTGCTCATAATCGGATTTAACTACTTCTATGTTTCAATGCAGTATAACCCCGTTGAGATAGCCAATAATCTCAGACAGAATAACGGCGGCGTTCCCGGTATCAGACCGGGCAGACCGACCAGCGACTACATCAAGAGGATACTTTCAAAGATAACTCTGGTGGGCGCGATCTTCCTGGGAATAATCGCGATCTTCCCGATAATCTTCGGCGCGGCGACCGGCGTGAACATCGCAATGGGCGGTACTTCGATACTCATCGTTGTAAGCGTTGCACTTGAGACCGTAAGAACTATGGAATCGCAGATGATGATGCGTCATCACAAGGGATTCTTAGAATAAGCAGAAACAAAATTTAAGAAAAAGGAGTCTGAGGCATGAATCTGATTTTATTGGGCGCACCGGGCGCCGGAAAAGGAACGCAGGCAGAGGTCATCTGCGAGGCGTTGAAAATCCCCACTATTTCCACGGGAAATATGCTCAGAGCTGCCGTTAAGGCAGGCACGGAGTACGGTCTGAAAGCAAAAGCGGCTATGGATGCCGGCGATCTGGTTTCGGACGAGATAGTTATCGGTATCCTCAAGGACAGGATCAAAGAACCTGACGCTCAGAACGGTTTCATCCTCGACGGATTTCCAAGGACCGTTCCTCAGGCAGAGGCGCTTGACGCAATGGGCGTGAATATCGACAAGGTCATAGAGATACACGTTCCCGACGAGAAGATCAGGCAAAGACTCAGCGGAAGAAGAGTCTGCCTTGACTGCGGAGCGACATATCACGTAGACTTCAAGCCGAGCAAAGTCGAAGGCGTCTGCGACGTATGCGGCAAGCCGCTCGTTATCCGCAAGGACGATGAGCCGGAGACCGTTCTGAGCAGACTTAAGACCTACCACGAGCAGACTGCTCCCCTCAAAGGCTACTATGAGGCGCAGGGCAAGCTCGTTACGGTAGAAGGTCAGGAAGAAGTAGCCGATACCTCAAGACTTACTCTTGCGGCGATAAATGCCTGACACTAAGGAAGGCTGCGCATGATATGTGTGAAATCCAATAAAGAGATAGCTAAAATGCGCAAGGCGGGACAGATAACCGCCGGAGCATTGATAGCTGCGGGCGAGGCGCTGAGGGCAGGTATGACCACCAAGGAGCTTGACGCGGTAGTCCGCAGATATATTACCTCTCATGGAGCGAAACCCAGCTTTCTGGGTTACGGAGGATTCCCCGGTTCGGCGTGTATTTCGATAAACGACGAAGTTATCCACGGTATCCCCGGCTCCAGAAAAATTCTGGAGGGCGACATCGTTTCGGTAGACGTGGGAGCTTATATAGACGGCTACCACGGAGATTCCTGCAAGACCTTTGCGGTTGGGGAAGTATCCGCGTCGGCGCAGGCGCTGATGAAGTCTACCGAGGAGAGCCTGTATATTGCCGTTGAAATGGCAAGACCCGGAGTAAGGCTGGGGGATATAGGCGCCGCGATCCAGAAATATAACGAGGACAACGGTTTCTCGGTCGTGAGAGAGTTTGTCGGTCACGGAGTAGGCAAGGAACTTCACGAAGAGCCCGAAGTGCCGAATTTCGGCAAGGCGGGTCACGGAGTAAGACTTGCGGCAGGTATGGTCATCGCGATCGAACCTATGATAAACGAAGGTACTGCCGCCATAAGGGTAATGCCCGACAAGTGGACGGTAAAGACCGCAGACGGCAAGCTTTCCGCTCATTTTGAACATACGATAGCCATTACGGGCGACGGCGCGGTCATTCTGACTAAGCCGTGAGGACGGATATGGAGATCGTAGTCGGTTCGCTGGTGAGGTCGCTGGCAGGCCGTGATAAGGACCGCCTGTTCGTTGCAGCGGCGGTAGACGGCTGCTCTGTGTATATCGCGGACGGGAGAAAGCGAAGGCTCGATTCCCCAAAGCGGAAAAATATCAGGCACATTTCACCTGCCGGAAAAGTGATAGATACCGACGGACTGACAAATAAAAAACTGAGAAGGCTGATCTTTGAGTTTTCAACCCAGAACTTATAAGAGGTTGACCGACAGTCTTGGTACGGGGAGGTATATTGATGTCAAAGGAAGACGTTATAGAAGTTGAAGGCACTGTAGTTGAGGCGCTTCCCGGAGCAAAATTCAACGTAGAGCTTTCAAACGGACATATGATACTTGCTCACGTTTCCGGCAAGCTGCGGATGAATTATATCCGTATCGTTCCCGGAGATAAGGTCACGGTGGAGATGTCGCCGTATGATCTGAACAAGGGCAGGATCACATGGAGAGCCAAGTGACCCGAGCGTCGCTGTGGGCTTTCATTAAAAACAAAAGGCAGAGGAATAGCGATATTCCCGTTTGTACGATCAAAAAGGAGGTATTTCAATGAAAGTAAGACCTTCAGTCAAGCCGATGTGCGAAAAGTGCAAGGTTATCAAGAGAAAGGGCAAGATCATGGTGATCTGCCAGAACCCCAAGCACAAGCAGCGTCAGGGCTGATAAACCAATAACGGAGGTGCGTTAGAAGAATGGCACGAATTGCTGGAATCGACCTGCCCAGAGAGAAAAGAGTCGAGATTGGCTTGACTTATATCTACGGCATTGGTCAGAAAACCGCTGCGAAGATCCTCAAGGAAACAGGCGTTGATCCCGATACGAGAGTAAGAGATCTTTCCGAGGACGACGTGGCAAAACTGCGTGAATATATTGATCACAACTTAACCGTTGAGGGCGACCTCAGAAGAAACGTCGCGCTTAATATCAAAAGACTTGTTGAGATCGGCTGCTACAGGGGCGTTCGCCACAGAAGAGGTCTTCCCGTAAGAGGACAGAGAACAAAGACCAACGCGAGAACCCGCAAGGGACCTGTAAAGACCATCGCTAACAAGAAGAAGTAAGGAGGATGTGAACTATGGCACAGCCTAAGAAGAAAACTACTATCCGCCGTCGCCGCGAGAGAAAGAATATTGAACAGGGACAGGTTCATATCCAGTCTACCTTTAATAACACTATCGTAACCATCACCGATATGCAGGGCAACGCTATTTCGTGGGCGTCGGCAGGCGGTCTGGGATTCAGAGGCTCAAAGAAGTCTACTCCTTTTGCCGCTCAGACAGCAGCGGAAACTGCCGCGAGAGCCGCAAAGGAACACGGACTCAAGATCGTTGAAGTGTTCGTAAAGGGTCCCGGCGCGGGAAGAGAAGCGGCTATAAGAGCTTTGCAGTCGGAGGATCTGGAGGTAAGACTGATAAAGGACGTTACCCCTATTCCCCATAACGGATGCCGTCCTCCCAAGAGAAGACGTGTGTAATATTTATCAATTTGAGTTTTGAAGTTTACTCAAAGTCGGGTGCGTCCGCAGGATAAAGACCCGATAACAAAATCGAAAACGGAGGTTAATTTACTATGGCAGTAAGCAGAGAACCGATCCTTAAAAGATGTAAGTATCTGGGGATCAGCCCTATGGTAATGGGCGTTGCCAAGGAAACTAAGCGCGACCCCAACGCCAACAAAAGAAAGAAGGTTTCCGAGTACGGACTTCAGCTGAAGGAAAAGCAGAAGCTGAAATTTATCTACGGCGTGCTGGAAAAGCAGTTTGCTCATTATTTTGAGATAGCTCAGAAAATGGAAGGTCAGGCAGGTACTAACCTTATCACCTGTCTTGAATCAAGACTTGACAACGTTGTGTTCAGAATGGGACTTTCCATGACCAGACGCGAATCCCGTCAGCTTGTAGTACACGGTCATTTCAACGTAAACGGCAAGAGAGTTGACATTCCTTCCTACAGAGTCAAGGTGGGCGATGTTATTTCCCTGAGAGAAAACAGCAAGAAGAGCGAAAAGTTCAAGCAGATCATCGAGGCTACTCACGGCAGAGTAACTCCCCAGTGGCTCGATGTCAATAAGGACGAGCAGAGCGCCAAGGTCGTTCGTATGCCTGTTAAGGAAGATCTGGACTACGAGATCGAGGAGCACCTCATCGTCGAGTTGTACTCCAAGTAATATTTTACGGTCTGTAGAAAGATCACAAACCATATTATTCGTTTAAGTACGATCCGAGTCTAAAACAGGAGGGTCATAAATGCTTGAAAAGATAGAAAAGCCGGAAATTGAAACAGCCGAGCTCAAAAGCAACGGAACTTACGGTAAGTTTATCCTTGAGCCTTTAGAGCGCGGTTACGGTACTACTCTGGGTAATTCCCTGAGAAGAGTACTGCTCTCCTCTTTGCCGGGTGTTGCCGTTACGTCAGTTAAGATCGACGGCGTACATCACGAGCTTTCAACTATCCCCGGGGTAAAGGAAGACGTTACGGAGATCATTCTTAACCTCAAGGGATTAACCGCAAAATTATACGGTGAAGGTCCCAAGACCATATATATCGAGGCGGAAGGCGAATGTACCGTTACCGCAGGCGATATAAAGACCGATTCAGAAGTTGATATACTTGTGCCGGATATGCATATCGCTACTCTCGGCGCAGGCGCTAAGCTGTATATGGAGATCGTTATAGACAGGGGCAGGGGCTACGTTTCAGCCGAAAAGAACAAGGCTCTTATGATAAACGCTCCGATAGGCGTTATCGCCGTGGACAGCATTTATACGCCGGTATTGAAGGTGAACTACACCGTTGACAATACGCGTGTAGGGCAGATCACCGATTACGACAGGCTTACTCTGGAAGTGTGGACGGACGGTACCATTTCCGCAAAAGAGGCCGTGTCGCTGGCAGCCAAACTCCTCAACGAGCATCTGAATCTTTTCATAGATTTGTCGGAAGAGGCAAATGTAGTGGAAATGATGGTGGAAAAAGACGATAAGGGCAAGGAGAAGATCCTTGAGATGACCATTGAGGAACTTGACTTATCCGTGCGTTCGTTCAATTGTCTGAAACGTGCAGGGATAAACACCGTAAACGACTTGATAGAAAAGTCGGCAGAAGAAATGATGAAGGTCAGAAACCTTGGAAAGAAATCATTTGATGAGGTTAAGGAAAAGCTGCATTCGCTTGGCTATGACCTCAGTTCTGAAGAAGATAATTAATGTAAGGAGTGAATGTCTATGCCGGGCACAAGAAAGCTGGGAAGAGCGACTGACCACAGAAGGGCAATGCTCAGAGCTATGGTGACATATCTTCTGGAAAACGGAAAGATAGAAACTACGGTCACGAGAGCCAAGGAAGTCAGCGCCATGGCTGATAAAATGATAACGCTGGGCAAAGCAGGAGATCTGCATTCCAAGCGTCAGGTTCTTTCGTATGTGACGAAAGAGTCGGTAGCCAAGAAGGTATTTGACGAGATCGCGCCGTCCTACGACGGACGCAGCGGTGGTTACACCAAGATCATCAAGACAGGTCCCCGCCGCGGCGATGCGGCTGAAATGGCTATCATTCAGCTTGTCTGAAAAATAATCGACATCAAAAAAGGGCTGCCACGCAATGTGACAGCCTTTATATTTTGCATTGATCTTATTTATTAAGAGGACTTTCGCGGTAGATTATATCTTCTCTTCTCGGACCGTTTGAGATCATAGTGATCGGGAATCCGATATGCGATTCGACAAATTCTATGTATCTGCGGCAGTTTTCGGGTAGCTCGTCATAGTTCCTGATACCGGTAATATCGCATTTCCAGCCGTCGAGGACTTCAAGGACGGGCTTGCATTTTTCAAGCTTGCGCGTGGTGGGGAAGTCGGTTACGACCTCGCCGTCAAGCTCGTATCCCACGCAGACGGGGATCTTATCGAGATAGCCGAGCGCGTCAAGCACCGTGAAAGCGACGTCTGTCGTTCCTTGTATACGGCAGCCGTACTTAGACGCAACGCAGTCGAACCAGCCCATTCTTCTCGGTCTGCCGGTAGTCGCACCGTATTCGCCGCCGTCGCCGCCCCTGCGCCGCAGCTCGTCAGCCTCTTCTCCGAATATTTCCGAAACAAAAGCGCCTGCGCCGACAGCGGAGGAGTATGCCTTGACGACCGTCACTATCTTGCTTATCTCATAAGGCGGGATACCTGCGCCGATAGCGCCGTAAGCCGCAAGTGTGGAAGAAGAAGTTACCATAGGATAGATACCGTGGTCGGGGTCCTTTAGCGAACCCAACTGACCTTCGAGCAGGATATTCTTACCGTCTTTAAGAGCCTGCCACAGGAATGCCGAAACATCGCAGACATAAGGCGCGAGCATTTCTCTGTACTGCATAAGGGTATTGAAAAGTTCCTGCGGATCGATCGGCGGTTTATGGTAAAGGTGTTCGAGCAGGATATTTTTCTGACCGAGTACTCTGTCGATCTTGACTTTAAGCTCCTCTTCGTCAAAAAGCTCCTGCACCTGAAAACCTATCTTTGCATATTTATCCGAATAGAAAGGCGCGATACCCGATTTTGTAGAGCCAAAGCTCGCCTTTCCCAGACGTTCTTCTTCATACTGATCAAAGAGGATATGGTACGGCATAACCATCTGCGCTCTGTCGGAAATAAGAAGTTTGGGCATAGGGACACCTCTGCCGGTGATCTCGCCGACTTCTTTGAACAGACGCGGAACATCGAGAGCCACGCCGTTGCCGATAATATTTGTGGTATGGTCATAGAACACTCCGGAAGGAAGTGTATGGAGCGCAAATTTTCCGTAATGGTTCACGATAGTGTGACCTGCGTTTGCTCCGCCCTGAAAACGGATAACTATATCCGATTCCTGAGCCATCATATCGGTAAGCTTGCCCTTACCCTCGTCGCCCCAGTTAGCGCCTACAATTGCTCTTACCATTAAAAGCTCCTCCTTGCAGTTAAGGAAAATTTCGTAAAGACAGCAAAGCTGCCTTATTTATTATAGCACAGAAAAGTCCGATTGTAAATAGCTGACGCGGATTTTTTCACATATCTTTAAGGTTTTCGCAGACGATCGGTATTTTATGCAGAATATTGACATTATAAATTTTCCGATGGGCGCAAAAAAATTTCAAAAAGGTATTGACAAGAAAAAGCAAAAGTGGTATAATAAACAAGTACCCCATTGAACGTGGTGGAGTTCGGACTATCGCGGAGTGGAGCAGTCCGGTAGCTCGTCGGGCTCATAACCCGAAGGTCGTAGGTTCAAATCCTGCCTCCGCAACCAATAATCAAAGCAAAGTCTGTAAGCGTCTGCTTGCAGACTTTGTAAATAGTTTTTATGTTAAAATGATCCGTTTATTAACGTTTCGCCCCCATAGTTAAATGGATATAACAAGCCCCTCCTAAGGGCTAATTGCAGGTTCGATTCCTGCTGGGGGTGCCAATTTTTCATATGATATGGGCTTGTAGCTCAGATGGGAGAGCGCTGCGTTCGCAACGCAGAGGTCGAGGGTTCGATCCCCTTCAGGTCCACCATTGTCCATTGTCTCAAACGCAAAACGTTTGGGACATTTTTTGTTTTGGATATAAGCGCAATATTGCAAATTTGCAGAGAATATCAAAAAAACGCCACTTCCCTCGGGAAATGGCGTTTTACTAATATAAATCAGAATTTATTTACCGCAGCTGCTTTTCTTTTGGGGAAAACCTTTCTGAAGAAAGGTTATTCCCCATGCCCCTTTCCAAAGACTTTTAATGATTTTTGCGAGGGGCAGCAGTCCGCTTTAAAATGCTGCGCAAAACAGGCTTGCTAAGTCTTTGGAAATTATGTTGCCCCTCGCAAAAATAACTGGAAGTTTTAGTGAGGGGGTTTGGGGGATGACCCTTTTTCAAAAGGGTCTCCCCCAACAGCAGAACAGATATGGCAAACAAAATCCCGATTTATGTTATTATAAATGCCGCGGCTGTCCAGATAATAAGGGAAGCTATGCCTGCGAACCAGAATTTCAGCCGTGTAGTCTTATGTCGGAAGATCTCCATAGCCAGCAGACCGCCGAGCGATCCGCCGACCGCCATAAGAGCGATAAGCGTCTTTTCGGGAATACGCCAGAGATCTTTTTTTGCACGGCGTTTATCCTCAGCGAACAGCGCAAACGCCGCTATGTTCATAATAACAAGATAGCAGGCGAAGATCAGCCGCGCCATACTTGCGTCCATATTACCGCTCCTTAGCCGTCACTTGAAATAATTTACGCCGTTTTCAAATATTTTCTGATCTTTCTCGCCGGGAACATTTATGCATACTCCGCCGCCGATACGTTCGGAATGTCCCATTTTGCCGAGTACTCTTCCGTCGGGAGAGGTTATGCCCTCTATCGCGTCTATCGAGGTGTTGGGGTTGCACTGTATATCCAGAGTGGGTTCGCCGTCAAAGCCGACATACTGAGTAGCTATCTGACCGTTTTCGGCCATTGCCGCAATTTCCTCCACAGAGGCTACGAATCTGCCCTCGCCGTGAGAGATCGCTATGCAGTGTATATCCCCCACATTGCAGGAGGAGAGCCACGGCGATTTGTTCGATGCGATACGCGTGTTCACCATTTTGGACTGGTGACGGTGTATCGTGTTGTATGTAAGAGTAGGCGAATCGTCACGCATGGGAGTGATCTCGCCGTAAGGGACGAGTCCCAGCTTGACAAGCGCCTGGAATCCGTTGCAGATACCGAGCATAAGTCCGTCGCGGTTTTTGAGAAGTTCGTGTATGGCGTCGGTAAGACGCGGATTGCGCAGGAAAGAAACTATGAATTTTCCCGAACCGTCAGGCTCGTCGCCGCCCGAAAAGCCGCCGGGGAGCATTATCATCTGAGAATCCTTGATCTTTTTCTCCATAGCCTCTACCGACTCCGAGATCGCCTGAGCGTTCATATTGCGTATCACCAGAATATCCGCCTGCGCACCTGCTTTTTCAAACGCTCTCGCGGTATCGTATTCGCAGTTTGTACCGGGGAACACGGGGATAAAAACCCTCGGCTTTGCGGTCTTTATCGCAGGGGCAGTCCTCTCTGACGCGCTGTAGGAATATTTCTTGACCGTTTCGTACGCTCTGGATATTTTTGTCGGGAACACCGGCTCCAGCTTGTCCTCCCACAGTTTTTCAAGACGCTGCATATCCACGGTATAGTCCGCAGTGACGATGGAATATTCCGAAGAGGTTATGCCGAGCAGTCGGTAGTCCTTGGGGTCGAGTCCGAGATTTTCGGTATTGATACCCTTTGCAAGCTCGATGACGAACGAACCGTAGCAGGCTCTGAAAAGCTCTTCGGTAGTGCATTTTTCGGTAAAGCGGAAACCTATACGGTTGCCCATAGCCATTTTAGCGACAGCCTCGGAAATTCCGCCGTAGGATACCGCCCAGCAGGCAGCCGCCTTGCCGTCCGCTATGAGGTTTTCCACTATGCCGAATACTTTTTTCAGAGAATCAAAATCGACTATGCGGTTTTCGTTGTATTTTGGTTTGATATATATTACCGTAGACGCAGGGTTCTTAAATTCCGAAGAAACGATCTTGTCGGTATCCGCAAGAGATACCGCGAATGATACGAGCGTGGGAGGAACGTCAATTTCCTCGAATGTTCCGCTCATGGAATCCTTGCCGCCGATAGCCGCGCAGCCAAGCTCCGTCTGCGCCCTGTAAGCACCGAGAAGAGCCGCGAAAGGCTTGCCCCAACGCTGAGGATCGTTCTTTGTTCTCTCAAAATATTCCTGGAAAGTCAGACGGCAGCTTTCATATTTTCCGCCTGCTGCGACAAGCTTTGAGATCGACTCCACCACCGCGCTGACCGCGCCGTGATAGGGGCTTTTTGACGACAGGAAAGGATTGAATCCCCATGCCATTACCGAAGCCGTCTTGGTTTCGCCCTTGAGCAGCGGTATCTTTGCCGACATTGCCTGAGTGGGGGTATTCTGATATTTTCCGCCGTAAGGCATAAGCACCGTTCCCGCGCCGATAGTTGAGTCGAAACGCTCGACAAGACCTTTCTGCGAGCAGATGTTGAGGTCGCTTATCATAGCCTCCCAGCGGTCGACGGTATTTTCCCCTTTATCCTCGGGGGCAAACACCGGTTCGGGTATCTTTACCGCGGTATGCTTTTCCGCGCCGTTGGAATTGAGAAAATCTCTTGAAAGGTTGACGATCTCTTTGCCGTTCCAGTTCATTCTCAGCCTGCGTTCATCGGTGACTTCCGCAACGAGGGTAGCCTGAAGATTTTCCTTTGACGCCTCCGCCATAAATTTTTCCGCGTCTGCGCGTGCAACGACGACCGCCATTCTTTCCTGCGATTCGGATATGGCAAGCTCCGTGCCGTCAAGACCGTCATACTTTTTGGGAACGGCGTTGAGGTCGATAACAAGACCGTCGGTAAGTTCACCGATAGCCACGGAAACTCCGCCTGCGCCGAAATCGTTGCAGCGTTTTATCATAGAGGTGACTTCGGGTTTGCGGAAGAGCCTTTGCAGTTTTCTCTCCTCGGGAGCGTTTCCCTTCTGGACTTCCGCGCCGCAGCTTTCAAGAGAGTGCAGCGTGTGCGATTTTGAAGAACCTGTCGCGCCGCCGCAGCCGTCGCGTCCCGTCTTGCCGCCGAGCAGTATGACCACATCGCCTGCGCAGGGGCGTTCTCTGCGGACGTTAGATGCCGGAGCCGCGCCTATTACCGCGCCGATCTCAAGTCTTTTTGCGACATAGCCGGGGTGATATATTTCATTTACATGACCGGTCGCAAGACCTATCTGATTTCCGTAGGAGGAATAGCCGTTTGCCGCGCCCACTACGATCTTGCGCTGGGGCAGCTTGCCGGTTATGGTATCTTCCACGGGAACGAGGGGATTGCCTGCGCCCGTTACTCTCATTGCCTGATAAACGTATGAACGTCCCGAAAGGGGATCGCGTATCGCTCCGCCGAGGCAGGTAGCCGCTCCGCCGAACGGTTCGATCTCGGTCGGGTGGTTGTGGGTCTCGTTCTTGAACATGAGCAGCCAGTCCTCGTCATTTCCGTCCACGTCCACTTTTATCTTGACCGAGCAGGCGTTGATCTCCTCGCTCTCGTCCAAATCGTCAAGAAATCCCTCTTTTTTGAGCTTTTTCGCGCCGATGACAGCCAGATCCATAAGCGTCATAGGCTTGTCCGAACGTCCTGCGTAAAGCTCCTCCCTTGCGCCGACGTAATCCTTGTATGTATCTTCTATATAATCCGCGTCGATATCCACATCGTCAATGATCGTAGAAAACGTGGTATGGCGGCAGTGATCCGACCAGTAGGTATCTATCATTCTTATTTCGGTAATGGTAGGATTGCGCTTTTCGGTATCTTTAAAATACGCCTGACAGAATTTTATATCGTCAAGATCCATTGCAAGTCCCAGCTCGTCGAGCATAGCTTTAAGATCGTCCTCGGTGGAATAGATAAAGCCGTCAACGGTATCCACCTGCGTAGGTATCTCGTATTTTATATCAAGAGTATCAAAGGTATCGAAAGACGCTTCTCTCGACTCGACGGGGTTTATCATATAGCCCTTTACCGCGTCAAGCTCCTGTGCGGAAAGGCTGCCCTTTACGATATATATTTTCGCCGACTTGACGGCAGGGCGTTTTTTACCCGTCAGCAGTGAAATGCACTGAGCGCAGGAATCGGCGCGCTGATCGAACTGACCGGGGAGATATTCCACCGCGAACATATATTCGTCGTTGGCAAGTGTGGGGAGAGTATCAAAAGAAACATCGACTGCCGGTTCGGAGAATACCACCTTTGATGCAAGGGAAAAATCCTCCTGCGAAAGACCTTCCGCATCATAGCGGTTTATCACTCTCAAAGATTTAAGACCGCCGATACCGAGCGCAGAGAGTATATCGTTTCTGAGCGAATCAGCCTCCACGGCAAATTCCGGTTTTTTCTCGACATAGATCCTGTATACAGACATAAGCGCAGCTCCTTTGCAGTAAATTTTATTTAGGTTCGGGTCAAAGTTTTACGATACTATAATTATACACTATCCGCGGCGTTATTGTCAAGCGCGTTTAGAAGTAAGAGGTAAGAGGACAGAAGTAAGAAATGCTCATTGTGACTTTTGCGCGGTAATAAGCTTTAATAATCTGTATAACCAAAACGGGTTGTTAGCGCAGCTGCCGCCGCAAGCGGCGGCTGTAACAAATGCCGCTCTTAGTAGGGAAAGCGCTCTCTTGCAAGCGCTTTCCCTCTTTCAAAACAGTCCACCGGACTGTTTTGAAATTCACCCTTTTCAGAGCGCCTCCGTATGGGGAGTTTCGCCGTCTGCGGACGGCGACAAGGGACGCTGTCCCTTGA
>CANRDT010000024.1 GCA_947629455.1 uncultured Ruminococcus sp.
AGTCCGGTGGACTGTTTGGTAAGAGGGAAAGCGCTTGCAAGAGAGCGCTTTCCCTACTATGGGCGGCATTTGCTACAGCCGCCGCTTGCGGCGGCAGCTACGCACCTATTGCCGAAAATATCGCGCCGGATATGTATTAATTGCTGTTTTCCCCACAATGGGGGGAAAACAGCTCTTAAAAATATTGGTTTATTCTGAAAATTGATCTTATTGCTCTGTTTACAAAAAATTCAGAAATTTTTGAAATGACCCCTTGACAAAACGCGGAAAATAGTGTACAATATATACTTGTAACAATAAAGCAGAACATTGTCCGTTCTCACCTCAAGCGATATAAAGTGAAGAGGTCAAAATGATCTTCGCGTTTTACGGGATAATTATGCGGGTACGGACTGTTTCTGTACCCGTTTTATTTTATTTTTGGAGGTGCTTTGTCATAAGCAGCAAAGAACATCAGCTCAACGAGGAAATACGGGATAAAGAGCTGCGCGTAATCGACGTTGACGGAAGTCAGATCGGCATACTGTCGGCAAAGGAGGCTCTCGCCATTGCCTATGAAAAAGATCTGGATCTTGTGAAGATCGCTCCGCAGGCGACACCGCCTGTCTGCCGCATAATGGACTACGGCAAATTCTGTTTTGAACAGTCCAAGCGCGAAAAGGAAGCGAGAAAGAATCAGAAGGTCATCGAGATCAAGGGGATAAGACTGTCCCCGACTATCGACACGCACGATTTCAATACCAAGGTGAATCAGGCGATCAAATTCCTTAAAGGCGGAGATAAACTCAAGATCTCGGTGCGGTTCAGGGGACGTAAATTGGTGCATCCTCAGTTCGGCAAGGATATGCTCGCACAGTTCGCAGACGCGATCTCCGAGGTGGGTATCGTTGACAAGCAGCCCCAGATGGAGGGACGCAGCACGCTCGTGATGTTCGTTTCTCCGAAACCAAATAAGTAAAATATTTAAGGAGGATAAATAAAATGCCAAAGATCAAGACACATTCCGGAGCCAAAAAGCGTTTTTCGGTAACGGGCAGCGGAAAAGTTAAGTTCCAGCACATCAACAAAAGACACAGACTCACGCAGAAGGATCACAAGCGCAAGAGAATTTTGCGCGGAGCGGCTTACGCTGACGATTCAAACATCAAGAATGTGAAGGCTCTGATCCCTTACAAGTAACGGACGGGCTTGTGAAAAAAACAGTATCATAATTTTCAGGAGGTAATAACTATGGCTCGTGTCAAGGGAGCAATGATGACTCGCAAGAGAAGAAATAAAACACTCAAGCTTGCCAAGGGATATTTCGGTTCAAAGAGCAAGCACTTCAAGATGGCTAAACAGGCGGTAATGAAATCCGGTCAGTATGCCTATATCGGAAGAAAGCAGAAGAAGAGAGATTTCAGAAGACTCTGGATCACAAGAATTTCCGCCGCCGCAAAGCTCAACGGAATGAACTATTCCACATTTATGAACGGCGTGAACAAAGCAGGCATTGATCTCAACAGAAAAATGCTTTCCGAGATCGCTGTCAGCGATCCTGCCGGCTTTACCGCTATAGCTGAAAAAGCCAAGGCTGCGCTTTAATAAACTGCTCAACACGCAAGTTCACGGGACTTGTGTGTTTTGTGTTTTCTCTGCCCCCTTCAGATCGTTATCTCTTATTTCGGGGCAGGGGAACATCGGGCTTTTACGGGCGGTGATTGTATGCTGATAACAAGCAAGGATAATCCGAACGTCAGGCTTTACCGAAGACTTTGCGTTGACAAAAAGGTGAGGAGCGAAACGCGGCTTTTCGCTGTCGAGGGTATGCGCTCCTGCATAGATACCGCTATGGAGGCGGACGCAGGAAGAGTCGGGATAAAGGCTTTTTTCTATACGAAAGAGGCTCTTGCTAAATATGAACGGCGGCTGCCGACTTATTACTTTGACAGGATAAACGCGGATCGCAGATTTGAAATAACGCCTGCGCTTGCAAAAATTATGTCGCAGGAACCGACAGATCAGGGCGTGTTTATCATAGCCGAACAGCTCCATAAGCCGTTTGTGAGGGAAAATCTTGACGGCAGCGGAAAATATCTCGTGCTTTGCAATGTGCAGGATCCCGGCAATCTGGGAACGCTCATACGCACGGCGGACGCGCTGGGAATAAGCGGAGTTGTCTTTACGGATAACTGCTGCGATCTTTATAATCCAAAGACGGTGCGTTCCGCAATGGGCAGTATGCCGAGGATAGACCTTTTTGTGGAAAAGGAGCTTCAAAGCGTGTGTACACTCTTCCGCGAAATGGGTATCCGCACGGCTGCCGCGTGGGTACACGGGGGAGTAAGCGTGACGGAATACGATTTTTCGCGTCCCTGCGCCGTGGTGATAGGAAACGAGGGCAGGGGACTGACGGAACGGCAAGCCGCAATGTGCGCAGATATGATAACAATAAAAATGCAGGGGAATACAGAATCCCTCAACGCCGCGTCAGCCGGAACGATAATACTCTGGGAAATGACGCGGAAACTATATTAGCTAAGGAGTGCGCCGCAATATGGACGACACCGTGATCTTAAAAAGCGATCCTGCCTGTTGGCTGTGGCTGGTAGGCGTTTTCGGCGCGGCTAATCCGAGGCTCTGGAAACTGGGACAAAAATTTCCGACCGCCGAGGAGTACGCTTATGAACTGAGAAAGGGAAATTTCCCCGACCTGAACGACGCCGAGCGCAGGCAGATAAAGAACAGATCTTTTTCGCAGTCGAGAGAAATACTTGACCACTGTCGGGAGAATAATATAACCGTGCTTTGCTATGACGAGGAGGATTATCCGCGCAGGCTGAAAAATCTGTCTGCTCCGCCCGCTCTGCTGTTCGTTAAAGGCAGGAGCGATGTTCTTGGCGGTGCGCCCACGGCGGCGGTGATAGGTACGAGAAAGCCCTCGGAATATTCCGAAGAAATAACGGATATGATTTGTAAGGGGCTGTGCGAAAAGGGTATGGCGGTGGCGACCGGTATCGCAGGCGGAATAGATCAGACCGCGAATCTCTCCGCGATAAGCGGCGGCGGACTCACAATAGGCGTGTGCGGAAAGCAGATAGACAGCGACTACCCGGCAGGCAGCGCGGAACTGAAAGCGCAGATCGCGGCAAACGGCGCGCTCGTTTCGGAAACTTGTCTGGAACTTGACAGGGGTACTCCGATGTTTACCAACCGCAACCGCATACTGGTGGGACTTTCCGATGTTGTGATCTTTGTGGAATGTTCTTCCGAGAGCAGGGGTCTTGACAACGCCGACCACGCTTTGTCACAGGGTAAGCCTATCTTTGTCGTTCCGCCTGCCGATCTTAGAATGAAAAGGTATTCGGGGCAGGTGTCGCTGCTGAGAAAAGGCTGCCGTCCGTTGTTTTCGGCGGACGATGTCGCTTATTTCCTTGCGTCGCAGCGCCCGGAAGATCTCTTTTACGAAAAGAGAGGGGACGCATTTGCGTCGGTGGAGGACTCTTCGGCATTTCCCGATGAGGAAAAACCGGAAAAACCCGAAAAGCAAGAGAAACCTAAAAGGCAGACGGGTTCGTCAAGGACGGCAAAACGCTCCACGGAAAAGACCGTTGCGGAGCGAAGAGGCGGACTTTCCCCCGCAGCCGTCACCGCGCTCAGGTCGGAAGACGTCAGGGGAGACGCGGCGCGGAAACTGCTTTCGGGCTCGGCGAATATCGACGAGATCGCAGCCGCTCTCGGGAAAGATATTATGACGGTGCAGGCGCTCCTTACCGATCTGGAGCTTGACGGAGCGATCGTATCGCTGCCCGGTATGAGGTACGAACTTAATCGGGAATAGATCGGCATATGTTTGTGCTAAACTGTATTATATCAAGAAAAGTCGGCTTGCGGTCATTTCCCTCAAGGGGAAATAACGGCGGCTTTCGGAAAGATCGGTATTGAATTTTGCAAATGCGCAGGAGAATATACCGCTAAAACAGGCTATTCTTCCCCAAGGGGAAGAACAGCTCTCAGAAATATCGGTATCACAAGTACTGCAAATGCGGCGGATATATCCGTTTTACTTTAAGAAAAAATTATTTTGAAAATCTGCTCCGCGCGTGTCTGCGGTGTTTTGAACACGTTTAAATATATTTTAGAGATGGGGAAATAAACTTGTCAGATCTGATAATTGTTGAATCGCCTACAAAGATCAAAACGATAAAGAGATACCTTAGCGGCAATTACGAAGTAGTCGCGTCCAAGGGTCATGTCCGCGATCTTCCCAAGTCGAAACTGGGCGTTGACGTTGAGCATGATTTTGAACCTCAGTATGTCAACATCAAGGATAAGGAAGGGATAATCAAGGATATAAAAAAACTTGCGAAGAAAAGCGAGCATGTATATCTTGCAGGCGACCCTGACCGTGAGGGAGAGGCGATCTCGTGGCATCTGGCTCAGCTTCTGGGACTCGATCTTTCGGAAAAGAACCGCGTGACATTCAACGAACTGACCGAATCGGGAATAAAAGCAGGAATGAGCAACCCGAGGTCGATAGATATAAATCTCGTCAATGCACAGCAGGCAAGGAGAGTGCTTGACCGACTTGTCGGCTATAAACTTTCTCCGTTCCTCTGGAGGAAGATACGCAGAGGACTTTCCGCAGGACGGGTACAGTCGGTCGCCGTGAGAATGATCTGCGACAGGGAGGACGAGATAAGGGCGTTCGTTTCGCAGGAATACTGGTCGGTGGACGCGAAATTCCTCACTATGACGGGGAAAAGACCCTTTTCGGCAAAGCTTGCGTCGATCGACGGCGTGAAAGCGGAGCTTAAAAGCAAGGAGCAGACCGATACGGTGCTTGACCGTCTGAAAAACGCGGCTTTTGAAGTTTCGTCCGTAAAGAAAAGCGTGCATAAGAAATCGCCTGCCGCGCCGTTTACCACATCTACCTTGCAGCAGGAGGCGTCGAGAAGACTTTCTTTTCAGGCAAGGCGCACTATGAAAACGGCTCAGGAGCTGTACGAAGGCGTGGATATAAAGGGAATGGGCGCGACGGGTCTTATAACCTATATGAGAACGGACAGTCAGCGCGTTTCCGACGAGGCGAGAGCGGCGGCTTATGAGTTTATAAGAGCGAAGTACGGAAATGAATATATCCCCGATACTCCGAAAAAATACAAGGCAAAGGGCAGCGCACAGGACGCGCACGAGGCGATACGTCCCACTCACCCGGAACTTACTCCCGACAGGGTGAAAGAAAGCGGCGTGACGAGCGATCAGTACAGGCTGTACAAGCTGATCTGGGAAAGGTTCATTGCAAGTCAGATGTCAAACTGCCTGCTCGATACCGTATCTGCGGAAATAGATGCGGACGGCTGCCTGTTCAAGGCATCGGGATATTCGGTGAAGTTTGACGGATATACCGTGCTTTATGAGGAGGCTAAGGACGAGGAGGACGAAAAGCGCAACGTGCTGCCCGTTCTGAAAAAGGGAGATAAACTCAGGGTGGATTCTCTCGAGGGCAATCAGCACTTTACCCAGCCGCCTCCGAGATATACCGAGGCGACGCTTGTAAAGGCGTTTGAGGAAACGGGTATCGGCAGACCGTCTACCTATGTTCCGACGATAACGACGATCATTGCGCGCAGTTATGTGGAGCGCGACGGCAAACAGCTCAGACCTACCCCGCTGGGAGAAGTCACCAACGAGCTTATGAAAGAGCATTTTGATAAGATAGTGGACGTAAAGTTTACGGCGAATATGGAAAACAGTCTGGACGAGGTGGAAAACGGCAAAAAAAGCTGGGTGAAAACTCTCGAGGACTTTTACGGAGAATTTGACGGAGAACTTGCCAGAGCCGAGGAGGCTATGGACGGAAAGAGAGTTAAAGTCCCCGATGAAAAGACGGACGAGGTGTGCGAGATCTGCGGAAAGCCGATGGTCATAAAGATCGGAAAATACGGAAAGTTTATGGCTTGCTCGGGATTTCCCGAGTGTACAAACACAAGGCGTATCGTGCAGGATACCGGCGGAGTATGTCCCTTCTGCGGAAAGCGCGTGCTGCTAAAAAAATCCAAAAAGGGCAAGAAATACTACGGCTGCGAGGACAATCCGAACTGCAAGTTTATGACGTGGGACGTGCCTATGCAGGAAAAATGCCCCAACTGCGGCTCTACGCTCTTCCAGAAAGGCGGAAAAAACGGCAGACTGGTGTGCCACAAGGAAGGCTGCGGCTACGAGAGGGAGCTGTCAAATGGCGGTTAAGGTCATAGGCGCAGGGCTTGCAGGCTGCGAGGCGGCGTGGCGGCTCGCGTCGGAGAATATATCGGTGGAACTTTATGAAATGAAGCCCGTGAAGTTTTCCGCAGCGCATAAGTACAGCGGATTTGCGGAGCTTGTCTGCTCAAATTCTCTCAAAGCCGAGCGGCTCGGCTCGGCGGCAGGTATGCTCAAAGAGGAAATGCGGCGGCTCGGTTCTCTCGTTATGGAGTGTGCGGACAGGTCAAGGGTGAGCGCAGGCGGCGCACTGGCGGTGGACAGGAAGATATTTTCTGACGAAGTCACCGCGCGGATAAAGGAACAGCCGCTGATAACCGTTATCAACGAGGAAGTCGCCGAGATACCCGACGGAGATGTCATTATCGCGACCGGACCGCTGACGTCACAAACGCTGTCGGAAAGCATAGCCAAACTGTGCGGAGAACAGCTGTATTTTCACGATGCCGCCGCGCCGATCGTGACTTTTGAAAGTCTTGACCAAGACAGGGTGTTTTTCGCGGCGAGATACGGCAGGGGAGATGCGGATTATATAAACTGCCCGATGGACAGGGAAGAATATCTGAGATTTTACAATGAACTGATAAACGCGCAGTCCGCGCCGCTGCACGAGCACGACAGGGAGTATTTCGGCAGAGACGATTTTAAGGTCTACGAGGGCTGTATGCCGATAGAGGCTCTTGCAAAACGCGGAGAAGATACCATGAGATTCGGACCGTTGAAACCTGTGGGCATTACCGATCCTCGGACGGGGAAAAGACCCTACGCCGTGGTGCAGCTGAGAGCAGAAAATTCACAGGGTACGCTTTACAATCTGGTGGGATTTCAGACAAATCTTAAATTCGGCGAACAGCAGCGCGTGTTCTCGCTTATCCCGGGACTTGAAAACGCGCAGTTTGTACGGTTCGGAGTAATGCACAGAAATACTTTCATTGATTCTCCGACACTGCTCACCGAGCATTTTAATATGCGAAAGAGGGAGAATTTATTCTTTGCAGGGCAGATAACCGGCGTGGAGGGTTATATCGAATCGGCGGCAAGCGGAATTATCGCAGGACTTAATATGGCAAGACTTATCAGGGGCGAAAAGCTGCCCGATCTGCCGCAGACCTCTATGATAGGCGCGCTCGCAAAATACATATCCGATCCGACCGTGGAAAAATTCCAGCCGATGGGCTGCAATATGGGGATACTTCCTCCGCTGCCCGAAAGGATAAAGGATAAAAAGCTAAAGTATGAAACTCTCGCATTAAGGGGTCTGGAAGATCTGGACGAATACATCGCAGGGCTGAGGCAGACGGTATAAGCTGCGGCAGCGTTTGCCGAGGATGACATATAGGAGTATTATTATGAACATTGTGATAGACGCATTCGGCGGCGACAACGCGCCGCTCGAGGTTATCAGGGGTGCTATAGACGCTCACAGGGATTTCGGGGTGGATATAACGCTGGTCGGGGACGAAAAGCGCATAAAGAAATGCGCCGCGGATAATTCCCTGGACATTTCACAGCTGAAAATACGTCATGCCGATACGGTCATCGACATCTGCGAAGAACCGACTTCGATAATCAAGGGCAGGAAAGACTGCTCCATGGCGGTGGGTATGCAGATGCTTGCCGACGGTGAGGGTGACGCGTTCGTTTCCGCAGGCTCGACAGGCGCTTTGGTAGTCGGCGCGACATTTATCGTAAAGAGGATAAAGGGGATAAAACGTCCCGCGCTCGCGACGGTGCTTCCCACGGCGACCGTTCCGACAATGCTGCTCGACAGCGGTGCGAATGCCGATTGCCGTCCCGAAATGCTTGTACAGTTTGCGATAATGGGTTCGGCGTATATGAATAAGATAATGGGAGTATCATCTCCGAAAGTCGGTCTTGCAAATATAGGAGCGGAGGAATCCAAGGGACGTGAGCTGGAGCTTGAAACTTACAGACAGCTGAAAAACGCGCCTGTGAATTTTGTGGGAAATATCGAGGCGCGGCAGATACCGCTCGGCGACTGCGACGTTGTCGTGACGGACGGTTTCAGCGGAAATCTTCTGCTAAAGCTGTACGAGGGAATGGGCAAGTTTTTCTCAAACGAATTAAAGACACTGCTTACGAGGGATATGAAGTCAAAGCTTGCCGCCGCGCTGGTAATGGGCGGTGTAAAGGAATTTAAGAAAAAGGTGGACTACACGGAGCATGGCGGCGCACCGCTGCTCGGAACTGCCAAGCCGGTCATCAAGGCGCACGGTTCGTCGAACGCAAAGGCGTTTTACAATGCGGTAAGGCAGGCGAAGAAATTCACCGAGACCAAGGTGATAGACGAGATAACCTCCGCGCTGGAGGCAATGAAGTCCTGACGGGAGATGCCTTTGCTGCGTCCCGAGTGAGAGCGACCGTATACTTCGGGGAATAAGGCAAAGAAAAGCGAAAGGAGAGTGTTTGCAATGGACGAGCAGGCGAGTATGGAGAGCATACAGCAGAAAATCGGCTACAGATTCAAGAATACGGCTCTTCTGTATGAGGCGCTGTCACATTCATCTTTTGCAAATGAAAATAAAAAAACGAGAAAAAGCAACGAAAGACTTGAATTTTTAGGGGATTCGGTGCTTTCGATAATCGTTTCCGATTATATATTCAAGCATTTTACGCATATACCGGAGGGGGAGCTGACAAAGCTGAGAGCGTCGCTGGTGTGCGAAACTTCGCTGTATGATTTTTCAAAGAAAATATCGCTCGGGGAACATATTTTTCTCGGAAAGGGCGAGGAGATGACAGGCGGCAGGGAACGTCCGTCCATCGTTTCGGACGCGTTCGAGGCTCTTATCGCGGCTATCTATCTGGACGGCGGAATGGAGGCTGCCGCGCCGTATGTGCTGTCGTTCATACCGCAGGATATAACGCCGAAAGGCTCTGCGGTCTTTCACGATTACAAGACGGGACTACAGGAGATAATCCAGAAAAATCCCGAGGAAAAAATAGTTTATTTTCTTAAAGACGAATCGGGTCCCGACCACGACAAGCATTTCACGGTGCAGGTGCTGTTAAATAACAACGTGATAGGCGAGGGAACGGGACGTTCAAAGAAAACTGCGGAGCAAGCAGCCGCAAAAGAGGCTTTGCAGCTTATGGGAATAGAAGTATAATGTCACATTCAAATATATCCATATTCGTTCCCCACGCGGGCTGTCCGCATATGTGCTCATTCTGCGATCAGAGGACTATTTCCGGCAGCTGTGATATGCCTGACGGCGGCGATGTGGAAAGAATATGCTCCGCCGCGCTTGAAGAGATCGCCGACCGCTTTGATACCGAGATAGCATTTTTCGGCGGAAGTTTTACGGCGATAGACAGGGGATATATGCTGAGCCTGCTAAGGGCGGCAGCGCCTTTTGTGGGAAAGGACGGATTCAGGGGGATACGTATTTCCACCCGCCCCGATTATATAGACGGCGAGGTACTCGATATTCTTAAGGAATACGGAGCAACTTCCATAGAACTGGGAGCGCAGTCTATGGACGATGAAGTGCTTGCCGCAAACGAGCGCGGACATACCTCCGCAGATGTGGAACGTGCGTCTGCTCTGATAAGACGGCGCGGTTTTGAACTCGGATTGCAGATGATGACGGGGCTTTATAAAAGCAGCGCAGAAAAGGATATGCAGACGGCGCACAGGATCGCCGCGCTTGCTCCCGATACCGTGAGGATATACCCCGTCGTGGTGCTTGAAGGCACGCGTCTGGCGCAGCTTTTCCGTCAGGGGGAATATGTTCCGGACAGCTTTGAGGATATGCTGAAACTCTGCGCAAGGCTCGTCCGCGGTTTTGAGAATGAGGGCATAAAGGTGATAAAGTGCGGTCTGCACGCCTCGGGATCGGTGCAGCGGGATATGGTGGCAGGCTTTTATCACCCGGCTTTCAGAGAGCTTTGCGATATGTATATCTACCGCGCGGAGATAGAAAATATCCTCAAAGAATATGACAGCGGCAATAACGGCGGCAGCGTTGTGATAGAAGTGAACGACCGATGCATAAGCAGGGCGGTCGGACAGAAAAAGGCTAATACGGCATATTTCAAGGAATTGGGATACGAGCTGACTATCAGGGGAAACGGCAGTATCCGCAAATACGAATGCAGGCTGAGGAAGTGAAAGAATGTATCTGCGATCCCTCGAATTACAGGGCTTTAAGTCCTTTCCGGATAAGACCAGACTTGAATTTAACAAGGGTATATCGGCGGTCGTGGGACCGAACGGTTCGGGAAAATCGAATATCAGCGACGCGGTGAAATGGGTATTGGGAGAAAAGTCAAACAAATCGCTCAGGGGCGAGAAAATGACCGATCTCATTTTCAGCGGTTCGGCAAGCAGACCGAAAGCCGCTTTCGCACAGGTCACGCTGGTACTCGATAACGCGGACAGGTCGCTGCGAAACGATTCCGATCTGGTGGAAGTCTCGAGAAAGATCTACCGCAGCAGCGGCGAGAGCGAGTATATGATAAACGGAGCCGATGTGCGCCATATGGACGTTATGGAGCTGTTTATGGATACGGGTCTCGGAAAGGACGGCTACTCGGTCATCGGACAGGGCAGGATCGAAGATATCATCAGCAGCAAATCCACGGAGAGAAGAAGTATTTTTGAGGAGGCGGCAGGCATTTCGGGATTCCGCAGCAGGAAGAACGAGGCGGAACAGAATCTGCTGAAAGCCGAGGATAACATAGACAGACTCAACGACATACTTTCGGAACTTCAAAGCCGAATCGGACCGCTGCAAAAGCAGTGCGAGAAAGCAAAGCGTTTCAGGGAGCTGGACGACGAAAAGCGCAGGTTAGAGATCTCGGTGTGGGTCAACCGCGCGGATAAGTATCTTGCCGCGGCGCAGGAATATGATGAAAAGCTGGGCTTGCTGGACAGTCAGTATTCGCAGATCTCGCAAGAGCTTGACAAGCTCGAAAATGATATAGAGGATTCTTTTGCCGAAAGCGCTCGCAAGGCGGAGCATATAGATTCACTTAAAGGCGAGATACACGCCGTGGAGCTTGAAAATTCGCAGGCGGACGCGTCGGTCGCCGTCTTGGAAAACGATATTTCCCACGCGAAAAAGGATATAGAAAGACTTCGCGATGAAATAGAGCAGACGAAAAATTCGGGGTATTTTCTTGAAAAGGAAGTACAGCGGCTGAACGAGCGGCTCGATAAGGCGAACAGGGACATTGAGATCGTCGGGGAGGAAATAGCGGCAGCCGAAAAAAGCTTTGACGGTCTGGACAGCGAATCCGACGAGTCGGATAAAGAGCTTGCCGACGCAAACAGCCTTATAAACGATCTTTACCGAAAGAGGTCGGAGCTTAGTTATCGCATTGAAAACGCGAAAAACGTTCTTTCTGAAACGCAGGAGAGCCTTGCGGCAGCCGCCGAGGATAATTCCGACGCGCAGAGCCGTGTGCGGTTGTCACAAAGCGAACTTAGCAATCTGAAAAAGGCGCAGGAGAAGAACGACAGCCGCAGGACGGAACTTAATAACCGTCTTTCGGGATATAATAAGCTCCTCGACAGCCGCAGCGCGAAGTTTAAGCAGGCGGCGGACGCTTTCGGGGAGAACGATATAAAACTGCGCGAAACAGTCCAGAAACTCGGACTGCTGCGCGATCTTGAAAATTCTATGGAAAGCTTTGCCTACAGCGTAAAACATATAATGAACGCGGCAAAGCAGGGCAGGATAACGGGCGTGCGCGGTCTGACGGCGCAGCTCATCACGGTAGAGCCGGAATATTCCGTAGCGATAGAAACGGCTATGGGCGCGGCTTTGCAGAATATAGTAGTCCAAAACGATGATACCGCGAAAAGATGTATCAGGCTGCTCAAAGAGAGCAAGGCGGGCAGGGCGACATTTTTGCCGATAAGCTCGATAAAGGGGCAGCGGCTGAAAGAAGATCTTGACGGCGAGGACGGTTTTATCGCGATAGCGAGCGATCTGGCGGAGTGCGACGAGGAATACAGGGATATTGCGGTCTATCTGCTCGGCAGGATATGCATAGCGGAGGATATAGATTCGGCGGCGCGGATCGCGAAAAAGCACGGATATAAGTTCCGTATCGTAACGCTGGACGGTCAGGTGATAAACGCAGGCGGTTCGTTTACGGGCGGCAGCGTGTCAAAGACCACGGGAATACTCACAAGGAAAAACGAGATAAAGTCGCTTGAAAAGCAGAGGACTTCTCTCGAGGAGGAAAACGGCAGGCTCAAAGAGCAGCGCGAAAAACTTTCGCAGGAGATCGCAAAGCTCAACGCCGACATCGAGGGAGTAAAGGAACAGCTGGAGGAATGCGGCAGGGAGGAGCTGCGCATACAGCTCGAGACCAAGCGTATAGAACAGTTTGCGCAGGAGCAGAAAAGCTATCTTGAAAATACGGATCAAAGACTGAGCGGCTGCCGCAGCAGGATAGAGCAGGCGCAGCAAGAGATAGAAACGGCGCAGAGGGAATCCAAGGAAAACGATGAGGAGATCGTTCGGAGGGAATCAGAGCTGCGTTCCTCTCAGGACAGATCCGAAAAGCTGAAAGAGCGCCGCGGCGAGATCTCACAAAAGCTTTCGGAACTGAAAATAAAGCGTGTCGGATATGAAAAGGACGCACAGTCGCTGCGTGAGTCGATAGAAAGGCTGAGAAACGATCTTTCGGACAAGAGCGGCGACAGCGGACGATTTGAGGAAAACATAGCGCAGCGCGAGAAAGATATAGAGGATAAAAAGAGGGAGATAGAAAACATCAGACAGCGCGTAAAGGACTCGGCAGGAGTGATACAGGGGCTTAAAAACCGTATCGCCGAGGGGCAGAGAGAACATCAGGAGCTTGACGCCGCCGCAAACAGACTGAGAGCCGAGCAGAAGATAAGAATGGAGGAGAAGGAAACTCTTTCCAACGAGATAAACCGCGTTTCGGAGCGCAGGAAAGTCTGCAACGCCGATTTCGATAAGCTGGTAAGCCTTATGTGGGACGAATACGGTCTTACGAGGAGCGAGGCTGCCGAAGCGGCGCAGGAGATAGAGGATATGTCCGAGGCGGAAAAGCAGCTCGGCAGTCTGAAAAACAAGATAAAGAATCTGGGGAGCGTAAATCTCGGCGCGATAGAGGAATATGCCGAGGTGTCGGAAAAATATAATTTCAAAAAGAGCCAGCTTGACGACGTGAACGAGTCGAAGATGATGCTAAAGCAGCTCATAGACGACCTCACCGCGAAGATGAAGTCGATGTTCACGGAAAGCTTTGATAAGATAAATCAGAATTTCAAGGAGATATTTTCCGAACTGTTCGGAGGGGGAAAAGGAGAGCTGCGGCTCGCCGATCCGGATAACGTGCTCGAATGCGGTATCGACATACTCGTGCAGCCGCCGGGCAAGATAATAAACAGCCTGCTTTCACTTTCGGGCGGCGAAAAGGCTTTTGTGGCTATCTGTATCTATTTTGCGATACTCAGGGTCAGCCCGTCGCCGTTTTGCCTGCTTGACGAGATAGAGGCGGCTCTTGACGATGTGAACGTACAGAGGTACGCGCAGTATCTGCACAGATTCACTGACAGGACGCAGTTTATCACTATTACGCACAGGAGAGGCACGATGGAAGAGGCGGACGTGCTGTACGGCGTTACCATGCAGGAAAAGGGTATCTCAAAGCTTTTGAAAATGGAGCTTGAAGATACCAAGAAGATGAGCCTTGAAAGCGCAAAACAGCTGTAAGAGAAAAGTGTGAAAATTTTCTTTATGAATGGAGCGGGATAGTTTTATGGGATTTTTTGAAAAACTGAGAGCGGGACTTAAAAAGACCAAGGATTCTATGATGGGCAGGATAGAGCGGCTGCTCAATTCCTTTACGAAGATAGACGAAGATCTTTTTGAGGAGCTTGAAGAAACGCTGATAATGTGCGACGTCGGGGTGAGCGCGTCGGTAAAGATCTGCGATACGCTGAGGGAAAGGGTAAAGGAACGTGGCGTGAAAGACCCGGCGCAGATAAAGGATATGCTAAAAGAAGTCGTCGTTGAAATGCTGGGCGAAGATCAGCCGCTCGATCTGTCCACAAAGCCGTCGGTGATACTTGTTATCGGCGTGAACGGTGTGGGAAAGACGACCACGATCGGCAAGCTTTGTTTTGAGCTGCACAAGTCGGGACTGAGAGTTATCGTGGCGGCGGCTGATACATTCCGCGCGGCGGCGATAGATCAGCTGGAGGTCTGGACGGAGAGAGCAGGTGTTGAGATAATCAAGCACAACGAGGGTTCCGACCCTGCGTCGGTGGTGTTCGACGCGCTTTCGGCGGCAAAGGCAAGGGGAGCGGACGTTGTTATCTGCGACACTGCCGGCAGACTGCATAACAAGAAAAATCTTATGGACGAACTTAAAAAGATCGCCCGTATAGTAGATCAGCAGTCGCAGGGGTGCGCGCTGGAAGTGCTGCTCGCTCTTGACGCAACGACAGGTCAGAACGCCGTCAATCAGGCTAAACAGTTCGGCGAAGTTGCCGATCTTACGGGAATTATTCTCACAAAGCTTGACGGAACGGCAAAAGGTGGTATAATAATAAGTATAGCGGACGAATTGAAGATACCCGTCAAGCTTGTGACGGTGGGGGAAAAGATCGACGATATCCAGCCGTTTGTGGCTAAGGATTTTGTGGACGCATTGTTTGAATAAACGTATTCGCGGCGGATTGGGGACGCTGCGGCGCAACTGTTTCTGGGGGTAAAGATAATGGACAAAGTTTTATTCGTGCTCGATATGCAGGAGATCTATGTCGGACGGGGACGCAACAAGGAAAAGTACCGTTACGACTCGGTAAAGCTCGTAAACGAGATCAACAAGAGGATAGCGGAATACGCTCCCGACGAGGTGTTCTATTTCCGCAGTATCGGAAAGGGGATCGGCGCGGTCATGAGCGGTATGCCCAAAGAGGGTACTCATGAGGCAAAGCTTGTGGCGGAAATGAAGATAGTCGGAAAGAATATCTATGACAAGACCAAGCCCGACGCATTTTCGGTAGAGGGAGTCGGAGATTTCATAAGGGCGAGGAATGTCAAGGAGATCGAGATAATTGGCGTGGACGGCGGCACTTCCGTGGGAGCGACTGCGGTAGCCGCGATAGATAACTACGATCTCAGGGTGATATACAACGACAGCTGCATTGGTACGATGAATACTGCCAAGGCGGTAAAGTACCGTGAAAAAATGCGCAAGAACAGGATAACCTTTGTCAGCACCTGACAAAGGATAGGAGAATTTATGAAACTGATAATAGCAAGCTCTAACAAGGGCAAAATAAAGGAATATTCGCAGCTGCTCTCTCCGTTCGGATTCGAGGCGGTATCGCAAAAGGACGAGGGGATAGAGCTTTCTCCCGAGGAGAACGGCTGCACTTTTGAGGAAAATGCCGCAATAAAGGCGAGAGCGATCTTTGATTGCGTTTCCGGCTGCGCCGTGCTTGCCGATGACAGCGGACTGGTGTGCGACGCTCTCGGCGGAGAACCGGGGATATATTCCGCAAGATACGGCGGACTTGACAGCGATAAAGCGCGTACCGCACTGCTGCTTGAAAAAATGGCGTACGTCCCCGATGGTGACAGAACGGCGCGTTTTGTGTGCGTGATACATATGATACTGCCCGACGGCAGGGAGATCACGGCAAGGGGAGAATGCGGCGGTAAGATCGGATATGAACCGACAGGCGAAAACGGGTTCGGGTACGATCCGGTGTTTATGTACGGCGAAAAGAGTTTCGCGCAGCTTTCGGCGGAGGAGAAGAACGCAGTTTCCCACAGAGGGCGCGCGCTTGAAAAACTTATGGAAATACTGAAAGGAATGGATCTATGATAACTCCAAAGCAAAGGGCGCAGCTGAAAGCTCTGGCAAATCCGATCGAGCCTGCTTTTCAGGTGGGCAAGGGCGGAGTGAGCGACACTCAGACGGCTCAGATAGACGATTATCTCAGAGTCCACGAGCTGGTCAAGATAAAGGTGCTGGATAATTCGATGTATACCGCTGCGGAGGCGGCGGCGGAGATCGCACGGAGCATTTCGGCGGAGGTCGTGCAGGTCATCGGCTCGAAAGCGGTACTCTATAAGCGAAATGAAAAAGAGCCGGTAATAAGGCTTGTAAATAAGTAATGGGTATCACGGCGCTGTTCGGGGGAACGTTCAATCCCGTTCATCTCGGACACGAAAGGCTTGCAAGACAGGTCGCAAAAGAGCTTTCTCCCGACAGGATCGTCATTATTCCGTCAAAGATACCTCCGCACAAGCAGGCGGTCGATCTTGCCTCGGGCGAGGACAGAATGGAAATGTGCAGGCTGGCTTTCTCGGGGATAGAGAATGTGATCTTTTCGGATATCGAGCTTAAAAGACAGGGCAAGAGCTATTCTTTGTACACGGTCAGGCATTTTCGTGAAGAATATGAGCAGGACCAGCTTTATTTCATTATGGGCGGCGATATGCTGCTCACCTTCGATCAGTGGTACAGATATGAGGAAATAGCGAAAATGTGCGGTATCATCTGCGTTTCAAGGGAAAATGAAAAAAATGAGGCGGTGACGAAAAGGGCTGACGAGCTTTCCGCTCTGTGCAGCGTTATCCGCCTTGACGTAAAGCCGATAGAGGTATCTTCCACGCAGATAAGGCAGATGATAAAGGAAAACGCCGACTGCTCTTGCTATCTGAATAAAAAAGTAGTACAATATATAAAAGAAAGAGATCTATACAGAGATAGGCGTTGAGGTTTTTTCATGACGGATAATAAGGTTTCACAACGGTACAGGGAATATATCAAGGAGAATCTGTCCAAAAAAAGGTACAATCATTCGGTGAACGTCGCGCAGGCGGCGGTACAGCTTGCAAAACGCTACGGCGCGGACGAGGATAAGGCATATATCGCAGGACTGCTGCACGATGTGTGCAAGGAACTGCCTGCCGCGCAGCAGCTTGAATTGGTGCTTTCTTCCGATATGGACGTGTGTGAGGCGGAGACCGAGGTGACGGCTCTCTACCACGCGGTCGCGGGGGCGGAATTTGCAAGGGAGTATTTCGGCATAGACGACGAGGAGATACTTGCGGCGATAAGGTACCACACGATAGGCTGCGGCAATATGCCGAAGCTTGCGAAGATGATCTATCTGGCGGACGTTATCTCCGAGGACAGGGATTATAAGGACGTAAAGAAAATGCGGAAGTACGCCGAGCAAAGCCTTGAAAAGGCGATGTTCGAGGTGTCAAGACATTACATAGCGGACGCGGCGGAAAAGGGAAACACTATCCCCCAGAGAGCGCTCGATTGTTATAACGACAGCGTGAACGCTATGAAAAGCAAGGAGGAACAGTATGGAAAAGATGACTCAGACTGACGCGCTGAAAACTATCGTCAATGCGCTCGATTCAAAAAAGGCGGAGGACATACAGCTTATCGGGATAAGAGATCTGACGATAGTGGCGGATTATTTTGTAATAGCCAACGGAACTTCAAATACTCAGACCAAAGCGCTTGCCGACGAGGTGGAGTATCAGATGAAGCTCAAAGGCGTTGAGCCGATCAGGACGGAGGGCTATCAGGGCGCGACGTGGATAATCCTCGACTACGGGGATATAGTGGTACACGTTTTCTATAAGGAAACACGACAGTACTACAATCTCGAAAGACTGTGGTCTGACGGAGTACAGGAGGATATTTCAAAATATCTTGACGAATAAGGAGGACGGCTATGGGACATTCGGTGAACGGGCGCAACCTGTGCGCAATAATTGCAGGCTATATGGTGGTAAAGCAGCTGCTAAATCTAATACTCGGGTTCAGCTTTATGAACATTGTCTGGCTGGTGATCTCCGCAGGACTGGGATTTATGCTCATCTCGTCAAAGAAATATATGAACATCGTCACGGCGGTCTATCTCGTGGTGATCGTGCTTGTGAATCTGAAAGGCAATCTTGAAAATTTCGGATTCAATTCAAGCCTGATCTATCTTGCCGAGGCTGTTTTAGACGTTGTATGCGCCTGGCAGCTTGCGGCTAATAAGGATATAAGGCAGTTTTTCGATCACGGCTGACGGAGGTCTTGTCAAATGGGATACGGAGGATACAGCGCCGACATTCGCGATGATGATGACCTGTCCGCCGAGACGTACCGTATGGACAAAAAGTCGCTGGCAGTCATTCTGTTATCGGCGGTTCTTGCCGCGCTGCTGCTCACGCTGATCTTTTCACGCCTGCGCCCCGGTTCGGCGCAAAACGCACAAAAATACTTGGAGGAAAAATACGGCTGCGATTTTTACGTCCCTGCGGACGGTATCGCCAAAGGCTCTTTGCTGTCGGACAAAAAGGAATACACTGCACTTGCCGTGGAATATGACGATCTCAGGTTTGACGTTTCCTGTAATGTCGGGCTCGGCTGGCGCGGCGCGGAATATACGGATAATTTCAATGATTCGCTCTGTTACCGCGAATTTTCCCAACTGCTCGACGAATACGGTCTTGAAATATACTGGAAATACGACGGTACGAGAAAAGCGGAGGAAAGGTATGTAAAAGATCCTCCTACAGATGAGGAGGAGAGTGCGGGATATTTCGCGGCGGTCGATCTTTCGGACAAGGAAAGCGGCAAACGGCAGACAGATACGGCGGCAGAGCTTTACGGGCGGCTTGCGGACATCTGCGGCGAGCTTTCCGAAATTGACGTATCGGCGGAGTATTCTCTTCCCGTGCTTGTTAAATACGGCGGCAGGACGGCTGTAGTCTTTCTCGATACGGACGAGAGACTTGACCGCGCACAGGCAGAAGAGCGGATAATTGCGGCTGTTCTGTCCGATGATGAGGAGGGGGTTTAGTATGGCGTATCTTGACAGCGACTATTCGCAGATCGTCTACCCCGTTGCAGTCGACGCACCCGACCCCAAGGAGGGGAAGAAGATCATTTTTCTTCGGGGTATCCTGATAACCGTGCTGTGCGCGGCGGTGTTTTTTATGGTACACTATTTCTGGCTGGATATTTTCTGCGCAGCAGGAGCAGTCTGCGGAACAATGCTTTTGTTCGGGAGCAGACACTGCCGCGAAGCCGTTACGGCATATTTTATCCTGACTGTCATACCCATATCCCTCCTCGCCGCCGTTCTGATAGTCCGCGCGGCTGTGCACATCATACCAAAAATAGTGAATACTCCGGAGCTGCCGTTGGTGCTGCTGTTTGTGATACCGATAGCGTTAATACTGCTCATTCTGACGGCAGTACTGATAATAATGTGGGTAAAGTTCAATCTCGCCGTTTATATGGAAATTTTCGAGGACAGAAACGTGCTTGCTTACATAAAAGGCGAAGATGATGGAGATCAATTTTAACAAAATTGATCTTAAAAAACAAGATCTTTAGAAACAAGAAGTAAGAAAAAGTCTGCAAAGCGCAATAATATTAAAAATAATGCGCCTCAGGCGCTCCTTGTCTGACTTCTTACCTCTTAAAAGCGCAGCGTTCTGACTTCTTAGGAAATCAAAAATTGATTTCCGTGGGCGAAGATAATATTGATATGTAAATTTTTCTGCAAAGGAATGGTAAATATGAAGTACGATTTTGCTGCCGTTGAGAAAAAATGGCAGAAATACTGGGAGGATAATCAGACTTTCAGGGCGCAGGACGACCGCTCAAAGAAAAAGTTCTATGCTCTGGTAGAGTTCCCCTACCCCTCGGGACATGGTATGCACGTCGGACATATCAAGGCGTATTCGGGTCTTGAGGTGATAAGCCGCAAGCGCAGACTTGAAGGCTATAACGTTATGTTCCCGATAGGATTTGACGCTTACGGTCTGCCGACAGAGAACACCGCCATAAAGACGGGCGTGCATCCGCGTCAGGTGACAGATGAGAATATAAAGAAATTTACTTCTCAGCTCAAAAGATCGGGATTTTCCTTCGACTGGTCGAGAGTTATCGACACCACCGACGAGGACTACTACAAATGGACGCAGTGGATATTTCTGAAAATGTTTGAAAACGGTCTGGTGTTCCGCGACAAAACGCTGGTAAACTACTGCCCGAGCTGTAAGGTAGTGCTTTCAAACGAGGATTCTCAGGGCGGCAAATGCGACGTCTGCCACAGCGACATCGTTCAGAAGACCAAGGAGGTCTGGTATCTGCGTATAACCGAGTATGCCGACAAGCTGCTCGAGGGTCTGGAGGAAGTGGACTATCTGCCCAACGTAAAGCTCCAGCAGCAGAACTGGATAGGCAAGTCTACGGGCGCGTTCGTTAATTTCACCGTCAAGGAAAACGGCGAACAGCTGCGCATTTACACCACCCGTCCCGATACTCTTTACGGCGTTACGTTTATGGTCATCGCCCCCGAACACCCCATAATTGACAAATACAGGGAGAGTATCGCCAATATCGCCGCTCTGGACGAATATAAGGCGGAATGTGCCAAGAAAAGCGAGTTTGAGAGAACTCAGCTCGTCAAGGACAAGACGGGCGTTAAGATAGAGGGACTTACCGCGGTCAACCCCGTTACGGGAAAAGAGATACCGATCTACATTTCCGACTACGTTATGATGGGATACGGTACGGGCGCAATAATGGCAGTCCCCGCTCACGATACGCGAGACTATGAATTTGCAAAAAAATTCGGAATAGATATTATAGAAGTCATCAAGGGCGGAGATATTTCCAAGGAAGCTTACACCGGCGACGGAGAAATGGTAAATTCCGGCGAGCTGAACGGCATTACCAATAAAAAAGACGCTATAGAAAAAATGCTGACGGTGCTTGAAAAGCTGGGCTGCGGCGAAAAGGGCGTTCAGTATAAAATGAAAGACTGGGCGTTCAACCGTCAGAGATACTGGGGAGAGCCTATTCCCGTGGTGCATTGTCCTCACTGCGGTATTGTGCCGCTGCCTTATGAGGAACTGCCGCTCAGACTGCCGCCCGTCGAGCATTTTGAACCGGGTACGGACGGCGAAAGTCCTCTGGCAAAGATAGATACATTTGTAAACTGCAAATGCCCCAAATGCGGCGCGGACGCTAAGAGGGAGACGGATACCATGCCGCAGTGGGCAGGCTCTTCGTGGTACTTCCTGAGATACTGCGACCCTCACAACAATGAGGAATTTGCCTCGCAGGAGGCTCTGAAGTACTGGCTGCCTGTGGATTGGTACAACGGCGGAATGGAACACGTTACCCGACATATGATCTATTCGCGTTTCTGGCATAAATTCCTCTATGATCAGGGACTTGTGCCGACCTCCGAGCCTTACGCCAAGAGGACTGCGCAGGGACTCGTTCTGGGACCCGACGGCGAAAAAATGTCCAAATCGCGCGGCAACGTGGTCGATCCTATCGAGGTGATAGATCAGTACGGTGCGGACGTTCTGAGGGTGTACGTTCTGTTTATGGGTGATTATGAACAGGCTGCCCCGTGGAGCGAAAACAGTATGAAAGGCTGCAAGCGTTTTCTTGACAGATTGTGGGGACTTCAGGATATTCTCACCGACGGGGAGGAATACAGCGACGCTCTGCGTGCAAAAATGCACAAGACTATCAAAAAGGTCAGCGGCGACATAGAGAGTATGAAGTTCAATACCGCCATTGCCGCGATGATGACGCTTATGAACGATATTTACAACATAGGCTCGGTAAATAAAGCGGAGCTTAAAGATCTGCTTATCCTGCTTGACCCGTTCGCACCGCATATCGCCTCGGAGATGTTTGAGATGATATACGGCGGATATATCCACGAGCAGCAGTGGTGCAGCTATGACGAATCGCTGTGCGTTGACGCGTCTATCGAGATAGCGGCGCAGGTAAACGGCAAGGTGAAATGCCGCCTGACCGTCCCTGCGGATATTGAACAGGCTGACGCGGTAGCCCTTGCAAAAGCCGATCCCAAAGTCGCCGAGGCTATCGAGGGCAAAAACGTAGTCAAGGAAATTTATGTCAAAGGCAGACTGGTAAATATAGTCGCAAAGTGATTTTTCGCAAAAAAGAATAAATTTTCGGGAAATTCTTTAAAAGCTATTGACTTTTTGATACGGATATTGTATAATTTATATGTAATCATATCGGCATAAAATCGGTACGTTCTTATTACAGAGAGCCGTAAAATGGCTGTACCTTGGTTTGCGGCGGCAGACTGCCTTCACTATATCACCAAAAGGTCGGATCGAGCCGGTATGCTGCCTCTGTTATCGGTGGCAAAGGGAGGGAATAATTTTGGCTGAAATTCGTGTTGGCAAAAACGAAACTCTGGATACCGCACTGAAAAGATTCAAGAGATCATGTGCGAGAGATGGCGTTATTGCCGAGGTGCGTAAAAGAGAGCATTACGAAAAACCTTCGGTAAAGCGCAAGAAGAAATCCGAAGCTGCTCGTAAGCGCAAATACTGATATGGATCATAGTAGACGGCACTTGAATTTTGCTTTCGTCACGCCTAAGACCGCATAACGGTTTTTGTACGGTCACAAGTCTGATTTTTATGTCGTTTACTGTAAAAGCGGGCATTTTCTGTGTCCGCTTTTATTTTTTAAAAAATATTCTGCGAGGAGAACATATGCTTTTCAGACCTACCTACGTTTTTGACAAGGTCGGGGACATCACCCCGGAATTTCTGAGGAAAAAGAAGATAAAGGGACTTATCCTCGATCTTGACAATACCCTGACGACGCACAACAATCCCGAACCGCCGCGCTTAAGTATCGAATGGCTGGACAGAATGAAAAGCGCCGGGATAAAGCTCATTATAGTTTCCAACAATCACGCGCCGCGAGTTACTCCCTTTGCCGACAGGCTGGGACTCGATTTTGTCAGCGAGGGGGCAAAGCCGCTGACATTCGGCTACACAAGGGCGATCGCAAGACTCGGACTGGAAAAGAAAAACGTCGCCGCGGTGGGGGATCAGATCTTTACCGATGTGCTCGGCTCGAATCTCAAAGGGATACGCTCGATATTCGTGTTCCCAATAGAGCCTGAGAAGAGCCTGCCGTTTCGTTTCAAGAGAGCCTGCGAAAAGCCGTTTCTTCCGAAAGATGATAAGAAAATAAAGGAGGTCGGCTGACTATGGCTGCAAGATTCGGTCCTGCCGGAAATTCGGAGGAATTTAACAAAAATTATAAGTCCACGCTGCAAATGCCGGGATACCTTGAAAAAATGGGACTGGATCACTACGAGTACCAGTGCGGCAGGGGAGTGAAAGTCACCGACAAGACCGCTTTCGCCCTGCGCGATAAGGCGGCTGAACACGGGATAACTCTTTCGCTGCACGCGCCGTATTTTATTTCTCTTTCAAGCGTGGAGGAGGAAAAACGCGACAACAGCATAAACTATATATTGCAGTCCTGCGACGCGGCGAACCGTATGGGAGCGGACAGGATAGTGATACACAGCGGTTCCTGCTCGAAGATGAGCCGTGAGGCTGCGCTTGAACTTGCGAAGGATACCCTGACGAGGGCGAGGAAAACCGCAGTGGAGCAGGGGTTTGAACATATACATTTCTGTCCCGAAACTATGGGAAAGGTCAACCAGCTGGGCGATCTGGAGGAAGTTCTCGAGCTTTGCCGCCTTGACGATACTTTTATACCGTGTATTGATTTCGGACATCTCAATGCGAGAGATTTCGGCGCGATAAAGGGCGCGGCGGAATATGAAAAAATGCTGGATAAGGTCGCGGATATGCTCGGAGAGGACAGGCTGAAAATATTTCACAGCCATTTTTCAAAGATAATGTACACCGTTCCGGGAGGAGAAAAAAAGCACCTTACCTTTGAAAATAACGAGGGATACGGCCCCGATTTTGAACCGCTTATGGAGCTGACGGCGAAAAAAGACCTTTCCCCCGTGTTCATATGCGAAAGCGCAGGCACGCAGGATATTGACGCTCTGACAATGAAAAAATGCTACCTTTCATACAACAGCGAGGTGTAATTATGAAAAAAATACTTGTTATCCACGGCCCGAACCTCAATCTGCTCGGGGAGAGAGAACCGGGCGTTTACGGTTCGGATTCATATGATTCGATAAATAACGAGATAATCGAACGCGCTCTGAAATATGAAATGCACTGCGAGATCTTCCAGTCGAATCACGAGGGGGAGATAATAGACGATCTCCACCTTGCAAGAAAAAGCTGCGACGCAGTGATACTCAACGCAGGGGCGTATACCCACTACAGCTACGCCATACGCGACGCCATATCGGCGATAAAGATACCCGTCGTGGAGGTACATATGAGCAATATCCACGCAAGGGAGGAATTTCGCCATACGTCTGTCATCGCTCCCGTATGCGCGGGACAGATAGCAGGCTTCGGCAAGGCGTCATATCTGCTTGCGGTGGACGCTCTGAATGAAATTTTAAAGGACTGATACGATATGGATAATATGGCAGATACGCCTCTTGCCGCACTTATGAAAGCGCTGCCCTCGTTCGGGGAATGTGCGCTGATAACGAGCGATACAGACCGCAGATATTTCACTAAAATGAAGTCGAGCGCGGGAACTCTGGCGGTATTCAGGGACAAGGCTTATCTGATAATAGATTTCAGATATATCGAAAAGGCAAGAAAGTCAGCCGTCGGCTGCGAAGTACTGCTGCAAACGGATCTCTATGCGCAGATAAACGAGCTTGCCAAACGGCACGGCGTGAAAAGAATATCCGTCTGCTCGAGGCAGATAACCGTTTCGGCGCTCGAGGAAATGAAGAACAGGCTCGATTGCGAGATAGACAGCTCCTGCGCCCTCAGCGACGCCGTTGACGAGATAAGGATATGCAAGAGAGAGGAAGAGATACAATGTATCATAGCCGCTCAGCGTATCGCTGAAAAAGCCTTTGAACATATCCTCGGCTTTATTTCGGCAGGGGTGAGCGAACGGGATATTGCGCTTGAGCTTGACTTCTTTATGCTTAAAAACGGGGCGGAGGCTCTGTCCTTTGACACTATCGCGCTTTCGGGAAAAAATACCTCGCTGCCGCACGGCGTTCCCTCGGATAAGACCGTTTCAAACGGTGAATTTGTGCTTATGGATTACGGCGCGGTCGTGGAGGGCTGGCACAGCGATATGACGAGAACCGTCTGCGTGGGAGAGCCCGACGAGGAAATGAAAAAGGTGTACGGCATAGTCCTTGACGCGCAGAAAGCCGCTCTTGACGCGGTAAGGGCAGGCATAACGGGGGCGCAGCTTGACGAAACGGCGAGGCGCATTATCGCGGACGCAGGTTACGGCGGCAATTTCGGACATTCTCTCGGTCACGGGGTAGGAATGGAGATACACGAATCGCCTGCCGCGTCGCCGAAAGGGAAAACCGTTCTCAGAGAAAATATGATCGTCACGGTCGAGCCGGGAATATATATTCCCGACAGATTCGGCGTGAGGATAGAAGATTTCGTCGTTGTAAAGGAAAACGGCTGCGAGAATATGACAAGGGCTGCAAAGGAGCTTATTGCTCTGTAGGGAAATGCGCGGCGGCATATTGTTAAAAAATTATTAAACCGTTGCGAAAATCACAGAAAGTACTTGCAAAAAAGTTTGAAATAGAGTAAAATGATTATAGGAATGTTTGTATATTGCAGTGAACGCAGACGCGTCCGCCGTGAATATGCGCTATCGACATCCTGCGCGCAGGATATTCGCTAACATTTTTTGGAGGTAAAAAATATGGTAACTGCCGGAGATTTCAGAAATGGTATGACTTTTGAAGAGGACGGAAACGTAATGCAGATCGTGGAGTTCCAGCACGTTAAACCCGGAAAGGGCGCGGCTTTTGTAAGAGCAAAGGTCAAGAACGTTATTTCGGGCTCAGTGGTAGAAAAGACCTACAACCCCACCGCAAAGTTCCCGACCGCTTTTGTTGAAAGAAAGGATATGGAGTATTCCTATAACGACGGCGATCTGTATTATTTTATGGATCCCGAATCCTACGAACTCGTTCCCGTTAATAAGGGAGAGCTTTCGGATAACTTTAAATTCGTAAAAGAAAATATGGTATGTAAGATACTTTCTTATAAAGGAAAGGTATTCGGCGTTGAGCCTCCCTATTTCGTAGATCTCGAGGTCACCGAGACCGACCCCGGATTTGCCGGAAATACCGCTACAAACGCCACAAAGCCTGCGATCGTTGAAACGGGAGCGGAGATCAAAGTGCCGCTGTTTATCAACATAGGCGACAGGATCAGGATAGACACGCGCACCTGCGAGTATATGGAGCGCGCCTGATAACGTATCAAAACGGAGGGATTTATTATGGAGCTTTCCAACAAGGTCGCATATCTTAAAGGTCTTATGGAGGGACTGAAGATAGACGATTCCACCAACGAGGGCAAGGTACTGCTGGCAATGGCGGATATTCTTGATGAAATGGCGCTGACGGTCGAAGATATTGCCGACGAGGTAGACGAGGTAGTCGAGCTGGTCGATATTCTCGATGAAGATCTCGGCGATGTGGAAAACGATCTCTACTGCGGCGACGAATGCTGTGACGACGACTGCTGCTGTGACTGCGACGACGAGGATTATGAATGTGACGACGATATGGAGTACGAATGTGTATGTCCTACCTGCGGAGATACCATATACCTCGGAGAGAGCGTGGTTGCAGACGGTTCTATCGACTGCCCCAACTGCGGCGAAACGCTGGAATTTGATTTCAGCGCGATAGACAGCGAGGACGCCGACGATAACGGTGAAGAGGAGTAATCTTCGCGTAAAAATATAAAATGTTTCAGGGGTGGTGAAATTCCACACCGGAGGTGATGAGCGCATAAGACGCTACAAGTCCTCGACCACGAAAGTGCTGAGCCGGTCAGAATCCGGCACCGACGGTAAAAGTCCGGACGGAAGAAACACAGGCTGGATAGGCTTATGAAGGGCTTCCGTATTTTGCGGAAGTCCTTTTTTCGCAGACTGCGTTTCTCATAAAAATGTCAAATTTAAATTTCAGGAGGAATTTTTATGAGTACAAGTACGAACACTGCTGCAAAGCGGGAAAATGCGGAAAACGGTGGTATGAGCGCAAAGAAACTGACGGTGTTGGCGATGTTTGCCGCGCTGGCGTACCTTTGTCTGTTTGTTTTCAGATTCAAGGTCAGCTTTTTATCGCTGGAAATCAAGGATTCATTCATAACTATGGCGGGATTTGTTTTCGGACCGCTGACTGCGGTCGGGCTTGCTCTTGCCGAGTCGCTGCTCGAGATGGTCACCCTCTCCGATACGGGAATATACGGCGCGGTGATGAACTTTGCAGGAAGTGCGGCGTTTGCAGGAGTGGCATCGCTGATATACAAATACCGTAAAACTCTCGGCGGCGCGCTGGCAGGACTGATAAGCGCGGCGGTAGTTATGAGCGGTGTTATGATACTTATGAACATACTTATTACGCCGCTTTATATGAAAGTGCCGAGATCAGTAGTTGTCGGTATGATACCTACTCTTCTGCTGCCGTTCAATCTGATAAAGGGCAGCCTTAATTCGGGAATGGTATTTTTGCTCTACAAGCCGTTATCCGAGGCTCTGAAAGGTATCGGAATGCTGCCGAAGAAGGAGGATTTCCGTTTCGGAAAGAAGTCGGTCATCGTACTGATCGCAGCGGCTGCGGTCATAGCGGCGGCTGTCGTGTGCATTATTATGTTCCTTGACGGCGATATCGAGTGGGTGCGCAGTGCAGGGTAATATAAAAAAACAAAAATATCTAAAAATAACGCCTGCGGAGGATACACGGAAGTCAGATTTATGAGAGTACTTTTAGTATTGTAGTTATATTCTGCTCAGTTTTGCAAAATTTTTATTATATTCTCCGCCAACGGCGGAGAATATAATATTAAATTATTTTTCCTCCGCCGTTGGCGGAGGAAAAATAACCCAAAGTCTGCTTGAACCGATAGAATATATAAAATGCCTGCATAAAATTTTGAAATTGATCTCTTTGCGGAGGATAACAGAAATGTGTAAAGAAAAACGATACGCCGCAAGGCACATATGCGCTTTTGCGGACGGGGAAAGAATAGACGCGGCGGCTTTTATACCGTCCGTCAGCGGCGGCAGACTGCCTGCCGTGATATTGTCGCATGGATATAATTCCTGTCAGGGAGATCTTTGCGACGTTGCCGTCCGTCTGGCTGAAAACGGAGCTGCGGCGGTCGTATACGATTTCAGGGGCGGTTCGGTAAATTCGCGCAGCGAGGGAAGTTCGCTGAAAATGAGTATCCGCAGTGAAATGAAAGACCTTGCCGCCGTTGTTGACGAGGTTAGCGGTATGGAGGAGATCGACCAAAGCAGGGTATATCTGTACGGTGAAAGTCAGGGAGGACTTGTTACCGCGCTGACGGCGGCTGAGAGTCCGCAAAGATTCTGCGGAATTTTCCTGCTGTATCCTGCTTTTTGCATACCCGACGACTGGCGCGGCAGACGTGTTGACGGCGAGATCGAACTTATGGGTATGCGTTTGTCAGATGAGTATATAAAGGGTCTGCCCGAATATGATGTTTTTGAAAGGATAAAGAACTACACGGGCAGGGTCGTCATCGGTCATGGCAGCGCGGACAGAGTGGTATCGGTAGAATATTCACGCAGAGCGCAGAAATGTTTCCCCGACTGCCGTCTTGTTGAATACTCCGGCGAGGGGCATGGTTTCGCGCCTGCCGCCCGTAAGGAATGGGCGGAACTTGTGCGATTAGAGGTAAGATGTAAGGGGTAAGAAGTAAGAGCAGCTACGCAGATTGATTTCACGCTACGCAGTTTGAAAGATAGGTAGTGTGAGAAATAAAAAGGTTTTCGGTCAAGCCTTTTCCTAAAAAAGGCTGCCCTCGCGCGGGCGGCGCTTGTCGCCCTCTGCCGTGTGCGGAGCGTTTTGGTTTTGGAAATCGGGCGGTTAAAATTTATTGCGGCAGTTACTTTAATAATCTGTGGGAAAGAAATTTCCGGTTTTTATTTTACGAAGTAAAATAAAAATTGCCGACCGCATAATGTCGGCAAAGGAAATTTGCTTTCAGCTCAAATGCGGAGCAGAGCGCAGCGTTTGAGGTGGCGTCCCCTAAGTATTAGCGATACGCGGCTGCTCTCTGCCGCTTGCGGCAGAGGGTACATTGTCTAAAATGCTGTTTTCCCCAATGGGGGGGAAAAACGGCATTAATTTTTGTTATCCTGATAAAGAAAAATCGCCGCAGATATAATCTGCAAAATTATTCCGATTATAAAAAAAGTTTGACCGCCCGACTTACGCACGTCGAACGGTCATTAAGTTCGCGGAGGGCGCATTACGCCGTCCGCGGAGGACTGGGGTGGATAGTCGGATTCGAACCGACGGTCTTCAGTGCCACAAACTGACGCGTTAACCAACTACGCTATACCCACCATATGGCACGCCTTACTGGACTCGAACCAGTGACCTACTGCTTAGAAGGCAGTTGCTCTATCCAACTGAGCTAAAGGCGCATTGGAAAGTCAATTGCTGTGACTTACATAAAAATTGCACCTAAAGGTTAGGTGCATATTGGAGCGGGTGATGGGAATCGAACCCACATGTCCAGCTTGGAAGGCTGGAGTTCTACCACTGAACTACACCCGCAAATCTGAGATTCGAGTATCTTCAATCAACGATATATATTATATCACATCGCCAAACCGTTGTCAAGCCCTTTTTTGAAAAAATTTCGCACTTCAAAAAAATTTAATTTCTTGGGGATATGCCGATCAGTTATTCTTGCCCTTGCCATGCCGCTCTCTCATTCTGCGCAGGATAGGCTCTTTGAAAAATAAACCGAGTATGGCGATCACCATAACGACCGCGGCTATAATTATAACTGTCCTGAAATTTCCTCTGCCGACATTGCTGCCCAGTACCGTTGATAAAAATATCGCAGGCAGACGGCAGGGCATAACATACATAAAAAAGTCGCGCCTGCTTACCTTGGTGAGCGGAACAATGTAGGTTATAACGTCCTTTGGTACGCCGGGGATAAGATAAAGTATCATCAGTATGCCCGTCAGCTTGCGCTCGTCCTGAAGAAAACCGAATTTGTGCAGGTGCTTTTCACTGACGAACGCCTCGACTATCGGAGCGCCGATCTTCCGCACCAGACTGAATATCACAAAGCTGCCGAGCAGCGTTCCCGCAAAAGACAAAGCCGCGCCGAAAAGCCAGCCGAAGAGCAGCCCTCCTATTATCTGAACAGGGGGGATTATTGCAATTATGACCTGTATCGCCTGTAGGAGCGTAAAAACGATCACACCCAACAGACCGCTGTACTGACTCAGCCGCTCACGCACGCTCTCCATACCCTCGGGAGTGCGCATAGCCTTTATCAGCGGTATGCATAAATATGTCGCGCCGACTATTACCAGAACAAAAACGACCAGACTTGCGATCTGTACCGTTCTGCGGTAGCCTGCGCCGGATCTTCTGCTTTCCTTATTTACGCCCTTTCCTGTATTTTTTTGCTCCTCTTCCATTTGCTTTGGGATTTCCTTTCTCTTACTTATATTTTTATTTTTATTATTATTTTTATTTTATGCCTTTTTCGCTATTTTCTTCTGAGTATTTTTTTTCTGAACCAGTTTACATATAACGCCGTCAGCTGCCCGAGCAGTCTGTCGTACATCACAAAGAACACATTCGCCATAAGCCATAGCACCATAAGCGCATACCTGCCGAACATCTCCATTCCCTCGGTCATATCCTCATCTGCCATAAAAACATACTGCACCAGCGAATAGAAGATAATAAGAGCCGCGTTGAATACGGCGAATTTTATCCCCACCCTGACAAGTCGGACGGGTATCCTGTCGAGATATACGCGCAGTATCGGATAGTACCCCATAAAGAGTATGAACAGCATAGACGCCTCCAAATTCGGCGTGATTATAAGGCACAGAAAGCTCACTGCGGCATAGGTGGTGAACGCCCACTTCGTATCCGTTTCCACGATCATAATGACCATAAGGAAGCCCGCAAAGGTGGGTATTGTGTAATCGAGCATAGGAAGTATTCCCGTGCAGAACATTGAAAACAGACACACTGCCGCGATCACGCCGCCTAAGGATATTTTGAACGGTAATCTGCTTCTCATACATTCACCTAACAGCAGGGGATAAGGTCGCCGCCCATCATCTCACAGCAGCAGTCCGCACAGCAAAGGCTCGAGCAGCAGTCCATTGAATTCATTTCGTTCCTTTGATTATATCCGCCATAGGGAGTACCCTGCATATATCCGCCGCGCTGACGGCTCATGCGGTCGAGGGCGGCGCGGTATTCGCCGTTGCCGGGCTGCATCTGACAGGCTGTCCGGAAATTGGCGTATGCGTTATCGAGCCAGCCCCTTGTGTAGCAAACGCTGCCTTTGAGGAAAAACCATTCCGCGCTGCGCTGATCGTTCGGCACTGAATCGAGCAGACCGTCGGCACGGGTAATATCGCCGCGCTGTATCATACGCCTTATTTCGGTGTAGTTTATGCCGTTGTAATTTCTGTAGGTCGAAGAATCGGTGGAATATGTTCCGCTGTAGCCGCCGCGATAGCTTTCGCTTTCCTGTTTTCTGCCGCTGCGCCTTTCCTCCATGATCTGATCGTATGCGGCGTTTATCTCGGTCATTTTCTCTTCCGCGACTTCGAGCAGCGCGGTGTTCTGGAACTGATCGGGGTGGTATTTTTTCACAAGCTCTTTGTAAGCCGCTTTTATTTCAGCCTCTGTAGCGTTGGGAGATACCCCCAGCACCTTGTAAGGGTCGTTCATAAGATCATCCTTTCCTGCAAAACGGCAGCGCTTTTGTTTCTTTTGCAAATTCTCCGCTGCATATCTGCCTGTATACATTTTTAAGTCCAAGATAAATAATATTATCAAGAACAGGCTTATACATTTTTATATCGAGCGCGGTGTAAGCCTCGGCAAGTGCGCCCAGTGTAAGATCAATGCTTTGCTGCGTATTAATGCATATTCTCCGTCTGTCGCGGCGTGAAAGCTCTCTGCCGCTGTATTTCGGCGGATAGGCGCACAGCAGCGGATTGTAGCCGCCGTTTTTGTGATCTTCCTCAAGATCGTCCAGAGCGTCGCAGATGTATATAAATCGTCCCAGAAGATAACCGAAACGCCGAAGTTTGGGGATAAGAGCCTTGTCGTCCGTAAGTCCTGCGGCTATCTCGCTCATCATCATCGCCGTAGGTTCGCAGGCAATATCGCAGGAGGAGCATTTTTCGCGTTCCGTTTTTCTTTGCAGACGCATCATTTTTTCAATGGTACGGGCAAGCTGTGGGTAACGCTCCCTTGCGTTTTTGTAGGGTTTTGCAAAAAATGGCAGCGCAGCCGCGGCAGCGAGCCTGCCTTTCGCGGACTTGTCTGCGAGATCGTCTTTCAGCTTGTGGGTAATGAGTATCACCGCCGCGTCGGCAGGATAATCAAATCCGTTTTCGCAGACGGCGCAGGGTATTTTTCTGAACGGGTGAGCGATACATCTGTGTTTTTCGCCCTTGATAGTCAGACCGCCGAGCGAAAGGTTCATAACAGCCAGAAAGGCGAAGTCATAGCTCAGTGTAAATCTCGGCACAAGACCGCTGCGTTTGCCGATCGTTCTGCAAAGACCGCAGTAAACTCCCTTATAGGTATCAAATTCGCACATTCTCAGATACGGGCGATAAGCTCTGACATAACCGAACATAAATACTCCTGTGACTTTTTTCTGCGGCTTTCTTACTTTGCGCCGCTTTTAAGACAACTCTGTGATTTTATTATACGATAATACGGTGAATTTGTCAAGTTTTTTACATGTTAATAACGGAAACGGATTTTCGGAATACATATATAAATTTTTATTAAAGATGTTTTTTGATTTGGGATATAAATTAAAAGATGTTCGCCAAATGGGAATGACAGGACTTAGTCTTGATACGGCAAGAGGTGAATACCTGCCGCCATAAATGGCGGCTGTAGCAAATGCCGCCCGTACTCAGGGGACGCCCTCTCTTACAGGTCGTCCCCTCTTTCAAAACAGTCCACCGGACTGTTTTGAAATTCACCCCT
>CANRDT010000025.1 GCA_947629455.1 uncultured Ruminococcus sp.
AAGAGGGAAAGCGCTTGCAAGAGAGCGCTTTCCCTACTATGAAAGGCATTTGCTACAGCCGCCGCTTGCGGCGGCAGCTACGCACCTATTGCCGAAAATATTGCGCCGGATATACTTTAAAAGCTGTTATTCCCCCAAAGGAGAAAACAGCTTTTATGGTATGTTCTCCGCCGCAGGCGGAGAATATAACAAAAATCTTGCCGAACTGAGCGGAATATAATTATAAGACCAAAACACTCTTATAAAATTGACTTCCGTGTTCTAAACGCTTGACTTATTGAAAGAATAATGCTAAAATAATATTGTTATCTTACATAATGAAAGGAATGTTTTGTATGCCTAATTTTATCGTTGAAACCTCCGCACGTCACGTCCACGTCACACAGGATGATTTGGAAATACTCTTCGGCAAGGGAGCTACCCTTACCCACAAGAAAGACCTTTCCCAGCCGGGACAGTTCGCCTGCGAGGAAAGAGTTACCGTTGTAGGCCCTAAAAAAGAACTGCCTAACGTTTCCATTCTCGGACCTGTACGCCCCGAAACACAGGTGGAGCTTTCGGCTACCGACGCACGCTCTATCGGCATCGCCGCTCCTGTAAGAGAATCGGGCGATCTGAACGGCTCGGGCGCCTGCAAGATCGTAGGCCCCTGCGGCGAGGTGGAGATCTCGCAGGGCGTTATCATAGCGAAAAGACATATCCATATGACGCCGGCAGACGCTGAAACTTTCGGCGTAAAGGATAAGGATATAGTGTGCGTAAAGATAAAGACCGCCGAGCGTTCGGCTATACTCTGCGACACCGTGGTAAGAGTAAGCGAAAAGTACGCTCTCGCTATGCATATCGACACCGACGAATCAAACGCAGTCGGCGCAGGCAGAGATCAGACGGGCGAGATAGTATCCTGCTGCTGATAAAAATTTCAAAAAACAAAAACGCACGGAGTTTTGCTTCGTGCGTTTGCTTTTGCTGCGGAAAAATAAGTATCTGCAAAATACCCCAAAATACCTGCTTTCACTTGGTGTTGGCAAGCGTCCACCTGAACGGAGCTATCCTCTTGGCGCGGGTATTGTCGATATTCCAGTTGCTGAATGTCGTTCCGGGATCGAAATACCTGTAGTCCGTCTTGGCTTTGGATTTGTTAAGACTTATTCCCACGCCGGGATTGCGCTGTATTACCGCGCCTATCCTGTGGTGATCTCTCTCGTAATCGAGTATCTCCTTGGCGGTTATCATACGTGAATCCGCAACGTTGTACACACCCTCGTATCTTCCCGTCGGGATATTAATGATACCGTTTATGAAATCAATAAGATTGAATAAACAGCAGAAAGAAAATCCGTATTCTCCGTCCTTGTAGATGTATCCCACATCGTCCTTGTAATCGTATACCTTATCCCTCAGATTCTGGGTATACTCCGCCGTATAAAGCGGCGCGACTCTGGCTATAACAGGTATGGTATCGGACTTCTTAAAAGCTTTCTGCATTACTTTTTCGGAAGCGGATTTGAGATCCACATAATTGGAGCTGCCCTTTTCGGGCGCAGTCTCTCTGACAGGCTCTCTGCCTTTCTGTATTCCGTATATCTGAGTGGTGCTGAGCAGTATGAAATTCTTTACCCCGTTCTTTTCAGCCGCGTCATAGATGAACTTGTCGCAGATCTTGCTCTTTTTGATCTCGGCGTCGGTAACATATGGATCAATGTCGTTATCGACAGAAAATGCCAGATGTACTACCGTATCTATCTTATTGCTGGCGATCATTGCCGTTATGGCGTCTTTATCGGTCATCTCGGACTGTACAAAGGTGTAGTTTGCATCAGTTCCGATATAATCGTTCTTGCGGGTATCCACTCCGAACACTCTGTGCTTCTTCTGAAGCAGGCTTGACGTCAGATACATTCCTACCATTCCGCTTGCTCCGGTTATCAATACCGATGACAAAACAGTCACTCCTTCCCCAAAACATAATTATATATATACATTATACCACATATTTTTCATATTGCAAATACTTTTCTATCATTTTATAAAAAAGTTTTATTTTATTTATAATTTTGCTTGCTTATATTTGTGAATTGTGATAAAATTAATGTAGCGGACTATGCCATTCTGCAAAAACAATTTTAATCAGTTATTTGTTTTAACATTTAAGGAGATAATCGACTTGGTTTATTCTGATCTGCTTTTCTTTCTGGGACTGCTCCCATGCTCTGTCGCGCTCTCTTTTCTTGACAGGAGCGCGGAGTATAAAAATCTCATACTTATACTCACCTCGGTGATATTTATAAGCTGGGCGAAACCTGTCAGCGTGTGCACGGTCTTTATCGCCGTAATACTTATCTATCTGCTGGGACTCGGCATAGGCTTTTTCTCAAAGAGGGAAAACAAGCCTGCGTCGGCTGTCCTGCTGGCGGTATCGCTTATCGTAAACGCCGCAGTCCTGCTCATATTCGGGCATAACTATCTGTTTGAAGGCGCTTTGCAACTCGACCCGAAATATGCCATACTTCCCGTGGCGGCGGCATACTTTGCGGTAAGAGGTTTTTCCTACTGCTTTGACGTATATACCGGAAAATGCCGCGCGGAGAAAAACATTTTCTGCCTGCTCACCTATATGATCTCCTATCATCTTATGCTGGCGGGACCCGTGGTGCGTTACGGCGACATCGAGCCTGCTATCCGCAAAAGGACGGTAAGCGGACGCGACATAAACGACGGACTCGATCTCTTTATCACGGGACTTGGCAAGGCGGTGCTGATCGCTCCCCTTTTTGATCGGATAAGGCTTGCCGGACTGAACGCTCCCGATGTCACGCTGTTCGGCAGCTGGCTCGGAATGGCTGCATTCTTCGCGCAGGGGTACTTCACCTTTACCGCCGCTGCGGATATGGCGGCAGCATTCGGCAGAATGAACGGCTTTGATTATCCGAAAAACTACACCGAAATAAGGACTGACGGTCTTTTCAGGGGACTTGTAAAAAGCTACAACACCACTCTTGTCGGATTCTATGAGGAAGCATTTTCCGCAGTGCCGGGAAAGGGCGCGGCAAGAGGCTGCATATGCATAATGCTTTGCTGTATCGCCGCCGCGGCGTGGTATCATATCAGCGCGGCGTACCTTGCAGTCGGCGCGGCAGTGGGACTGATACTCATACTCGAAAGATACGTCTGGGGCGAAAAGCTTGCAAAAACGCCGTTCTTTGTAAAAGGTATCTATTTACTTATCCTTGCGCTTGTCGTTTTCGGCGGAATTTACTTTGACAGCTTTGCGGATTACAAGCTGTGGCTGCTCTCACTTGTCGGAAAGGGCAACGCGTACAAGCTGAGTCATACGCTTAAATATCTGGTAAAGAACAACATCTTCCTTATAGCCGCCGCGTTCATAATAGTGTGCAGACCGCTCAAGGAACTGATTTTCAAAGGGATAGACCGCTATGCCGACAGCTCCGACAGAGCATACGGTCAGATACGGATAACGAAAACGATACTCCGCGCGGCAGTCTTTATAATGTGCGTAGTTACTCTCGCGCTGAGGACTGCCGGAGCGTAACGCCGATCTTTTAAGCAGGAAGTGATATATATGGAAAACAACAGGGATAAAGAATATGAAGATATAGACCTTGCCGACGACGGTCAGGAATACGCCCTGCCGGACGACAGCGCACAGAGCGAGGAGGCTATGGAAGTCCTTCGCCGTGAGAATCTCAAAGGGCAGTATGATTTTATAAATCTGATAGTGCTGGCTTTTGTGATGATACTTTCGGCGGCGGCGCTTATCTCTATGACGAGCAGTACCAAATTCAGCGACGAGGGAAACAAACTCACCGTGGAAAGGCTGCTGAACGGAGAATACACCGCCGAGATACAGCAGCGGTACGATACCACCATACCGTTTACAGAGCAGCTGAAATGGCTGGAGGAGAGGTTTTCGCTTATCTACGGACTTGGCAACAAGGTGAGCGACCCGATCGACGAGCTGCCGGAAGAGATCGGCGGCACGGAGATACCCGATATGACCTACAAAGAGCCGCAGGACGAGCATCACGAACAGACGATCACGACGGCGGACGAGGAGGACGTTATTCCCGATATAACGGACGAGCCGGAGCATACTCTCGCGCCGTACAAGACGACGTTCACGAGAACTACCACCCACGCAGACCCGAATACTTCGACCACCACGACTACCACGACTGCCGAAAGCACGACGACCACCAATAACGATTCGCCCGGAGCTACCAGCACGACGACTTTATCCGCCTCGCCGACGCAGACCACCACCACTACGACCGCTCCGACGACGACATCGACAACGACTACCACGAAAGCGACGACTACAACAACTACCACGAAAACGACGACAACTACAACTACAACGACTGCTGCCGCAGAACCGCCCGAGACCACGCCGACATCTGACGACGATACATCGTCCGACGAACCGACTGCGAGCGGCACGGAGGAGTAAATGACGGAGGCAACTATGAACACTATCTGCGCTGTGTCCACTCCCCTTGCGGAGGGCGGACTTGCCGTTATACGAATAAGCGGCAGTGATGCGATCGCGGTCGCGGACAGGATATTTATCCCGTTCGGCGGCAAAAGGGCGAGGGATATGGACGGCTACACCTGCGCTTACGGAAAGATAGCCGATCCGAATGACGGGCACACGGTCGACGACGTTATGCTGACGATCTTCCGCGCACCTCATTCCTACACGGGGGAAGATACCGCCGAGATCTCCTGCCACGGGGGGATATATCTCACCAAAAAGATACTGCGTATCTGTCTTGACTGCGGCTGCCGTCTTGCCGACCGCGGAGAATTTACCAAACGCGCGTTTTTAAACGGCAAGCTTTCGCTCACGCAGGCGGAATCGGTAATGGATATTATTTCGGCGCAGGGGGAGTCTGCTCTGCGCTCGGCAAGGCTGACGCGCGAAGGCAGGCTGTTCCGTGAAATTTCGCAGGTACGCCAAAGCATTGTCGCAATGCTCGGCAGTCTGGCGGCTTGGGTGGACTATCCCGAAGAGGATCTCCCCGAAGTAAGCAGTGAAAATCTGCTGTCGGGAATAACCGCCGCTGAAACTGCACTTGAAAAGCTGCTCGCCCGATACGACTGCGGTATGCTCCTCAAAAGCGGCGTGGATACGGTCATCGCAGGCAAGCCGAACGTGGGCAAGTCAACGCTTATGAATCTCCTGCTCGGCTACGACCGCTCGATAGTTTCGGAAGTCGCGGGCACTACGAGAGATGTCGTGCAGGAAAGCGTCCGTCTCGGAGAACTTGTTCTCAGGCTGTCCGATACCGCAGGGATAAGGGTTTCGGACGATACCGTCGAAAAGATCGGCGTCGATCTTGCAAGAAAAAGAATAAACGACTGCGCACTCGTCATTGCCGTATTTGACGGCTCTCTGCCGCTCGATGAGGAGGATACGCAGCTGCTTGAATATGTAAATTCGCTCGGGAAAAACCTTATCGCGGTGATAAATAAAAGCGATAAGGGACAGGCGGTCACCGAAGATCAGCTTGAAAAATATACAGGGTATATTGCGTCCGTTTCTGCGGCAAACGGCGAGGGCGCGGAGGAGATCGAACGGCTCTGCCGCAAGATATTCTCTCTTGAAAATTATGATGCGGATTCTGATGTGTTCGCAAATGAACGTCAGAAAAAATGCGCCGAAAATGCCCTCGCATACCTTAAAGCCGCAAAGAACAGCGTCGCACTCGGAGATACCCTCGACGCCGTTACCGTTATCCTCGACCGCGCGGCGGATTCTCTCCTCGAACTTACAGGCGAAAAAACTTCCGACGCAGTTATAGATGAAGTGTTCTCTAAATTCTGCGTGGGTAAATAAAAGCCTTTTTTTGGAGCAGCCTTTTTTCGGGAGGGCTTTTTTGGGGAAAACCCTTTTTTCGGGAGGGCACCTTTCTGAAGAAAGGCTGCCCCCCGGACCCCCCCTCCAAAGACTTTTCAATTATTTTTTGCGAGGGGCGCAAAAAATTTTAATTACTTTTCAGACTTTTTTGCTAAGATTTTCAAGTGCGTTGCTGCCCCTCGCAAAAAATCACTGGAAGTTTTAGGAAAGGGGCTTGGGGGATAACCCTTTTTCAAAAGGGTTTCCCCCAGAAGAAAGGTTCCCTCCCAGAGAAAGCTCCCCCCAAAGAAAGGTTTCTCACAGGAAACAACTTTACAGCGAAGGTGGATCTAATTGGAAAACGAAGTTTACGACATAATAGTAGTAGGTGCAGGTCATGCAGGCTGCGAGGCTGCGCTTGCGGCGGCGCGTTTGGGCATGAAAGCGGCGGTCTTTACGATCTCGTTAGATGCGATAGCGAATATGCCCTGCAATCCGTCAATAGGCGGCACAGCGAAAGGTCATCTGGTGCGTGAGATAGACGCTTTAGGCGGCGAGATGGGCAGAGCGGCGGACGCGACGTTTTTACAGAGCCGCATACTCAACCGAGGAAAAGGTCCTGCGGTACACAGTCTGAGGGTACAATCGGACAGGGTGAAGTACCACACCTATATGAAGCTTGCGCTGGAGAAGTGCGGCGGTCTGAGGATAAAGCAGGACGAGATATGCCGTATCATCACGGAGAACGGCAGAGTGACGGGAGTAGAAACGCGGCTTGGTATGAGGTACGGTGCGAAAGCCGTTATCATATCAAGCGGAACATATTTAAACGGCAGGATACACGTCGGCGGCACTTCATATCCGAGCGGTCCCGACTCCGTTCTGCCTGCGGCATTTCTGTCTGATTCTCTGCGCGAATCGGGGGTAGAGCTGCGCCGTTTCAAGACGGGTACGCCTGCGAGGGTACACCGCCGCTCGATAAATTTCGATCTTCTCGAACGTCAGGACGGCGACGAGGATATAACGCCGTTTGCCTTTGACAATCACGAAAAGCTCGAAAACAAGATATGCTGTTATATTGCCTACACGAATGAGGAAACTCACCGCGTCATAAGGGAAAATATTCATCTTTCGCCGATGTATTCGGGGCAGATAGAGGGAGTAGGTCCGCGCTATTGTCCGTCCATAGAGGACAAGATAATGCGCTTTGCGGATAAGCCGAGACATCAGCTGTTTATAGAACCTATGGGACTCGATACGGAAGAGTACTATTTGCAGGGAATGTCCTCATCGCTGCCGGAATGGGTACAGCTGAAATTCCTGCGCACAATAAAAGGTCTGGAGAACGTTGAGATAATGCGAAACGCATACGCAATAGAATACGACTGCTGCGACCCGACTCAGCTGCTGCCCACTCTGGAATTTAAAAATATAAAAGGACTTTACGGCGCAGGGCAGTTCAACGGCACTTCGGGTTACGAGGAGGCTGCCGCTCAGGGACTTATCGCAGGGATAAACGCCGCGCTCTCAATAAAGGGCGAACCGCCGCTGATACTTGACAGAGCGTCATCTTACATAGGTACTCTCATCGACGATCTGGTGACGAAAGGCTGCTCCGATCCCTACAGGATAATGACATCGCGCAGCGAATACCGACTGCTGCTGCGGCAGGACAACGCGGACATCAGGCTGACACCATACGGTCACAGGGTGGGACTTATCTCCGATCGGCGGTATCAGGCTCTGCTGGATAAACAGGCGCGTATCGAAAAGGAGATAGAGAGGATAAACAAGCTTAATCTCTCCCCGTCCGAGCAGATAAACGAGTACCTTGCCTCAAAAGGGAGCGACCCCATATCCTCGGGGACAAAGCTTGCGCAGCTGCTGCGCCGTCCGCACATCACATATGAGGGACTTGCGCCGTTCGACCCCGACCGACCCGTACTTGACAGACAGACTGCCGAACAGGTGGAATTACAGATCAAGTACGAGGGCTATATCCGCATACAAAAAGAACAGGTGGAGGCTATGCGCAAGCTTGAATCAAAGGCTCTGCCGGCAGATACTGATTATTCTTCGATACGGGGACTGCGGCTGGAGGCAGCCGAAAAGCTTGACCGTATAAAGCCGCTGAGCGTCGGTCAGGCAAGCAGAATATCGGGAGTAAATCCTGCGGACGTGAACGTGCTGCTCATCTGGCTGGCAGGAGGAGGAAAAGGGCGCAAATGAATCTTATAGACTACGGGCAGTTCGGAAAAATTTTTTCCGATGCAGGGATAGAAATAACGTCAGAGCAGTATAAGCTTTTCTGCGATTATGCCGATATGCTTTGCAGCTGGAACGAAAAAATAAATCTCACGGCAATAACCGATCCGCAGGAAATTGCGATAAAGCACTTTTTTGACAGCGTTTATCCTTTTACCCTTACGGAAGTTCCCAAAGGCGCGGCTTTTCTCGATGTGGGAACGGGAGCGGGATTTCCCTCCTGTCCGCTGAAGATAGTGAGAAACGACCTGCGGCTCACATTGCTTGACAGTCTGAACAAGCGTATAAATTTTCTGACAAGTCTGTCGGATAAGCTTGGTCTTGACGCGCGGTGCGTTCACGGCAGAGCGGAAGAGCTCGGCAGGGACGGCGCATATCGTGAGAAGTACGATATCGTCACGGCAAGGGCGGTGGCGAATCTTACCGTTTTGTGCGAATACTGTCTGCCGTTTGTGAAAACGGGCGGAGCGTTTGCGGCTTTAAAGGGCGCGGACGGAAAGGCGGAGCTTAACTCTGCCGAAAAAGCGATAGGCGTCCTCGGCGGAAAGACCGAGATGTGCCGTGAATACTCTCTTCCCGGCGGCGACCGCCGATGTCTGATAGTAATAAGAAAATGCTCGCCCACGCCTGTAAAATATCCGAGAAACAAGGGGCAGATGATGAAAAAGGGGTTTTAGGAGTGCGGAGAAACAGCGGCGAATATCAATTTTAAAATTAATGTAAGCGATTTTCGGTATGTAAGAAATAAGTATGCTCCGCAGATTGATTTCACGCTCGGAAGTTTGTTTGATAAGTAGTAGGAAATCAAGAAAAGGTTTTCGCCAAGCCTTTTCCTAAAAAAGGCTGCCCTCCCGGGCGGGGCAATGCGCCCTCTGCCGTGTGCGGAGCGGTCAATCTTTAGAAATCGGGCGATTGAAATTTATTGCGGCACAAGGTCACAATGAGCATTTCTTACTTCTGTCCTCTTACTTCTTACTTCTAAACGCAGAGGGCATAAATCTTGGAAATCGGGCGGTTGAAATTTATTGCGGTACAAGGTCACAATGAGCATTTCTTACTTCTGTCCTCTTACCTCTTACTTCTAAATGCGGCAGCTACGCACCTATTACCGCAATTATTTTGTCAGGTATGCAATATATGCTGTTTCAGTGGGTATATCCTCCGCAAAAGGAGAAAAATATCCCAAAAATTTATATTATAAAAATCAAATCCTGCGGTGAATAATGCCGCAAGTTTGACATAAACGGAAAATAATGCTATAATATTATGTAAATGTATAAATCAACCGACAAGGAGAATATCATGAAAAAAGACAGACTTCTGAACGGACTGGACACGTTATTTAAGGATAATTCTGACGACAATGCCCTTCGTCCCGACGATCCTGACGGCGGCAGCGGAATATCACAGCTGCGCATTTCACTTATCGAGCCTGACCGCAGTCAGCCGAGAAAAAACTTCGATCAGGATAAATTAAAGGAGCTTGCCGATAATATATCAAAGCACGGAGTTTTGCAGCCGATACTGGTGCGCCCGTTCGGCAGCGGCTACAGGATAGTTGCAGGCGAACGCAGGTGGCGCGCCGCACGTCTTGCAGGACTTACGCAGATACCTGCTCTTGTGCGCGAACTGTCGGATATGGAAGTCGCGCAGATAAGCCTTATTGAAAATCTACAGCGCGAGGAGCTTGACCCGATCGAGGAGGCGAACGCTTTTTGCAGGCTGTCGCAGGACTTCGGTATGACGCAGGAAAAGATAGCCGAAACGGTGGGCAAGTCGAGATCGTATATCGCAAACTCCGTCAGACTGCTCACCCTGCCCGAAACGGCACGCAGGGCTGTCGCAGAAAAAAAGCTTACCGTCGGTCACGCAAAGGCGCTCTGCTCGGTAACAGACGAAACTACACTTATAGACCTTATGCAGAGGACGATAGACGAGGGACTTTCGGTGCGGCAGCTTGAATCGCTTGCGGCTGAAAACGTCAGGGAGAAGAAAAACACCTCCGCAGACGCTGCGCCGAAAAAGGTCACGGCGGCTATGGGCGCGAAAAAGGACGTTTTTCTGAGCGAAACGGCTATAGCGATGTCGGACGAGTTCGGCATCTCCCCCACTTTAAAGCGCAAGGGCGGCAGGATAGTTATGCAGCTTGAATTTGACGACGACGATCAGTTGAAGGCTTTTATGAAAAAAATTGCGGATAACGCTGACCGGGAGTGATCTCTTGAAAAAATATAAACCCTCCAAGCGCGCGGCGGTATTTATCTACCTGCTGCTTACCGTGGTGCTGGCGTTGATAACGGGCGCGATATTCGCCCTGACTCCCCTTTTCGGCAAATATGATATTTATGTCGCTGCGGTCTATTGGCTGCTGCACGCTTTTTTCAGCTGCATTATGATACCGATATATTTCAGGCAGTCGAGCATTACCGTTTCGGACAGCGAAATAATCCATACAAGCGGTATGCTGACTATGAAAAGCGAATATATGCCGATAAATTCCGTCAAGTCGGTAACTACTATCATTACGCCGTTCGGCGGTCTGACGGGGCTTAATTTCATTATCATCAACGCGCTCGGCTCGCGCATAATACTGTCTTTTATGTGTAAAAAGGACTGTCTTGAGGCGACTAAGTATGTAAATAATATCATCAGCCGCCGCAGCTGACGGTAAAGTATAAACAAACGGAACAACCAACGATCTAAAAGGAGAGATTCGGTATGAAAAAGTTACTTGCATTGACGCTGCCGATAATTCTGATGTTTTCATCGACAGCCTGCGCAAAATCGGACGATAATTCATCTTCAGGCGGCAGTCAGAGCGCACAGCAGTCAGATGACAAGCAGAACGCCTCAGGCGGAGAAAGCACGGCAGGTTTCAAGGTGGACGGCACCAAACTCATTGACGCCAACGGCAACGAATTTATAATGCGCGGAATAAATCACGCTCATTCGTGGTTCCGCGATCAGGACGGCATAGCGCTGAGTGCGATTGCGGCGACTAATGCGAATACCGTCCGACTCGTTCTTTCGGACGGTGAACAGTGGCAGAAAGACACCGCCGAGGAGATCACCGCGCTTATCGACAGCTGCAAGGAAAAAGAAATGGTCGCGATAGTTGAAGTCCACGACGCTACGGGCTATGATGATGTGGATTCGCTCAACAAGGCGGTGGATTTCTGGATAGAGATGAAAGATACTCTTATCGGGAACGAGGACACCGTAATACTCAACATTGCGAACGAGTGGGTAGGTCAGTGGGACAGCCACACCTGGCGTGACGGCTACACTGCGGCGATACCTAAGCTCAGGGACGCAGGTATAAAGAACACGATAATGGTGGATTCCGCAGGCTGGGGACAGTACGGAAAGTGTATCGAGGATTACGGCGAGGAGGTATTTAGATCAGACCCGCAGGCGAACACGATGTTTTCCGTGCATATGTACGGTTCTGCCGGCGGCAGTCAGAGCAGTATCGAGAGCAATCTCAGGGGCGCGACCGATCAGGGGCTGTGCGTATGCGTCGGCGAATTCGGATATAATCATTCGGACGGCGACGTTGACGAGGATTATATTATGTCCTACTGTCAGGATAACGGCATTGGTTATCTCGGCTGGAGCTGGAAAGGCAACGGCGGCGGCGTGGAATATCTTGACATAACCTCTGACTGGGAGGGAACGCAGCTTTCTCCCGACTGGGGCGAAAAGCTGATAAACGGCGAAAACGGTATCAAGGCGACCTCAAAGAAATGCACCGTTTTTGAATGACCGCAGCAAGATCAATTTTGAAATTTTGTGTAGGCATTTTTCTAAGGCGGTTATATGAAACAGACGGTATTTTGGGTTATTCCCCTCGCCAATGGGTAAAAACTGCTTTTTGGAAAGCCGAAAATTGATTTTTATTAAATATTCGCAAAAAGAGAGCCTGACGCTCTCTTTTTTTATGCCCTTTTAAGAATATACCGCAAAAAATGCACCCCGTTTTCACGAGGTGCATTGTGTTTTGTAATATCAGTTTTTCACTGTCTTACTTTTTCTTTCTGACCATTGCAGCGGCTGCCGCGATAGCAAGTATCAGGCAGGCGTTTCCTGCTGCTGCTCCGGTATCAGGAGTCTTGTCGTCCTTATCCGTATCCTTGGAATCGGAATCGGTATCGGTATCGCTGCTGTCCGTATCACCGGGCTTATCTTTGCTGTCAGAATCTGTATCAAAGTCGGTGTCATCAGTCTTATCCTTGGATTCATAATCTCCGAGAATACCATAGATCACTGTAAGATGGGATTCGAGAAGTTTAGCGTCCTCTTCCCTGACATTTTCATTTGTCAGAACATCTTCGATCTCTTCCACAATGTCCTTGATCTCATTATATTCCTCGTCAGTCGTGATTCCGTCAGGATGATCTTCAATGATCTGCTGCGCCTTTTCGATAAGATCCTTCACGTCATAGTAATCGTCAGGCTTGGTCTCTTCAGGTTTCTTGGTATTGTTTACCAGAAGTACTCCGTTCTTGTCAACACTGCCGTCCTTGCCGCTGACTACTTCTACCTTGCCGTTTTCGTCCACCGTGAATACAATGTCGGTTTCGATAGAATTGTAGCCGTCGGGGGTTACGGTTTCTCTGAGCGTGTACTCTTCACCAGGAGTAAGTCCCTCTATAGTCCAGGTCTCGCCGGGTTTAGAAGTCCAATCGCCTACAGATTCGCCCTTGCTGTCAAATACTTCAAGCGTTGCGCCGTCAACTTCTTCGCTGTGTGCAATGTCGTACTTGTTGATCGTTACGGAAGTGGTCTTGGTTGTTTCAGGTTTCTTGGTGTTGTTTACCAGAAGTATTCCTGTTTCCTCGTCAACACTGCCGTCCTTGCCGCTGACTACAGTTACCGTGCCGTCCTCGTCTACCGTGAACACGATGTCCGTTTCGATAGAATTGTAGCCGTCGGGAGTTACGGTTTCTCTGAGCGTGTACTCTTCGCCGGGGGTAAGTCCCTCTATAGTCCAGGTCTTGCCCGTCTTGGATTCCCACTCGCCTACAGATTCGCCCTTGCTGTCGAATACTTTGAGTTCTGCACCGTCAACTTCTTCGCTGTTGGCGATGTCATACTTGTTGATCGTTACGGAAGTGGTCTTGGTTGTTTCAGGTTTCTTGGTGTTATTTACCAGAAGTACTCCGTTCTTGTCAACACTGCCGTCCTTGCCGCTGACTACAGTTACCTTGCCGTTTTCGTCCACTGTGAATACGATGTCGGTTTCGATAGAATTGTAGCCGTCGGGAGTTACGGTTTCTCTGAGTGTATATTCCTCGCCGGGAGTAAGTCCCTCTATAGTCCAGGTCTTGCCCGTTTCGGATTTCCAGAATCCTACAAGTTCGCCCTTGCTGTCGAATACTTGAAGTGTCGCACCGTCAACCTCTTCGCTGTGTGCAATGTCGTACTTGTTGATCGTTACGGAAGTGGTCTTGGTCTCTTCAGGTTTCTTGGTGTTGTTTACCAGAAGTACTCCGTTCTTGTCAACACTGCCGTCCTTGCCGCTGACTACTTCTACCTTGCCGTTTTCGTCTACCGTGAATACAATGTCGGTTTCGATAGAATTGTAGCCGTCAGGGGTATTAGTTTCTCTGAGCGTGTACTCTTCGCCGGGGGTAAGTCCCTCTATAGTCCAGGTCTTGCCCGTTTCGGATTTCCACTCGCCTATGAGCTTATTCTTGCTGTCGAATACTTGAAGTTTCGCACCGTCAACTTCTTCGCTGTTGGCAATGTCATACTTGTTGATCGTTACGGAAGTGGTCTTGGTTGTTTCAGGTTTCTTGGTGTTGTTTACCAGAAGTACTCCGTTCTTGTCAACACTGCCGTCCTTGCCGCTGACTACTTCTACCTTGCCGTTTTCGTCCACTGTGAATACAATGTCGGTTTCGATAGAATTGTAGCCGTCGGGTGTTACGGTTTCTTTGAGCGTGTATTTCTCGCCGGGAGTAAGTCCCTCTATAGTCCAGGTCTTGCCCGTTTCGGATTCCCAGAATCCTACAAGTTCGCCCTTGCTGTCTAATACTTTGAGCCATGCACCGTCAACTTCTTCGCTGTGTGCAATATCGTACTTGTTGATCGTTACGGAAGTGGTCTTCTTGGTGTTATTTACCAGAAGTACTCCGTCCTTGTCAACAGTGGCGTCGTCCTTGCCTTCAACTACAGTTACCGTGCCGTTCTCGTCTACTGTAAATACGATGTCGGTTTCAATAGAGTTGTAGCCGTCGGGGGTTGAAGTTTCTCTGAGCGTGTATTCCTCGCCGGGGGTAAGTCCCTCTATAGTCCAGGTCTTGCCCGTTTCAGATTTCCACTCGCCTACAGATTCGCCCTTGCTGTCAAATACTTCAAGTTTCGCACCGTCAACTTCTTCGCTGTGTGCAATATCGTACTTGTTGATCGTTACGGAAGTGGTCTTCTTGGTGTTGTTTACCAAAAGTACTCCGTTCTTGTCAACACTGGCGTCGTCCTTGCCTTCAACTACAGTTGCCGTGCCGTTCTCGTCTACTGTAAATACGATGTCGGTTTCGATAGAGTTGTAGCCGTCGGGAGTATAAGTCTCTCTGAGCGTGTACTCCTCGCCCGGGGTAAGTCCCTCTATAGTCCAGGTCTCGCCCTTCTTGGATTCCCACGTGTCTACAGGTTTACCATTGCTGTCAAGCACTTCAAGCGTTGCACCGGCAACTTCTTCGCTGTTGGCAATGTCATACTTGTTGATCTTTACGGAAGTGGTCTTCTTGGTGTTGTTTACCAGAAGTACTCCGTTCTTGTCAACAGTGGCGTCGTCCTTGCCCTCAACTACAGTTACCGTGCCGTCCTCGTCTACCGTGAATACGATGTCGGTTTCGATAGAGTTGTAGCCGTCGGGGGTATTAGTTTCTTTGAGCGTGTATTTTTCTCCCGGGGTAAGTCCCTCTATAGTCCAGGTCTCGCCCTTCTTGGATTGCCACTCGCCTACGAGTTTATTCTTGCTGTCGAATACTTTGAGTTCTGCGCCGACAACTTCTTCGCTGTTGGCGATGTCATACTTGTTGATCTTTACGGAAGTGGTTTCATAAGTATTTGTAACTGTATTGGCCGCCAAATCAACTTCCGCTTTGTAACCGTCAGGAACCTTTACTTCCTCAATGCTCTTAACGCTGTACTCATATTCCGTTCCTAACTTCTGATACTTAGGCAGATCGTTGAACTCAACTGTACCTGTCCAATCAAGACCTGTGCCTGTGATCGTCAAAGTTTCCGTCTTGGTGATCGTTCCGGTCTTATCGGTTATAGTGACCTCTACCTGAACGCTCTTGGGCTGATTTGCCTTTACAGTTTCAGCCGATTTAAGATTATCGGGATAAACCCACTTCTTATTTACCGTTACTTCGTACTTTGTCTTTACCTCGTTGAACTCATTTACCAAATTGCCGTCTTTGTCGATACTCTTGGTATAAAGTTCACCATAAGACGCAGGGATTTCCTCAACGATCTGATAAACAACAGGGACAAGCTTTATAAGACCATTTTTAAGCAGTTCAGTCCTATACTTAGGCAGATCTTCTACCGTTATTGTCCAGTTGTTTTCGTCTTTAACTGTAACAACAAATTCAACATCTTCGGTATAAAGTTCACCGCCCGCATAAAGCGTCAGCCAGCTCTTGAATGTTTCAGCATCGGGACGGAATCCGCTGTCATTGCCTTTCCATTCCTTGGTTATGCTGACAGGAGTCTTGTCAATATCCTCTATCGTATTGGTGACTTTGAGGTTATAACCGTCGCTGCCATATTTCGGCGCTTTATAACCGTTTACAGGTGTTTCTTCGATAGTGTAAGTAATAGCCGTCTTTCCGTCAGCCTGATACTTAGGCAGACCCTTTACGGTGTACGTCCATTTATCGCCGCTCTTTGATACCTGTTCGAGTTTATACTCATCTGCATCAAGAGCAACACCGTCAGCTTTCACCGTAAGAGTTATATCATCGGGACGTTTGTCGAGCTTATCGCTGTCGTCGTCCCAAACCTTGGTGATCGAAAGATCGGTGGTTTCAACCGTATTGGTAACATTTTCAGTTGCCGCATAAGCAGCACCAAAATCTACTTTCTTACCATCGGCAGGAATGTTCGATTTATAACCTTCTACAGCCTTTTCTTTAAGGGTATATGTTATTTTCTGCTGTGTTACAGTACCGTCAGTTGCCTTAACATACTCAAACATCGGCAGATTTTCAAATACAACTTCGCTTTCGCCGGATTTAATCACTTTGGTGTACACACTTTTATCGCTGCCGGTGAGTTCAAACGTTACATCGGGGTGAGAACCCGTGGTATCCCAACTCTTTTTAACCGTAAGCTTTCCGTTTTGGGTTTCAAGAGTATTTGTGAAGTTGTTGCCTTTCGTCTCAGAAGTGTAAATACCCTTATACTTTTCGGGGATAACTTCCTCTACGGTGTAATCGCCCTCAGACAGCTCAGGCAGTCCGCCTATCTTGTAGTTCCATACATTTTTATCAGACGATTCGTTGACTTCCACCGTGTATTTGGAGCTGTCAACAACAACGCCTTTATTATCCTTTACTACAAGCCAGCTCGCGAAATCTTTCGCAGTCGGACGGATCGCATACTTATCGCTAAAGTCAGACCACGTCTTTGTGCCGGTGATCTCAACAGTAGGCTTTTCTATCTCCGTATTGGTAACATTTTCAGTTGCCGCATAAGCAGCACCAAAATCTACTTTCTTACCAGCGGCAGGAATGCTCGATTCATAACCTTCTACAGCATTTTCTTTAAGGGTGTATGTTATTTTCTGCTGTGTTACAGTGCCGTCAGTTGCCTTAACGTACTCAAACATCGGCAGATCATCAAATACAACTTCGCTTTCGCCGGATTTAATCACTTTGGTGTACACACTTTTATCGCTGCCGGTGAGTACAAACGTTACATCGGGGTAAGAACCCGTTGTATCCCAACTCTTTTTAACTGTAAGCTTTCCGTTTTGGGTTTCAAGAGTATTTGTGAAGTTGTTGCCAGTCTTCTCGGAAGTGTAAATACCCTTATACTTTTCGGGGATAACTTCCTCTACGGTGTAATCGCCCTCAGACAGCTCAGGCAGCCCGCCTATCTTGTAGTTCCATACATTTTTATCAGACGATTCGCTGACTTCCACCGTGTAATTGGAGCTGGCAACAACAGCGCCTTTATTATCAGATACTTTGAGCCAGCTCTTGAACTCGTTCATAGTTGGACGGATCTCATACTTATCGCTAAAGTCAGACCACGTCTTTGTGCCGGTGAGTTCTACTTCATTCGTATAAGTATTTTTGATAGTTAAAGTTACTTCTTCGTCAAGGTAAGTATTTGAGGAATCCTGTTTGAAATCAAGATCTCTTGCATCAACTTCTACGCAGTCTTTGCCAATCTCACTATTTGTACCTGCCTCATAGCTTACCTTAAAGCCGTTCATTTTAACTTCCGCTATCTCGTAGGTATAAGTAAAGCCGTCTGTATCTTTAACGGGTAGGTTATCAATTGACATAGTCCAAGTAGTATTCCACGTCTCACCCGTACCTGTATAATGTTTAGTAGTCGTTTCTTCCTCTTTACCGTCCTTATATTTATGCGTGATAAGGCTTACCTGGAAAGAATTGGCACGAGTAGCCGTCCAATTATCACCGTAATCCCACTGCTTCGTTACTTTTATATCTACTCTGGTAGATTCCGAATCCTTGCGCACCGAAGATTTAGCCGTAAACGAGCCTGACGCAAGCTTGTAGCCGCCGCCCATGGTATAAACATTAGGCATACCGAAAGTAACATCATTTCCGTACTTTTCACTAACCTCTTCATCGCTAAGAGTTGAATCTTCCGCACCATAAAGAGTAATATCCGCCTGATATGTTATAACATAATGCTTTCCGTCTTCAAGCTCAAATGTCATTTCCTGACCACCGGATTTTTTTAATGCATCTTTTGTAACGTTAGTAGGATTAGTATCCCACCTGTTCGGATACACATTTACTGTCAAGGTGTTCTCTCTGAGTTTGAGCTCCGTACCCATTACGTCCTTAAGAGTGATCTTTTCACCATTGTTAAGAATGTGGCATTCACTGTTAAAATCTATCTTGTATTCTACATAATGCTTTGACGGATCAGCCGAGTCGGTACGGATTTCTTTGCCGTCCTCCGGTACGATCTCTTTGGACAATACACCCTTTTTCCATACATAGACATCCTGACTTGCATCACAGTCACCCAGTAATGAATCATTATAGGATACTTCCGCATGGTTATCATAAGATATATTTATATCACCGTCGGTCATAAGTTCCATAACACGACCGTATTCTTCTTCGGTCATAGCCGTGTAGTATGCAATATAAAGATTCCTGCTCTTGTTCAATTTTTCTGCAAGATCAGCGTCAATAGTGAGCGTGATATTCACGGTACCGTCTTTGTTATCTGTTACGACAGCGTCCGTGTAATTCATACCGCTATAAATATCATCGCCGTATTTTACAGTATTATTGAGGAATACATAACCATTCGGCAGAGTATCGACAACAGTTATCTTGTCGTTAGCCTTAAAGTAATATCCTTCCTGCGCATTCAATACCAACTGCCAGCCAAGCGGATAATAAAGATGTTTTTCATATAGTGTATCTTTGCCTTCAAACGAATATTCGCTCTTCAACTTTTCCTTTTTAACAGAAAGCGGCTGAGTAAATGATGCGTCATCGCTTGCTGTAATCGTATCTTCGCCTATCTTGAGTGTTACATCAACATGATTCTGATAGAGAAGATTAGTCGAACCAGCCATCTTCGTCTTATAGGTGAATGTTACATTCTTTCCTTTAAGCGAATTAAGCAGCTTAGCATCTTTAATTTCAAGAGTAAATCCATTGCCATTTTCACTAACAGTTGCATCTTCAATATTCTGTGTCTTACCGTCAACAGTCATAGTAAGACTGCCGGAAATGTAGGTGTGAGTACCAATATTGCTGCCCGACTGATACCCTCTGGTGTCATTAAGTTTAAGATATGACAGATCACCTTTTTCGGGCATTTTGAAATCAACTGTCCAGCCGAGAATACCGTCCTCAACTTCATCGGTCAGAACGTTCTTGTCAACACCGATACCGACCTGAACATGAGCCTTAGTTTCATATTCTGTTTCAAGCTCATCAAATTTTACTTTCAAATTATTTTCAACATACTCGCCGACAGAATCAAGCAGATCGGCGTCAACTTCAGTGCTATAAGTCAGAGAATAATAATCTCCGTCCCAGTCGCTGCCTTTTGTAAATTTGTCAGTGCCGACAACAATGCTGTTGCCGTCAGTTGACAGATGTGCATCTACGCCTGCCGCTTTCAGTCCGGCAAGAACTGTATCAGAATCAAGGTTATTACCCGGAATATCAGACACATTAAACTTGATCTCGCTGCTATCGAGCAAATTGCCCGGTTTTACTTTCAGCGTCCAATTGATAGTCTTGCCGTCAGACTGCAATTGTCCTGTTTTGCCTATCGAAGGCATAACAAAATTCGGCGTAGCGGTGCTTTCTTTCGTAGAATTATCAGGGAATTCTGCTTTCACCTTATTGTTCCTGCTCGACCAGTCATTAGGGTTTGCCAAAATAGTATCCCTGTCGAGTTTCATTTTGTAGGTAAGCGTAGCATCATTCTCATAATCAAGCTCAAATTTAAGCTGTTTGTTATCAAATTCAACAGTTTCATTATTTAACACAACATCTTTAAAATCACCAGTGTACCAGTTTCCAAATTCCTCGGTAAGGGTAACTTCGCCGGAATAGGTTTTATCTTTTTTATCCTCTATATTCTGCCTTACCTTTACCGTAAAGTCAGCCCAGTAATCGCCGTTAGCGTCAGGACCTGTTACCTGTCCGGCTGACTTTTGCAGACTATAGGGTTCAGTAGCCTCTCCCACCTTGGGATTAAACTTCTCTCCGAACACTGTGAAATCTATAATACCGTTGTCATCGATCTCACATTTATTCATCTCGAGTTCGCCCGAAAAGCTTGCTTTTCCGCTTATATTCTTATCGTCCGACTCAAGGTTATAGACGGTAATATCAACATACGGTCTGTCACCGTCAAAATGGATAGAATAATATCCGTCTTCTCCGGCATCGGAATTAATTACCGTGTCAAGAGGAACATTTTCAAACTGACCTTCCGGGAAATAGTATCTGAAAACAATATTTTTCCCCCGGAACTGCTCCCTTACGTCAGACGGAATACCATCGGAGTTAAAAGACCAACTAAACGAAAAGTCAACGTCATCGCCGTTCTTGACTACGGTATTTGCATTGACAGGCTGATCGTTTACTGTAAAGCTATGTTCATTTACATTGATATACTTTTCACAATCAAACGGATGATCAGCCGAACCGTCTTCCGCACTCGCCGCAAAGCTCAGCATATTTACATTTTGCAGCAAAAACGAAAACAGCATTGCCATTGCGGTAATGAACGTAAAGACCCGCGCGGAAGTCTTTTTCTTTGTCATTTTCTTCACCCTTTCATAAATTGATATATTTTCATTCTATATCTGTACAATTAATTATAAACCTTTAAAGTTTTTTTGTCAACCGCACTTGTGCAATTTTCTTAACAATCAAGTCTTATGAACGTAAAACTTTTGATAAGTATTTTGAGCATTCTGCACAAAAATAACACATTGTACAACTTATATTCTCATTATTTATATACTTCCATTATCGCGTCGACTATCTCGGGGAACTTCCAGGCAGGCGGCATATAACGATCCATCAAGCCGAAATTCTCACCTGCGCCGATAAACGAGCCGTTGTCCCACCATACGCAGGGAACGCCGGCAGCCTTGGCAGCCTCAAGATAACACTTTACCCACTCTACGCGCTCTTCCGTGTTGTTATTCTTGTTCATTGCGCCGAATTCGCCTACTATGACCGGGATATTCTTGCTGAGGAACAGCTCGTCAAGGGTGTTGAACAGGCTGTTTACTTCTCCCATATTCTGGTCGGGATCGAACTGATCGGTGCCTTTTGTATCAAGTGCAAATGAATAGGGCAGATAAGCGTGTACCGAAATTATCACCTTGTCGTCGCCCTCGGGTATATCTATCGCCTCAAGGCAGCTCGCCATCGACGACGCGGCATATCCCGTCAGCATAAGATGACGCTTTGCATTGTTGCCGCCTGAATTTCTGACCGTATCGTAAAACGCCTTTACATACTCGTTGACTATCGCCCTCGAAGTCTCGTCGCCGCCTGTCCATTCCTGCGCAGTACCGCGCAGACGCGGCTCGTTCACTCCCTCGAATATCAGATGTTCGTCATATCCCTTGAACTCCTCCGCTATCTGCTGCCAGAGCGCGGTAAGCTGCTCGATATCCTGCTGCTTGTTCTCCTCGGTCGGGAAATACCATTCCTCGTGGTGCGTATTGAGTATAACGAACATATCGTTGTCGATCGCATAGTCCACGATCTCGTGTACTCTGTCCATCCACTCTTTCTCGACCTGATAATTGTTGTTTTCGTCCATATGACCGTCCCACGTTACGGGAAGTCTGAGCAGATTGAATCCCGATGATTTGAGCAGATCTATCATCTGCTTTGAGGTAGTCGGATTTCCCCAGCTCGTTTCGGCGTCAACTCCCGACGCGCCGTTTGCGTCCATGGTGTTGCCGAGATTCCAGCCGACCTTGATCTCCTTGACAAGCTCCCATGAGGAAATATCCCTTATCTCCTTGATCTCGTCCTTCTCCGTCTGCTCCGCCGAGCTTTCCGCTGCTGAAGAACCGGAGGAAGGATTCTTCTTTCCGCAGGCGGTCAGCGGCATTGCCGAGATCGCAAGAGCGGCGGCAAACGCCAGTATTCTTGTTGCTTTCATATTACAAGCTCCTTTCAAATAAGGTTTATTTTTTTCAAGACAGTGATTCGCCTCGCTGCGGTCGGACTTTCTTTCCGCCCGTGACTGCCTTGATAATGTACATTAATATTTATCCCCTCTGCTGACAGCGGAGAAAAAACAGCTTAACGATATATACAAAAATCAATTTTCCAAATATATATCAGTACTTCGTAAGTTTCAGTGTTATATCCTCCGCCTTTGACAGAGAAAAAACAGCTTAACGATATATGCAAAAAATCAATTTTCCAAATATATATCGGTATTTCGTAAGTTTCAGCGTCATTTTCTCTGCCGTTTGGTAGGATATACGCCGCCGGAACAGCGATCAGAAATCTGAAAATTTATCCTGCATGCAGCGGCGGTGTGATGAGCTTTGGACTGCCGTTTCTGACAAGCTCGATATAATCTTGCGGCGTATTTATAGGATATTCGCTCATAACTCCGCTTTTTACATCGCTGCTGTGGTGATTGTCGCCGCCTGCGGTGATCGGCATACCGAACTGTTGGGCGTACCACATTGCCCTGTCGTTATACTCCTGCCGCCTGTTTCCGCCGTTGTAGACTTCCACCGCATCGGCGTAGTTGATAAGCAGCCGTATCTCCCTGAGATAAGACGCCTGTCTGAACGGGTGCGCCTGAACGAGATAGCCGCCCTCCGCGCGGACAAGTCCGCAGAACTGCTCGCAGCTAAGGCTCATTATCTCATCGTGGGATTTGAGCCACTCCTTATCTATACCGTAGACCAGAAGATCAGCGCCGCGGTAGGAATATTCCAGACCGAAAAATACTTTCAGACCTATTCTTTCACCGACAGCCCTTGCATTTTCGTAACCCCTGCAATATTTCTCCACGCGGTCCTGCCAGCCGTCAAATTCCGTAACGGCGGTATTTCCGTTAAAAAAGTGATCGGTTACGAATATCGCGTCATATCCTGCGGCTTTGTAGCTTTCAGCCTGCTGCGCTCCGCTCATTGACGCGCAGGCGCTCCCCTCAGAAGTATGCAGATGCGTTTCGCAAAGATACATCAGAAGTCAACTCCGCGCCTGATGATCTCCAGACACATTCTTCCGTTGTGGTAGGGGCATTTCCACGGTCCGGTTATTTCCTTGTTGCTGAGCGGTTCTCCCTCGAAGGACACTTCGTTATACCATTCCGAACCCTCGCGCTTGTCGATCATCGAAGTCTTTATGTACTCCCAGACCTGTTTTGCCGCTTGGAGGAATTTTTCATCGCCGCTCTTCTGGTAGGCGTTCACAAATCCCACTACCGATTCAGCCTGCACCCACCATATGCGCCTTTTGTCTATCTTGTCGTTTTCTCTTTCGTTATTGAGCGCACCGTTTTCAAGCGCGATGTTTCTTATATTTTGGGATATGCCGAGATCTATCTTCTTAAATTTCTCTGTAAGCTCCTCATTGCCGAGCGTTTCGCAGGCAAGATCGGTAAGCCATGTCGCCTCTATGTCGTGACCGTAAGAATGTATATCTCCGATCACTTCAAGTTTTTCGTTAAAGAAAACTTTAAGCGCGTTCCTCTCGGGGTCGAGCACCTTGTCCGACATCTGTGAAAGCAGAAATTCAAGCCGTTTTCCCACTCTTTCATTTTTCTGCGCCTTATAAAGCTCGGTATAAGCCTCGATAAGGTGGAGAATGGTGTTCATCGTCTTATCCGCCATAAGACCGTTTTCCGAAAGCGCGTCGTTAGGCACTATCTTCCAGTCCTTGGTAAACGCCTCTCTGTAGCCGTAGCTGTCGGGAGTTTTCTCCTCGATATCCGAAAAAAGCTTATACGCCAGATCGAGAGCAAATCTGTCCCCCACCGCATTATAGTAAGCGGACAGCGCATACACCGCAAATGCGATATTATATGTATGTTTCATAGTATCCGACGGTTCGCCCTTATAGGTCGTCATCCAGTAAACTCCGCCGTCGTCGTAATCTATACAGAAATTCTTGACATACTCAAAAGCGTGATCCGCAAGCTCGCGGCATTTCTCATCTTTAAGGCAGGAATAGCAGGACGAAAAGAACCAAAGTATTCTTGAATGGAGGATAACGCCCTTGTCCGCCTTTTTGTCAAGCGCAAGATCGAATCCCCTGTAGCCGTAAAATCCGCCGTATTCGTCGTCCCTGAGAGCCGCCCAGTAGGGAATGATATGCTGCGTAAGTTCCTGTTTTACTTCATCTGTTATCATAGCCGAACCTCCCGACATATATTAAATTATCAAATCGTCTGTCTTATCTTATTCTTCTTGCCTCTATGTAATAACGCTTATCCTCGGCGTGACCCATAGAAAAAGTCTTGCGCGGCAGCGCACCGTCCTGCGCCACCGTCGGGAACAGCTGCGACTTCTCCATATCAGGCAGCAGAAACCCCACGCAGTCACTGCGCTGTGAAAGCTGCTCCACCACGTCCTCGCCGTGAATGTAGTCGGTCTTTCCGCCGTATTTGTCCATATACTTATCAAGAAAATTTTGCAGCGTTCCGACCGCCAGCTTTGAAGTCGTCCTGTGCGCGTAAAGTTTCATTCTCATACCGCCGCGGACTATCGTTATCCACTGCCCCGATCCCTTTTCCGAAAGCGCAAGCTCTTTTCTCATCTCCGCGATCAGCTTATCAGGGTCTACCCTTTTGATTATGCGGTGTATCGCCTGAAATTCAAGCGCGGGCGAATGGAGATTGACTATCTCCGCCAGAGCGTACCTCGCCGGGTGCTTTGACATATCTTCAAGAGGGTTTTTCTCTTTCAGCCGTTCGTAATACACTTTTGCCGTCGCCAGAGAATGATTGCCGTCGCCCATTGCAAAGGTAAACGGCGCACAGTTCCACAAGCCGTACTTCTTAACAAACTCCTCCTTGCCGGAAAGCTTTCTCAGAGCCTCAAGCACATCGTCGGCAGTCTTTCCGTCAAGCAGCCAGCCCTTTATGCTGCCGCCGCCCTGCATAAGCGTAAAATCGTACAGTTTCTGCAATTCGTCCTTTCGCTGCGCAAGCGGCTCGATGACCGTTTTCCTTATATCGTCTATCAGTATCATTATATGCGGCAGCTCGATCGGAGCGTTTTTTCTCACCTTGATACGCGGAGGTATCCTCTCGACCACGGTAGACTCCGTCGCCCTTATCTGAGATACCGAACCCTCGCGGAATTCGTACTTCTCCAGATCGACCGCGCCCACGATGCCTGCTCTCAGCTTGCCGTCCGACTGTATCCGCTCAACATAAATGAGCGAATTCTTATACTCCCGAAAAACTCCCTTGTCAAGGTATTCCTCCATATTCGCGTGTATGCGGTCTACCCTCTGTCTGATGTCGTCGCTTTCAAGGTAAGCCTCGGGAAGTATCAGATCGAGAGCGGAATCCGCGCCGTCCACGATCTTAGACACCTTTTCCCAGTACTCCGGCTGCGAGGTATACTGATCGCAGGCTATGACCGCCCACTTTTGCATATCCCTGTTCTGCGGAAGGAGTATATCCGCCTTTACAAATGCGTCAGACATACTCATCAGCCCTCCGCGCTGCCTGCGCCGCAGCATTTCTTATACTTCTTGCCGCTGCCGCAGGGGCATGGATCGTTAGGACCTATCTTCTTTACCTTTCGGGGCGCCGACGAGCTTTGACTGCCCTCTTTCAGCACCTGTTCCCTCTTCGGAGCAGGAGCAGACTTTCTCACCTGTATGGTAAACAACATTCTTACCGTGTCTTCCCTGATAGCCTCTACCATTGCATCGAACATATCAAAGCCTTCCATACGGTATTCAACAACGGGGTTCTTCTGTCCGTATGAACGCAGACCTATTCCGCGTTTCAGCTCGTCCATATCGTCGATATGCGCCATCCACTTGGTATCGACCACCTTGAGCAGAACGACTCTCTCGATCTCTCTGAGCAGCTCCTTGCCGAGATCCTCCTCGCGCTTTGCATAGATCGCGTCCGCTCTGTCGTTGAGCATTTTTATGATGTCCTGCTTGGTTATTTCGTCAAGCTGTTTTGAATCGTACCTGAAATCCGAATCCACCGTGAAAAGTCCCATAAAGTGATCTCTAAGTCCCTCAAGGTTCCACTCGTCGTGGATATCGTCGTCCACAAGGTAGGTATTTACGGAGGTTTCGATATACTCCTTTATCATATTGACGATATAATCGTGTATATCCTCGCCGTCAAGCACCTTCTGACGCTGACCGTAGATGATCTCACGCTGCGTGTTCATTACGTCGTCGTAGTTGAGTACGTTCTTTCTTATATTGAAGTTTCTGCCCTCTATCTTCTTCTGCGAAGTTTCTATAACGCCCGTAAGCATTTTCGACTGTATGGGGGTGTTCTCGTCTACCTTTAAAGCCTCCATCATCGAGTTTATCCTATCGCCGCCGAACAATCTCATCAGGTCGTCCTCCAGCGAGAGGAAGAACAGGCTCTCTCCCGGGTCGCCCTGACGTCCCGAACGTCCTCTGAGCTGATTGTCGATACGTCTTGACTCGTGTCTTTCCGTACCGATTATAAAGAGTCCGCCTGCCTCTTTCACCTTTACCGCTTTTTCCGCGACTTCCTCGGAATACTTGTTATACAGCTCCTTATACTTCGCCCTCGCCTCGAGTATCTGCTCGTCGTCCGTTTCGGCAAATCCCGTCGCCTCGACTACCACCTCTTCGGGGTAGTCCATTTTATAAAGCTGTTCGGTAGCAAGATATTCCGCATTTCCTCCCAGCATAATATCCGTACCGCGTCCTGCCATATTGGTAGCAATTGTCACCGAGCCGAATTTGCCTGCCTGCGCGACTATCTTCGCCTCTCGGTCGTGATACTTGGCGTTGAGCACCTCGTGCTTTATTCCCTTGTTTTTCAGAAGTCTTGAAAGATATTCCGACTTTTCGATCGAAACGGTACCCACAAGCACCGGCTGACCTTTTTTATTGCACTCGATTATCTGGTCTATGACCGCGTTGAATTTTCCCTTTTCCGTCTTGTATACAACGTCCGGGTGATCTACTCTGATGACCGGCTTGTTGGTGGGGACTTCGATACAGTCGAGCTTGTATATCTCCCTGAATTCGTCCTCCTCGGTAAGCGCCGTACCCGTCATACCCGAAAGCTTTTTATAAAGTCTGAAATAGTTCTGATAGGTGATCGTAGCTACGGTCTTGGATTCGCGCATTACCTTGACGCCTTCCTTAGCCTCTATAGCCTGATGCAGACCGTCGTTGAAACGTCTGCCTATCATAATACGTCCGGTAAACTCATCGACTATCAGCACTTCGCCGTCCTTGACAACGTAGTCTATATCCTTGCGCATAGTGCCGTTTGCCTTTATCGCCTGATTGATATGGTGCAGCAGCGTCATATTATCCGCGTCCATAAGGTTTACGACGTTAAAGGCTTTTTCGGCTTTCTTAACGCCCGACTTGGTAAGCGTTGCCGTTCTCGCCTTTTCGTCTATGATATAGTCGCCGCCCAGCGCGTCGTTATCCGCTTTATCGTCCATTTCCACAACGGTAATGGGTTTGAGCGTTTTGGCGAATCTGTCCGCAAGAGTATAAAGGTCGGTGGATTTATCGCCCGGCTGTGAAATAATAAGCGGCGTTCTGGCTTCGTCTATAAGTATTGAGTCCACCTCGTCCACAATGGCGAAAGAAAATTCTCTCTGCACCTTATCCTTTTTATATGTCACCATATTGTCACGCAGATAGTCAAAGCCGAATTCGGTATTCGTACCGTAAGTAATATCTGCGTTATACGCTTCGCGCTTGGCGTTCTTATCCATACCGTTGAGTATCACGCCGATAGACTGACCGAGGAACCTGAACACCTTGCCCATTTCCTCCGCCTGGAACTTAGCGAGATAATCGTTTACGGTAACGACATGCACGCCCTTGCCGTCCAGAGAGTTGGCATATGCGGCAAGGCAAGCCACCAGAGTTTTACCTTCGCCCGTTTTCATTTCGGCAATTCTGCCCTGATGCAGCACGATAGCGCCGACTATCTGCACGGGGTAAGGTTTTTTGCCGAGCACACGGTAAGCCGCCTCACGGCAGACCGCGAGCGCGTCCGGCAGCACATCGTCGAGAGTACCGAGGCCGTCGCCTATCTTATCTTTCATTATCTGCGTCTGCTGTCTGAGTTCTTTATCCGACATTGCCTGATATTTTTCTTCCAGCTCCAGCACCTGATTTTTGATTGGTTCTATTCGTTTCAATTCTTTTTTAGAATAATTACCGAAGATCGCGTCCATAATTTTCATTGCATATTCCCCTTTTAGAAAAAATAACTTCGCCGTCAAGCGAACGGACATAAGCATACATATTATATTATATCAAAGAGCGGGGCGGTTGTCAAGGGTCAGAAAAAATAATGTATGGAAGAATATGTAAAATCGCGGTATAACGGAAAGAATGGCGAATATCAGGGGAATATATTCTCCGCAGTCTGATTTCACGCTCCGCATTTGCGGAGGAAATGAAGTCGGCAAATTAAAAAGGTTTTCGCTCCAGCCTTTTCCTCAAAAAGGCTGGCAGGGTCAAGGGACAGCGTCCCTTGTCGCCGTCCGCAGACGGCGAAATTCCCCACACGGAGGCGCTCTGAAAAGGGTGAATTACCAAACA
>CANRDT010000026.1 GCA_947629455.1 uncultured Ruminococcus sp.
TCGTATAGCGACATTCAAATCTGTATTCACAAACAGGACAATAATAAAAGCAGTCATAGTGATAGTGAGTGTCAGAATAAAGGGTTGTCCACATTTTGAAAATAAAAAAATGAATGGTCGCAGTTTTTCTTCTTACTTAGCCATCCATTTATAATAAGAAGTCTTATACACGTATGACCGCGAAATGTTCAGCCGCTTTGCGACCTCGCGCTGAGTGAGCGGACTGCCGTTGTAAAGACCGTACCGCAGGATCATTATCTCTGTTTCGCGGCGGTCGAGCCTCTCGCGGATAAGCCTGTACAGCTTTTCGGAGGAAAGCGCAAGCTCCGTTTCATCCGCAACGCTGCTGCCGTCGGATATTATGTCGATAAGCGTCAGCTTGTTGCCGTTTTTGTCCGTTTCTATCGGCTCGTCAAAGTAGACCTCTCCGGCTGTCTTTTTCAGTGAGCGAAAATGCATAAGTATCTCGTTTTCCACACACCGCGCGGCATATGTCGCAAAACGGCAGCCTTTCTTGCAGTCGAAAGTCGATACCGCCTTGATAAGCCCTATCGTGCCTATTGAAATGAGATCTTCCTGATCGCCCGAAACGGCATAGTATTTTTTGATTATGTGCGCGACAAGACGCAGATTATGCTCGATCAGCTTATCCTTGGCGGCTTTGTCGCCGTCAGCCATTTTTTCAAAACATTCGCGCTCCTCCGCGGCGGAAAGCGGTTTGGGAAATACGCTGTTGCCGTCAAAATGCAGGGCGAAGAACAGAAAATGTCCGCTCAAAAATTGCAGGAGCAGCTCTATCATTATACACCGCCGCCTTTCGTTTACTTCTGCTATAAAATATAGATATGTTTTCTCACTGCCGCTCTATGCAAGTCCGCAAAAATTTTTCACGTCGCAGAGCGGCTTATCCCGATAGCAGTCCAAAAAAATGTACAGAAAATAAATTTGCTTGTCTTTATCAAGAGAAAAACAGCTGATATACAGAAGATAAATATTTATATAAAGTATTTGGAAACTCAGCGGTATATGTGTCTAAAAAACTGTACAGTAATAAATATCCCCGTCTTAATCAAGAGAAAAAAGTCGGATATACGGAAGATAAATATTATACAAAATATTTGGAAACGGCGCGGTATATGTATCCGAAAAATTGTACAGTAATAAATTTTCCCTGTCTTTATCAAGAGAAAAAAGTCGGATATACGGAAGATAAATATTATAAAAAACGTTTGGAAACGGTGCAGTAAATGTATCCAAAAAATTGTACAGAAAAATAAACGTGATCTTCTTTATGCCGCAGCGGATATTTATTTCGATTCGCCGATTGCGGCGGAGGGTATAGACCTTGAAAATCGGGCGGTCGGGGCTGCGTCGTCGCGGACTGCGTATCGTTCGCGGCAATTTTTCTCTTGATTCTTGTTGGAAAAATTACCTCTCACTCGCTCCGTCGCTCCTCCTTCCCAAAACGGGTCACGCTTGCTCCGCCTGTTCGCTTGCAAGCGCGCTCACAACGGCTACACTGCGCTACCAACCCGTTTTGGTGTGATGAGATTTTCTTACTTCTGACCTCTTACTTCTTACTTCTAAATGCGCTTGCGGCGGAGGATACAGACCTTGAAAATCGGGCGGTCGGGTGCTTTTATAAATGCTGTTGTTTCCCCAAGGCGAAAAAGCTATATATCCAAAAAAACCGTACAGCAAATAAACTTGATCGTCTTTATGCCGCAGCGGATATTTATTTTGATTTGCCGCTTGCGGCGGAGTGTATAGACCTTGAAAATCTGACGGTCAGGTGCTTTTATAAAGGCTGTTGTTTCCCCAAGGCAAAAAGATATATATCCAAAAAACTGTACAGAAGATAAATATAATACAAAACGTTTGAAAGCAGCACGGTATATGTATCCAAAAAACTGTACAGAAAATAAATATCCCCTGCCTTTATGACAGGGGAAAAGCGCGGTATTCTGATGATGATAATGCGCTTACAGCAGCGTTCTTTCGTCACAGTATTCGCAGATGACGGTGTCGCCGCTGCCGATGAAATAGCGCGGAAGATATTCCTCGTGATTGGTAATGCAGCCGGGATTTGAGCAGCGCACGGCAGGGAGCGGTCTGCCGCAGATGAGCGGAGCAGGCACGCCGTTTTTGTTGAGTATGGTGAGTATCAGCGACATTCTGATGTACATTCCGTACTTGGCTTGCTTGAAATACATAGCGCGGCTGTCGCTGTCTACTTCTATGGCGATCTCGTCCACGCGCGGCAGTGGGTGCAGCACGATCATATCCTTTTTCGCCATAAGCATTTTGCGGCGGTCGAGTATGTAAGAGCCTTTCTGCGCCTGATAATCCTCTTCGGAGGGGAAACGCTCGCGCTGTATCCTTGTCATATAAAGCACGTCCAGACTGCCGATAGCCTCTTCGAGAGAAGTGACTTCCTTATATTCAAATCCGCCTGCCGAAAGCACGTCCTTGATGTACATAGGCAGAGCAAGCTCCGGCGTGGAAATAAGCACGAAACGGTTGCCCTTGTAGCAGGTCATGGCTTTGATGAGGGAATGTACGGTGCGCCCGTTTTTGAGATCGCCGCAAAGACCGATAGTGAGGTCTTGCAGGCTGCCTTTTTCCTCTTTGAGCGTCATAAGATCGGTGAGCGTCTGTGTCGGGTGGAGATGTCCGCCGTCCCCTGCGTTTATGACGGGGCAATCCGCCGTGAGAGCCGCCGCCTTTACCGAGCCTGCGACGGGGTGGCGCATTACCATAATATCCGCATAGCTGGAAACTATCTTGGTGGTATCCTTGATGTTTTCGCCCTTTGCGACTGAGGAGGTGGCAGGATTGTCAAAGCCGATGACCGTTCCGCCGAGGCGCAGCATGGCGGTCTGGAAAGACATCTGCGTTCTTGTGGAGGGTTCGTAGAAGAGGGTGCCCATTATTTTTCCCTTGCAGGAGTCGCTGAATTTTTCGGGGGAGAGCCTGATCTCGTGACCGAGTTCGAGGAGCTGATCCCACCACGAAACGGGGTAATCGTTAAGGTCTATCAGATTTATGTATTTTGTGTAGGAGTTCATAGATTTCCAGCCTTTCTTTCAGAAATAGTGTACAGATATATTATAGCACATCGGCAGGGAAAAATCAACCTGGGGAAGAATATCTTACACGGAAATCAATATTTGATTTCCAGAAGTTAGAACGCTACGCTTTTAAGAGGTAAGCGTTTAGAAGTAAGAGGTTAGAGAAAAGAAGTAAGAAATGCTCCGCAAGTTGATTATACGCTCCGCAATTGAGGTGTAAATGAAGTCGGCATATTAAAAAGGTTTTCGGTCAAGCCTTTTCCTTGAAAAGGCTTGCAGGGTCAAGGGACAGCGTCCCTTGTCGTCGCCCGCAGGCGACGAAACACCCTCAACCGTCTGCGCTCCGCAAGGGGTGAATTTCAAAACAGTCCGGTGGACTGTTTTGAAAGAGGGGACGACCTGTAAGAGAGGGCGTCCCCTAAGTATGGGCGGCATTTGTTACCGCCGCCATTTATGGCGGCAAGCACAATGCCTATGAAATTGATCCTACAAAATACACAGTTGTCGGAGCTACTCTTACTTCTAACCCCTTACTTCTTACCTCTAAACGCTTATCCCCAACATATAGAAAAAAAGCTTGCATTTTGTAGATATATATGGTATAATACAGATATAGCATACATAAATACTCTTTTCCACGCTAAGTTACGTCGCATTTGCGCTTTACTGCAAAAAGGAGCTTTATATGGCAAATATGTCTGATGAAGAATTTATTGAAATGTATGGCAGACCGCCTGTCAGGGTGAAAAAACGCAGGTATAAGGTCTACTGGAATCGCGTTATTATCGCGCTTGTCATACTTATATTGATCATTGCGGGACTTGTCCAGCTTGTGAAAACGATAGTCCGCTCTTTCTCTGATGATGACGGCGGCAAGGGCAAAAAGGCTCTCCCTGCCGGAGCGGATCAGAGTGTTTCGCAGACCGATCCGCAGGACAGCGAGGCAGCCCCCGTCAAGGAGGTAACGCAGCTGCAATTCAAAGTCTGCATTGACGCAGGTCACGGCGGCGAGGACGGCGGAACGGCAACGGCGGACGGCAGCCGTCTTGAAAAGGACGACAATCTAAGGATCGCGCTTGCGGTAAAAGATTACCTCGAAAGCAAGGGCGTGACCGTCGTTATGACGCGAAACGACGATACTTTTCTCGGACTTCAGGAACGTTGTGATATTGCAAATGCGGCGCAGGCGGATCTTTTCGTATCGCTCCACCGCAACAGCTATGACGGCGAGATGAGCGGCGTTGAGATCTGGGTACATAACAGCGAACCGCAGTATGATACCCTGCTGGCGCAGAATATCCTCACGCGCCTTGAAAATGTCGGTATTGCGGACAACAGGGGCGTGCAGTCGGGGTATATCGGTATGCCTGACGCGAATTATCATGTCAATTCCGAAACGGATATGCCGAGCTGTCTGGTAGAGCTGGGATTTATCACGACCGATTCGGACAATCAGCTTTTTGATTCAAATTTCACCGCTTATACGCAGGCGATAGGCGACGGCATAATAGAAACGGCGTTTCAGCTGAAAGTGATAGACGAGGACGGCAAGCGGATAATGGATCATATGCTGCTCTCGGACGGAAAGAACAACGGCAGCACGCAGACGGATTCCTCCGGCGTTGATCAGCAGGGCGCGGCGGAAGAGGGCGTTTCCGGCGGTGATACCGCAGCGGCGCAGGGATAAGTTATAATAAAGAAAAAATGAATAGGAGCTGTTGCATTTGCGGCAGCTCCTTGTTATATAGATTTGTGGATATTGTTTTTTATATGCGAAAAATGGTTGTTGTTTTGGGAAAATATATGGCTGAGAGCTGTTTCCCCCATTGGGGGAAGAACAGCGTTTAATGCATATCCGATGTGATATTTTCGGCAATAGGTGCGTCGCTGCCGCCATAAATGGCGGCGGTAACAAATGCCTTTCATAGTAGTAAAAGCGTTTAGAAGTAAGAAGTAAGAGGACAGAAGTAAGAATTGGTCATTGTGACTTTCTATCGCAATAAATTCTGACCGCCCGATTTCCAAGGTCTATGCCCTCTGCCGCAAGCGGAGGGATTTAGAAATAAGAAATCAGAAGCGCAGCTGCCGCCATAAATGGCGGCTGTGACAAATGCCTTTCATAGTAGGGAAAGCGCTCTCTTGCAAGCGCTTTCCCTCTTACCAAACAGTCCACCGGACTGTTTGGTAATTCACCCTTTTCAGAGCGCCTCCGTATGGGGTGTTTCGTCGCCTGCGGGCGACGACAAGGGACGCTGTCCCTTGACCCTGCCAGCCTTTTTGAGGAAAAGGCTGGAGCGAAAACCTTTTTAATTTGCCCTCTACTTATCAACCAAACTGCGGAGCGTGAAATCAAAGCTTGACAGCAAATCTTACTTCTTACATCTTATTTCTTATTTCTAATCGTTTTTTTCTTGACAGAATATGCAATAAAAGTTATAATTATATTATGATATTGCGCAAAAAATATTTTGCCTGAAAGCAGAAAGGAATGATACGCTATGTACGAAAATATCAAGGAAAAAATGGTGGAGGTCTGCCATAAGATGTGGCAGAAAGGCTGGGTGGCGGCAAACGACGGAAACGTTACGGTAAAGGTCGCGCCCGGCAAATATCTCGCCACTCAGACGGGAGTATCCAAGGCGGAAATAACCCCAGATAAGATCGGTCTTATCGACGACGATTTCAATATTCTTGAAGCGGCTGAGGGATTCCGCCCCTCTTCGGAAGTGAAAATGCACCTCAAATGCTACCACGACCGCCCCGATGTTGGAGCGGTAGTCCACGCGCACCCTCCCGTTGCTACGGGATTCGCCTGCGCACATCTTCCGCTTGACGATTACTGTATGATCGAAACGGTGATAGCTGTCGGTTCGGTGCCGCTCACCCCATACGGAACGCCCTCAACTTATGAAGTGCCCGAGGCGATCGAACCCTATCTGCCTTATCACGACGTAATGCTGCTGGAAAATCACGGTGCGCTTACTGTCGGCGCAGACCTCACGACCGCATACTACAGAATGGAAACGCTGGAATTACAGGCGCAGATCTCGCTCGTGGCAAGACTGCTCGGCGGCGCAAAGGATATATCGAGAGAAAATATCGACCGCCTGATCGGTATGCGCCCCAATTACGGCGTTACGGGCAAACACCCCGGCTATAAAAAATATTCCGAATAATTTTAAATATCAGAACTTGTTCTTAAACGCGCAGATGTCTTACTGCTTGTCGGCTTTGAGCTGCGTTTTCGGGAAGTAATATTTCAGTATCTCCTCGCAGCTTTTGCCGTCTTTTGCAAGATAGTCCGCTCCGTATTGGCTCATTCCGACAAGATGTCCGTACCCCTTTGTCACAAATGTGTATCTGCCGTCCGAGTATTCCACGGTAAAACAGGGGGAGGGCAGGGAAAGCGCCGCTGCGAGCTGCTGACCGCTCATTTCATACGAGCCGCCTATTTTTACCGAAAGTACGGTGCCGCTCGGAGATATATCGGCCGTTTCTATCAGACTTTGCCCATCTCCGTCCGCGCTGCTGTTCTCGGGAATGTCAGCCGCGGCAGCAAGACGGGCGGCAAGCTCTTTTTGGGAAAATTCCGTCCGCTTTTCGCAGCTGTCATTTTCGAGATCCCACGGACTGTCGCAGGCGATAAGATACGGAATGTTCTCTCCCCACGCGTTTTCGGCTGATTCGGTCTTGCCTGAGGATATTGCGTGAAAAGCCACCGCGATCGGTTCTCCGCCGTATGACAGATAGAGGTCTTTTGCCTCTCTGACTGCCTGAGATACTTTTTTGTATGCTTCGTCAAAATCGCCGCCGTAAAATTCCTTTGCCTGCGCCATATCGAAGTAAGCGAGATAGCGCGAGGTATCGTCGCTCATATCCGCTCCGTCAAGCTCGGGATCGGGGGAAAGCTTTTCGTTCATACGTCGGCGCAGCGCGTATGTGTGAGCAAGCACCGCCTGAGCTTTAAGAGCCTCGGTATCGAAATCGGCAGGCATCTGGGCAAGCACCGATCCGATAAGGTAGTCCTCCATAGAGACGTTTTTCACGCTGCCCGTTTTGGTGATAAGTATTTTCACGCCGCCGTCGGAGGGGGATTGTTCGGGTTTGTCCGCAAAAAAGGCGGCGCAGGGGATAAGGATAAGTAAAACGGCGAATACCGCCATGATCTGTAATTGATTTTTCATTTCCTACCGTCCTGTTCTTTGGTATATATTCTGTACTATTGATATGCGCGGCGTTCGGAAGTTAGAAGTTGTCGGTGAGATTTGCTCAGCAGGTTGATTTCACGCGCAGAAGTTTGTTTGATAAATAGTGGGTAAATTTAAAAGGTTTTGGATCAAGCCTTTTCCTAAAAAAGGCTTGCAGGGTCAAGGGACAGCGTCCCTTGTCGCCGTCCGCAGACGGCGAAATACCCCATACGGAGGCGCTCTGAAAAGGGTGAATTACCAAACAGTCCGGTGGACTGTTTGGTAAGAGGGAAAGCGCTTGCAAGAGAGCGCTTTCCCTACTATGAAAGGCATTTGTTACAGCTGCCATTTATGGCAGCAGTTACGCACCTATTGCCGAAAATATTGCGAATATAATTTAAATGCTATCTCCCCCACAGTGAAAAATAATTTATATAATATTTAGTCCCATTTTACTTTTGCGTTGATAATAAGATAAATCTGAATTTAGCAGGTGATAAATATGAGCTTGTGCTTTGGAGGTTGGGCTTACCTGACGTTGGAAAATGAAAACATTGTCCAATACAAATACGGAAGTTTCGACCGCAATGTTCCCGAACATTACAATGATGACAAAATATGCGATGGTAAAATAACCATACATAAGGATCTGTTTTCAAAATTCCCTGACAGAAGCCAATGGGGATCGAAAAGAGTAATAGAAGTTGCGAATTGCAGTAATTGCTGGTCAAGAACTACAGATGAATTTGCAATAGATTTTGTGGCACTCGGCTTGATAGGTGAAATATTCAAGGAATACGACATTAGTAATTTATTTCCGGAAAAATGTACTCTCTGTAAATAAAAAACTCTTTGTTTACCGCAGCTGCTTTTCTTTTGGGGAAAACCTTTCTGAAAAAGGGTCTCCCCCAACAGCAGAACAGATATAGTAAACAAAGCCTATGGCTTTTTGCAAAATAATAATCGGAGTGAATATCTATGAAAATATTACTTGCCGAGGACGAGCCGGAACTTTCAGCCGCGCTCACGGCAATACTCAGACACGACCGCTACAGCGTTGACGCGGTGTACAACGGCGAGGACGCATACAGCTACGGACGCAGCGGAGAATATGACGCTGTGATACTTGACATTATGATGCCGCGTATGAACGGAATAGAGGTACTCAGAGCGCTCAGGGCGGAGGGAATAACTACCCCTGTGCTTTTGCTGACTGCAAGATCGGATCTTCGTGACAAGATCGAGGGACTGGATTCGGGCGCGGACGATTATCTGACAAAGCCCTTTGAAATGGGGGAACTGCTTGCAAGGATACGCGCTCTTACCAGGCGCAGGAACGGGATAGCTCCCGACGAGCTGCGGTTCGGCAGCGTCACGCTCGACAGGCGCAGTTATTGCCTTTCGGCAGGGGGCGGGAGCGTGCGCCTTGGCAATAAGGAATTTCAGATGATGGAGCTGCTTATGTCCGATCCGGGCGTGCTTATTTCTGCCGAGAAATTTATGGACAGGGTATGGGGATATGATTCCGACGCGGAGATCAACGTGGTGTGGGTATACATATCCTATTTGAGAAAAAAGCTTGCGTCTATCGGCGCGGATATTGAGATAAGAGCCGCGAGAGGGGTAGGGTACGCGCTTTCGCGCGCAGAAATAAGAGATAAGATGTAAGAGGTAAGAATTTGTCATTGTGATTTTCTCGCGGTGGAAATTCAAATAAATATTATATAATTATTCTTCCCCTTTGGGGGAAGAACAACCCGTTTTGGTTGTATAGATTATTTTATTAAAGCTTGTTAAGGCGACAGAGTCACAATGAGCATTTCTTACTTCTGTCCTCTTACTTCTTACTTCTAAATGCGGCAGGTACACGCCTATTGCCGCAATTATCTCATCAGGTGTACACTATATGTTATTTCTAATTGGCAAAACAGCGATCAGAGATCAGAGGTAAATTAAAAAAATGATAAAAAAATTACGCAGAAAATTTGTGCTGATAGCAATGCTGTCGCTGTTCGCCACGGAAGTGGTGATAATCGGCGCGATCAACGTTATAAATATCTGGCAGCTTAACACGGGCTGCGACAAACTCCTCGATTCTATCTCCCAAAACGGCGGAGTGTTTCCTGACGGCGGCAGAGAACCTCACGGGGAAAATGAAATGCCGCGCAGACCGATCGGAGGGGAACTTCCGACAGACCCCGAAACCAAATACACCACTCGTTATTTCACAGTGAAAACGGATAAAAACAACTCCGTGACGGCGATAGATACGGGACATATCGCGGCGGTGAGCTCCGACGCTGCCGTGGAATATGTCGGCCGCGCCCTCTCAAAGGAAATGGACGGCTGGATAGATAATTACAAATTTCGCATTACCGAAACGGACGGAGAAAAGCTGTTCGTCTTTCTCGACTGCCGCAGACAAAAGGAAACTATGTACCGATTTCTGCTGCTAAGCTGCTCCATATCCTTTGCAGGACTTGTTATCGTGGGGATACTGATAGCGGTATTTTCCAAAAAAGCCATACGTCCTGCGGCGGAAAGTATGCAAAAACAAAGGCAGTTCATAACCGACGCAGGCCACGAGATAAAAACGCCGCTTGCGATAATTTCGGCAAATACGGAAGTTCTGGAGCTGCACAACGGCAAAGATCAGTGGACGGAAAGCATACGCAATCAGACAAGGCGGCTTTCCGAGCTTGTCAAAGATCTTCTCGAGCTTGCCCGTATGGACGAGGAAATAAAAGCCGTTTTCAAGCGGTTCGATATTAGCGGCGCAGTATCCGATGCGGCAGCGCCCTTTGAAACGCTTGCGCAGACGCGCGGAAAACTTCTTGAAACGGACATAGCAGGCGGTATCTCATACATAGGCGACGAGGGAATGATAAGGCGGCTGGTGTCTATACTGCTCGACAATGCGGTAAAGTATGCCGACACTGACAGCAGGATAGAAATTTCTCTGAAAAAGCAGTCCAGAAATATAAAGCTGCGTGTATTCAATAAATATGCGGACGCGGACAAAACCGATCTTTCAAGACTTTTCGACAGGTTTTACCGAGCCGATGAGTCGCGTTCGCGGCAAACGGGGGGATACGGTATCGGATTGTCGGTAGCAAAAGCGATAACCGACACTCACGGCGGACGTATAGATGTTTACGGCGTTGACGGCGGACTTGCTTTCGAGGCGGTTTTACCGATCAGAAGTAAGAGATAAGAAGTAAGAAGTAAGCAATTAGAAGTAAGAGATAAGAAGTAAGCAGTAAGAGCAGCTGTGCAGATTGATTTCACGCTCAATAGTTTGATTGATAAGTAGGGGGAAAATCAAGAAAAGGTTTTCGGTCAAGCCTTTTCCTCAAAAAGGCTTGCGGGGTCGAGGGGCAGAGCCCATCGTCGTCGCCCGCAGGCGACGAAATACCCCTACCGTTTGCGCTCCGCAAGGGGTGAATTTCAAAACAGTCCGGTGGACTGTTTTGAAAGAGGGGACGACCTGTAAGAGAGGGCGTCCCCTACTATGAAAGGCATTTGCTATAGCCGCCGCTTGCGGCGGCAGCTACGCAGCTATTACCGAAATATCATGCCGAATATTCATTAATTGCTGTTATTTACCCCAACCGGGGGGAATATCAACTTTCATAAAAATAATAAATTCAAATAGATTTGTTTTTATCTGCAAGTAAATTTGTATTTTAAAATTGAATTTAAAATAAAAAGGACGTGAAATTATGGAAAGATCAAAGAACCTTCAGACGATCATCAATAATTCAAAGAGGATAGTGTTTTTCGGAGGAGCGGGAGTATCCACCGAGAGCGGAATCCCCGATTTCCGTTCAAAGGACGGACTTTACAATCAGAAATTTTCCGTACCTCCCGAAACTATGCTGAGCCACGATTATTTCATTTCTCACACGGAGGAGTTTTACAGATTCTACCGCGAGAAGATGATATGCACCTCGGCAAAGCCGAACGCGGCACATCTTAAACTTGCCGAGCTTGAAAAACAGGGCAAGCTTACTGCGGTGATAACGCAGAATATAGACGGACTTCATCAGGCGGCAGGCAGCGAAAAGGTGTACGAGCTGCACGGTTCGGTACACCGCAGCTACTGTATGAAATGCCATAGGTTTTATCCATTGCAGTATACGCTTGACTGCGAGGGCGTTCCGAGGTGTGAATGCGGCGGTATCATCAAGCCGGACGTAGTGCTTTACGGCGAATCGCTTGACAATGAAACGGTGGAAAATTCGGTCATAGCGATCTCGAAATGCGACACTCTGATAATTGCAGGAACGTCGCTCGCGGTATATCCTGCGGCAGGGCTTGTCAGGTATTTCAGGGGGAACGATCTTGTGTTGATAAACCGCGATCCCACGCCCCTTGACAGCGAATGTGATCTTGTGATATACGACAGCGTGGGAAAGGTGCTGGGGGAGATTAAATAGTTAGAGGGAAGCAATTAGAAGTAAGAGATAAGATGTAAGAGTTAAGAGTTGCTCCGCAGTTTGATTTCATGCTCCGCAGTTTCGGAGGAAACAAAGTCGGCAAATTAAAAAGGTTTTCGGTCAAGCCTTTTCCTTAAAAAGGCTTGCGGGGTCGAGGGGCAGAGCCCATCGTCGTCGCCCGCAGGCGACGAAAGCCCCTGCCGTCTGCGTCCGCAAGGGGTGAATTTCAAAACAGTCCGGTGGACTGCTTTGAAAGAGGGGACGACCTACAAGAAGGGCGTCCCCTAAGTTTGGTTGATGTGAGCTTTCTCTCCGCCGCTTGCGGCGGAGGTCCTCCCGGACGGGGTATTTCCGCCCGTCCATAATTTACATCTTACTGACTTCATAAAAGGGGCGTAGAAAGTTTTTTGCATTATAATATTTTCTTTGCTTTGCGACAGAAAGTATTATAAAAATTTCGTTAAAATAATCAGAATATAATTATAAGACTAAAACCACTTTCATAAAATTTATTTCCGCAAGCCCCCTTTCACAAGTACTTGACATTTTCGCCGTGTTGGTATATAATAAGATAGATTATTATTTAGAACAGGAGTTTTTTATTATGGCTAATACCATTTCAAAAGCAGGCTATGCTAAATTGGAATCCGATCTGGAATATCTCGTAACGGTGCGCAGAGGCGAAGTCGCTGAAAAACTTAAAGAGGCGCGTTCTTTCGGCGACCTTTCGGAAAACGCGGAGTACGACGAGGCGAAAAACGAACAGGGAATACTTGAGGCGCAGATCGCCGAACTGGAAAATATCCTTGCGAACGCTATCGTCGTTGAGGACGACGACATCTCCATTACCGAAGTAGGCGTAGGCTCTATCATCAAACTCAGAGATCTGGAGATTGACGAGATCGAACAGCTGCAGATCGTCGGTTCGACCGAATCCGACCCCGACAACAACAAGATCTCCGACGAATCGCCTATCGGAAAAGCCGCCATCAACAAAAAAGTCGGCGACGTTTTTGAAGTCGAGGCGCCTGCCGGAATACTGAAATTTGAGGTACTTGAAATTTCTAAATAGAAACAAGTGTAGTTTTGTACTATGATTTCATTCTCCGCATTTATGGAGAAAACGAAGTCCGAATATTAAAAAGGTTTTGGCTCCAGCCTTTTCCTTAAAAAGGCTGGCAGGGTCAAGGGACGGCGTCCCTTGTCGCCGTCCGCAGACGGCGAAATACCCCATACGGAGGCGCTCTGAAAAGGGTGAATTACCAAACAGTCCGGTGGACTGTTTGGTAAGAGGGAAAGCGCTTGCAAGAGAGCGCTTTCCCTACTATGAAAGGTATTTGTTACAGCCGCCATTTATGGCGGCAGCTGCGCTAACAACCCGTTTTGGTTATACAAGATTATTAAAATTTGTTGCCACGCAAAAGCCGCGATCACCATTTTACCCTGTCAGATACCGTTGACAAATAATCGTTATCGAAAGGAATGTAAACTCACTGATGAGCGATATTATTGAAAAGACCGATCAGATCGACGAACAGGAAGAACAGGACGTAAACAGCCTGAAGAAGATCAGGATAGATAAGCTTGAAGAAATGAAGGCTGCCGGCGCAGACCCGTTTGCAGTCACAAAGTATGACGTTACCTGCCACGCCGCCGACGCGAAAGCGGCTTATGACTCCGCCGAACAGGAGCTTAAAGAACAGGCAGGCGACAATGCGGAGGAGCTTGCCCGTCTTCTGGAGGAAAACCACAGAGTCGTCCGCATTGCAGGACGAATGATGTCGCGCCGTGATATGGGCAAGGCGAATTTTATCGACCTGCGCGACAAGTCGGACAGGATACAGGTCTATGTCCGTATGAACGACGTGGGAGAAGAGCAGTTCGCGCAGTTCAAGAAATGGGATATCGGCGATATTATCGGCGTGGAGGGTTACGTTTTCCGCACGCGCAGGGGAGAGATCTCCGTTCACGCGCAGAAGATAACCATGCTCTCAAAATCGCTGCTGCCGCTGCCCGAAAAGTGGCACGGTCTTAAAAATCAGGACGTAAGATACCGTCAGAGATATACCGACCTCATTTGCAATCCCGAGGTAAAGGAGACTTTTATCAAGCGTTCAAAGATAATTTCGTCAATACGCCGCTATCTGGACGATTTGGATTTTATGGAGGTAGAAACTCCGATGTTGGTAGCGAACGCGGGAGGAGCAGCCGCGCGTCCCTTTGAAACTCACTATAACGCGCTCGATGAAGATGTAAAGCTGCGTATATCGCTGGAGCTTTATCTGAAAAGACTTATAGTCGGAGGACTTGAAAGAGTTTACGAGATCGGCAGAGTTTTCCGCAACGAGGGCGTAGACGCAAGGCATAATCCCGAATTTACGCTTATGGAGCTTTATCAGGCGTATACCGATTATTTTGGTATGATGGACCTGACGGAGAATATGTTCCGCCATATTGCCGAGGAGGTCTGCGGTTCTACCCTTATCCCTTACGGAGAGAATATGATAGATCTCGGCAAGCCGTTCGAGCGTATGACAATGACCGAGTCGGTGAAGAAGTACGCAGGGGTGGATTTCTCTCAGGTGGAGGACACCGCGGCGGCGAAAAAGCTTGCGGACGAACATCACATAGAGTATGAGGAACGTCACAAGAAGGGGGATATTCTCAATCTGTTCTTTGAGGAATATGTGGAGGAACACCTTATACAGCCGACGTTCATAATGGATCACCCTGTGGAAATATCTCCGCTTACCAAGAAAAAGCCGGACGATCCCGATCATGTGGAGCGTTTTGAGCTGTTTATCAACGGTTGGGAGATGTGCAACGCATATTCAGAGCTTAACGACCCGATAGACCAGAGAGAGCGTTTTATCGAGCAGGAAAAGCTGTTGAGTCAGGGCGATGAAGAGGCGAACCGCATAGACGAGGACTTTCTGCGCGCGCTGGAGATCGGTATGCCCCCGACGGGCGGTATCGGCTACGGCATAGACAGGCTTGTTATGCTGATGACAAATTCTCCGGCGATAAGAGATGTTCTGCTGTTCCCGACGATGAAGTCGATAGATCAGTGACAGCGCGTACGAGGTAAGATACCGATTTTCGGTGATCCTTGTCTTACCTCTTACTTCTTACCTCTTATCTCTTACTTCTAAAAGCGCAGCGTTCTGACTTCTTCGGAAATCAAAAATTGATTTCCGTGTTATTCATACCACAGAAAATCAATTTTTAAATTTTAAGTAAGCATTTTAATATATTTTACTTGCTAATGCAGACTTTTGGGTTATTTTTCCTCCGCCAGCGGCGGAGGAAAAATAATTTAATGTTATATTCTCCGCCTGCGGCGGAGAATATAACAAAAATCTCGCCTGACTGAGCAAAATATAATTATAAGAATAAAAACACTCCTATAAAATTGAATTCCGTGTTATTCATACATCTATACTTGAAATACCCGGGAAAATGTGGTATACTATTTCATAGGATCAAATGACTTAATAGCCGCGAAACCGAGGTGTGATATGTTACAGAATGAATTGGATAAACTGAGCCTTGAAAATGCAAAAAGACTTTTTGAGAGCGGGGATATAGACAAAATAGAGGTGGGCACGGTCAAGGGTCTGCAAGCTATTCACAAAGCGCTGTTTGACGGTCTTTACGACTTTGCAGGCGAAATACGCAGCAAAAATATTTCAAAGGGCGGATTTCGTTTTGCAAACAGTATGTACCTGAATGAAGTTCTTGCGGCAGTTGAAAAAATGCCGCAAAGCAATTTTGAAGAGATAATTTCAAAATATGTTGAAATGAACGTTGCTCACCCATTTATGGAGGGAAACGGCAGGAGTATGCGTATATGGCTTGATATGATGCTGAAAAAGAACCTCGGCAGGGTAGTGCAGTGGGCAAATATTGACAAAGTGCAGTATTTGCAGGCTATGGAGCGCAGCCCTGTAAACAACCTTGAATTGCGCTTTTTGATAGAGCCGAATCTGACAGATAAGGTCGATGACCGTGAAGTTATTTTCAAGGGCATTGAGCAGTCCTATTATTATGAGGGTTATGAAAAGTAAAACGTAATTTTAAAAAAACAAAAAGCTCATGCAGATATTTGTCTGTATGAGCTTTGCACGGAAATCAATTTTAAAATTATATGTAAGCATTTTAATATATTTTACTTGCTCAGCTTAATTTTTGGGTTATTTTTCCTCCGCCAACGGCGGAGGAAAAATAATTTAATGTTATATTCTCCGCCGTTGGCGGAGAATATACTCCCGAAACGGGGCATTTCCGCCCGTCCACGGCGCATATCGCTCCGGCTTTATAAATGGGGCGGAGAAAGTTTTTTGGCATTTTGCTGAAATATACAAAATATAACTATAAGGCTAAAATTACTCTCATAAAATTGATTTCCATCTCTTTTTTTGATTTAGGGTTGACTTATAGGCGGTGACGATGTATAATTATACATAAGGTATAATTTTTCAATTCGGAGTAAACATAGCTGTTTTACTGTTTATGGAGGTTAAGGATATGACTATTTCGCAGATTATAAACAAAATGATCGTCTTTTCAGAAGGCAATATTCACGATATAGACCACTTCATTCGCGTTTGGACTTACGCCAAAACGATTGCAGAATTGGAGCAGTTAGACGGTGAAACGCAGTATATCCTTGAGGTCGCTGCAATTACCCATGATATAGCCTGCCCTCTTTGCCGTGAAAAGTACGGCAACACCAATGGAAAGTACCAGGAAGAGGAAGGCGTGCCGATGGTAGAAGCGTTCTTAAACGATGCCGGTATGAGTGTATATCAGATGGAGCGGATAAAGTATCTCGTAGGTCATCATCACACATTATCGGGCATTGACGGAATGGATTATCAAATTCTTGTAGAAGCAGATTATATCGCCAATGCTTCCGAAAATGGATATGAGAGAAAGAACATAGATAGTTTCCTGAATCGAATCGTCAAAACAAGTGCAGGAAAGCAGCTGATCAGAAGTATATTTCGCCTGTGACAATTCCCATTATCCGCACCGTTCGCGCCGTTAATTTTACTTATCTGTAAATACACACAAAAAACCGACCCGTTTTCGCGGATCGGTTTTTGTTATGCCTGTTTTCTTTTATCAGAACCTGAGAGCCTCCGGCTGAATGTGCGGCATACTCTCGTTCTTGACTACCTGAACATTGTTGTAAACGTCCATGCCCGTTCCGGCAGGGATAAGCTTACCGATGATAACATTTTCCTTAAGTCCCATCAGCTTATCCGTCTTGCCCTTGATAGCCGCGTCGGTAAGAGCCTTGGTAGTTTCCTGGAAGGACGCCGCGGACAGGAACGAATCCGAATAGCTCGACGCCTTGGTGATACCCTGCAATACGGGTACGGTCACTACGAGCCGTGCATCGGGGTCGCCCGCGTCTATGCGCTGCTGTATCTCCTCGTTGATAGCCGCGATCTCGTGCTTGTCGACAAGAGCGCCTGGGAGCAGATAGCTCGAACCCGAATCCTCTATCTTTACCTTTCTCATCATCTGGCGGACGATGACTTCGATGTGCTTGTCGTTTATATCAACGCCCTGTAAACGGTAAACTTTCTGCACTTCCGTAATGATATAGTTCTGTACTGCCTGTACGCCGTTTACCGAAAGAATATCGGCAGGATTGATCGAACCCTCGGTAAGCGGTTCGCCTGCTTTCACAATGTCGCCGTCCTTGACTTTCAGCTTGTAGCCGTAGGGTATGATATAACTCTCGGACGCCGGATCGGAAGTATCCTCGCTCGTGACGGTGACCTGCCTTGTTTTCTTGACCTCGGTTATCGTCACCGCGCCTGCCAGTCTTGAAATGATAGCCGCGCCTTTCGGACGCCTGCTCTCGAAAAGCTCCTCAACACGCGGCAGACCCTGCGTGATGTCCTCCGCAGACGCTATACCGCCCGTGTGGAAAGTTCTCATCGTAAGCTGTGTACCCGGTTCGCCTATGGACTGTGCGGATATTACGCCGACAGCCTCGCCGACCTGTACTTCCTTGCTGTTGGCAAGGTTCGCGCCGTAGCATTTCGCGCATACGCCATGCTCCGCGCGGCACTGAAGCACCGAACGTATCTTTATCCTGTCCTTGCCCTCCGCCTCGAGAGCCGCGCATATCCTTGCCGCGTCGTGCTCGTTGATAAGACGGTGATGTGATACGACAAGCTCGCCCGTTTTCGGATCTCTCAGATCCTCCACAAGATAACGTCCTACCAGACGCTCCGACAAAGGCTCGATAGTTTCCTTGCCGTTGCGTATCTCGAATACCTCGATACCGTCGGTCGTTCCGCAGTCCTCTTCGTGGATAATAACGTCCTGCGAAACGTCTACCAGACGTCTGGTCAGATAACCGGAGTCCGCAGTACGCAGAGCGGTATCCGCCAGACCTTTTCTCGCGCCGCGCGAAGAAATGAAGTATTCCAGTACGTTCAGACCCTCACGGTAATTCGCCCTGATAGGCATTTCGATAGTAGAACCTGATGTGTTCGCGATAAGTCCTCTCATACCTGCAAGCTGTCTTATCTGGTTGATAGAACCTCTCGCGCCGGAATCCGCCATCATATTGATCGGGTTGTACGGATCGAGCCCCTCTTTAAGCGCGTCGGTAACTTCGTCCGTAGCTCTGTTCCAGATCTCTATGAATTTCTTGGATTTCTCCGCTCTTGAAATATAACCTCTCTTGAACTGACGGTCGATCTTGTCGATCTCCGCGTCCGCCCTTGCAAGTATATCCTTCTTCGCCTCGGGTATCTCCGCATCGCACACCGCAACGGTTATCGCCGATTTGGTGGAGTACTTGTAGCCGAGCGATTTTATCTTGTCCAGCACCTCGGAGGTGGTGGCGGTGCCGTGCTGATAGATACATCTTTCGATAATATCCGACATCTGCTTTTTCTTTACCAAGAACGAGATCTCCAGATCGAACTGCTTGTCGGAGCTTGTTCTGTCCACATATCCAAGATCCTGCGGGATACATTCGTTAAAGATAAGTCTGCCGACGGTCGCGTCGATCAGCTTTGAAACTACTCTTTCGCCGACCTGACGGGTTATCCTCACCTTGATAGCCGCCTGAAGTGAAACGATACCCTGATCGTATGCCATAAGAGCCTCGTTCACATCGCGGAACACCTTGCCCTCGCCCTTTTCGCCGGGCTTCTGCAAAGTCAGATAGTACGAGCCTAACAGCATATCCTGCGAGGGAACGGCAACGGGACGTCCGTCCGACGGTTTGAGCAGGTTGTTGGCGGCAAGCATAAGGAATCTCGCCTCTGCCTGAGCCTCAGCCGAAATAGGCAGATGCACCGCCATCTGGTCGCCGTCGAAGTCCGCATTGAACGCAGTACATACCAGAGGGTGCAACTTTATCGCTCGTCCCTCTACAAGCACCGGCTCAAACGCCTGTATACCGAGTCTGTGCAGGGTAGGCGCACGGTTGAGCATAACGGGGTGACCTTGTATAACGTTTTCCAGAGCGTCCCACACCTCGGGCTTTGCTCTGTCCACCATTTTCCTTGCGGATTTGATATTTATTGACGGATTGGTGTCCACAAGTCTTTTCATAACGAAAGGCTTGAACAGCTCGAGAGCCATTTCTTTCGGCAGACCGCACTGATACATTTTAAGCTCCGGTCCTACGACGATAACCGAACGTCCCGAATAGTCGACACGCTTGCCGAGCAGGTTCTGACGGAAACGTCCCTGCTTGCCCTTAAGCATATCCGAAAGGGATTTGAACGCTCTGTTGTTAGGTCCCGTAACGGGTCTGCCGTGCCTGCCGTTGTCGATAAGCGCGTCGACTGCCTCCTGCAGCATTCTCTTTTCGTTTCGTATGATTATATCGGGAGCCTCCAGCTCCAACATTCTTTTCAGACGGTTGTTTCTGTTTATAACTCTCCTGTAAAGATCGTTCAGGTCGGAGGTCGCATATCTGCCGCCGTCCAGCATTACCATAGGTCTTATATCGGGCGGTATTACCGGCACAACGTCCAGTATCATCCATTCGGGGCGGTTTCCCGAAAGGCGGAAAGCCTCCACGATCTCCAGTCTTTTGAGCAGCTTTATCCTTTTCTGACCTGCCGGCAGATCTTTCAGCTCCGCTTTCAGCTCGTCGGAAAGCTTGTCAAGATCTATCTGCTGGAGCAGCTCCTTGATAGCCTCCGCGCCCATTTCGGCACGGAAACCGTCCTCCCACTTTTCTCTTGCCTCCTGATAGTCCTTTTCGCTGAGCAGCTGGCACTTGGTAAGTCCCGTATCGCCCGGATCTATCACGATATACTTGGTAAAGTACAGTACCTCTTCCAGTCTTTTCTGCGATACCTCCAACATCTGACCTATCCTCGAGGGCGTACCCTTGAAGTACCAGATGTGTGAAACGGGAGCGGCAAGCTCGATGTGTCCCATTCTCTCGCGTCTTACCTTGGCGCGCGTTACCTCAACGCCGCAGCGTTCGCAGATCTTGCCCTTGAAACGGATCTTCTTATATTTTCCGCAGTGACATTCCCAGTCCTTTGTCGGTCCGAATATCTTTTCACAGAATAATCCGCCTCTTTCAGGCTTTTGCGTGCGGTAATTTATGGTTTCAGGCTTTTCCACCACGCCGTAAGACCATTCTCTGATCTTGTCGGGTGACGCAAGTCCTATCTTTATTGATTCAAATGTATTAAATTCCACTGACAGTACCCTCTTCCTGCGTTTAAGTGTTTTGCCGGATCATTCTCATTATTCGTTATCCTCGTCGAAATAAAGATCGTCATCTTCCGGATCGTTTTCGCCATCGTCCTCATCGTCAAGACCTACGTCGATGTCGTCAAGTCCGTCGTCGAGATCGAGTTCTGACAGTCCGTCCTCGTCCTCAGCCATAAAGCCGTCGTCAAGATCGCCGTCGTCAATGCTGAAATCCATATCCTCGTCAGCCGCGGCAGCTTTCGGAATGAAATCGTCATCGTCCTCAAACGACTGTTTAAGGTCGATCTCCTCGTTGAACGGATTGAACACCTTGATGTCCAGACCGAGCGACTGCAATTCTTTGATAAGAACTTTGAACGCCTCGGGGATACCCGGCTGAGGAACGTTCTGTCCCTTGACGATAGCCTCGTAGGTCTTTACTCTTCCCACGGTATCGTCCGACTTGACGGTCAGTATTTCCTGAAGAGTATACGCCGCGCCGTAAGCTTCGAGCGCCCACACTTCCATTTCGCCGAATCTCTGTCCGCCGAACTGCGCCTTACCGCCGAGAGGCTGCTGTGTTACCAGCGAATACGGACCTACCGAACGCGCGTGTATCTTATCGTCTACAAGGTGGTGAAGTTTGAGGTAGTACATATAGCCGACCGTAACGCGGTTGTCGAACTTTTCTCCCGTTCTGCCGTCGTACACCGTGAACTTTCCGTCCTCGCTCATTTCAAGTGCTCCGGGATTTATCACCTCGTCCATCGTGTGGATAACAAATTCGTCGTCCTTATGCTCCAGATGTTTTTTCTGCGCCTCTTTGAAACACTCCCTGATGTCCGCCTCGTGTGCGCCGTCAAATACGGGCGTCATGATCTTCCAACCGAGAGCCTTGCAAGCCATACCGAGGTGGACTTCAAGCACCTGACCGATGTTCATACGCGACGGTACGCCGAGAGGGTTCAGGACTATATCCAGAGGAGTACCGTCCTCGAGGAAAGGCATATCCTCCTGAGGGAGTATTCTCGAAACAACGCCCTTGTTTCCGTGACGTCCCGCCATTTTGTCGCCCACGGAGATCTTTCTCTTCTGAGCGATGTAACATCTTACCAGCATATTTACTCCCGGAGAAAGCTCGTCGCAGTTTTCTCTCGTGAATATCTTTACGTCGATGATTATTCCCGATTCGCCGTGAGGTACTTTAAGGGAATTATCTCTTACTTCTCTTGCCTTTTCTCCGAAGATCGCTCTGAGCAGGCGTTCCTCGGCGGTCAGCTCGGTCTCGCCCTTGGGGGTCACCTTTCCGACCAGAATATCTCCTGCGCGCACTTCCGCGCCTATGCGTATGATACCGTTCTCGTCCAGATCTTTAAGAGCGTCCTCGCCCACGTTGGGTATATCCCTCGTGATCTCCTCGGGTCCGAGCTTGGTATCTCTCGCCTCGATCTCATATTCCTCGATATGGATAGAAGTATACCTGTCCTGCCTTACCAGATTTTCATTGAGCAGAACGGCGTCCTCATAGTTATAGCCCTCCCACGTCATAAATCCGATAAGCGCGTTCTTTCCGAGCGAAAGCTCTCCGTTTGAAGTAGCCGGACCGTCGCCTATTACCTGACCTGCCTCGACTCTTTCGCCCTTGTTTACGATAGGTCTTTGATTTGTGCAGGTGCCTGCGTTCGACCTCTTGAATTTTGTAAGCTGATACGTCCTGAGAGAACCGCCGTCCTCGCGTATCTGTATCCTGTCTGCGTCTACCGCCTCGACCACGCCTGCCGCCTTTGCGACTACCGCAACGCCCGAGTCTACGCAAGCCTTGTATTCCATACCCGTTCCGACTATCGGCGATTCGGTCTTGAGGAGCGGAACTGCCTGCCTCTGCATATTTGAACCCATAAGCGCACGGTTCGCGTCGTCGTTTTCAAGGAAAGGTATGCAAGCCGTAGCTACCGATACCACCATTTTCGGCGATACGTCCATATAGTCTATCTTCTCGCGCTCGATCTCGAGTATCTGATCTCTGTACCTGCCGTTTACCTTTGCTCTTGCGAACTTGTGATCTTCGGTAAGCGGTTCGTTTGCCTGAGCCACCATGAAATTATCTTCCATATCGGCGGTCATATAGATAACTTCGTCGGTCACTACGCCGGTGGTCTTGTCCACCTTGCGGTAGGGAGCCTCGATAAAGCCGTACTCGTTGATCTTCGCAAATGATGCAAGATATGAGATAAGTCCGATGTTAGGACCTTCGGGAGTTTCTATCGGGCACATTCTGCCGTAGTGCGAATAGTGAACGTCGCGCACCTCAAATCCGGCGCGGTCACGGGAAAGTCCTCCCGGTCCGAGCGCGGAAAGTCTCCTCTTGTGAGTAAGCTCCGCAAGGGGATTGTTCTGATCCATAAACTGCGACAGCGGAGAAGAACCGAAAAATTCCTTTATCGCAGCGGTTATCGGTCTGATATTTATGAGCGCGGCTGGCGTAACGACTTCTATATCCTGCGACTGGATATTCATTCTTTCGCGGATAACTCTCTCCATTCTCGTAAAGCCGATCCTGAACTGATTCTGGAGCAGCTCGCCTACCGATCTTATTCTTCTGTTGCCGAGATGATCTATGTCGTCCACCGAACCTACACCCTCGCAGAGATTGAGGAAATACGATACCGTCGCTATGATGTCGTCGATAACGATATGCTTAGGAACAAGCTCGTCTATCCTGTTCTTTACGTTTTCCTTTATCTCCTCTTCGGAGGACGAGTTGTCGAGAATATCTTTCAGCACCTTGAAAGATACCTTTTCGTTTATTCCGCAGGAGGAAGGCTCAAAGTCAACGAATTTTGCCATATCCACCATTCCGCTGCCGATGATCTTTACCTCGCGGTCCTCCGTCTTGGTAAGAGTTTCGCCCGTTGTGGGAGAAGTGTAGAACTCTTTGACCTCTACCATTACATATGCCTCGTAAACGCCTGCGGACTCGATCTCCATAGCCCTCTGGTATCCGAGCGTTTCGCCTGCGTTGGCAATTATCTCACCCGTCATGGGGTCTGCCACAGGGCGCGAAAGGGTATGTCCCGAAAGTCTTGAACCTACTCCGAGCTTTTTGTTGTATTTATATCTTCCGAACCGTGCGAGATCGTATCTTTTAGCGTCAAAGAACAGATTGTTGAGCAAAGTCTTTGCGCTGTCCACCGTGGGCGGTTCGCCCGGACGGAGCTTTTTATATACCTCGAGCAGAGCCTCCTCCCAGTTTGCGGTCTGATCTTTCTGGAGGATAGTCTGATTTATCCTTTCGTCAACGCCGAAAAGGTCGGTTATCTCCTCGTTCGTACCCACGCCCAGTGCGCGCACGAACGTTGTGAGGGGTATCTTTCTGTTCTTGTCGATACGGACGTATGCTACGTCGTTGGAATCCATTTCATATTCCAGCCAAGCGCCCCTGTTGGGTATGACGGTAGCCTTGAACAGATCCTTGCCGGTCTTGTCTTTGTCAAAGGAGTAATAAACGCCGGGAGAACGAACCAGCTGCGAAACGATGACACGCTCCGCACCGTTGATAACAAACGTACCGCTGTCGGTCATCAGCGGGAAATCTCCCATATAGACCTCAGACTCCTTGATCTCTCCCGTTTCGGTATTTACAAGTCTTGCGGTAACTCTCAGCGGCGTTGCATAGGTAACGTCGCGCTCCTTACATTCCGCCACGGAGTATTTCGGCGTTTCGTCGAACCGATAATCCACGAAATTCAGCTCGAGATTGCCGTTGTAGTCGGTGATCGCCGATACGTCCCTGAAAACTTCTTTCAGTCCTTCGTCCAGAAACCACTGGTACGAATTTTTCTGCACCTCGATAAGGTTTGGCATTTCCAGGACTTCGTTGATCTTTGCGAAACTCTTACGGGTATTTTTGCCAAGCTTTACGTCCTTGACATTCACCATAGGCTTAATCACTCCTTATTATATTTCCATGACTTTCACGGCTGTGCGCGGCTGAAAGACAGCTTTTCTGCCTGCGGATATTCCGTGTCGGTCTGCCTTTTTTACAGTAATAAACTTTAAAAAAAGGTGAGAAAACTCCATTATGATACAGTATACTATTATATAATACCAAAACGAAAAAGTCAAGCGTTTTTGTGCCTGTTTTTATGAGTTTTTACGTTTTGCACAAAAATCGCAGATTTCGCCCTCAAAAGTTCTATGTTTGCCGTTCTGTGTGCAAACAGTAAATTTTTTATGAATCACGGCTTTGAACGCAGCGTATTTTCTCCGTAACTGCGGAGCGTGAAATCAATCTACAGAGCATATCTTACTTCTGTCCTCTTACTTCTTACTTCTTATCGCTTATCTCTTATCTCTAAAAGAGCAAAAGCCGCCCGTGTGGACGACTTTCGCTCCGAAGTAAAAGAATATGAAAAATATGAAGAAAACTAAGTTGAACAGGCTGATATTGCTCAGTAGAGTCCGCCGAATTGATTGAAGAAGTCGCGGTAATCGTCGTAGGTGCTGCCGCTGTCGGACTGCTCCTCATCTTCCTTTTCGACCGCCTCGCCGAGAGTTACTTCCTTGTCAAGGATACTGCCGTCGCGGTATACGGATACGGTTATCTTATCGCCTGCCTTGTAGTTGTCCTTGATCTCGTTAAATTCCTCGATAGACTCGATAAGATCGCCTTCGATACCGATAACTATATCGTTCACTCTTATGTCGGCTTTTTCAGCCGCGCTGCCGCTCTGTACCTCGCGTACAAAGAATCCCATCGGTATATCATAATACTGCGAATAGATCTGCGTAACGTTCTGACCGCTTATGCCGAGAGTGGGTCTGCCGGTAACGTAGCCATAGTCAATAAGATCCTGCAAGATAGGCACTGCCTCGTCTATCGGGATAGCAAATCCGAGTCCCTCACCGTAAGTATTGGCGATCTTTGCGGAGGCTATACCGATGACCTGTCCGTAAGCGTTTATTACAGGACCGCCCGAGTTGCCGTTGTTGATGGACGCGTCCGTCTGGAACATATTCATGGTACGATCCTCGATAGTTATAGTCCTGTCGGTCGCGGAAATAATTCCTGCCGTTACTGAGTTTGCAAGATCGAATCCGAGAGGGTTGCCTATTACGATAGAAACTTCGCCGACCTTGATCTCCGAGGAAGTGCCGAACTCAGCGGCGGTAAGTCCCGTCCTGTCGATCTTGAGGACGGCAAGGTCTGTCTGGGTATCCTTTCCGACCAGCTCAGCGGTTATCATTTCCTGATCGTCGTCCTCATCTGTATTGTAGCAGGAGGGAAGTACGACGGATATTGAATCCTGACCCCTGGCGGCGTCCTCAACAACGTGAGCGTTTGTGATGATATAGCCGTCCTGACTCATAATGATACCCGTGCCGACAGCCGTTCCCGAGTTTGTCAGGCAGGAAATGCCGACGACGGACGGAGAAACTTTTTCAACGATGTCGGGGATAGTCATAGCGTCGCTCGGAGTTGCGAGCTGGATTATTGACGGAAGATTATCTCTGTCTACCGAGCTTTTGCTGTCGGTATCTTCCTTTTTATTATTTTTGCCTGCCGCTGCGGTATCGGAACTTTCCGCGCTGTCGGAAATTCCCGGTCTGTTTCCGGTAAAGAGTGAATATCCGACTATAGAAGTCACTGCCACGGCAGCCACGCTCAGCAGGGCGACCACTGCGGTAACTGCTTTTCTGCCCTTGCTTTTCTTGCGCGGCGGATCGTAGACGAATTCGTTCGGGTCGGCGCTGCCGCCGTAATAATTGCGGCTGTTGGGATCGTTCTGATAGCCGTAGTAATTGTGCGGATCTGAATAGCCCTGATAATTGTGCTGAGTATTCTGATCGTTATTTATATTTTTCGGATCATTGTCATAGTAGCTCATAATTTTTCCCTCCGAAGATTTTGCGGCATCGGCGATGCTTTTCGCTTTTGCGCTTGTGCGCTGCCGTTATATGTACGATTTGTTTTCTATGATTATTATTATACCCCCTAATGTGATAACTCAATGATAATCTTAAAAAAATCTGTGGTTGAAAAAATGAGGTTAGGTGAAAGCCCGGGGAAGATTTTGGGAAAAGTAAGTTTCGCTGTGAAGAATGATCTCACGTTCCGCAGTGGCGGCGAAAATAAAGTCGGCAAATTAAAAAGGTTTTCGCTCCAGCCTTTTCCTTAAAAAGGCTGGCGGGGTCGAGGGGCAGAGCCCATCGTCGC
>CANRDT010000027.1 GCA_947629455.1 uncultured Ruminococcus sp.
TCCCTTGACCCTGCAAGCCTTTTTAAGGAAAAGGCTTGATCGAAAACCTTTTTAATTTACCCCCTACTTATCAACCAAACTGCGTATCGTGAAATCAAAGCTTAACAGCAATCTTACTTCTTATTTCTTATCTCTAACCTCTAAACGGTATTTTGCCGCAAGCGCGTTGAGCTTTTCTATCACATTTTCCAGACCTTTCGGGGAAAGTTCCTCCCTGATCTCGGCGGCATACTCGTCGGGGGAAATGAGATCGAAACATTTTTTACCGTACCATACCACCGAGTAAAGTATGTCGGTATCATTTTCTTTTTTTCTGAAAATGCGGTAATTGAATTCACTGAATATGCTGCCCGTCCAGATGTTTTTTTCATTGAAAAAGGTGAAGGTGGGCAGGTCAAAATAACCGTGTAGCATAATAAATCTCCTTTGCCTGTTATGGTTTATTTTATTGTAACACAACAGCGGCAAAAATTCAAGACCTTGAGGGGAGGCAGCACGGAAATCAATTTTTAAATTATATGTAAGCATTTTAATATTATTATCGGTTCAGGCTGCCTTTTGGGTTATTTTTCCTCCCCGGGCGGCGGAGAATATAACAAAAATCTTGCAAAACTGCGCGGAATAATATTTTAAAATATGCGCCGCAGGCGATCCTTGTCTTACCTCTTACCTCTTAAAAACGCAGCGCTCTGACTTCTTCGGAAATCAAAAATTGATTTCCATGTGCAGGCAGAGTTTAGGGCTGTTTTTGCGGAGAATCGCGCAGAGCGGTCAAGGAACTTTGACATTGTGTTATTATTTCCCCACCGGGGGAATAATAGCCTGTTTCCGGTGTATATTCTCCCCAAGCGGCGGAGAATATACACTAAAGTTGTTTCCTTCCCCCCACGCCGCGGAGAGAGCAAAGATCCGCTTGCTCTGAAAATTTTAATAAGATCACAAAATTCATCTTCACAGTGCGATATATACAAATTCTGTGCCGATATTTTGTGCAGATATACAAACACAAAAATAAAAATTTTTCGGTTGCACAAACGCGTGCAACTTTTTTTGCTTTTTCGGCTATTAGTGAGAGGGCTTGAAAAACCGACAGGCGGCGAAAACGTCCTCTGCCTTAAAATTCACGGAAAAGAAAGGACTGATACTATGAACCCGATCGACATCAAGCAATTCATACTCAGCTTTGCAAGGCTGAGAAACCCCGAAGAGGCTGCGCTCAACGCGGGAGTATCCCCCGTCAGGGCAAGGACGGAGGGCGCGGCTCTGCTTAACGACCGCAAGGTGAAAAGACTGCTGAGATCAATGGAAAAGCAAATGGCGCAGGAGGAAATAGAAGTACGCGCAGGACTGGAGCGGATAGCATACGGCAGGATAAACGACGCCGCCGCGCTCGCCTTTGCGGAGGAGGCAACGCCGGAAATGATAGCCCGAGCCGATCTCTTCAACGTAAGCGAGATCAAAAAGGTCAAGGGCGGAGGAGTCGAGCTGAAATTCTTCGACCGACAGAAGGCTCTTGAAAAGCTTCAGGAGCTGGATATTCGTCAGAAGAGCGACCGCAAGGCAAAGGATCTTGTCAAAGCGATCTACGGTTCCTCCCAAGGCAGCGTAACGGGCGATATTCCGCAGGCTGAGGAGGACGGTTACGGCTATGAGCAGGAGTGACGGCGTTATCGGCTGGGAGGACTTTTCCGAAAAGCAGAAAAAGGTCTTTAACTGGTGGCGCGGCGGCAGCAGCAAGAGCCTTGACGGCATTATCTGCGACGGAGCGGTCAGATCGGGAAAAACGCTGTGTATGTCCCTTTCCTTTACGCTGTGGGCGTGTACCAATTTCAGCGGCTGCGATTTCGCGCTCTGCGGAAAGACCATAACTTCGGTGAGGAGAAATCTCGTCGTGCCGCTTATGAAACACGCGTCCGACTGGGGATTTTCCGTCAAGGATCACGGTGCGAAAAACTTTATCGAGATAGGTATGGGAGGACAGCCGAACAGGTTTTATCTTTTCGGAGGAAAGGACGAAAGCTCGGCGGCTCTGATACAGGGTATGACGCTCGGCGGAGTACTGCTCGACGAAGTTGCGCTTATGCCGCGCAGTTTTGTGGAACAGGCTGCGGCAAGGTGTTCGCTGAAAGATTCAAAGCTGTGGTTCAACTGCAATCCCGAAAACCGCTATCACTGGTTCAAGACCGAATGGATAGACAAGGCGGCTGAGAAAAATCTTCTGTATCTTCATTTCAATATGAGCGATAACCCTTCCCTCACACCGCAGATACTCAGCCGTTACCGAAAGCTGTATTCGGGAGTGTTCTATCAGCGTTTCGTTCTCGGGAAGTGGGTAAATACCCAGGGTCTTGTCTATCCGAGATTTGACCGCGACAAATGCGTTATCGACCGCCTGCCGCCGCACTTTGAAAGATATGCGGTAAGCTGCGATTACGGCACCGTAAATCCCGCAAGTTTCGGACTGTGGGGATATTCCTCGGGGGTGTGGTACCGCATTGACGAGTACTATTACGATTCAAGGCGCGAAGGTTCTCAGCGCACCGACGAGGAGCATTATGCGGCTCTGGAACGGCTGTGCGGCGATCGGGATATAGAGGCTGCGGTGTGCGACCCGTCGGCGGCGTCCTTTATCGAATGTATACGCCGTCACGGCAGGATAACGGCAGTACCTGCCAAAAACGACGTGATCTCGGGGATAAGGCGAGTAGGCGACGCGCTGGCTGCCGGAAAGATAAAGATCTTCTCGGGCTGCACTGACAGCATAAGGGAATTTCACCAATACCGCTGGCAGAACTCTGTCGGCTGTGACGCGCCCGTCAAGGAAAACGACCACGCAATGGACGATATAAGGTACTTCGTCACAAGGTTCGTGACCTCAGACAGCGATCCGTTTTTCGTGATGACGCTGCCGCGTTAGGTTTTTACGGCGGAGAAAAAGGCTTTGGGGGAAATATCCCCCGCCCTCTTAAAAATATTTACAGAAAGCACGGAAATCACTTTTTACAAAATTGATCTCCCAAAGCAAGAGTTTCAGAGACAAGAGACAAGAAGTAAGAAAAAAGTCTGCAAAGCGCAATAATATTAAAAATAATGCGCCGCAGGCGCTCCTTGTCTGACCTCTTACCTCTTAAAAGCGCAGCGCTCTGACTTCTTGGAAATCAAGAATTGATTTCCGTGTACAGAAAGGCAGTGAATGAATGTTTGGCAGAAAAAGCTACAGAAAAAAGACCGATCAGAAACCGGTATTCAGCGGCTGTTCGGCGTCTGCATCGTCGGGCAGGCAGCCGCTGAAGATAGCGCCCTCGCCGCTGATATTCGAGTACGGGCTTTATGAAGATCTGCGTGCGAAAGTGCCTATACTTGACGCGTGTTTCGGCAAGATAATAAGGCTCACCACCGATTTCAGGCTGACCGCTCCCACAAAGGCGGCGCAAAAGGTGCTGGACGAGTTTTCACGCAGCGTATCGCTCGGAGTATCGGGAAAGTCAATAAACAGCTTTGCCGATCTTTATCTGGACACCCTGCTCACCTACGGCAAAGCCATGGGAGAGGTCCTGATAGACGCAAAGCGGCGCAGGATAAGCGCGATATCCGTCCCCGACCCCACGCTTTTTCGCATAACGGCAGGCGGCGGATACGGTGAAATGCGCATAGCCGATCTTTGCAGCAACGAACCGATAAGGCTTGCCGACCCCGAAAGAGTGTTCTACACCACTCTGAACCCCTCGGTGAGAGATCCTGAGGGAGTGCCGATACTGCGCGGTATACCGGCGTTTGCGAATGTACTTATGAGGATATACGAATGTATCGGTCAGAATTTCGACCGTGTGGGAAACGTGCGGTACGCGGTCACATACAGACCCTCTTCCGACCCCTCCGACAAGGCTCTTGCAAAGGAGCGTGCAATGGAGATCGCCCGTCAGTGGAGCGAGGGTATGAAAAATTCCGGCAGCGGCGAAGTGAGTGACTTTGTTGCCGTGGGAGATGTGGATATAAAGGTCATAGGCGCGGACAATCAGGTGCTGGATACCGAGATACCCGTGCGGCAGCTGCTGGAGCAGATGATCTCAAAGCTGTCCATACCGCCTTTTCTTCTGGGGCTCAACTGGTCGAGTACCGAAAGAATGTCCTCGCAGCAGGCGGATATACTCACAAGCGAGCTGGAATATTACCGCCGTCTGCTCACGCCCGCGCTTGTGCAAATAGGAAACGCCGCGCTCAGGCTTGCAGGATACGACTGCGGCTGTGAGGTGGAATGGGCGAATATCAATCTTCAGGACGAAGAGGCTCTGGCGGCGGCACGGCTCAGCAATGCGCGTGCTATGGAGATCGAAAAGCGGCTTGCCGTCTGATCTTCACAAATATCCGATACGAAAGGAGTTATTTAATGAACAAGGTTCTTGATTTTAAGCTTGACGAGCAGATCATGGAAAAGATCAACCGATTTTCACGGACCGCTCTTACCGCGGAACAGGTCTACGCTTTTCCCGTCGCCCTGTGCGACAACGAAATAGACCGCGACGGAGAGAGATTTTCGGCAGAGGCTCTCGGAAAGCTTGCAAAGCTCTTTGTGGGAAAAACGGGTATATTCGACCACGACCCCAAAGGCGAGAAACAGTCGGCAAGGATATTCGACTGCGAAACGGTGCAGGACGAAACGAGAGTGACTTCCTGCGGAGAACCGTATACCTGTCTTTACGCGAAAGCGTATATGGTGAGGACGGCAGGCAACGCCGATCTCATCGCCGAAATAGACGGCGGCATTAAGAAAGAAGTTTCTGTAAGCTGCAGCATAGGCAAAAAGCTCTGTTCCGTATGCGGAGCGGATATGAACCGCGACCCCTGCGGCCATATCAAGGGGACATACTACGGAGGAAAAAAGTGCTGCCATATTCTTGACGAGCCTACCGACGCTTACGAGTGGTCATTCGTAGCCGTTCCCGCACAGCCTGCCGCAGGCGTGGTAAAACATTTCGGTGAGGAAAAGGACTTTTCGCAGGAGGTAAGATCGCTCGAAAAGCGGCTCGCGGCGGAATCCGCAAGAACGCAGAAAGCCTGCGATATGCTCAAACGCGAGATAATCTCACTGAGCTTTCTCTGCCGTCCCGTTATGGCGGTAGAAACGGTAAAGATACTCACCGACAAAATGAGCTTTGAGCAGCTGACCGAGCTTTATCATTCACTGAAAAAGCAGGCCCAGCAAAACGACGAGCCAAAGCCGCAGCTTGTTTCAAAAAAGACTGACGGCGGCAAAAGCGGCGAAAACAGCCGTTTCCGCATTGCCGGATAACGGCGGAGGATAAAAACGTATATCGGGCGGCAGGTTTTCTGCGCAATACGGCGCGGAGTTGAGGTAACGGTACCGGGAATATACCTATCCGTCGGTAAAAGGCGAAGAGGTATATCAAGAATACAGCGTGCAGAGGACAGACAGCGCACAACGACCCGACGCCCGTATACATATATACGCAACCGTATACCGATCGGGAGAATATCCACGAAATTCAATTTTATAGGAGTGTTTTTATTCTTATAATTATATTTTGCTCAGTCAGGCGAGATTTTTGTTATATTCTCCGCCGCAGGCGGAGAATATAACATTAAATTATTTTTCCTCCGCCGTTGGCGGAGGAAAAATAACCCAAAAGTCTGCATTGGCAAGTAAATATATTAAAATGCTTACTTAAAATTTAAAAATTGATTTCCGTGGGAGAATATCCCGACCGTACAAACAAGGAGGAAAAACAATGTATAAGAATGTAAAACTTGAAAAGGGACTTTATTCGATCGCGGGAAAGACCTTCACACAGGCTCTGGCGCAGCTCGACCCCGATGAGAATTACGCAGGCACGGAGCTTTCGGGGCTCGACGCCTTTGAAAGACAGCTCAAGAGATTTGACATCAAGATCTCGGGCGCGGATTCCGACAAGGTGGAGAAATTTTTCACCACGACCGAATCCGCAGTGCTGTTTCCCGAATATGTGAGAAGGACTATCCAGCAGGGTCTGGACGAAGCGTCGATCCTGCCCGACATCGTAGCGGCGAGATCTTATACCGAGGGTATAGATTTCCGCGCTATGAGCGTAAAAAAGGCAGGCACGGACACGGGTGTAGCTCAGGGCGCGGAAGTACCTGCCACTACGGTAACTCTTGCATCTGCCGCAAAGGCTCTCACGAAGTTTGCAAGAAAACTTTCGTTCAGCTATGAATCTATCCGCAATCAGCGTCTTGAAACGCTGGGAGTGATACTCAAAGGTCTCGGAGCAGCCATTTCGGAATCGGTGAACGCAAAGGCTATCAGCGAATCCGCCACGGGCGTGACGGCAAGCAAGGTAGCCGCCGCAAGCACGGTGACTTATGCGGACATCACCAAGTTCTGGGCGTCTATGAAAAACTTCAATATGACCACCATGATATGCAGTCCCGAAGTTATGGCGAAGATACTCGCTCTCTCGGAGATGAAGTACTGCATTTCCGACTATATGACTTCCGGCAGGGTGAAAACTCCGTACGGTGTGACTATCATCAAGTCGTCCTCGATAAGCGACGGAAAGATCTATGCGTTCGACAACAGCTGTGCGGTGGAAATGGTACAGAGCGGCGACGTGACCGTAGATTTCGACAAACTGCTCAGCACGCAGTGCAGCGAGGTATCCTGCTCGGTACTCACCGGCTTTGCAAGGATAAACGACGGAGCGGTAGCAGTTCTCGACACCGACAGCGCGGAATAACGCTCCAAAAGGAGGATCGAAAATGGCAACTCTTTCGAGAGATAACGTAAAGAGCCTGTTTCTCAGGATAACCGATACCGAAAGCAGCGGTTTTGCTTATCAGGATCTGATAGACAAAGCCTGCGCAGGACTGGAATCCTCTCTGAGAGAAAACGTCTCCGCCTCTTCGGACATAAAAAGGTGCGAATATGCCGCGGCGGCGGAGGCAGCCTTCGATTATACGCTTGAATCTATCCTCAAAGACTGCGACATTGCCACGGAGAGCGGTTCGGTAAAGCTCGGCAGCCGTTCTCCCGACGTGGTAAAGGCGGCTCAGGCTCTTAAAGAAAAGGCGTATGATCTGATAGCCGATCTTCTCAGGGACGACAGCTTTGTATTCTTCAGGACTGCTGACGGCGCACTCGGCGGAAAGGACTGATAAACTTGAAAAGCAGCATTTTTTATGTGATAACGCAGGCTCTTGAGAAATGTCAGGTCAAGGTATGCAAGGAATACAGCAGCGACAAACTGCTCAAAAGCAGCGTAGGGCGGCTGTGCATAATAACCCCCGTGTCGGTCAGCTTTCAGCCGAAGATATGTTCGGCAGACGGCAAGCAGTACGGAGTAGAGGGAGAATACCGCGTCAAGGTGAGATTTTTCGGCAAAGTAGGCATATACGACGACTGCGACGGCATAAGCGCAGATGTGGAGGAGTTCACGCAGGCGCTCGCCCTTTACGACAGGTGCATACTCGTAAAGACGGAGCAGGAAGAGACGGTACGCAGCAGGATATGTCCGAGGCTGGAATGTCAGGTGTACGCAACGCTGAGATTTCTGATAACCGGCACGGAAGAGGAAGTATCCGTACAGCAGGCGGCTATGCGTGAGGAGGCGGCGTGATATGACGGTGACAAATACGATGACAACGCCAAGCAATGAGAATTTCATACTCTTGGGGAAGTACCATTTCTACGCGGAAACGGTAATTATCGGTGCGCAGACAAAGCTCTACGAGCAGGGTGTCTCCACGGGCGAGATACACAGAGCGCTCGAGGGAGCGGAGCCGGGTATCGTGACGATCGAAACGCGCGTTCTTCCGCAGGATCGCAGATACTTTGCGGATATGGTGCTCGATCTTGCCGGAAAGATACTTCCCAGCATCACCGCAGGCGGTATAGCCCTTACCGATGCGGTGATGACAAAAGGCACGATGAGCTGGTCTAATCAGAATTTCACAGGAAAATGCGTCCTCGTCTTTAAAAAGATGTAGCGAAAGCGGAAAGGAGGCGCAGAAAATGTCGTCAACGACCGATTGTATGGTGATACTTACTCCCAAAGACGGAGAAAGCACGTATTTTCACGATTTCATCTCGTTTGATTTTCACAAGGACAGATATGACTGTTTTTCCGTGGCGTCGGGAAAATTTATAGCTGACAGTATCCCCGAAAACATACAGGAAATACACTGCTACGTCAACGGCTATGAAGTTCATCACGGACTGGTGGACAAGCTGGAGAAAACCTATGAAAAGGGTATGAACGTGATAAGTTTCAGCTCGAGAAGTTTTTCGGTGCTGTTAAGTCAGAACGAACCCGTGCCGGGAATAAATCCGAATATGACCCTCAGCACGCTGGGAAGCATTAACACAAGTATCCCGTATGTGACCTATCAGACCAATACCGCAACGGTAAATTACATATATGTAAAGGAACATTCCACTATCTGGGACGCGATAACGGCATACGGAATGAAAGCCTACAGGATACTGCCGTATATTTCGGGTACGAATATGGTGCGCAGCACGCCGCTGAACAAGGCGTCAAGGAATTATAATTCGGAAATGATAGTTTCCACGGGCGAAAGTTTTGATACGCGCTCTATGGTATCGACTTTCTATATGGCTGACGCCGACGGGACGTACACCAACATCTACAACAATTCTCCTGCGGATAATTTCAAGATCACAAGGCGGAAATATTACGCTCTGGACGATCAGTGGCTTTCCAATCCGCAGCTGGGGCTTATGGGAAAAGCCTTTCTCTCAAACCGCCGCTATAATCAGAAATTTTTCACTTATCTGGGATATAACGGCGAGGATATATATGACAAGCTCACCATCAACAAAAACGGGCTTTCACTTTCCGGAAGAGCGGTAGCCACTATAGATATAAGTGTCCGCAACGGTATGATCTACACACGCTTGGCTATCAATCTTGACGGAAATATCTGATGTTTTGAAGGTGTAAGCGGTAAGATCGCTCCGCAGGCTGATTTCACGCTCTGAAGTTTGATTGATAAGTAGTGGGAAATCAAGAAAAGGTTTTCGCTCCAGCCTTTTCCTTAAAAAGGCTGGCAGGGTCAAGGGACAGCGTCCCTTGTCGCCGTCCGCAGACGGCGAAATACCCCCAACCGTCTGCGCTCCGCAAGGGGTGAATTTCAAAACAGTCCGGTGGACTGTTTTGAAAGAGGGGACGACCTGCAAGAGAGGGCGTCCCCTAAGTCAAGGCGGCATATCTTATCTTCGCCGCTTGCGGCGAAAGAAAAGGATCTTGAAAATCAAGCGGTCAAATCAATTTAACATCAGGCTGTTCTCCCCCCTGTGGGGAGAATAGCTTGTTTTAATTAGAAGTAAGAAATTAGATGTAAGAGGTAAGAAAAAAGTTGCAAAGCGGAATAATATTTTAAAATATGCGCCGCAGGCGCTCCTTGTCTTACTTCTTACCTCTAACCTCTTACTTCTAAATGCTTACATCTCTTTTTCGCTATCCCCTTGACTTTACGGGGGAATGGTGCTATACTTATCAATGTACCGATCTCTGCCTGCAAATGACAGAAAACGGCATACGGCAGCGGCTGCCTTAATACCGCATAGAAGTGAAAGGGGGAAATGCTCCCCTCGGGAGCATAACTTATTATGAAGGTCGTTATTATCGGCGACGGTAAGATCGGCAGCAACCTGGCGGCTCTCCTCGTCGGGGAGGGACATAATGTCACGGTAGTGGACATAAAGCCCGAGGCTCTGAAACGGTCTATGAATTATCAGGACGTAATGTGTATAGAGGGAAACGGCGCGACGGTCGACGTGCAGCAGGAGGCAGGAGTGGGCAAAGCCGATCTTCTGATAGCCTCTACGCCGTTCGACGAGCTGAATATGCTCTGCTGTCTTATCGCCAAAAAGCTTGGCGCGGAAAAAACCGTTTCGCGTGTGAGAAATCCCGAATACTACAAACAGATCGACCTTATAAAGGACGACATCGGTCTTTCAATGGTCATAAATCCGGAACTTACCACCGCGAGCGAAATATGCAGGGTGCTTATTTTCCCGACGGCGGCAAAGGTGGAGATCTTTGAAAAGGGCAGAGTGGAACTGGTGGAACACAAGCTGCCGGAGGAATCTACGCTCATCGGTCTTTCGCTTGCGGAGATCTATAAGCGTCTGAAGATCAAATTCCTTATATGCGCCGTTCAGAGAGGTCAGGAGATATATATACCGAGCGGTGATTTCATCCTCGAGTCGGGCGACCGCATAAACATCGCGGCGTCTCACAGCGATATAGAACGCTTTTTCAGGCAGAACGGTTCGCTCAAAAACCGCGTCAAAACGGTGCTTATCGTGGGCGGAGGACGCGTGGGAGTATACCTTGCAAGACAGCTGCTCGCGGTGGGTATGAGAGTAAAGATAATCGAAAAGTCCTACGACCGCTGCACCGAGCTTTGCGACTCAGTCCCCAAAGCGACAATAATCAACGGCGACGGCACGGATCAGGATCTGCTGCGTGACGAGGGTATTGCCGATGTGGACGCATTTATCGCGCTTTCGGGCATAGATGAAGAAAATATAATAATGTCGCTGTATGCAAAAAACAATTCCAACGCCAAGGTAGTCACCAAGATAAACCGCGATACCTATGTGCATATGGCAGGAATGTTGGGGCTCGATACTATAGTTTCTCCGAAACAGCTTGCCACAGGCAATATTTTAAGCTATGTGCGTTCTTTGAAAAACGCTGCGGACAGCAGTATCGAATCGCTTTATCATCTGGTCGGCGATAAGGTCGAGGCGATAGAATTTACCGTCAAGGAAAAGATACCCGGACTTACGGGCATACCGCTTATGGATATACATTTGAAAAAGAATATTCTCATATGCGCCGTGATAAGAAAACGTCAGGTCATTATCCCCAACGGCAGCGATACCATAGAATTGGGAGATTCGGTAGTAATAGTGACAAAAGAACATCGCTTTACCAATCTCAGGGATATTCTGGATTAGGAGAATTGCTTTGAATAAACGTCTGGTTCTGCACAGCATTTCAAAGATATTTATTATCGAGGCGGTGCTTATGCTGCTGCCCACCCTTGTTTCGCTTTATTACAAGGAAAATGACTGTGCTTTGATCTTTCTTGAAGTTGCCGCTGCGATAGCGCTGCTGAGTATTCCCACAGCCACTTTTGTCCTCAAGCCAAAGACAAACTCTCTCGGCTCGAAAGAGGGCATAGCGATCGCGGCTCTGTGCTGGATAGCCGTACCGATACTGGGCGCTTTGCCGTTTTATTTCAGCGGAGCGATACCCTCCCTGTGCGATTCGATATTTGAAAGCATTTCGGGATTCACCACTACAGGCTCGACTATACTTACCGATATTGAGGCTCTGCCGAGAGGTATACTTTTCTGGCGCAGCTTTACTCACTGGGTAGGCGGTATGGGAGTTCTGGTGCTTATTATCGCAATAATGCCCTCGGATAAAAACTCCTCCGCACTGCACCTTATGAGAGCGGAATGTGCAGGTCCGCAGGTGGGCAAGCTTGTGCCGAAGGGCAAATCCTCCGCGCTGATACTCTACATAATTTACGGCGTGCTGACCGCTCTGATGATAGTTTTCCTGCTGCTCGGCAAAATGCCCTTGTATGACAGCGTGTGTCACGCTATGGGTACTGCGGGAACGGGCGGATTCGGTATCAAGAACGCAGGTATAGCCTATTACGATTCCCCCTATTTAGAGGGCGTTATAACCGTATTTATGATACTTTTCGGCATTAATTTCAATCTGTATTACTTTATCCTGATAAAACGCTTTTCGGAAATATACAAAAATACCGAGCTAAAGGTCTATCTGGGAGTTATCATTGTATCGACCGCGCTCATAACCGCAAATATAATGGGCATTTACAAGACCGTAGGCAAGTCGTTTCGATTTGCGGTCTTTCAGGTAGCCTCCATTATGACCTCAACGGGATTTGCGACTGCCGATTTCAACATCTGGCCGGAATTTTCAAAAATGCTGCTGATAATCCTTATGTTTGTCGGAGCGTGCGCAGGCTCTACGGGCGGCGGATTCAAAGTATCAAGATTTATAATTATGTTCAAAACGGCGAAAAAAAGCCTGCGGAAGATACTTCACCCCAATTCGGTGAACGTGGTCAAATCGGACGATAAGGCTCTCGACATCGAAACGGTACACGGAGTCAACAGCTATCTTATCATTTATCTTACTATGATACTTGCCTCACTGCTGCTCATCTCGCTTAACGACTTTGATTTTGCCACCAGCTTTACATCGGTGGTCACCTGTATAAATAATATCGGTCCTGGTATCAGCCGTATCGGTCCTATGGACAATTTCTCGATATTTTCCGATTTTTCAAAGATCGTTCTGAGCGTGGATATGCTGATGGGCAGATTGGAATGTCTGCCGCTCATTATGCTTTTCTCTCCGTCGATGTGGAGCAGAAAATTCTGATATGCCAAAACCACAAAGATCAATATTTGATTTTTACAAGAAGTCTGAACGCTATGCTTTTAGAGTTAAGAGGTAAGAAGTAAGAGGTAAGAGGTAAGACATTGATTTTCGTGACGCAAAAACTTACATACATCAAAAAAACGGGCAGAATTTCTGTCCGTTTATTTTTATGGATATTTACTTTTCCTGCCTTTTTCTTATTTCGCCAAGGTCTATGCCGAATTCCCTGAACACCGTGGACGCATAGCTGTGATCTCCCGGCAAGCCCTTTACCACCTTGTATATCCTGCGCTCGGTGTCCTCGTCCACGCGGACTATTATGCTCTGCACCTTCGAGCGGCACTGCGGGTCGGAATTAAATCCGTCACACATAAACGCAAGCTCCGTAAGATGTGTAGCGAACGCTCCCCTTGCGCCTATGACCGTAAATATCCTCACAAGCTCCGCCGCTATCTCCACGCACTCTTTCGGCGTGGTGCTCTGTATAGATTCATTCATCAGCAGCAGACTGTTCTTTGTGATAGTATCGCTTATCCTTTTGAACTGCTTTATTTCCGTGGTGAAACGGCTTGCGTTTATCCCCGTTTCCTCCTCGCGCGGAAAATGCGTATAGATATGATCCACCGGAGAGATCTCGCAGTACTGCGCCGGCACATAAAGCCCTGCCTGCGCCATAAGCTGCACTATCCCCACCGCGCGTATAAAGGTAGTCTTACCGCCGTTGTTCGCTCCCGTGAGAATGTAAAATCTGCCGTCGTCGTCCATCGAAATATCGTTTCTCACGATCAGCTCGTCGCCGACCGCATCGGGACGGCTCACCAGCGCCGACTTCATCAGGCACATATCGTAGACGTTTTTCAGCTCCGTCCGCCGTTCCTGCGCGTTCAGTATCACGGGGCGGCACATCGGTATCTGCTTGAACTGCGCCGTCTGGATAAGCCTTATCATACCGTCATAAAGATCGAGCTGCTCCTGTATTCCCGAAATATCGTCAAAACCTATCTTCTGATACGTCCTGAAAACGTCAGACAGCTTATCCACATAGCCGTCCGTTATTTTGGAAAGCGCCTTGAACAGCCGCGCGTCCGCCTCATTGACGGCAGGGTCTTTTTCAAACGGGTCGTCGGTCATATATTTGCGGAAAAGGCTTCCCTCAACCTGATTGGGATTTTTCTTTGCGTTAAAATAGAGTATTCTGTCAAGCACGGTCGGTTTTTCCACATATTCCCTGTCGGAGTAGCCCACTATCCCTGCGCTTACAGGTGTCATCATCTCGTCAAAATTTATCGCGACGGTAACGCTCTTTATCCTGTGCGCCAGACTTTCCGAAAGCTCCTGCGCCAGTTGTTTTAGCCTGATATAATCATCGCTGCCGCTTATTTCCTCAAAATAGGAAAACAGGCTCTTTATCGCCGCAGACTTTATCTGACCGCCGTATTTTTCATAGAAACTATGCATACCGTCCACACATTCGATATAGTTAAGAAAAGAGTCGAGCCGTGAACGGAAACCGTCAAACGAAGTCGGATTTGTAAACTTTTTCAGATTTTTGCGGTCGTTGTCGAGCATACTCGTGAGAAACTTATAGATCTCAGGCATAAGTCTCGGCACATTGATAAGATCGTCGATCGCGTCAAGACGGTAGTTGATTATCTCGGGGTCGGTGTTGAGTTCGCAGAGCAGCTTTACCGTATTGTACTGATTTACCGGACAGATCATCGCCGCAAGCTGCTGCACCTGAAGATCTTCCGCATAATCTTTCGGGAGGTTCTCCGCGGCAAGTCTGTGCGCCCTTGCCTGATCTCTTTTCTCCTGCGACGGATAAAGCAGATCAATGACTGTTTTATTTTTTTCTCTGATAACCATAATACCGCCTCCGCTTTCAGAAGTAAGATGTAAGAGGAAAGAGGTAAGAAATGCTCATTGTAACTCTGTCGCCTTAACAAACTTCAATGATCTGTACAATGCCGCAATAAATTTTAACCGCCCGATTTCCAAGGTCTATGCCTTCTGCCGCAAGCGGCAGAAACAGCAAATGCCGCCCATACTTAGGGGACGCCCTTCTTGCAGGTCGTCCCCTCTTTCAAAACAGTCCACCGGACTGTTTTGAAATTCACCCCTTGCGGACGCAGGCGGCAGGGGTATTTCGCCGTCTGCGGACGGCGACGATTGGCTCTGCCCCTCGACCCCGCAAGCCTTTTTAAGGAAAAGGCTGGAGCGAAAACCTTTTTAATTTGCCGACTTCGTTTTCTCCACAACTGCGTATCGTGAGATCAAATACAGATCATTCTTTATCGCTTTCACTTCCGCTCTTCTCCCCCTTTTCGGGGATAGTATAACCGTTCTCTTTCTGTTCGCCGTAGGTGGACATATACACCTGCGTGAATTTTATCTCCGTCACAGGCTGAAGATTTTTGTCCTCATCATCGGGAACTCCCTCGTCCACAATGCTTGTCCCGAGTATCTTATCCACCGTTTCCCAGCCATCGTATATCTGACCGAAAAATGTGTACATCTGCAAATAGTTGGGTATGCCGCCGTACTTCTCAAATATCTCGCTTACTCGCTTGAATCCGTTTACGTCCTCGCCGCCTGCATTTCTCAGCTCCTCGACGTCTACCACGTCTCCCAGCACGGTGAACACGCTGCCTGCCTTGCTCTTGGAAAATGTTCCGCCCTGCTTGACCAGAGAACCGAGCGTCCCCTTGACGGGCAGCATATTCGCCGAGATCTCAAGGTTCACCATATCGGTATCGGTATCCGCGGCGGCTTTTCCGTCCTTGGTCTTGCTGCCGCCGATAAAACCGCCCGTCTGACCGTTCTCGCTCCTGAGTATAGTACAAACATATGTGTCGTTGAAATAGCCGTCGTTTACCAGTTTTTCAAAGTAACCGCAGTACTCGGGAGCCTCCTCCTCAAAAAGCACCGCGCGGAATACTCCCTCGGTAGTTTCAAAGACGACTACCGGCGCGGAATCGGACGGTTCTTCAAACTGCACGAAATCAGAACCCGAATAGTCGATAGCGTCGTTCTTTCCCTTGGTAAAGATCATCACGACCGCCAGTATGACCACAAAAGCCACCGCTATCAGAGAAAACTGAAAGTACACTCTCATCTTTTTTCTGGCGTATCTTTCGTTCATATAATTTCCGTTATCGCTCATTTTTTATCTTCCCTGTTTCCTTTCACTTTATCGGAAGTATCTCCGTGCCCTGTCTGGTCTCCCTCACGGAATATCCGAGAGCCGCGATCTCGTCTCTCAGCTTATCCGCAAGCGCAAAATCCTTAGCCTTACGCGCCTCCTGACGCCGTCTGACAAGCTCCTCCACCTCTTTAGGAATATCCTGCGCCCCGTCCGACATCTTTTTGGCATTCTCGATAATATCCAGCGACATTACCCTGTCAAAGTCCGCAAGCGCCGCAAGCTTGGTAGCCGCATTGGTATCCGCCTTGAACACGTCGTAAAGAGCCGTTACCGCGTTTGAGGTATTCAGATCGTCGTCAAGCGCGGCGGTAAAGCCGTCTTTGAGCTTTTCAAGAGCCTGCGCGTCAACATCTCCGTCCGCACCTTCGTCAAGCAGCGCAGCCGTGCGCGAGATAAGCCGTTCATACGCGGTCTTTGCGTTGTCAAGATTCTCATAAGAGAACACGAGCGATTTCCTGTAGTGTGACTGCAAGCAGAAAAATCTGTAAACGAGCGGAGAATATCCCTTGCTCTCGAGCAGCGAGACCGTGAGGAACTCTCCCTTCGACTTGCTCATTTTGCCGCTGTTGGTATTGAGGTGATGTACATGGAACCAGTAATTGCACCATTTGTGTCCGAGATACGCCTCCGACTGCGCGATCTCATTGGTGTGATGAGGAAAAGCGTTGTCGATACCGCCGCAGTGTATATCGAGATATTCCCCGAGATGTTTCATAGAAATGCAGGAACATTCGATATGCCAGCCGGGATAACCCACTCCCCACGGAGAATCCCATTTAAGCTCCTGATCGTCAAACTTGGATTTTGTAAACCACAATACGAAATCCGCCTTGTTCCTCTTGTTCCCGTCAGCCTCCACGCCCTCGCGCACGCCGACCGCAAGATCTTCCTCCTCCACGTCGCCGAAAACGTAGTACTTATCCAGCTTTGAGGTATCAAAGTAGATATTTCCCCCTGCCTCATAAGCAAAACCTTTTTCGATAAGCGAAGATATTACCTTTATAAAATCGCCGATACAGCCCGTAGCAGGCTCTACCACATCGGGCGTTTTTATATTCAGCTTTTTGCAGTCCTCAAAAAAAGCGTCGGTATAGAATTTTGCTATCTCCATTACCGATTTATGCTCGCGTTTCGCCCCTTTGAGCATTTTGTCGTCGCCCGTGTCGCCGTCCGAAGTCAGATGTCCGACGTCCGTGATATTCATAACTCTCGTCACGTCAAGCCCCGAATAGCGCAGATATTTTTCCAGCACGTCCTCCATGATATAGCTGCGCAGATTTCCTATATGCGCATAATGGTACACGGTAGGACCGCAGGTATACATCGCGGTCTTGCCGGGTTCATTCGGAACGTACTCCTCCGTCTTATGACTGAGCGAATTATATAGTTTCATTTATCTTCAACCTCTCCGAGAAATTTATTGCTCCGACTTTTCGGGGAGCGCGGCAAAAGCGGCGGCAAGAACGCAAACGCCCTGCCGTCACTGTCTTTCCTTTTTAAGCTGCTCGACCTGCTTTTCCAAATTTTCGAGCCTGATACGGTAAGCGCACAGCTCCTGCGAAACCGGATCGGGAATGTGTATCTGATCCAGATCGTCGCAGCCGGTCTTTACGCCGTTTCTTCTCACTACCCTCGCAGGAACGCCCACGGCGGTGCAGTTAGGCGGAACTTCTTCAAGCACCACGGCGTTCGCCGCTATCTTTGCGCCGTCCCCCACCTTGAACGGTCCGAGTATCTTTGCGCCGCAGCCGACCATAACGTTATTGCCGAGCGTCGGGTGACGTTTTCCGCTGTCCTTGCCCGTACCTCCCAGAGTACAGCCCTGATACAGCAGGCAGTAATCTCCTATCTCAGCCGTTTCGCCGATAACGACGCCGCTGCCGTGGTCGATAAGCAGGCCTTTTCCTATCTTCGCCCCGGGGTGTATCTCTATCCCCGTCAGAAATCTCGAGATCTGCGAGATCGCTCTTGCTATCACCTTATGATCGTGAATATAGAACCAGTGCGCCGCACGGTGCATTATCACCGCGTGCAGTCCCGAATAGGTCAGAATAATTTCCAGAGAACTGTGCGCGGCAGGATCTCTCTCCTTTACAGAGTTTATATCGTGTTTTATATTGTCAATAAAAGACATTCGTTATTTCGTCCTTTCAGATACTTTTCCGGAATATCCGGACGCTCCCGCAATATCCCGCGCTATTTGCCGGATAGACGGGAGCAATATATTCTATGCCCCAAGCGGCGTTATTGACACGTCCGAGGGAGCATAAGCCTCACGGAGATCAATTTTTGCAAAATTGATCTTAAAAAACAAGAATTTTAAAGACAAGAGGCAATAAAAAAGTCTGCAAAGCGTAATAAATAATATTTTAAAATATGCGCCGCAGGCGCTCCTTGTCTTACCTCTTACCTCTAAAAAGCGCAGCGTTCTGACTTCTTGGAAATCAAATATTGATTTCCATGCATATGCCTGCTTATTTGCTTGAATCTATATACTTCCAGTAGCCTTTGAGGTACACGCCGCCTGATATGACCGTCAGCAGGGCGGCTATCCAGATGAGTATCTCGCTGACGGCAAACACCGTGCCGTTAAATCCGGCGATACCGACTACAAGCATTATCGCAACGAGAGCGATCATAGTGAAAGCGGTTTTGAGCTTTCCCCAGATACCTGCCGCCACGACTATACCCTCCGACGCGGTGACAAGGCGAAGTCCCGATACCATAAATTCTCTTGCAAGAATTATTATCACTGCGGCAGGATCGCACCAGCCGAGATAAGTAAAGCAGCAAAGCGCCGACATTACCAGCATTTTATCCGCAAGCGGATCGAGAAATTTTCCGAAAGTGGTGATAAGGTTATTTTTTCTCGCTATCCTGCCGTCAAACCAGTCGGTGACCGACGCGGCGGCAAATATCGCAAGCGCGATAAAAACATTTCCCGGAATTTTGTCGATCAGCAGAGCGGCTGCAAAAAAAGGTATCAGGCACACTCTCATTACTGTCAGTTTATTTGGAAGATTCATATTATTTGTCCTTTCGTCAGCGGTATTGGCGTTCTCTCAGTCCTCGGTCATCGTTCCCAGCAGATCGTAGTCCATAACGTCGTCGATATGTACCATAACGTACTCCCCTTCGGTCAGCCTGCGCTTTGCGGAAAAGAAGATCTTTCCGTCAATTTCGGGAGCGTCCTTTGCGCTGCGGCCGTACCAACATTCCGCGTATCTGTCAAATCCCTCGGCGGCGACCTCTATCGTTTTGCCGACCTCGGCGGCGTTGATGCTGTCGGAAATAAACATCTGCTGTTCCATAATAACATCAGCGCGGCGGTTCTTTTCCTCCTCGTCGAGCTGACCGTCAAATCCCGCGGCGGCAGTTCCCTCCTCTTGGGAGTATGCAAAACAGCCGAGCCGTTCAAAGCGCATTTTTTTCACAAAGGCGCAAAGCTCCTCAAACTGTTCCTGCGTTTCTCCGGGGAATCCTGCGATAAGCGTCGTGCGCAGAGTTATCCCCGGCACTTTTTCGCGTATATGCTCCACCAGTTTTTCAAGGCTCTCCCTATCGCCCGGGCGGTTCATCTTTTCAAGTATTTCTTTGCAGCAGTGCTGTATCGGTATATCGAGATACTTTACAAGTTTTTCCTCTCTCGCGATAACGCCGAGCAGTTCGTCGTCTATCCTCTCGGGATAAGCGTAAAGTGTGCGTATCCATTTAAGACCGTCTATCTTACACAGCTCTTCAAGCAGCTTTGCCAGCGACTGTCTGCCGTATATGTCGCTGCCGTAGCGCGTCGTATCCTGCGCCACAAGCACAAGCTCGGTAACTCCGTTATCCGCAAGCCACTTTGCCTCTTTAAGTATATCCTCCATCTCACGGCTGCGGTATCTTCCCCTTATTTCGGGTATAGCGCAGTAGGAGCAGCAGTTGTCGCAGCCCTCGGCGATCTTGAGATAAGCATAGAACGGCTGAGTGGAAATTATTCTTCCGCCCTCGAGAGAAAGCTCCTCTTTATCCGCAAATTCGCAGATACCGCGCTTATCCTCACAGATCTCCCTTATTATCTCAGGCAGATGTTTATCCGAACCGATACCTATTACCGCGTCAAGCTCGGGTATCTCTTTAAGCACCTCGTCGCGGTATCTTTCGGCAAGGCAGCCCGTACAGACGACCGCCTTTATACGGCCTTCATTTTTAAGCGTGATAAATTCCAGAATATTATCTATCGACTCCTGCTTTGCCGATTCGATAAAGCCGCAGGTGTTGACCACGACCACATCGGCGAGAGCCGCGTCGGCAACTATTTCATACCCTTCGCTTTTCAGATCGAAAAGCATATGTTCGGCATCGACCTGATTTTTAGGACAACCGAGCGATACCATACCTACTCTTACAGACATTTTCCCAAACTCCCTTCTCTAATATTATCGCATTTTTAGTCTGTCTTGTCAAGTCTTTTTGAGAACGGCTGCACGGAAATCAATTTTTATACGAGTGTTTTTGGGCTTATAATTATATTCCGCACAGTTTTGCAAGATTTTTTTATATTCTGCGCAGTTTGATTTCACGATACGCACTCACGTTGAAAATGAAGTCGGCATATTAAAAAGGTTTTCGCTCCAGCCTTTTCCTTAAAAAGGCTGGCAGGGTCAAGGGACAGCGTCCCTTGTCGCCGTCCGCAGACGGCGAAAGCCCCTGCCGCTTGCGTCCGCAAGGGGTGAATTTCTAAACAGTCCGGTGGACTGTTTTGAAAGAGGGGACGACCTGCAAGAAGGGCGTCCCCTACTATGAAAGGCATTTGCTACAGCTGCCATTTATGGCGGCAGCTACGCACCTATTGCCGAAATATCGTGTCGGATATACATAAATGCTGATATTTTCCCCAACAGCCGAGGAAAACAGTCTTTTTTATAATATCAATATCAAATTACCGCATATCAGTGTAAAATCATCATAAACATACAAAAAATATCGGACCGCCTTATCCGACGATCCGATAGAGAATAAACTTTTTCTTTTTAAATTTTACTTCGCGGTATTTTATGAAACGAGCCAGCCGAGTATCTCAAAGTTCTTGGCGTCGCCGTCAAGCACCTCAACGGTAACGGTGTGCTTTGCGGTCTCTTCGGAAGTGTAGATCTCGGTATTCGCGGCATAGTCGCCCCAGCCGCCGGTAAAGTCGCCGTCCAGCATACCTGCCGATTCGCCGTCGATCTTTATAGCCGCCTGTGCGCCCGTTCCGTCAACTCTCTTGTAGTACAGCGCACCGAGATTCTTAAACTCCATTTCAAAGGTGATCGAGCCGCCCGACTTGGTCGCCCAGCCGTCCTTGAAATTCCACGGCGAGGACTCTTCGGTGAACGTTCCCTCATCGGTAACGGTCACATCGTTGGTGCTCTTGTCGCAGATCTTGGCGTTCGCATACTTGTCGCCTGTAGGAGATTCAACATCAAGAGCCTTGGGTTCTCCTGCGGAATCGAGATTATTGTTGACATTCTCGATAAAGTTTATTATCATCTGACCGAGCATAACGTGACCATCGTCGTTGGGGTGAGTATCGTCGGGAGAAATATCCGACCATTTGAGATTTCCTGCGTCAAGCTCAGGCTGCATAGCGTCGTGATATGAAATAACCGGCAGATCGTATGCCTCTGCGATCTGTGAATGTACATTCTGCGGACACGAACCGTTCTCGAGAGTCATTTCCACCAGAATGACCGCCGGCATATTCTCCGCATTAAGGCACTTTCTTACAAGGCTGTCCATTGTCGTCTTGTAAAAATCCGTATCCTGATCGTTGATAAACTCGATAAAGATAATATCCGAATTGATATCGAGCACGTCCCTCTGCGCCCTGTGTACGCCGAGATAAGAGTCAGTCGCGCCAATTCCGGCATTGGTGACGTTGACATAGTAGCTTATGTTTTCCTCCATCCAGTCTTTTACCTGATTTACATACTGATTGGAACTTACGTTGGTTATCGAACCTGCGGTGATCGAATCTCCGAGGAACGTAACGTTTATCACCTGTTCGGGATCTTCCTTGGCAAGCTTGAGTTTAGCGGCAAGTCTTGAAGTGTCGCCCTCTCTGAGCACCGAACGGATAAGCATATTCTCCGTACAGCCGTTCTTGGGGTCGATAGGTCCGTCGTTTACCGGAGCTTTCAGTTCGGTATCCGCCGCGGAGCTGTCCTCCGTGCTGTCTGCCGCAGAGTTGCCGTCAGCCGTGCTTTCCGCCTGCGACTGTGCCGCGCCGCCGCCGTTTGCCGCCGAATCGGCAGCCGAAGAAGAATCGTTGTCGCCGCAGCCCGTAAGCATTGCCGCAGCTGTCATGACCGAAAGTGCCATAGCCATTACCTTTTTCATTACAAAATTCCTTTCTTTAAGTATTTTCTTTAGCAAACCGCAGGACCTTTGCGAGGTCTTGCTTTTTTTAACATTTATATTATACTATATATTTTAAGATTTTGCAAGTGATTTGCCAAAAAAATCGCCGTCACACCGATATTTTTTTGCTGTAAACGTTTACGATGTCGGGAGCTGTGCGCGTCGCCGCGGATTGTCCGTTCGGGAGAATACACACCCGACACAGACTGTTTTTCCCAACATAAGGATATGCCCTCCGCCGCAAGCGGCGGAGAGGAAGTTCACATCAACTAAACTTAGGGGACGCCCTCTCTTACAGGTCGTCCCCTCTTTCAAAACAGTCCACCGGACTGTTTTGAA
>CANRDT010000028.1 GCA_947629455.1 uncultured Ruminococcus sp.
TTCCCTGTATTTTTTCTGCTTCCTATTTTACTACAAGGATGGAATTTTGTAAAGGTGCGGATCTTTTGACGGTTACATATAAAGTACCCTCCGCCCTGAACTGCAAATAACAAAGGCTATTCCCAATGTGGGGATAGCCTTTTGTTTGTATATGTAGCGATATTATCTGCCGCCGCAAGCGGCGGCTGTCACAAATGCCGTCTTGACTTAAGGGACGACCTGCAAGAAGGGCGTCCCCTAAGTTTGGTTGATATGAACTTTTTCTCCGCCGCTTGCGGCGGAGGGTGATTTTTTTCTAAGATGATCAAGATATATTTTTCAACAACGGCAGGAAATATACAAAGGCTATTCCCAATGTGGGGATAGCCTTTTAATTAATATCACAAAAAATCAATGACCGTATCTTTACGGCTGCATTTACTTCCTCTTTTTCAGCACAACGACCGCTGCGGCGGCAATTACTACCGCTGCGCCGCCAATCGCGATCGGTACAACGGGCGAGCCTGTCTCCGCCGTGGAATCGTCGGCGCTGTCGGCAGACGAAACGCTCTGCGCCGCGCTGTCAGTATCGGCTGCGCTGTCCGCATTGTCCGCATTATCCACACTTTCAGCCGCGTTGTCCTGCTCCTCATCGGGATCCGCTCCCTGCGAAGTCTGCGCATTGTCATCGGCAGTATCATCGCCGTCGCCCTCTGTTTCGCCGCCGCTGCCCGAAGTAACGGGACTGTCGGGAATCATCGCAAGAATAAGATCGGGCTGAGTAGGCTCAAAAGTCGTCCTGTCAAAAAGTCCGAAACCGTTGTCGCCGTTCCAGCCGTTGTCCCAGTAAACGGGCACGCAGCCTTTATCCTTTGCAAATCCGACAATGGTGGAAAGCCATTCCGCTCTGAACGACGGATTAAGCTCGTCATGCGCCGACTTGTCGATACAGCCCATTTCGCCGACAACTACGGGATAGCCCTTGCTGACAAACGAATCGTACAGCTTCTGGAACTGCCCCTCCGCATAGATCGGCTGACCGTATCTCGCAAACTTGCCCTTTTCCGCATTTGAACCCCACTGCGTGATGTTGGTCTTGCCCTCGTCGCCGCAGAAATCCCACGGGTCGTAATAGTGGACGGAGATCATTATTCTGTTGCCGTCCGCCGTGCAGCCTTCGTCCGTGGGTATCTCAAAACCGTAATCCCCCACGGTGTAATCTATATTGGTATTCCAGCCGGGCATAAGCACCCATCTTTTCTCATTGTTGCCGCCTGCCGCGCGGACGGTATCCACAAAGATCTGATTGTAGGCGTTGATATTTGCATAGTAATCCCTGTTCGGATTGTTATATGTATTGTCAAACTCCTCGTTCATTGACTCAAAGATAAGATGTTCGTCATAGTCCTTGAAACGCTCGGCTATCTGCGCCCAGCACGCCTTGTATTTCTCCCTTATCTCCTCCTGATTATCGTCAGCGCAGAGCAGCCAGCCGCCGTCTATGGAATAATAGCCGTCGCCGTGCATATTGATAATGACAAACAGCTCGTCGTTCATCGCATAATCGACAACTTCCTGCACGCGGTCGAGCCATTCTTCGCTGATCTTGTATCCCGACTCCGCGTCGCCTATCATACTTAGATATGAAACGGGTATCCTCACCGTGTCAAATCCCGCATTCTTCACCATATCGAGCGTCTGCTGTGAAATGACGGGATTGCCCCACGCCGTTTCGTTCGGCGTCTTGTTTGAATTTGCCTCCAGCTGGTTTCCGAGATTCCAGCCCACGCCCATAGCCTCGGTTATCTCCTCCGCGGAAAGATCGTCAAATGCATCGTCCGCCGCCGCAGAAAGCGCGACAGGCATACAAGCTGCCGTGACCGCCGCCGCAAGAGCCGCCGACATCACTTTTCTGATAAGACCTTTCATAAGTTATCCTCCTTTTTTTAAACGTATCGGTCCTTGTCATATTTCGTGCTTATGCGGCGTATTCTTGTATAATATTCTTACACAAAAATTTTCCGCCGCCTTTCAAATTCAATTATACTACGTTCCTCCGCAATAATCAAGCGTCTTTTTAATTAATTTTCAACTATTGTATACTTGCACAAATCCGCCTGCCGCCGCATATACAATATGATGAAAATTAAGTTTCATATATTTATATTTTTCATTTTTGGGGAATATGATCCGATCGGGAGGACGCCATAAAAATACCGAACCGCCGTGACGACGATTCGGTATTGAAAATATCCTTAAAAATATTCTTATCAGAATCCGAGAATGGTCTTGAAGCTGTCGGAAATGACCTCTTCAAGCGCAGCCGCCTGTTCCCTCGTGTCGCCGATAGTGGTGTAGTACGCCTTGATCTTCGGCTCGGTTCCCGACGGTCTGATGATAACGCTCGCGCCCTTTTCCAGTCTGAACGCCAGCACGTCCGACTTGGGCAGAGTGAGTACCGTCTTGCTGCCGCTCGCGGTATCGGTCTCCTCGGAGGCGATATAATCCGCAACCGAAACGACTTTAAGACCGCCTATCTCCTTGGGAGGATCGGTGCGCAGATCGGACATTATCTCTTTCATTCTCTCCATACCGCTTGCGCCCTCGCACTGGAAAGACTTCTGCGTATGCACATAATTTCCGTACTGTTTGTACATATCCTCTCTCGCCTGCAAGAGCGATATTCCCTTTGTGCGGTAGAACGCCGCCATTTCGCAGATAAGCATAGAGCCGACAACAGCGTCCTTATCCCTGACATAAGAGCCTGCAAGATAGCCGTAGCTCTCCTCAAATCCGAAGATATACCTGTTATCCTCTCCGTCCTTTTCAAGGAATCCTATCTGTTCGCCTATGAATTTAAATCCCGTGAGTACTTCTCTGAGCTCCACACCGTATTCTGCGGCGATCTTCTTGCAGATGTCCGTCGTAACGATCGTCTTTACCGCAACGGGGTTTTTCGGCATAGTACCGAGAGCCGTTCTTTCCTGACAGATATATTTGAGCAGCATTGCTCCGACTTCATTGCCGCTGAACAGCACATAATTTCCCTCGGGATCGGGAACGGCGATACCCACGCGGTCGCAGTCGGGGTCGGTCGCAAGCAGAAGATCGGGCTTTACCGTCTTGCAAAGCTCGAGTCCCTTTGCCAGAGCCTCCTTGATCTCGGGATTGGGGAACGGACAGGTCGGGAAGTTTCCGTCCGGGTTCTCCTGTTCGGGAACGACGGTGACTTCCTTTATGCCTATCTTTTTAAGGACGGCGCGAACCGGCTTGTTGCCCGTACCGTTAAGGGGCGTATACACCACTTTCAGACCGCTTTCCGCCACCAGATCGGTATGTACGCCCTGCTCTGCGACTTTATCGAGGTACGCGTCTATAACGTCCTGACCGATAATATTTATCATACCAGACTTTACGCCCTCGTCAAAGGTCATAAGTTTTGCTCCGCCGAACATACTTACCGCGTTTATCTTTCCGATAACGGTATTCGCAACGTCAAGCGTTATCTGGCAGCCGTCCTCGCCGTATACTTTATATCCGTTATACTTCGCAGGATTATGCGACGCGGTAACGACAATACCTGCGCTGCAGCCGAGGTATCTCACAGCCCACGAAAGCATAGGCGTAGGCATAAGTTCGCCGTAGATATGTACCTTTATGCCGTTTGCCGCAAGCACTGCGGCAGCCTCTTTTGCGAATACGTCCGACTTGATACGGCTGTCATATGCGATAGCCACAGAGCCGTTTTCAAACGCGCCGTTGACATAATCCGCAAGTCCCTGCGTCGCGCGTCTGATAGTATAAATATTCAGTCTGTATGCGCCTGCGCCGATAACGCCTCTCAGACCGCCCGTGCCAAATTCAAGATCGCGGTAAAAGCGGTCTTTGATCGCCTCGGCGTCGCCCTTGATAGCTTTCAGTTCGTCCTGAAGATCGGGATCGTCCACTGCGTTTTCGCACCAGAGTTCATAGAGTTCCTGTTCAGTCATAATTTTCACCTCAAAATAATATTTACGGTCACGCCGCGGCGCACCGCATTGCTCTTATAATAATTATAGCATATTTTCCGCAATTAGCAAGGGGGTAAAGCGAAAAATTTGCACAATAAAATTTTCAAACTCTTCTGCTTTCTAAAAATCACAATAACCAACTCTCACTTCTTACTTCTGACATCTTACCTCTAAAGGGCTATCCCATAACGGTATCTATATCACATTCATTTATCATCAGGCTGACATCGACAACATAGCAAGGCTCGCCGCCGTCCATAAAAACGCCTTTCAGATAGCGCGTATAAGCCTCTCGGTTGACGGGGGTACACTCCTGTATCGCGCTGTCGGGTATCTCCGCCATAGATGAAACCGAATCGGTGATAATGCCCACCACATCGTTCTTTTCGCCGGTATTGGCAAAGCAGATCACTATGCAGCTGCGTTCGCCGTATTCAATAGGCTGAAATCCGAACCGCCTGCGCGAATCTATCACGGGCACGGCTTTCCCCTCGTGGATACACGAGCCTGCAAAATAGCTCGGAAATTCGGGAATAGGGTGCAGTGCGCCCTTTGAGGTTATGGATTTTATATCCTTGAAATTTATCGCAAATTTGCGGTTATCCGCAAGAAACATAAGGTATTTCTGCAAATTTTCCGCCGTGTTTGTGCCGTTTAATTCTGCCATTGCTCCGACCGCCTTTACTTTGGTATGCTCCCGATGTGATCTTTGCTATTTATATTATACAACCGCAGTACGGAATTGTCAAGGAGTCCCGCGGGGGCGGAGCTTGTCGCCGGCGGAGAATATAATGCCCCTGAAACGGGCTGTTCTTTCCCCCGTAGGGAAAGAATAGCCTATGCAATATTCCCTTAAAACCCTCAAAATTCATACCGCCTGCAACCTCCCAATTCCCAACTCTTATTTCTTACATCTTATCTCTTATTTCTAACTGCTTATTTCTAAACACTCTTGCTATATATGAATATTCTGTAAAAAGTAAGTTATTATTCTTTTTGGGTATTGACATTCGGCTATTGCTATGGTAAAATAGATAGGTAAGCGGCAGTGCTGGAACAGGCAGACAGGCACGTTTGAGGGGCGTGTGTCTTTGACGTACGGGTTCAAGTCCCGTTTGCCGCACCATGTTTGTTGAACGAAATAGATGACATGCCAAAAAAGCCCGTATCTACGGGCTTTTTTGCTGCTTATTCGCCAAAAATTCACTTTGCAAATCCGTAGATGACATTTGCCCGCTTTTAGGGTAAAAAGGGACTTGAACCGATGCAAAGTGAAATTTCGGGCAATAAATGAGATACTGTAAGACAGTAACAAAGCCATATACATTAAAATAGTGTAAAGAAAATCAGACCGAATTTGTTGGTTAAAACTAACAGGTTCGGTCTTTTTTTATTCTCGATCGAAGGGAGGAAAAATATGTCAACCAACTTTGACGGCATAAAAACGAGGAGGTTCGGTATCGAAATCGAGATGACCGGCATAACCCGTTGCTCTGCGGCGAAGGCTATACGAAAAGTTTTGGGAGGTGAGATAGACCATGTTGGCGGTACCTATGACAAATACACGATTAAGGACAATAAAGGCAGAAACTGGCAAATTGTTTACGATGGCAGCATAACAGCAACAAAGAGAAACGGAGAGACAGCAAGCGATCTGTATAAGGTTGAGATGAACTCGCCTGTGCTGGAATTTGAAGATCTGAACCTGCTCCAAGAGGTTATCCGCGCTTTGCGTAAAGAAGGGGCAATAACAGGAGCTGAATACGACTGCGGAACGCATATCCACATTGACGCAGCTGACTACACTCCGCAGCAGATAAGAAACCTTGTGAATCTCTGGTCGAGTAAGGAAGATTATCTGTGGGATGCACTTCAGGTGTCATCTGCCAGGTCAAACTATTGTAGAAAGATCAACAGGGAGTTTGTAGAAAAACTGAACTGTATAAAGCCCAAAACTATGGACGGCATAAAAGAATTGTGGTATTCAGGGACCTACCAAAGTCCCGATATTCACTACAATTCTACTCGGTATCATGCTCTTAATCTGCACAGCTTTTTCCAACACGGTCATTATGAAATACGAGCCTGCAACGCTTCTCTCCACGCAGGCGAGGTAAAGGCTCAGATACTGCTTGCGTTGGCTATCAGCAATGCAGCGGTCACAAAAAAATATTGCTCTCCGGCTGTATCTCATAGCGACAATATGCGATACAGCTTTCGTGTTTTTCTGCTGAATTTAGGGTTTATCGGCGATGAATACAAAAATTATCGGACGCACCTTTTGAAACATCTTTCAGGCGATATAGCTTGGCGGCACCCAGAGGACGGCATAGCTGCAAGGGAAAAGCTGAAACAGGAGCGTATTGCCGCCCGTAACGAGCGTGCAGAGCCTGTACCGCAGAGTACGCAAGATGTCGGGATAACAGCCGATGAACAAGAAAACGCCGCTGTGAGCGAATGTGACGGCATTGTCGGAGATACCGAAGATGAGGAAGAATCAATAACTTTGAGTATGTAGGGGTGATGATTTGAAAGAAAAAAATAAATACAAACTGCCGACCAAACCTGTGCTGTACATTGCTTACGGCAGCAATATCAATCTGGAACAAATGGCGTACAGGTGTCCGCATTCAACGGCGATCGGCACGGCAAAGGTTAAAGGCTGGGAGCTTGAATTTCGTGGAGTTGCAACAATAGTTCCGAAAGAGAATGCAGAAGTCCCCGTTTTGCTGTGGGAGCTTGATCCGAGGGATATTCCCGCGCTGAACAGATACGAGGGTTTCCCAAGACTGTATCGGCAGGAAGAGATCGAGTTTGAAATTGGCGGAAAGAAGCTTGTCGGCATGGCGTATCTTATGAATTGCGGCGGGATTTCTCCCCCGTCACAACAGTATTTGCAGACGATCTGGGACGGGTACAAGGATAACGGCTTGGATACAAGCTATCTGGTTGAAGCCGCAGCGAGAGCGTATGACCATCAATCGGAAATAAATTTGTCGCATAATGAATTTTATGATCCTGACGAGAACGATGATGAGGAATATGACGAAGATGAGGACGAGGACGAAGAACTTTATGAAGAAGATGAAGATAACGACATTGACGAAGATAGTCAGGTGTCGTTTGAGTTTTAATTGGGGGGGTGTGACAAAATGAAATACAAGGGATTTCACATTGAGATAAGCCCTGACGATCACATTATCCGAAGCGACAGCAACGGAAAAGATGTGGCTTGTCAGGGTTTTAAATTTACTGTTTTCGCAGATGAGAGCAAGTCAGAAAAGATAGATGAATTTACTGCGGCGGTAGGCTTTGAGCTTCTCGAAAACAGCATTGAGGAAGCAAAGCAGTTTGCAAAGGACGTTGTAGGCTGCGATATCAAGGAAAGCCTTGAAATGAGTATGTGAGTATGTAAGGGGGAGATTTTATGAGTAAAGAAAAACTGATAATAAAAGCAAATCTGCTGAGAAAAGAAGCAGACTTTAAAATGAATAACTGTATCGTTGAGAAGGCTGTGCCGCTTACCCATAAGGAGTTTGAGGAACTGAAAAACTATCCGATGAGAGATAACGATGTGATCGCCGAAAATGTAGATGTTATGTACTGCGACAGCGGCGGCAATTATCATTGTCTGCTGCTTTTTGACAAGGAACAGGGCGACGGTTTGCTTATTGACAGTGAAGGTTACTACTATGCGAGATATGCGCAGTATGTGCCGAATGCAAAGCTGCTGTATCAGGATTTTACACGTTCTCATTTGCAGGAACTAAGGCTTTGCTGTCCGCTGGAAATCACGCAATACATCGAAGAAACGGACGAAATAGAGGTTCTGGATAACTCGCAAATGGCGCAGTATGCCGATGAGATCAACTGCGGGATCGAAAGAAATAACCTACCCGAAGAAAAAGAGCGTGGACTTATGCACTGGTATTCGGACGGTAGGCTTGACGATAAGATCTACTCTGCGCACTGTTCGGCAGAAGTCATTAACGGCGAACTGACAGGAGTTGTAACTGCTAAAATATTCGGAGAACTGTCAGATGATGAAATGGAAAGGTTTACTCGTTATTGCTCCGGTCAGCTGAGTGACGGCTGGGGCGAATCCCTTGAGCAGAAAGACATCAGAACGGGTATAGGCGATGTGAATGTCAGCTTCTGGAACAGCTCAGATGATTGGCGTCTGCTGCCTGAGAGTGATTATCTTGACGGTAACGATTCGCAGTCGGAAGATATGGAAATGAAAATATAGGGAGATAAACAATATGAGATTTACCAAAGGCAAAGTAGAAATGCTGAGGGAGAAATATCCGCCTGGGACGAGGATCCGCCTTGACAGAATGGCCAACGATCCTTACCCTGTCGAGCCTGGAACGAAAGGAACGGTCGTTGGAGTTGACGATGCCGGAAACGTTTTAATGAAATGGGACAACGGAAGATCGCTGTCCGTTGTCCCCGGCATTGACAGCTTCGGCATTATCGGGCAGAATGAAGCGATAGAGGAAACCGAAGATATGACTATGGGAGGTATGTAAATGAGTGATGAGAAAGTTATTATCGAGGCAGAGATACCTGTGGGACTTGCAGATATGCTTGCTGAAAGGGCGATAGAAACGAACATATCCGTTGATGAGATCATCGAAAACCTTTTGCGGAAGGAGCTTGAAAAATGCCTGAAACAAAAGGGATAACCGTCAAGGTGGACGCCGCCCTCCATGCAGAGGTAAGGCGATATATCGAGGAAAACGGCATGACGATGGCGGACTTTGTCAGCCGTGCGCTTGACAATGAGTTGCATCCAAGGAATCAGGAGGTGAACGCAATGGGAATGAGAACGGTAGCATTTCAGATGCCGGAGGAAATGTTTCAAAGACTTAAAGACCATCTTAACGTGCATCATTTAACGCAAAAGCAGTTTTTCCTAAGTCTTATCGAAAGCGAGCTGAACAGAGATATTGGGCAGCAGGAAGAAGAATCCGAGGAAAGCGAAGAACAGGATATGACGATGTAAGCGGTTTGAGTAACATCAGACCGCTTTTTAATTGGAGAAAGGCTGGTGAAACTATCAGGAAAATAAGATATTTAGATATGTTCGCAGGTATCGGTGGATTCAGATCGGGACTTGAAAGAGTCGGCGGATTTGAATGTGTCGGATACTGCGAATGCGACAAATATGCAAAACAGGCTTATGAAGCCCTGTACGACACGAAAGGAGAGATGTATTTTAATGACGCAAGAAAAATCGACCCCGAAGAACTGCCGGATATCGACCTTATTTGCGGAGGATTCCCTTGCCAGAGCTTTTCAATCGCCGGAAAGCGGGGCGGATTTAACGACGCAAGAGGAACCCTTTTCTTTGAGATCGCTCGAATCGCTGCCGTTAAAAAACCTAAGTATCTGCTGCTTGAAAATGTTCCCGGACTGCTTAACCATGACAAAGGCAGGACGTTTGCGGCGATCCTCAGTTCGCTGGATGAACTGGGGTACGATGTCGCATGGGAATGTCTTAACAGCGCAGATCACTATGTCCCCCAATCCCGAAAGAGAGTGTTCATTGTCGGATTTCTTAGAGAAAAATGTGCCGGAAGAGTTCTGTCTTTCACAGAAGCAAATCCAAAAACTATTAAGCAGCGCATACCCGGCAGAGAAGGCTGCAGAGTCTACTCCCCCGAAGGACTGAGCATAACCCTTACGGGAACGGCAGGCGGCTTCGGCGGAAAAACAGGACTATATGAGATACTGGGTCTGCCGATAAAATCGTTTACAAAAAGCGGTTACCAAATTGCATTGCCCGGCGACAGCATAGACCTTGCGTATGCGGATTTGAACAGCCGCAGAGGGCGTGTAGGACATGATATTTCACACACCATCACTCCCTCCGCAACTCAAGGATTTTATTCGATGAAATGCATTGACATGAACAGCGATCCCGATATTACCGATCTTGCAAGATGTATAACCGCCCGTCAGGACGGCGGTATAGGTCATCACAAGGGAGAAAAATCTGCGGCATTGCTTATCAAAAAAGCTATACCTGTGATGACTCCGACTAAAGAAAAAGTAAGAGCAGAAGGCAGAAGATTTAAAACGCCAGATGAACCTGCTTTTACAATAACTGTGACAGACTGCAACGGTGTGATGTACAACGGATATATCAGAAAACTGCTGCCGCTTGAATGCTGGCGATTGCAAGGATTTACGGATGAACAGTTTGCAAAGGCAAAAGCGGCAGGAATCTCAAATGCTCAGCTTTACAAGCAGGCGGGAAATGCAGTAACGGTTAATGTTATCGAGGCGTTGGGTAGGTTTATTAAGGAAATTGACGAGGAGAATGAAAATGTATCAGATACAGATGTTTAAAAATGATGAGTTTGGAACAATAAGATTTTTTTAAAATAAGAATAAAATATACTTCTGCGGAAGTGATGTAGCAAAGGCGTTGGGATATAGGAATATTTCTGACGCACTTCGCAGACATTGTAAGGGTGTCGTGAAACACGATACCCTTACAAACGGCGGAATACAGACGCTCTCGTATTTGCCTGAGGGTGATGTGTACAGGCTGATCGTTCATTCCAAGCTCCCTACAGCAGCAAAATTTGAAACGTGGGTATTCGATGATGTATTACCCACCATCCGCAAGACCGGCGGTTACGTTGCGAATGAGGATATGTTTGCCGAAACCTATCTTTCCTTTGCCGATGATGCGATAAAGAACCTGTTCAAGCTGCAGTGTCAGGTGATAGACCAGCTCAACAACCGTATTCGCCGTGACGAACCTAAAGTTAAATTTGCGGACCATGTTGCAAATACCGAAAATCTTATCGATATGAACAAAATGGCAAAATTATGTGCAGACAACGGTATTCGCATAGGACGAACAAGGCTGTTTGCTTGGCTTAAAAATCATGGGATCCTTATGCCTAATAACCTGCCCTATCAGGAGTATATAGAGCGTGGGTATTTCAAGGTCAAGGAATCCGTGTACGAATGTAAAGGGATCTCTAAAACCTATCAGCAAACCTATGTAACAGGAAAAGGACAGCAGTATATTCTGAATCGGCTGATAGATGAGTTGGGAGGTGTTTAAATGCCGAATCATGTGACTAACCGTGTCAGACTTTATGGAGAAAAAACTGAAATTGTCAGACTTCTGGAAACCGTAAAATCCGATGAATTCGGTCTTGGAAGCATTGATTTTAATAAAATAATCCCAATGCCTGAGGGTCTTAACATTGAATGCGGCAGCAGAATGGACAGAGGCTTGAAAGCATATAGGGATTTTTTAAACATTGTAGGTATGCTTGAGTCAAAGGTTACCGAGAATGCAAAAAAGGCTTTCTTATCTCAGAGAAGCGATATATCTGAGGAAGATTTTAAGCTTGGAGAACAAGCGTATGAGAATCTTAAAAAATGCGGATTTTCTACATGGTACGATTGGTGTATAGCAAACTGGGGTACAAAGTGGAACTCATACGGTTACAGCAAGGGGGCTGACCATACTGTGAATGAGGGTGAAATACCCCAAATACGCTTTCTTACCGCTTGGTCTGCTCCTCACCCGATTATTGAAAAGCTCTCTACTCTCTTTCCTGCTGTGAAAATTTCTCATGAATGGGCTGATGAGGATATTGGTTACAACTGCGGCAGGCGGGAGTATTACGGCGGTGAACGCAGCGAGGAATACTATCCCGATCATGAAAAGGAAAGCATTGAGTTTGCGGCAAAAGTCATGGACGTGCAATTGGAAGAAGATTATTCGTTGTATCTAAATGCAAGTGAAACGGGATATATCAATATCGAGGGTGATGACGAGTATGAGAAGATAGAGATTTTCGGCATGGTTGCACTGTTTACAAACGACAGAATAACAGATGAGAATATACCCAAAGGAATGTACTGCTACCATATCAGGCACGGTGATGACGGAAGCTTTTGCGCTCTTGAAAAATGTGTTGGCGTTAATCACGCAGGATCAATAGTAACAAAAGAGCCGCTTGATTTAGGAACACAGGGGTATATTTCTCTGACAGATGAAAATTCGGCTAACTTTTTGGACGAAACAATGTCGCTGTATATGTTCAGGGAATATGACGGCGAACAGACGGAAGATGAGGATTTAGGAATGGAGATGGATCAATGAGCATTGAAAGAATAAAAGCGGAGGAACTTCGCACTATGAGTGATAAGGAAGGACTAATTTTGCAGGGCTGCGGCGGAGATATTCAGGAGTGGCTTGACGGAATAAACGATCTGCTGACTGAAGATGAAATATTAATAAACGGCGCAAGATTTGAAAGCTGCTTAGTATTTGACAACGACGGTTGCACCTGCATACTGTTCCCCTTTGAGGGCGTAGATATCGATCTTGGCAGGCTTGCGATGTGGTGATTGCAGACCTACTCGCAGTAGGGAGGCACATGGCTTTCCGATTATGTTCCGAACAGGCTCGGAGGGTTTGTTAGAGAGAAAATACAGAAGCCAAAATGTCCGCTCATAGGAGCTGACGGTAATGTGTTCAATCTAATAGGACTTGCTTCCAAAACGCTCCGCAGAAATGGAATGAGAGAAGAAGCAAAGGAAATGACCAAACGTGTAATTAAAAGCGGTAGCTATAATGAAGCTCTCAACATTATCGGCGAATATATGGAGATATGCTCAGAGGAAGATATGATCGGTGATGAAACAATGGATATTGAAGGAGGAATGAGCGAATGACAATACTTTTTATAGGAATTATCGTAGGCTGTATCATCGGACTGCTCATAGGCGGTTTTGCAACCGCTTGGTATGCAGCAAGCAAGGAGATATGCAGGCTAAACAAGGAGATGAGGTCTAAGTGAAAAACAGCCATGTCGGGTCAAGTCTACTCGACAGAGTGATGAAAGCAGTAAGTGTCAGGGATATGCTTCGCATTATGAAACCGTATCTTGATAAAGACAGATACAAAATGCTCAAGCGGGCTGTGAAAACCCACAGCGATGAGCGTGGAAAGCGTGATAGTATCATCAGATATGCGGAGCAGATAATGAAACCTAAATACTAAACGTTAGCCGTTTTGCCAAGTGGCAAAGCGGTAAATTTTGTCCTTCCCGTTATGCCGCTTGACTTTCGGCGGAAAGGACAGAATGAATAGCTTTATGTCATGGGTGGGCGGCAAGAAAGCCTTGCGGGATGAGATACTTGAAAGAATGCCGCTTTATTATGAGAGATATATCGAGGTGTTCGGGGGCGCGGGGTGGGTGCTGTTCCACAAGCCGCCCGGAAACGATTTTGAGGTGTACAACGACTTTAATTCCAACCTTGCAAATCTCTATCGCTGTGTGAGGAATAAGCCTGAACAGCTGAAAAACGAGCTGAGATATGTTTTAGACAGCAGAGAGGATTTTGACTGTATCGCTCTGCTGCATAAGAAGGGAGATTTCAAAGCGCTTACAGATATAGACCGTGCGTCTAAGTTTTATCAGCTTATACGCTATAGCTACGCAAGCGGTCTTGACAGCTTCGGAAGTCAGCCTCATTCTATGTGGTCGGACTTTCCTGTAATAGATATGGCGGCAAGACGGCTGCAAAAGGTGGTTGTCGAAAACAAGGATTTTGAAAAGCTGATACGGCAGTACGACCGCCCCGTCAGCTTTTTCTACTGCGATCCGCCGTATTACGCTACCGAGGATTATTATGCGGACGTTGGGTTTACAAAAGAAGATCACATAAGACTTCGCGATACTCTTCTTGGGATTTCGGGGAAATTCCTTGTTTCATATAATGACTGCCCTGAGATATGGCAGCTGTGGGAAAGACCCGACATCAAAATAGAGCGTATTGAAAGGCTCAACAATCTGGCACAGAGATATGACGGCGGCTGTCAGTATGCGGAACTACTCATATCCAACTACGATACGACCGAGAGAAAAAATTTGTTTAAGCAGATGTCGTTTTTAGACGATGATCTGAAATACTATGAGGAGGATTAAAATAATGACAAACGAAAAACTGCTTACTGCGATACTGATGAGAAAGGACGGCAGGCATACGATAAAAGGTCTGTATGACGAAAACGGAAACCCCGTGGAGATCATGCTTGAAAAGGAAAATGAGCTGGTGATGCTTAATTTGATCTGCGTGGCAGATGAAGAAAACAGCGATATATCCGAGGAAGAAATCCAGCGTGTGTGCGAGACTCACGAAAACTGCGATGACTGTCCGCTGAATGAGTATTGTGAAAAGGAATGTGAGGATTACTATGGCGATTATGACAACTGATAAGCTGCTTACAAAAGACCAATGCAAAAAGCATGAAAAGCCCATCACCTTGACAAACGTTCGGAGTTTTGTGGTTTTGCGGAGCAAAATCGAGGTCCGCGACCTCGAAACAAAACTCGCAGGCGGACAAACGAAAGTATAAGTCATATCAAATTGCGAGTCCGCCTTGGGTAACCTGCTCATCATAAAGCCTGAAAGACTCGCTGTTCAGTTTAGAAATCCAATTGTGCAGTACTTCTATGCTGCAAGCGGTTTCGGCTGTAAGCCTGAAAACGGCGATAAAAAGGTCTTCGGCTGCTATCTTGCAGACGGCATGAGAGATCAGCTGTACCGCAGCGATTTTCTCGGTATCGCTGACTCCGAGCAGCTTCCCAAATGGGCAAGGAACAGGCTTGAAAATCTTCAAACTCCGAAAATGAAGATAAGGATATTTCAGCTAAAAGACAATAACGACAATCTGTTTATGAGCCATGATAACACAATAAGTCACGGCGGCATAAGGTCTGAAGATTACCGTCAGGTATACGGCGGACAGGTTTCTGCCGACGGTCTTGAAGATGTTTTCGCCCTCTGCAATTCGGATAAAATGCCTCCGGGATATTGCGGACGGTCGCTGTCCGTCAGCGATGTGATAGAAATATGCGAGGGCAGAAATAAGGGGTTCTATTTCTGTGACAGCTTCGGCTTTCAAAAGCTTGATGATTTCGATATTGAGAAAACCGACCACAAGGATATGCTGAAAATACTTGTGCTTGAAAACGACAAGCCGCCCTATGCGGCGGAGATACGGCACGATATCCATGCCATGCAGAATGTTGTGGGCGGCAGCATTGAGGCTGTGTATTTTGAGTCCGAAAGCGATGCGCTTTGCTGGTGTAATGATGAGTTTCTCTTAAACGGCTCTGCGCCTAACAGAAAAATAGGCGATGTTCTCGTACACGGGACCTGCTACATCTGCGGCGACGGAATTAACGCTGACGGCGAGTATGATTCCTGTTCGCTGACAGAAGAACAAATTGAAAAGTATACACGGATGTTTCCGCAGTCGGTCATTATGCTTGAAAAGCAGAATGAAGATATGACCGACTGCGAGGACATAGACATTAAATTGTGAAAGGAATGGTTTTATGAAAGTAAGAGCAAGTATCAACAGGCTTGTTGACAAGCCTGATTCGAGCGTTAAAGCGTTTGCAAGCGCAAGTTTTGACGGATTTTACGCTGTACACGGAATAAAGGTGTGCGAGGGCGAAAAGGGTCTGTTCACCTCGATGCCCTCAAGCTCCTACACCAACGCAAGCGGTGAAAAGAAGTATCAGGATATATTTCACCCAACGACAAAGGGTGCGAGAGAAGCTCTGAATACCGCTGTTATCCGTGCATATGAGGCTGCCCTTGAACAGTCGCAGAGAGAGGACATCGAGGTGCAGGATACTCAGGACGAAAGCGAGGAGCTTTCGGATGATGAGGAGCCTGCTATGGCATGGTGATACAAAACGATCATATATTCACGGGTGCAAAAGAGAGACGCATTGCTCTGCATACCGAAATTGGGTGCAGCGTCACGCTGCCGGGCATGGTGCAATAGTCAGGTACTGCTTTTTTGTTGAAAAGGTAGAAATTGCGTAAAACAGGTAGATTTGTGAAAACAGTTGTGGTATAACAGTATCAAGACCTTACTACGTCAGGTCTTGATACTGCAAGAATTTGCTTTAGCGGCAAGCGGTCGCTAATTTGCAAGCTGTAAATTATACAGCTCGCAAACCGCAAATCTTGTCGCAAGGTGAAAGGAGCTGATAGCATGAAAAAAGCAATAGTTATCCTTGTACTCTGCGCTATGCTCACAGGCTGTTCGAACACGGAACAAACCTCATCGCCTGAGGTCGAAGCGCCGGAAGAAACCACGGCGGTAAGCCAAAACACAACATCAGCCGCAATAACTGCTAAAGCCGAAATGACTTGGGAACAGGAAACGAAATCGGTCACAAAGACCGTTACCACGCCGAACATTTCAAGCACAACTACAGCAAAAAAGGAAGAAACTAAATTACCAAAGGATACAGCCAAGCAAACAAGTAAAAAACCGGAAACTGCTGCGACCACAACAACAAAAGCCACCACCAGAACCACCCAAATGCAAACGCAAACTTCTAAGGTAACGCAATCTACTAAGGCTCAAACGTATGCAACCAATTACGAGAAGCCCGTTGTTAAAACACAGGAATCAAAGTCGGAGATAAGGGTAACCGAAAGCAAACCCAAAATAACAACGGTTAAAGCAACAACTTCGACAACGACTGCAACTTCTCCAAAAGTAACCACGGCAGCAAGCAAGGTGAAATGGTCTGACAGTATGAAGATCTGGAGAAAGCTTTGCGAGGGAAAGAATCTTTCGAACGCAGAGCAAAACGTCATAAAAAAGGAAATCTTTGAGTATGCGAAAAGCTTTAACGGCAAGACGGATATACACGTCAGCTTCGGCATAGATAGCTATGATATATCCTACGAAAAGCCGCTGAAGCTTACCGCACACCAAGATATGACCGACCTTTCCTACGCTCACATGGATGCATACTGCGATGCGAACTGTGAATGGGCGATAAATTACGCAAAATCGGAACAGGAAATATATGATATTGTGGCTGAAACCAGAGAGGATTGTCTGCAAATTATCGACCAAGGACTGTTCAACAGATGGGAGATTTATTCGGGAAACGGTGTGCTGAAACACGCAAGCGAGATAACCTTCGGAGTGGGGTTTGACGGGACTTATGTGTGGTTTCTGACAGAAGATTAATCAAAATTTAAGTAAAAAAACTAAAATCGGATCGTAAAATGCGGTCCGATTTTTTTATCATCAAAAAAGAAAAGGAGGTATGCTTGCATTGCAGGCATGGATATAAATATGAAGATAAAAAACATTTTTAAACGCTGTGTTGCAGCTGCTCTTGCCGCTGCTATCGGCATAACTACACTTGCTGTCGGAGCTTCGGCAGCAACCACGGGAATCAACATCGGATACACCTGGAGTACGGCTGTTAATCCGTATATCAGTGTAAAAAAGCCCGGAAAGAGCGGCGGTGTTGAGGGACAATATATCAAGTCAGGTGAACAGATATGCAGATTTGTACCCTCATCGGGCAGCGATTGGGCGTTCTGCATAGAACCTGCAAAATCAATGCAGGGTACGCCGTCAGGCACATGGTACACGCAGTACGGCTTTACCGAGTACGACACCTTCGATCTGACCGATAAAAACAAGGCGGACAGCCTTGCCTACTGGAAAAAGATAGGCGGAACAAACGGCTCTATGGCAACGTATATGGGACTGGTGCAGTATTACGGCTATTCTTCGCACAAGAACGGCAATTATTACGCCGCAACACAGCTTCTTATCTGGGAAATGATACTCGGTTACAGAGGTCACACTCAATCGACTTTCGGAACTTGCTCGGACGCTTTGTGGAATGATTTTACCTACCCAAGCGGCGGCTGGTGTACAAAATCGGGCGTGGAAAAGGCATACAACGATATCGTTACAAGCGTAAAAAATCATTACAAGCTTCCCAATGCGCTGAAACTCACCAAGGCTCAGGCAAAGGACGAACCCGCTCTGCTGATGAAGTATAATGTACCGAATATGCGCTATCAGGCAAAGTTTTCGATAACAAGCGACTATGTCAGCAAGTCAAATCTTCTGCACAATTTCAGTACGCTTGAAAGTAAATTAACATCGCTTGTAAAATCGAAATTCAGCGGAACCTTCGGCAAGGATTACGGTATTGAAAAGGCTGAAAATAACGGCGTTACGTCATTTACCGTGTGGTCGAAAAACAGACCTTTCACTTCTTCGAGCGATAACTCAATTTACACAACAGACGCCGTAGAATTTCAGATGAAGTCCGATCTCAAAGCGCAAGAAACGCTGTTTGCAAGCTCCAATTATCAGACCTGCCTGCTGTCCACAAAGCTCGATCCCGTCAGCGGATATGTTGGTCTGGCGGCGTATAACGAACCTAATCTGACGGTTGAAAAGACATTTACTGACAGCTCAAATAACGCTGTTACTGCAACGGAATTAAGCAATCTCTTGGGCAAAACAAGCTTTGTAATATACTGCGTATACGATAATGTAAAATACTATGTCCAGGCGGATAAAAACAGCGCAGGAACAGGCTACAACTTCAAGAAGTATGTAAAGAGCGAAGCGGAGGCTACCAAGTTTAAGACGCTTACCAACACCACAAGCAAGGGTTCTTTTACGGTATATGATCTTCCTACATCATCATCTCAGGGAAGAACCTACCGTGTTTCGGAATATTCCGTTCCCGATGCGGACAGATATGAAAAGCTGTCAAAGAGCGTTTTGCTCCCCTCCCCCACCTCGGATTTTACCGTAAACGCAGGAACAAAAACGCTGAAATTCAACAACAGCGAAATTTCCTATGATGCAAAATTCGGCACGGCAACGCTCGATAAGATAATTGAAAACGGTTCAGGAAAAACGCTTTCGAGCGATGACGAGTCAAATATTTCAACGCTTGCAAACATCTACAAGTCCACAAAATTTATTGTAGGATATTGGAATGGCACGGAAATAAGATACCTCACAAACGGATATACTTCGGCGAAAAACGCCTTTGACGGCGACCTTGCGGATCTTAATAATTTCAATGATAAAGTATATAAATCCGGCGATGGAATGTACTATGTTCCGACAAAATTAAACGGAGATCACAAGCTGATTTTTGACGATTCAAGGACTTCTGCGGATATGTCAAAAGCCTATGTTTTCAGCACGGGATATAACTTTTCGGGTACTGATACCTGCGACTATTTCGGACAGATTTTCTTGAATCTTCTTCCCCTTAACAGCAGTAATGACTCACAGGAGATATTCTTCATTGAGGTGAACGGCTCTAAGGGTTACGGCTATGACAACAGCCTTGATACAAGCAAGGCAATATCTCTTTCAAAGCTTGGGGGAACAACTGACAAACGTAATATTAAGGGACTTGTGAAAAATGACACGGGCAGCAATATTACAATTACTTCGGGAACTTCCAAATATGTTATTGCAAACGGAAGGTATTATCCCATTTCGGGCAACAAGCTGGAGAGCAACAGACTGCACAGCGACAGCGAGATTGTAAATCAGCTTGTTCATTACGATTTGATTCTCACCAAAAAGGACAGCGAAAGCGATGAAGTTTTGCAGGGCGCAAGGTACGGTCTTTACGATTCTAACAAGCGTCTGCTGACTTCCGCAATGACAGGCGCTGACGGTAAAGCGCATTTTAATTATGATCTTTTGCCAAATACCGATTACTATGTAAAGGAGATAACACAGCCTGCAGGTTATGTGCTTGATAATAACTACTACAAAATCAACCGCACGAATACTGTGGTCAACGATACCGACATATTTGAAAATGCAAGGCTTAGCGATTACGGCTATACGGTAAATGACAAGCCTTACACACTGAAGATTGAAGTTAATAAATACGATGTCATAAACGATGTAAAAATCGAGGGAATTGAATTTGACGTTTCGCTTAACGGAAAATCTGTAGGCACAATGAAAACAAATTCTGACGGCTACGCAAGCATTGAAAATCTGCCGCTCGGCAAACTGAACGGCTCTGCTTTTGAAAATGTTTACGTTATCACAGAAAAAGAAAATGACAAATATATCATGATAGATGAGAACGGAAATGCGGCAAAAACCATTACCATCGCAACAACTCTTTCGGACATCGATGATCCCTCAAACCCTGTAATTACCTACTCCGCCGATGTTCCAAATACGCTTCAGACGGTCGATCTGAAAGTTCACAAGGTCGATGAATTTAATAATCCGATAAAGGGAGCTGTTTTTGAAATTGCTCCGACAAAGGACGTAGTTTTTAACGGAAAAACTGTTCAGAAGTCGGGAGAAAAGCTTGGAACTATTACCACAGACCAAAACGGCACAGCTTCAAACTCTTACACTGAATTTGAAAATGACGGCACTCAGGGATACGATAAAATAATTCCCATATATCCGAATTTTGAGTATCAGATAACGGAGGTTTCCGCTCCTGCGCCGTATGTAATTACAGACAAAACAACGAAGTTTACGGCAGTTTCAGAATCCGCAAAAACCATGACGATCCCTTATGAAGTTACGATCCTTAACGCTCATCAGCAGGGTGTTCTCAATGTTTACAAGCAGGATATTGAAACCAAAAAGCCTCTTGCGAACGCTGAATTTGAAGTCAGGGCGGCGGAAGATCTCTATTTTGGCAACACAAAAATTCACTCCGCAAATGATCTTATCTGCACAATAAAAACAAGTGCAGACGGTCATGCGACAACGGGCGACGCGGTGATGTATGTCGGCGCAAAATATGTTCTGACTGAAACAAAAGCTCCCGATGGCTACAAGCTTAATGGCAGCAGCAAGACCTTTGAATTTAATTTTGCGGGCAATACCGCCGAGTACAGCAGCCTTATGATCGATTTTGACAACGATTCTCAGAAAGGAAAAATCACCGTTCAGAAAACGGGAGATATTTTCAGCAGCGTGACTGCGATCGGATCGGCGATCTGGCAGGATAAGGATGGAGCTGAGCATGAAAGCGGTCAGACAACCTACACTCCGCATTTTGAAAATGCGCCGCTCGCAAATGCCGTGTTTGAAATAACCGCAGCGGAAGATATTATCACAGCTGACGGCACTATTCGCGCGAAAAAGGGAGAAATAGTCGCTACTCTTACCACAGACAAAAACGGCTACGCTCAGACTCACGACCTTTATCTCGGAAAGTACACGGTAACGGAGAAAACTGCCCCGTATGGATATGTTCTTGACTGCAAGCCTCAGACCGTAGAGCTTGTGTACGCAGGACAAAACGCTGAGGTATCGGACACGGTAAACACCGATTTTACGAATGTTTATCAGGGCGTGAAAATCCGCCTTGCAAAGGTAATGGAGTGTGACGAGCTTTACAATGTGGGCGGCAATTCTGACGTTAAAAACGTTGTGTTCGGACTGTTTGCGGCGGAGAATATTACAGCGGCCGACGGTTCGGAGATACCTGAAAACGGGCTTGTTTCTACTGCCGTTGTAGGTGAAAATATGACTGCTGAATTTAATGCGAAAATACCTTTCGGAAAGTACTATGTTCAGGAAATCTCCACCGATGAAAAGTATGTTCTCAGCGGCGAAAAATACCTTGTTACTTTTGAGTACGCAGGACAGGATATTCAGACGGTCGATATTGACTGCGGAACATTTACAAACGCTCTGAAACGTGGTTCTGTTCATGGAATAAAGGTTGACGAGCGTGAACAGCCGCTTGCAAATGCGGTGTTTGGAATATTCCGTGCGGATTGCAAGGTATTTAATGCAGAGAATGCAATTGCCGTATCAACGTCAGATGAAAACGGCAGCTTTTCTTTTGAAAATATTCCTTACGGGGAGTATATCGTTACCGAGATACAGTCCCCTGTGGGCTATGTTTTCAGCGGTGAGAAGTATGATGTTTTAATTGATGAAAACGGAAAAACTGTTGAAATCACGGCGGTGAATTCGGAAACTAAACTCAACATTTCAAAGAAAGATATTTACGGAAACGAGCTGACCGGCGCTGTAATGCAGATACTCGACAGCGAGGGGAATATTTTTGATGAATGGGTATCCGATGGTACGAATCATACCGTAACAAGAATTCCTGCCGGAAGATATATTCTTCACGAGGTCGCAGCTCCTGACGGGTATGTGATAGCAACGGATATTGCTTTCACCATTGATGAACTTAATGTTGTTACCGTTGAAAACGTTGAAGCTTTAGCGACCGATGAAAACGGCGTTCCGACAATTACAATGGTTGACGATACCACAAAGGTTGAAATCAGCAAAACGGCTGTAATTTCATCTGAAAATGAAACTAACATTATGAATTTCAG
>CANRDT010000029.1 GCA_947629455.1 uncultured Ruminococcus sp.
TCCGGTGGACTGTTTGGTAAGAGGGAAAGCGCTTGCAAGAGAGCGCTTTCCCTACTATGAAAGGCATTTGTTACAGCCGCCGCTTGCGGCGGCAGCTGCGCTACCAACCCGTTTTGGTTTATTTAGCATTTCTTACCTCTGTCCTCTTACTTCTTACTTCTGAACGCCCATTGTGGAGAACAGCTGTTTTTATAAACAAAAACCGCAGGCGATCACGCCTGCGAAAAATCTGCTTATGCTCCGAATTTTATATCAAATCATACCCCGAACGCCCTGTTTGCGGCGCGGATAGCTACTTGTGCGAAAGGAAAAGCAGCACCGGCTCATCTTCGGGAATACTCTCGATTTCCGAAATGTCCTCATCGGGACGATTGCGCCTGAGTATCTGGAAAAGCTCGCTGCGGCGCAGCTTTATACGGCACGCCTTGATAAGCGAAAAACAAGTATCCGCCGCAATAATTATCCCTGTTATGATAATGACGATCTTTCCGGTGGAAACAGGCATACCGTGTATGCGATCTTCAACGAACGGTTCTACCACCCTCATCACGAGTATACAGCCGAAACCGAACATCAAGGCGTTGCGCAGGCATACCCTGCCCTTTATATTGAATTTCATATGGGAATAATCCCACCAGCGTGCATGGAAAAGCGTTTCAAGCAGCCAGCCGACAAAATATTCCAGAATGGTACATATGCTCATAGACGCGAAAAACAGCGGAAAAAACGTATCGCTCACATTTTGCAGCAGCACCGTCACGAGCAGCATACCGAACCCGTAGATCGGGCAGAACGGTATATGTAAAAAGCCGCGGTTCTGGAAATGTCCCGTTTCGAGAGTCATATCCACCGCCTCCAAAAGCCAGCCGGTCACGCTCCAGAAACAGAAGATAAAATACATTTCATACCAGCTGTAACCTATATACGGCAGTGTGTTCATAATGTTATCTTCCTTTTATGCCAGTCGCAGAGTCTGCGGCAGGCAGGTCATATTATTCCGCCCGCGCTTTTGCGGCGCAGGCTGCGGGAGATCTTTTAAATGTTTATCATTATTTCGACAAATAACGCAATATCAAAATTATAGCACAAAACCTCCGCTCCTGTCAAGTGTTTTTATTACCCAACAAAAATAAATATTCTGCGGATATTCTTGATTTCCTTGTTATGGAAATTCTTGTTTTTATGCGCAGGGGAGATGTTCATATTTCACCGAATTTGGCAGATATTTTTGTTATTTTCCTCGCCAACGGCGAGGAAAATAACTTTTAGTATATTCTCCGCCTGCGGCGGAGAATATACACTCAAAACTTGCTATTCTCCCCCCTAATGGGGAGAAAACGGCTTTGGGAAAGTTAAAAATTGATTTCCTTGTTATGGAAATTCTTATTTTTTATGCGCAGGGGAGATGTTCAGATTTACGGAAATTTCCACTGTTTGTCGGTCAGCGGCAAGCTCATTAGGCTGTTTTTCTCCGTCGAGGGGAATCGCCTTTTCGGTATCAAAGACGGCAGAAAGAAGCTTGTAATTTTCACGGAAATCAATTTTTAAATTATATGTAAGCATTTTAATCTATTTTACTTGGCAATGCAGACTTTCGGGTTATTTTTCCTCCGCCAACGGCGGAGGAAAAATAATTTAATGTTATATTCTCCGCCGCAGGCGGAGAATATAACAAAAATCTTGTCGGACTGAGCAGAATATAATTATAAGACTAAAAGCGCTCTTGAAAATGAATTTCGTGTGTTACTTTATATATATCTTGACTTATCGGAAGATATGTGATATATTATTCTTAAAGCCGCAGGGCATTATAACGACCATAATAAAGACCATAATAAACATAATAAAAAGAGGAACAGAAAATGGAAAACACGGTAAGCATACAAAAGATCACAACAGAGAACGGTCTGCAAAACACGGCAAGGCTTGCGGAAATTATCTGGCGGCAGCATTTTCACGGTATCATCTCCGACGGACAGATAGAATATATGCTTGACAAGTTTCAGTCGTTCGCCGCAATGTGCCGTCAGGTGGCAGATGAAAATTACGAATACTACGGCATTTTCAAGGGCGCGGAACAGATCGGTTACTATGCCGTCTGCGAAAAGCCTGACAACACTTTTTTCCTTTCAAAGCTGTATATAGTCAGGGAGCAGCGCGGCAACGGCTATGCGTCCGAGGCTTTCAGGAACATTATCGAGAGCGGCAGAGAGCGCGGCTGTACTATGGTCTGGCTCACCGTCAACAAGCACAACGACAGTTCGATCGCGGTATATCGTCACTGGGGTATGGAGGTTATCCGCGAAGAAGTCACCGACATCGGCAGCGGCTACGTTATGGACGATTATGTTTTCGGATTTAAGTTGTGAGATTCGGATTCTTCACAAAAAATTCAGACTTTTTTTGCTAAAGCGCTTGACAAGCCGTGAATTTTCTGATATAATGTATTAGTCGTTGTAAGCTCTGACCCATTACAAAGACGTTAAACCGTGAATTAGTAGCTCAGTTGGCAGAGCATTTGACTTTTAATCAAAGGGTCCGGGGTTCGAATCCCCGCTAGTTCACCAACCCAAACGCTTTGCGTTTGGGTTCAAAGAAATTTCCTTCCTCGGCGTATATTATGCCGAGGATTTTTATTTTACTCCGTAAAATAAAAACCGGAAATTTCTTTCTTCAGATTATTATGGCTTGTCGCCGTAAGAAAGTCACAAGTTACAACTCTTACCTCTTACCTCTAACATCTTACTTCTAACTCTTACTTCTTATTTCTAAGCGTAGCGCGGAGGGCTTTTTCCGAGGCGACAGCCGCCTCAAACCAGAATGTCGAGCCTTTGCCCTCTTCCGACTGTACGCCGAATGCAAAGCCGTGCTTTTTGAGTATCTCCTTGCAGATCGACAGCCCCAGACCCGTGCCGATAACATCGCGCTTGTACTTCGCGTCGCGGTAGTATCTGTCAAAGATGAGCGGCAGAAGTTCCTTGGAAATGCCTTTTCCGTTGTCAACGATCTCTATTCTCACGGTGTCAGGCTTGTTGATCTGGCATATCCGTATGCGCTTGTCCTCGCCGCAGTAGTTGACCGCGTTGTTGATGAAGTTGTACAGCACCTGATCCAGCTTTTCGGGGTCGGCTCGGACGATCCTGTCCTCACTGTCTGGTATGAACCGTATGTCGTACCCCTCGTTCTCGTTGAGCAGGGTATACCTCGTAAGCACATCGCGCAGCTTGTCCTGTATCGAGAAATCTTTCAGCTCCAGTTCCATATTTCCGCTCTCAAGCTTTGAAAGTTCAAGAATATTATTCACAAGATTAGAAAGCCTGTCCGCTTCGTCAATGATTATCTGTATGTGCGCCGCACGCTTTTCGGGATCGTCGCCCGAGAGATCGCGTATCATTTCGGCATAAGCCTTTACCATAGTGAGCGGAGTTCTCAGATCGTGAGAAATATTCGCGATAAGTTCCGTGCGCAGATCGCTCACCTTGCGTATCTCGTTGCGCGCATTGTCAAGCACTGCCGAAAGCTGCGCTATCTCCTTGTATCCCGATGCGGAAAACTCTACCGAAAAGTCGCCTTCCTCCAACTTTTTTGCGGAAGATGTCAGCTCCGCTATCGGACTTGACAGCCTTTTCGATATGAATATCGTTATGATGAACGCAAGTTCAAAAATAATCACCGTAATGTATATCAGCTGTTCCCTTATTATGCTCACCGTTGAGTCTATCGGCTCGATCGCGGTCTCGATAAAGAGATACAGCCTGCCGTCGCTGTCCTCACTGTCAAATCCCGTGCAGTAGAATATCTCGCGGCTCTTGAAAGAGGTGTTTTCGTGTATTTTCGCCAGATATTTCTCCCCCGAACGGTTAAGCTCCGTGCGCAGGGAATACATAAATTTTCCGTAGTTATCCAGAAGATCGCGTTGAAAATAGGAAAAGCTGCCCATATTGTTTTCCAGCATAACGGGCTGATTCTGCGAATCAAGCACCGCGATAAAAAGGCTGTCGTCAAAGGCGGTCTGCCTTATAACGGCGTTTATGTCGCCGCCGTCGTAGTTTTTCACGATCTTTTCGGCTGCGCCGCGCACATTTCGTATCTTTGCCGACTGATAATAATTGTCGAGGAAAAAGTACTGAAACAGCCAGATAAGCACCAGAATAAACACCGCAAAGATGATAAAGTACATCCATACATAGGAGCGCAGCGAACGTTTGCTGCGGATCTCGCGCCGCTTGCGCCTGATAAACGCTTTGGCATCACTGAATCTTTTCAAACTTGTAACCCATTCCTCTCAGCGTGACTATCAGATTGCGGTAGCGTCCCAAACTGTTGCGGAGCATTTTTATATGCGTATCGACTGTGCGGTCGTCGCCGTAAAAATCGAATCCCCAGACCTCTTCGAGCAGCTTTTCACGCGAAAGGGCGATATTCATATTCCGCACCAGATAGAAGAGCAGATCATATTCCTTGGGAGTCATCTGCACCTTTTCGCCGTCGATCGTGACTTCTCTTGCGGTGAAATTTATCACGAGCGTTTCGTAGGTCACGATGTCCTCGGTTTTCTTTGCGCCGTTTACGCGGTTCATAACGGCTCTCACCCTCGCCATAAGCTCCTTTGGAGAAAACGGCTTGACCACATAATCGTCGACGCCTATCTCAAAGCCGAAGAGCTTGTCGTATTCCTCGCCCCTTGCGGAGAGCATTATGACGGGTATCTCCTTTATTTTTTTTATTTCCTTGCAGGCGGAATAGCCGTCCAGACGCGGCATCATAATATCCATGATTATGATGTCAAAGTCCTGTTCCCTGACCTTTTCCACGGCGTCCATACCGTCCTCAGCCTGCACGACCTCAAAGCCGTTAAATTCGGCATATTCTTTTATAAGTTCCCTTATCCTTATCTCGTCGTCCACTACCAGCAGCCTTGGCATAGCAAACAGCTCCTATCCTCTTTTGGATTTGTACGCTTGTACACACTATTATGATACAATTATAATGTGTACAAAGCGTGAATATTAGAGGGAATTTTTCCAAAATTAGCATAAATGAGCTTGTTGACGGGGGAAAATCAAGAAAAGGTTTTCGCCAAGCCTTTTCCTAAAAAAGGCTTGCAGGGTCAAGGGACAGCGTCCCTTGTCGTCGCCCGCAGGCGACGAAAGCCCCTACCGTCTGCGCTCCGCAAGGGGTGAATTTCAAAACAGTCCGGTGGACTGTTTTGAAAGAGGGGACGACCTGCAAGAAGGGCGTCCCCTGAGTATGGGCGGCATTTGCTACAGCCGTCATTTATGACGGCAACTATATCCTAAAACGCTATTTTCCCCCAATGGGGGGGAAAACAGCATTATCTAAAAACTTCCGCTTGCGGCGGAGGGCATAGACCTTGGAAATCGGGCGGTCAAGTTACTTTGACATTGCACTGTTTTTGGTGTCATTTTCTCCGACACGGAGAAAATAACAAAATTCTGCCAAATTTTTATCAGCCCAAAACACTATCATAATTAGATTACGTGAATTTTTTGTGAATTTACTTGACACAATGCCACTGTTTGTTGTATAATAATTATTTGCAAGGGCATAACAGCTTACTATACCGAAGGGAGGGTTCCGTAATGAAAAGAACTTACCAGCCTAAAAAACTCCAGAGAAAAAAAGTACACGGCTTTATGAAGAGAATGTCCACTAAAAACGGCAGAAAGGTCCTCGCCCGCAGACGTGCAAAGGGCAGAGCAAGATTAAGCTACTGATAAGGTCAAACCGCACAGGAAAACTCTGTGCGGTGTTGTTCCCGATGCTGCCGCAGGCGGCGTCGCGTGATTATTTTGCCGCTGATTCTGACCTTATACCGCCTATAGGCTCGGTATATGGTCTTTATCTTTATTCATACCGTTTTGCCGAAAGGGATCAGGCGTATGCTTTTTACCGAGATAATGAAGGAAAATTCCCTTTTTATGCGATGCTTCAGAAAAGGAAAATATGTTTCCTGCCCGTTTGTTACTGCGTATTTTATAAACAACGGTCTGCCCTTCAACCGCTTTGGTATCTCGGTAGGAAAAAAACAGGGCGGAGCAGTCGAGCGCAACCGCATAAAAAGAGTGTTCCGCGCAGCGTACCGTGCGGCTGAAACACAGCTGCCTATCGGCGTGGATATAGTTTTTTGCGCCAGAGGGAACGCGGCACAGATGACCTTTGCACAGACGGAAGAATTTATATACGGGCGGCTCTGTCCGGCAATGAAAAACGCGCTCTCCCAACCGAAAATCGGCAAAGCGTCAAAAAACCGCGGCGCGTCTTTTAAAGATAAAACAAACGATAGTAATAAAATACAGAAGGTATGAAATATATTCCCATAGCGATAATCGGCTTTTACAAAAAGTATATCAGTCCGCTGTTTCCTGCGGCGTGCAGATATTATCCGAGCTGCTCCTCTTACGCTTTGCAGGCGTATGAAAAGCACGGTTTCTTTAAGGGAACTTATCTGAGCGTCAGAAGGATACTGAGGTGCAATCCCTTCAGCAAAGGCGGGGTAGATCCTGTGCCAGAGGTATTTGAGCTTTTTAAAAAGAAGTCAGGGAAAACGGAGGATTATAAATGAAAATATTTGCAGTACCTCTCGGGTGGATAATGAAAGCGTGCTACGCGCTTGTAAAGAACTACGGCTTTGCGCTTTTTATATTTACACTGATAACAAGGCTTGTGATCCTGCCCATTCAGATAAAGCAGCAGAAAAATTCCGCGCGGATCGCAATGATAAATCCCGAGCTTGAAAGACTAAGAAAAAAATATTCCAAGAATCAGGAAAAGCTCAATGAAGAGACCATGCGCCTTTATACGAGAGAGGGCATAAACCCGATGTCGGGCTGTCTGCCTATGATAATCAGCATGGTGATACTGTTTTCGCTTATACCGGTCATTTACGGACCGCTGACATACGTTTCCGATCTGGATAAGGATTCGGTGGAAAAGAGCAATGCGCTCATCACCAATCTTTCGACTCTTTGCAGCGAGATCGACGGTAAGGATACGACTATTGAAAAAATGCTGGAGGGCTACGAGGGCAGCGACGAGGAAAAATTTGAGCAGTTCAAAAAAGCCGTTCAGGATAAGGACGAATACAAGACCACAAACAAGACGATCGACGGAGAAAGTCAGTGGGACCGCGTTTTTGCGGCGATAGAAATGCATCACGATATAGACCGCTTTATCACCGACCCGAAAAGCGTTTCACAGAATCTGGCGAGATCGCGTCCGGAGCTTGTTACGTTTGATTTCGTAAACAAGGCGGACGGAAAATATGCGGATATTCTCCCCGACGACGTAAGGGAAGTCGCTGAGGATTTCAAATACGAGATGTTCGGTCTGTCGCTCGGAGAGATACCGAGAGTGAAGAGCGCGCTGGTGCTTATACCGCTGCTGTCTTTCATTTTACAGATCGCCTGCTCGTTCGTATCGCAGCTGTTTATGAAAAAGAATAACCCTGCGGCGGCGAATATGGGCGGCACTATGAAAGTAATGCTGTACGTTATGCCGGTATTCTCGCTGTGGATCTCATTCTCCTACCCTGCCGGACTTGGTCTTTACTGGATATATTCCTCGCTGTTCGCACTGGTGCAGACTATCTTTCTGAATGTGGTCTACACGCCCGAGCATGTGCAGGAGCTTGTGCAGAAAGATATCGCAAAGAACAAGCAGAAGAAAAAGAACGGCAAGAAATCCTTTATGGAGAGGGCGCTGGAGATACAGCAGGAGCAGCAGGGCAAGCCGCCTGTCAGGTATGACGACGACGATGACGATGAAGAGGACGGCGGCGAGAGAAAGCTCTCAAAGGCGGAGCTTAAAGAGCTGCAAAGGAAAAAGCTCAACGAGGCAAGAAGAAGAATGGCTGAAAAATACGGCGATGAGTATAAGGAAGATTAACAGTGAAAACCGCCGTTTAGGAGTAAACAGGTCAGAGGAAGTTTTGCAAATCAAGGAAAGGAATGATGATCGTGAAAAAGGTTTTTACGGCTGCAACGGTTGAAGAGGCAAAGAAAGCCGCCTGCGAGGAATTCGGAGTGGAAGAAGAGAAGATAACCTTTGAGATCGTGGAAGAACCGAAGAAGAGTCTGTTCGGAAAGATGAAAGGCGAGGCAAAGGTCGAAGCGGAATATCAGCCGCCCACAAAGACGGACGTTGCGAAAGAATATATGCTCAGCGTTATCAGGGCGATGGGTATAGAGGACGTTTCAATTGAAGTTGATGAAGTCGAAAATGGCGCGGTGTTCAATATCGGCGGAGAGGGCTTTGAAGAGCTTATCGGCAGAAAGGGCGAGCTGCTCGACGCGCTGCAGTATCTGGCGTCGCTCGTCTGCAACAAGGTGGACAGGGAGTATTTCAGAATATCCACCGACTGCAACGGTTTCCGCGAAAGGAGAAAGGCGCAGCTTGAGGAGCTTGCCGTCAAGATCGCGAACAGCGTCAAGAAAAACGGCAGAACGTCTGCGCTCGAGCCTATGAATCCGTATGAAAGGCGCATTATCCACGCGGCAGTTTCCGAGATCGAAGGGGTGACTTCCAGATCGACGGGCGAAGAACCTTACCGCAAGGTCATCATCAGCTCTACCGAGAAACGCTATAACGGCGGTTACAGAGGAGGAAAGGGCGGCGGCAGACGCGGCGGAAAAGGCGGCAGGCGCGACAGACGTCCGAGGGAGCATTTTGACATCACGACCAGTTTTGAAAAGGACTACAAGAAACCCAAGCCGGAGGACAGTCTTAATGCAGGACTGTACGGAAAGATAGAGTTTTAATGCCTACGGCGCAAGGGGAATATCAAAGAGCAAATTATAAAGATCCGACTGTGGAAAAGTCGGGTCTTTTTTGCTGTATACAGACTGAATGCTATTATTCCCCTGCGGGGGGGGAATAACAGCAATTAATGCATATCCGACATGATATTTTCGGTAATAGGTGCGTAGCTGCCGCCGCTTGCGGCGGCTGTAGCAAATGCCTTTCATAGTAGGGGACGCCCTCTCTTACAGGTCGTCCCCTCTTTCAAAACAGTCCACCGGACTGTTTTGAAATTCACCCCTTGCGGAGCGCAGACGGTTGGGGCTTTCGCCGTCTGCGGACGGCGACAAGGGACGCTGTCCCTTGACCCTGCAAGCCTTTTTTAGGAAAAGGCTTGATCCAAAACCTTTTTAATATGCCAACTTCATTTTCTCCAAAACTGCGGAGCGTGAGATCAAGGCTTTATATCACCGCCAAAAAAATCGCAGGCATAATATGTGCCTGCGAAAGAATTATTCAGCCCGAAGACTTGTGGTCGGAATAACCCAAGCCCTTATCCGCTTTACTCGGCGGCAGGCTTTTCATCAGGGTGCTCTTCCAGATATTTTTCGGTATCCAGAGGATAATTTTTCAAGTCGGGCAGCTCGTCAAGAGTCAGCACGCGCTCGCTGTTGTACACCTTATCCCACACGTCAAACGGCGTGTACTCGTCGGAAAGCACCATATCCTTGATGGTAAATTCACCGTTCCATGTTGAGAACCACGCCCACCTTGTGCCGTCGCTGAATGCGGCATCGGGGTCGAACAGAACGCCGTTTTCTGTAAGAGCGATTATCTTCTTTTCGCTCGTGACGCTCTTCATCATATCGTAGATCTCTTTCTGTGAGGAAACATCGCCCTTTTCCGCATAAATGTCATATCCGATAATGTCAACGTACTCGTCGCCGGGATAGTAAGTCGGATCCTGACCGTTCCATACCCAGATGAGATTGTTTATATGGTGAACGTTGGTGAGCCTGTCATACATAAGCTGCCACAGCTTGATATAAGCATCGGGACCTGCCGAACCCCACCAGAACCAAGGGTTTTTCCACTTGGGATCGCCGCCGCCCTCGTGCAGAGGTCTCCAGAGCACAGGTACGTGATAATCGTCCAGATCCATAAGGATCTTCGCGATCGCGTCAATATCGCTTATCAGCAGATCGTAACCCTCGGGGTCTTCACCGTTGAGCGCAGCGGCAAGATTGAAGTTTGTAGCCTCGGAATAAAAGCCTTCCCACCAGTTTTTGCCGTTCACGCCGAGATAAGGCTCGGGAGCGTTCCAGTGCCAGAGCAGGGTGACGATACCGTTCTGATTGAGCCACCAGTCCTTTGCCTGCAGCGGAACTTCTTCGCCGCCTGTCGAGCCGTTGGCAACGCGGCTGGGAGAAGATTCTATCAGATCAAGTCCCAGTATCGCAGGCAGTTTGCCGGTAGTTTCCTGTATGGACTTGACCTCGCGGCTCTCGCTGCCCCTGTTGTTTCCGGAATACTGACCCGAAATGGTGTATTTTCCGTATACGTCGCAGAGGAAATTGTAAAGCCGTTTAGTTTCCTCCGAGGCGTTGGGATTGCAAAGCTCTCTCTTTACGTCGTACTGCGTAAGATCGATAAGCGGAGCAGGAGATATGGTAAGCTTATCGACATAGCACTGACCGTCCGCAGCTTTTATGCCTATCTTGTGTTTGCCCTCGGGAACAAGCACGTTGGCGGCTGTGACCTCCTCAAAGGAATCGGAATTGGTGATAAAGGAAGTAAGTCCCGAGCCGTCTACCGTGATCTGATTTGAAACACCGGCAGAATCCGCAGCGCATATCATTTTCACGTCATAGCTGCCCTCGGCAGGAATATCCACTTCAAACTCCACCAGATCTCCCGAGGAGGATATGGATACAAATCCCGTACCGCTGAAATCTCCCAGAAAAGCCTGATCGAGAACTGCCGCGCTGCCTGAAAGCTCGCCCTCCTCAGCTTCCGTTTCAAAGCTGAAATCCGCAGGAACGTCGCTCTTGTTCTGCACGGGAGAAAGATCGAGTCCGCTGAGAGTTTCGGTGACCGGCTGTGTTTCTATGACCTGTCTTGTAGTGGTTGCCGCACCGCCGGAGCTGTTGTTTTTTTCTTCTTTTTTACCGCAGCCGACCGTTGCCGAGCATATTGCAAGAGCCGTCGCGAGGGAAATTACCCTTCTCATATCGTTCATTATCGAGCACTCCTTGTTGTCCTTGTGATTTAGTGATCTTACCCGCCGCAGCGGGTTTTTATATTAATATTTTAATCCGTTATAACGGATTTGTCAAGTCCCCGAAGAATATTTTCGATGTATTTATGTGAAATTTTTAGGGGAAAGGGGTAAAAAGTAAGAAGTAAGAGATAAGAAGTAAGATATGCCCGTATTCTGAGAGGGTTGACATTTTTACGAGAGTGTTATATAATATAACTAACAACGAAAGTTGCCGCGACAGCACAAGCTGTCGATCATTAAAACAACAAGCGAAAGCTTGTAAAACTTTGGATAAGAGTTTTCCTGCCTTTCTTTCTCTGAATCGAACAGAGCCTAAGGGAGGCAGCATATTAAACGGAGAAAACATATGAAAACACAGATCGCAATAATGTTAAACAAAAAAGGATTTAAAATAGCATTTTCCGTTATGATGTTGATCGCTGTTGCTATTCCGATCATTTATATGTATATCTCAATTGTAAAGAATGACGATATATGCAATGTTACAGGGGCTCAATATGCATTTTATTTTGATAGAAATTCTGTTCTGTCAAATTGTATTGTTTATATGATCCCTATCATATCGGCGCTGCCTTTTTCGTTCTCATATATTGAAGATCGCAAGTTGGGCTGTGATGTGGTTTTTATAAATAAAATGGGGTCAAAGAAATACTATATTTCAAAATCTGTCGTATGTTTCTTGGGAGCGTTTATTGTATTTCTGCTGCCTTCGATCGTCAATATTGTATTCAGCTATGCTTTTTTCCCGGACTCAAAACAAGATATGCATGGAGTAAGCCTTGCAAATCTGCTCTTTACAGATTATCTGATTAACGACAAAAATATACTTATCGGATCACAATTCAATATGCTTGACACCTATATAAATCATCCCATTATTTATAATATATATTTATCGGTTATAGGTGCGGCGCTTGCCGGAGTTTGCAGTGTTGTAACATTTGCCTGTACTTTGTTTATATCTAAATACTATTACATTTCTATACTTCCTTCAATGCTTTTCTTCCTGATCGGGATCAAATATTATCAGTTTTATCAAAGCGGAATAGTGGATACATACTTTTTTAATTTTAATTTGGCTGATTATCTTGTTGCGGACAGTACAAGGGGAAAGAATTATTTTCTGTTCTGGCTGATGCTTATTATGATCCTTTGTATCTCATACTTTTTTATTATAAAAAAATCACGCAGGGAGCAGTTGTAGTATGAAAGAAATGCGGCGTAATATAAATATATTCAAGTATTGTGTTATCTCGGCAATAATAACTATAATTATCCATATTGATAATATAGCGGTACTTTTAAGCGGAATGGATCTGCCTTATTCAAAAGAAAATGTAATGCAGTATTTCTATTTTTCTGCGGAAAGTATCAAAGATTCGGAAATGAAAATAATTTTTCTGAATCTGCTGCATTTTTATATAATACCGCTGTTTCTGAGCGGATCTATTTCAGGCGATCTTAATGGCAGCGGAGTATATGTAATAACAAGACAAAAAAGCCGCAGAGATTGGTTTATCAAAAGGAGCTTTGCCGTCATTATAATTTCAGCTTTTGAGGCGTTGGTCATATCTTTAACGACCTGTTTATTAACGTACAGCTTTGTTGGTGAAACGCAAATCAAAGACATATTGTTGTATTTCTGCAATCATTTTATTTGTATCTGGCACATACTGATAATCCTCACTGTCCTGATAAATGTGTCAGAGGTGATTTTCAACAGGCTGACAGCGATGTTTATATATACGTTTTTCTTTTCCTGCTGTACGATAATGAGTTATAAAGTTTTACCCGACGGCGATAATTGGTTTTACTGCGCGATCAATCCGTTGTATAATTATTTTAAATCATTGGAGAATATCAGGATCAGCTGTTGGCTCCTGCCGATCATATTATCGGCGATCCTGCTGATAATATTTTATATTGTCATACAAAAAAGAAGTATATTATGTGATAATAAATCGAGCTGAAAGGATATATCATGAATTATTTGGAATTAATAAACGTTTCAAAAAAGCTGAAAGGCAAATGTGTTCTTGACGGCGTCAATATGAAACTATATTCCGGCAATATTTATGGTCTGGTCGGCGCAAACGGATCCGGCAAGACTATGATAATCAGAACTATAGCCGGATTAATGAAACCTGATGACGGCGAGGTAAAATTTGACGATAAGATACTTTATAAAGATATTGATTTTATCCCAAAGTCAGGTTTAATAATCGAAAACATATCATTATATCCGGAATTCAATGCAGTTAAGAATCTGGAATTATTAGCCGCTGTCAATAATTATATTACTAAATCGGAAATATTGAAAGCTATAGAACGCGTCGGATTGGATCCCGATGATAACAGACCGATAAAAAAATATTCTTTGGGAATGAAACAAAAATTGACGCTGGCTCAAGCGATCATGGAGCAGCCTCAGCTAATGCTTCTTGACGAACCGTCTAATGCTCTGGACGAGAACAGCGTTTCGATGTTTCATGATATATGTAAGGAAGAATCGAGTAAGGGTGCAATTATTCTTATCGCTACACATAATGCCTCGGATATAGATCAATTATGCTCACAAACATTCAGAATAGAAAACGGTAAAATTATATAGGTGATGTTTATGAAAAAATTCATTATACTTCAATTATCTATAATATTGACCGGAGCAGTCATATTAACGATACTGAAAAGCAGGATCAACGATATCGGGGTTTTGACCGCATTTGCCGCTCGGGAGCAGTACGATACCTCGAATGCTTATTTGTCATCTATTCTGACAGAAGAAGATATTCCGGATAATTTTGAAGATTACTATGAAAGAGTAAAGCTTTCAAATGAACTTTATGATTTAGAAACCGCCGTAATAATGTGTACTCCAAAAGGTGCGTATAAATCATATAATTATATGTGCATTCAGGACGTACATGTCGACGAAGTAATAGTAGGAGATCAGGACATCAAAGGAAATAATATTACTTTATATGATTATGACAGGTCATTTGTTTTTGAAGAAGAGGATATGTATCAGCGCAGACTTCAGCATTTGCCCGAATTAGGTTACAGTAAAGAAGAATTTCCGGAATATTATAAACGCAGCATGTTTTATTACGCTTGCTTCAATGTTATGAAAACGGATCATCAATACATACTGTTCGCAGGATATAAGGAAAGTATGAATAAAAAATTTTTTAAGCTTGCGGGTGCAGCGATCCCCTATTTCGACACCAAAGAAATTGATAATAAGCCTATAGAGAATAATGAAACATTACCGCTTTTTTCTGATTATATTAATAATGAATTTTATGTTGACAGCAATATGACAGATGAAAAGATCGCAAATCTCAAATCGGATATAATGAAAGAATATGAGATCGCATACTAATAGGATATGCGCACAGGTTTTTATCAGGTCTTATCAATAATAATACAAAACGGATAATTCTCAGTTGTTTTTTCATATGTCCGGGGTACAGCTCGTTTCGGGAGAATATACATTAAAAGCTGTTCCCTCGCCGCACGGAAAAGAAACATAAAACCGAAACGAGATATTATTGACAAAGGAAAAAAACAAAAAGGCACAGACCCATACGATCTATGCCTTGAGTTTTATATTCGGTTTTTATTTTTCATAATGTCCCTTGCAGGACGCTATCCACAAATTTCCGTCAACGATGTTATACACAAGTCTATTCCCGTGGTCTATACGTCTGCTCCATGCTTTTCGGTATCTCAGCGGTTCGGGGTGTCCTGTTCCCTGCGAAAGTCCGTTGCGCTCAATATCTTTTATCAATGCATTGATTTTAGCCACAACTTTTTTATCGGACTGCTGCCAATACAAATATTCGTCCCACGCAACATCGCTCCATATCTTATTCATTGCCGCTATCCTCGATCAGATCGTGCTGATGTCCCTTGCCCTGTTCGAGTTGGTCAAAGGATCGGTCAAGCTTTGCAAGATATTCAGCATTGCGGATCGCCTTTTCCATCATATTATACTGTTCAAGACTCATCAAAACGATGTTTTTTTCATTTTTCCTTGTAACGATCACAGTTTCCTGTTCATCAGTAGCTTTGTCACAATAATCCTTCAAATGATTTCTTATAGTAGAATAATTAACGGCTAACATAAACATTCTCCTTTGCCAATATATTGTGCAGTTTCCTGTACAATAATATTATATCACTATTCTTTAATAATGTCAATGAAAAATTTATGAAAAATCGGGGGGATAAATTTTGAAATATTGTGTAAGCATTTAATCAAAAATTTTCAGTGTATCTTCTCCGCCAATTGTAAAAAATCTCTGCCGTAAACCACTATAATAATTACTGCAAATGCACATAAAATACCCCCAAAGTCTTTCTGCCCCGATAAAATACACTATACATAAAACAAAAATAAAAAAATGCTTGCATATAATTTTAAATTTGATCTCCATGCAAATTGCAAAATGGCGGTTGACTTTTGCCGATAAATATTATATACTTTAATCAGGGCGGGAAGACCGTCCGTATCATCGGAAGGAGGGGCTATAATGAAGTTTGTGTGCGATGTCTGCGGCTACATTTACGATCCGCAGAACGGCGAGCCTGACAGCGGCGTTGCGCCGGGTACTCCGTGGGAGGAAGTTCCCGAGGATTTTGTCTGTCCTCTGTGCGGCGTGGGCAAAGACCAGTTCTCGCCTGCGGAATAAGCAACTGTCGCCGCGGATGTATACCGTTCGCGGCGATCTTGCTGTCTGCATAAACTTTTCAAAAAAACGTAAGCTGACCGTCCGTCCAGCTTTCCTGTTTTGCCTGATGTATAATTTCGCCTTTATTCAGATGTCCGACAAGCAGCGGCGAATCCGGGTCGTGACTGCGCATATTCCGTCTGACATTTTCGTGATCGTAATTTGCATAACAGTATCGGCAGAGATGTCCGCAGGTATCATATGCGCCTATATCCGTGCCGAGAACGCAGTCGCATTCCGCACGCTGCGATCTGTGCTTTGGTATATTCAGGCGGCTGCCTACGGCGGTCTCAAAAGTTTCGCGCGTCATACAGCCCGAACAGTCCACGCCGTATGCGGCAAGATCGTTGCCCTCGGCGCAGGATTTTATTTTTATCCCAAAGCGGCTGCCGATTTCCGCAAATTTTCTGCCGAGCTCAATGCGCTCGTTCAGCATTACCTCTCTTGCCTGCGGAAAATTTCTTTTCACCTTTTCATACAGATCAATAAAGCTTATCACGCAGACTTTTGTATATCCGCAAAGGGTTTTGCACATCTGTTCAAAATCCGCAATATGCCGTTCAAGCGTGTAGGTCTTATCAATGAATATCGGGTCGTATCTCCAGCCGATACGGTTTATCCCGACAGCTTCTGACAGCGCAATAAAGTCCTGCATTACGGTCTCTTTCGGCGGAACGTTCGGCTCGATCTCTTTGCCGTAAGGCGTTATCGTTACAAACCAATATTGAGCGTAATTTTTCAGCTCGTCAAGATATTTAAGCATTGGCGCGGGATCTTTCGTACAAAACGCGATACAATCCACCACATCGGGAGAAAGTTCATACCGCGTCACCCATTCGGGGCGGTAAGGATTGCGCACCAGAACATATCCTGCGCGTATCCTGTTCATAAACCATTTTGAATAAAAAGCCGGAATATCCGTGCGCATACCCGTGTTGATGATCATTTTTTTACACCCCTTCTCACATTTCTATATAAACTATTTGCGTGAAAAAAGCAACCTTCGCGATTGTAAGGTGGGAAATCGATTTTGAAGTTATATGTAATTATTTTTATGAATAGTATATTTCACCAAATCAGGCAGACTTTTTGGTTATGTTTCCTCGCCCCAAAAAAGTAAATAACTCACGCCTTTTACATAATTCAATTTTAAAATATATCAACTTAACAAAGTATTTTCGCCAATGGGGGGGAACAGCACATTTAATATAATTTCCGCGGAATAATATTAAATTCTTACTTCTTACATCTCATCTCTTACTTCTAATAGAGAGGTGAGTTTTCGCAAAAGAATAAGAAAAATCGCCGCAAGCGATAAGCGTTTAGAAGTAAGATGTAAGAGGACAGAGGTAAGAATTACTTTGGCAACTGTGTATTTTTCCAAAGAAATATTATAGACTACTTGCTGTTTTTCCCCCCCGTAGGGGAAAAATAGCTTTTAAAATTATTTTATTACATAAAAAGTCGCCGCAAGCGATAAGCGTTTAGAAGTAAGATGTAAGAGGACAGAGGCAAGAATTACTTTGGCAACTGTGTATTTTTCCAAAGAAATATTATAGACTACTTGCTGTTTCCCCCCCCGTAGGGGAAAAATAGCTTTTAAAATTATTTTATTACATAAAAAGTCGCCGCAAGCAATATGCTTTTAGAAGTAAGATGTAAGAGGTAAGATGTAAGAATTGGTCATTGTGACGGTCTATCGGCAATAAATATTAATGTTCTGAAAGAAATTGCCGATTCTCCCCTTGGGGAGAAAATCTTACTTCTTACCCCTTACCTCTTACCTCTGAAAGTGAGGTGACTTTTCACACAAGAAAAAAGAAAAGTCGCCGCGAACGATATGCAGTCCGCGACGACGTGGTGGAGATGAGGAGAATCGAACTCCTGTCCGAAAATCAGTCCATACGAATTTCTACGAGTTTAGCTTGTTATGCGGGCAAGCCCCGTTCCCTTCCGCAGCCGCAAACAAGCAGGCGGCAGCAGTCGGTAGACCGTAATACACCGTCGGGTCACGGTCATCGCCCGACAGCGTTCACCACTGATCGACGCCCTCGCTCAAGCCGTGGTACTCAAGAGCAGGACGAGCAGCATTAAGCAGCTGCTAATTCAAAATTATCGTTGTCGTCTAATTTTAAAACGTGCGCCGTTTTAAGAGAATGCGCTCCTCTACTCGCTTATCATACTTCGTGATCCCCGTCGAAACCTTTACATCCCCTTATCAATAAATTTATACAATTCGCCGTAAAGCTGTTCGATCAGACTTTCGGCGCTTTGGGTGTCGATTTTTTCCGGTCTGTAAAACGTTATTGCCGTCCTGAAACAAATATCCTGCGTGTCAATCTTTGACTCGTCCGGCTCATACCACCATATTTTCACGGTAAGACCTTCGTCCTTTCGTTCGGGACAGCGCATTCCGTTTTCTTTTATGAACGCTCTTACATGTTCTCTCGCGCCGTGTTCAAAGTCATACATATCGCTTGCCCTGTAACCGCGCAAAACTTTACCGTCACGCATAGCCAGACAATGTATCTGCACAAGTCCGCCGTTTTCTATAAGCTCTGAAACGCAAAGCTCACAATTTTTATACTGCCTGTGCGCCCAATCTTTGCAATAATAAAGATCTTCACGCATCTTTATCATCTCCTGTCGGATTTTACCGAGCGTTCAATGTCGCGCTGAGCGGCTTTTTTCGCCATATCCTCACGCTTGTCATAGAGCTTTTTGCCCTTACACAGACCGAGCGCAAGCTTTACCCTGCTGCCCTTGAAATACAGCGACAGCGGTATGAGCGTAAGCCCCTCCTGCCTGACCTTGCCGAAAAGGCGGTTTATCTCGCGCTTATGCAAAAGCAGTCTGCGGACTCTCAGCGGATCGCGGTTGAAAATATTCCCCTGTTCATAGGGTGATATATGCATACCCTTGACCCACATCTCGCCGTCCTCGATAGTACACCAGCTGTCTTTCAGATTGACGCCGCCGCCGCGAATGGATTTTACCTCCGTGCCGACAAGCTCGATACCGCATTCCAACTGCTCCAGCACATAGTAATCGTGACGCGCCTTGCGGTTATCGGCGATCTGTTTTGTACCCTTTTTGTCAATTGCCATGCGGTATTCTCCTTTCCGTTTTTCTCTGTTGTGCAAATTCATTATATCACAGAACTTATTTCTTGTCAACAGGATATTTGTCGTAATCAGAGGTAAGAAGTTAGAGGTTAGAGGTAAGCAATAAGAGATAAGAGGTTAGAGTTAGGAAGTAAGAGATAAGATATAAGAAGTAAGAAATGGCAGTGGGACTTTGAAATACAAACAGTTGGTTGTTTTTTCCCTCGAACCTTGACATTTGCGCCCGAATAGAGTATAATAATACTGCGAGCAGACTGTACGGTAGCGTGAACGCTTTAGTTTATGAGGAAAGTCCGGGCACCGCAGAGCAGGATAGCTGATAACGTCAGCCGAGGGCGACCTCCGAGCAAGTGCAACAGAGATATACCGCCTGATCTTTCAGGTAAGGGTGGAAAGGCGAGGCAAGAGCTCACCGGAGCGTCGGTAACGGCGCTGCCATGTAAACCTTATCCGGTGCAACACCAATGGTAGCTGCTATGTCAATGGCTGCTCGTCAGACATAGGGCTATAGGTGGCTTGATCTGTCCGGCGACGGGCAGGGTAGATAGATTACCGTACACGACAAAACCCGGCTTACAGGTCTGGTCGCACCAACTTAAGGGGATCCCGAGCGGATCCCTATTATTTTTAAAATAAATATAAAAATATAAATACAAAACGGCTGTCGGTCAGGGGCAGCCGTTTTAAAATAAGTTTTGAAATTTTGTGTACTGCGCATTTTTTATGTCGGTTGGTTTTTATTTTTCCTCTTCCGTTTTCGTTATCCGTATTTCAAAAATTATGACCTCGACCCTCGTACCTCGGTGTAATAAAACACCGCAAGCTGAGTGCGGTCGCGCAGAGAAAGCTTTTCAAGCAGACCGCTGATGTAATTGCGCACCGTACCCTCCCCAAGAAAAAGCTTTGACGCTATCTCCTTGTTTGAAAAGCCTGACGCCACCAGCTCCATAATACTTTTCTCCTTGTCGGTTATCCCGTAGCTTTTGAAATCAAAATCCTCACGCGTTTTCATAAGCGTCGGCAGCTTGCCGATTATCCTGTCGCCGAAAACGCTCTGTCCGCTCATAATAGCCTCCATTGCCGGGGCGATACCCTCGAAATCCTGTTTGAGTATATACCCCTTCGCGCCCATATTCAGCGCCTTGACAATGTATTCGTCGTCCGCGAAGGTGGTCAGGTAGAGTATCCTTGCGTCGGGGAATTTTTTCAGTATTATTTCCCCTGCCTGTATGCCGTCCATACCCTCCATTCGTATATCCATAAGCAGAATATCGGGTATATGCTCTTCGTAAAGACGAACTGCGTCCTCTCCGCAGCTGCCCACAGCCTCGGCGGTTATGCTGCCGCCGCTTTCAAGTATCGTTTTGAGCGACATGGCGGCAAGCCTGTCGTCGTCGATTATTACTATTTTCATATCCCTTTCGGAACGGACATAAATATCCGAAATCCCGTTTCAGACGGCGTAAAGCTTATTCTTCCGCCAATGCTGTCCGCTCTTTCCTCCATATTTGATAATCCTATGCCCTCGTGCGAGATCTCACGGCATTTGCCGTTGTCCTCTATTTTAAGCTGATAGAATCCCGGGTGTTCCCTGAAAACTATCTCAATACTGTCGCCGAGCGAATGCCTTGCGGCATTGGAAAGACCCTCCTTTACGATACCTGCCACCCCGAACTTTATCCGCCCCGGGATATCCGCGCCTGCGTCGTAGGTAAAGCTGACCCTGAATCTGTCGCTAACCGAGCCAATGCAGTCGTTTATGACCTTTTCGAGATCTATCGAATCGTCGTGTATATCGTGAACGCTGCGGCGCATACTTGTCATCGCACTGTCAAGGGTACTTTTCAGACTGACAAGCGGCTCTCTGAGTGAATCGTCCTTGTTGAGAATTATCAGAGCGCCCGACTGTAGTATCGACCGCGTGAGGAGATGTCCCACGTTGTCGTGTATCTCTCTTGCAAGGCGGCTGCGTTCTTTCATAGCCGCAAGCCGTATCTCATCGTCCTGAGTTTTTATAATATTTATATTCTGCTTTGCTATGCGTTTGCTGCTTTCCGCGATCTCGTTTCGCATTTTCGCGAGCCTGTCCACGGTATCTTCAAGAGCGGATATTCTCGTGTAGATAATTACTGCGGCGACCGTTCCTGCAGCGATAACAAGCAGCTGTGAAAGCGTCAGCTCCGAGAGCCTTGTCAGGGTGAGCGCGGCAGGAAAGAGCGGCCATATGCGTTTTTCGCAGAGCGCGTCGTAGGTCATAAGCGGCAGGGCGCAGACGAGTATCGGTCTGAACGGGCAAGCCGCGGCGAACAGGAATATGATCGCGGACGCGGTTTTCGTGCCGGAAAACATCTGTACGGCGCAGGACGCGGTAACGGAAAAGAGCAGTGCGACGACAGGCGCGGTAAATTCCTGCGACATACCGAAAGCGGCAAGGCATAATATTATCAGGCAGAGCCTGTCAAGTATTCTGTTCAGGAAGTATCACCTCGTCTTGCCTGCGCGGCAGTTTATGATAATCGGTCGTTGGGTATTGGTCTGTGTGGATATATTATAGCATATATCGCACATTTTTTCAAGCGTTTTGCAAAAACGGTTTTTGTAGTGTATTTTGGAAATACCATTTTAGGACATAGCTGCCGCCATAAATGGCGGCTGTAACAAATGCCGCCCTGACTTAGGGGACGCCCTCTCTTACAG
>CANRDT010000030.1 GCA_947629455.1 uncultured Ruminococcus sp.
CAAGGGACGCTGTCCCTTGACCCTGCCAGCCTTTTTAAGGAAAAGGCTGGTGCGAAAACCTTTTTAATTTGCCGACTTCGTTTTCTCCAGAACTGCGCAGCGTGAAACCAATTTGCGGAGAATAACGCTAATCTACGCGCAAAAAAGGCAGGAACGCGCCTGCCTTACTTTACTCAAACGGATATTTTATCCCCCATTCGCGGCGGAGAGAATCCATTATTTCCATTACGCGGATAGTTTCGCTGTGCGGCATCTCCTCACATTCCGTCTTTCCCTCGGCAATTGCCGCCATTGCCGCGCGTACTTCATATTCATAACCGCTTATCTGCGGCGGAGTCTGATAACATCTGACCTCACCGCCGTTTAGTATGACCTTTATCCCCTCACAGTTGTTGATGTTTTCAAATTCTATCCTGCCCTTGTCGCCGTAGATGATTCCGCGCCTGTCAAGGTTTGCCTCCATATTGCTGTGGAGCAGGGCAGTCCTGCCGTCCGTGTAATCGAACGCTATAAAGTTGTGAGCGTCCACACCGTACTCGTTTTTAACACAGCCGGAGGTCACCTTTTCAATATTTCCGCCAAACGCCATAAGCGCGAAATTTATCGCATACACCCCGAGATCGAGCAGCGCACCGCCTGCAAGCTCGGGCTTTTGCAGACGTTCCACATGCGCAAGCGAATATCCGAGATCGGCAGTGAGGGAAGTGATCTTTCCGATAGTCCCCTCGGCTATTATCTTATCGAGAGCGTACCTCATCGGCATATACCTTGTCCAGATCGCCTCGGTTATAAATATCCCCCTGTCCTGCGCATATTCAAGTACTTTCCGCGCCTGTCTGGCATTTGCCGTGAACGCCTTTTCGCAAAGTACATTCCTGCCGTTTTTAAGACAGAGCATACAGTCCTCGTAATGCCTTGAATGGGGCGTGGCTATGTAGATAAGATCGAGCTCACTGTCCGCGGCAAGCTGTTCATAGCTGCCGTATGCTTTCGGTATGGAAAATTCTTCGGCAAATCTCTTCGCCTTTTCCTCGCTCCTCGAGCCGACCGCCGCTATTTCCGCGTCGTTCATTTTGCTTACGGTGCGCGCCATAGTGTGCGCTATCCCACCTGCGCCAAGTATTCCTATTTTCATATTTTTACACTCCTTTGCGGCATAGAAAAAATAATTTAACGGTATATTTTCCTCCGCTGGCGGAGAATATACCCCCTAAAAAACGGCTGTTATCCCCTGATCGTCAGAAAACTGTTTTCATAAAATCAAGAATTGATTTCCGTGCTTTTGCGGTGTCTTAGTTCAAATTTTTCAAGCACGTTTTCTATCTTTTTGTCTGAAATTTTCTTTTTCACCAGATATATCACCTGCGGACTAACGGCGAGAATCGTCACACCGAGCATAAGCAGAGCGGCAAACGGGTCGTAATCATTATAGGTTATAACGGCGGACAGACACCCGACGGCTGCAGTCAGCGCAAGATGTATTTTCAATATAAGCTCCGAACACAGCCAGAGCATTGTCAGAACAAACTCGACCGCAGTGATAATAAGCGCACTGATGTACACCACTGCCGCAAATCCGTCAAGCAGCAGGAGCATTTCAATATTGCTTGCAGGCAGCTTGGCGGCAAGAAAAATTGTGGACGGCAGCAGCAGTATCAGCTTGAATATTACACAGCGTTTCAGCGTTTTTCTGCATCTCTGCGAATGCTGCGATGTCAGCGATCTTTTCAGCCGATCTTTTGGGGAAAGCTTTTTCTCTTCCATAAGCTCACTCCTTTACCGGACAGTAGCCTGCCTGCTCAACCAGCCGCTGCCCCTCTTGCGAAAGCATATAATCCCTCAGCCGTCTTGCCGTGGAATCCTGCGGTTCGTCGGCGCGTATAACGGCGTAATATGCGGTGGAAAAGGGATAATTCCCGCTGATAAGCTCGTGATTTTCAGGCGTCACTCCGTTTACGGCGATGATCTTTATATCGTCGTTTTTGTAGAGGTTATTCATATAGTAATAATAAGTATATCCGATAGAGCAGGAATCGTTCTGATATTCCGCAACTCTTTCGATAAGCATTCCCATACCCTCCGTGATAAGCGTTTTCGGGGGTTCGATAAGCGGCTTGTCTTTCATAACGAGCTGTTCCATGGCGGTCTGACTGCCTGAATTTTTTTCTCTCTGGTAAGCAACTATCTCCTCGTCATTTCCTCCGACCTCTTTCCAGTTGGTTATCTTTCCGCTGTAAATATCCTGTATCTGCCCGACCGTAAGGCTGTCTACGGGGTTATTCTTATTTGTGATAAAGACAAAACCGTCAAGCGCGACAGGCTGTATATCCAGCTCAACTCCCTTTTGTGCGGCGTAGTCCTTTTCCTCCTCCGACGGCGCGGTGACGAATATCAGACTGACGGGGCGTTTGCCTGCCGCCATATCCACAGACTGAACGGTTTTGTCGATAAGCCCGAGATATGCGTAGTGGGTGGTGTTGTGAATGTAGTACTGCCCGAGCTCCTCGTCCTTTGCGTCAAAGAACTGTCTTGCTATCTCCGCAGTTATGGGGATAGTCGCAGTCGAGCCGTCTATCATAGACATATCGGACAGGGAGAGGAATTTATCCTTGGTTATCTGCTGCCAGTCCTCCATACGTTCGAGCATAACGTTTATATTATCTCCGTTCAGGCGGTCCGCAGGTCTGTCGACCATACTTCTGTCCACAAGGCAGAGTTTTACAAAAAATGAGGGAAGTATGCAGCCGATAAAGACGGCAAGTATCAGGATAATGAGATTTGACATATTCTTCTTTTTCTTGTTCTCTTCCAAGTGGATACCTCCTTTGCCCAAATAGATGAAGTCAGAACGCTGCGCTTTTAAGAGGTAAGAGGTAAGACAAGGAGAGCCTGCGGCGGATCATTTTAAAATAATTTTTAAATATCAGTCCTCTTTGCAGACTTTTTTCTTGATCCTTGTCTCTGAAACTCTTTTTTGGGAAATTAATTTAGTAAAATTTGATCTCCGGGTCTACTGCGTAAGTCCGTCCATTTCCTTTATAAGCTCGCCGAATAAGCTCAGCGCGTCGTTTACCGGTTTGGGATCGGTCATATCCACTCCCGCTCCGCGCAGCAGAGTGATAGGGTCGGCAGAGCAGCCGCCGCTTAAAAATCCGATATAATCCCTTACCGCCGTTTCGCCCTCGGCAAGGATCCTCTGTGAAAGAGCGATCGCAGCCGAATAGCCGGTGGCGTACTGATATACATAATAATCATAGTAAAAATGAGGTATGCGCGCCCATTCAAGATCTATCTCGCTGTCTATCACGATACCGTCGCCGAAGTAAAGCTGATTAAGTTCACGGTATAGGGAATTGAGCCGCTCCGCCGTGAGGGATTCTCCGCCTGCCGCTATCTCGTTTATTTTCAGCTCAAATTCCGCAAACATCGTCTGCCTGTAAAGAGTGGTGCGGAACTGCTCCAGAAAATAATTGATGAGATATGCTTTCTGCTTTTTATCGTCGGTGTTTTTCAGCAGATACTGCATAAGCAGAGCTTCGTTGCAGGTAGATGCGACTTCCGCCACGAATATCACATACTGCGAATAAACAATAGGCTGATTTTTGTTTGACAGATATGAGTGGACTGCGTGACCCATTTCGTGAGCAAGCGTGAACATACAGTTGAGTGTGTCCTTGTGATTCAGCAGCACATACGGATGTACCCTTGCGCCTGCGGAATATGCTCCGCTCGCCTTGCCGACATTTTCGTATACGTCTATCCACCGCTCTGAAAATCCCTTGCGTATAATATCGAGATAATCCTCGCCAAGAGGTGCAAGCGCTTTGAGTACCGTTTCCTTTGCCTGCTCAAAGCTTATCGTCATATCCGCGTCGGGTATAACGGGCGTGTAGAGATCGTACATATGCAGCTCGTCAAGTCCCAACAGCTTTTTGCGCAGCGCAACGTAGTCATACATATAATGCATATTGTCGTGTACCGCCGAGATAAGACTGTGATACACCTGCTCGGGGACTTCGCTGCCGTCAAGAGCCGCCGCCAGCGAGGAGGGATATTTTCTCGCCTCCGAATAGAACTGCACGGATTTTATCTGTCCCGAAAGGGTAGACGCGCAGGTGTTCTTAAAGCTGTCAAACGTGTGATACATTGACTCGAACGCCGATTTTCTCAGCACTCTGTCCGCGCTCTGCATAAGCGGTATATAGCTGCCGTGAGTTACCTGATAGCTTTTTCCGTCCTTGTCCACGGCGTCGGGAAAACGCAGATCGGCATCTGAAAAATAAGTGTATGTGTTTTCCGACGCGCTGCTCATCTCTCCTGCCATTGCAAGCAGCTTTTCTTCGCTTTCCGAAAGAATATGCGCTTTCTTGCGGCGCGTTCTTTTAAGATCGAGCCTGTACAGCTCAAGCTCGGGAACTTCTTTATAAAAGCTCTCCAGCCGTTCCTCGTCAATGGCGATAAGTTCAGGCGTTTCAAAGCTGCCTGCGGAATTTATCTGTACAAATGCGTTGGTGAGCTGTCCCGTCATCGCCTGATATACCGAATTTGCCGTGTCCTCGTCCGACCGTCTCTGGGCATAGTTTGCAAGACTGTCGCATATCTCTGAGATCTCATCTCTCAAACGCAAAAATTCCAGCAGGACTTTGCCGCTTTCGGCAAGCCTGCCCTTGTAGGCAAGTATCTTTTGCGGCATCGCGCAGAATTTCTCAAAGTCCTTTTTCCAAGCCTCATCGGTGGGATATATATCCTCTAATGCCCAGGTAAATTCCTTTTTCTGTTCGCTCCTGAGTGGGATCCTTTCATCGCTCATAAATATCTCTCCTGTCCGTTGCAAGGTAATCAATTTTAAACTTTCATGTAAGTATTCTAATATTTCTTACTTATTCAGGCTGACTTTTGGGTTATTTTTCCTCCGCCAACGGCGGAGGAAAAATAATTTAATGTTATATTCTCCGCCGCTGGCGGAGAATATAACAAAAATCTCGCCTGACTGAGCAAAATATAATTATAAGAATAAAAACACTCCTATAAAATTGAATTCCGTGTATCTGTTGATTTTTATATGGTATTATTCCCGGTTAAATACAGTATATCACCCATATCGCGTGTTGTCAAGTACCTTTTGACTTTTTTAAGATTTAATTAATAAGTACTTCTCTTCCCGGACGGGGCAATTCCGCCCGTCCATGATGCATATCCTTCCGGCTTTATTACTTGGGCGAAAAAATACTCACAAAAAACTGTTCCTCCCCCCGCTTGGGGAGAAGAACAGCCTTCATAAAATAAATTTATCCGTATTTTTCAAACCGCTCTGCGCGGATTTAAATAAACGCCGCACAATGCCGTTATTCGCTTATAGAATTTCCCGTGTAGAGCTGATAGTATCTGCCCTTTGCGTCGATAAGCTGATCGTGCGTTCCGCGCTCGATTATCCGTCCATGCTCGAGTACTATAATGCAGTCGGAATTGCGCACCGTTGAGAGCCTGTGCGCGATAACGAAAGTCGTCCTGCCGTACATAAGACCGTCCATACCCCTTTGTACCAGCGTTTCCGTTCTGGTATCTATCGAGGAAGTCGCCTCGTCAAGGATAAGTACAGGCGGATCGGCGACCGCCGCACGCGCGATCGCAAGCAGCTGCCGCTGTCCCTGACTGAGATTCGCTCCGTCGCCCGTCAGCATGGTGTTGTAGCCGTCGGGCAGCCTGCGTATAAATCCGTCCGCGTTTGCAAGCTTTGCCGCCGCGATACACTCCGCGTCGCAGGCGTCAAGTCTGCCGTAACGTATATTATCCATTACCGTTCCCGTAAACAAATGGGTATCCTGCAAAACTATTCCGAGAGAGCGGCGCAGATCGGCTTTCTTTATCTTGTTGACGTTTATTCCGTCATATCTGATCTTTCCGTCCTGAATGTCGTAGAAACGGTTTATCAGATTCGTGATAGTGGTCTTTCCTGCGCCTGTCGAGCCGACAAAGGCTATCTTCTGACCGGGAGTGGCGTACAGCTTTATGTTGTGGAGTATCATCTTGTCCTCGTTGTAGCCGAAATCCACATCGTCAAAAACAACGTCGCCCTGCAATCTGGTATACGTCACGCTGCCGTCCGCGGAATGAGGGTGTTTCCACGCCCACAGTCCAGTTCTTTCTTCCGTTTCCGCAAGCTCTCCGCCGTCGGTCTCCTTTGCGTTTACCAGCTCCACATAGCCGTTGTCCACCTCGGGAGTTTCATCGAGCAGGCTGAAAACACGTCCCGCGCCTGCCATTGCCATAACTATCGCGTTCATCTGCTGGCTTATCTGCACTACCGGCATAGTGAAATTCTTGTTGAGCGTCAGGAAAGATACCAGCGTTCCGAGCGTAATTCCCGTTATACCGTTGAGCGCAAGAGCCGCACCGATCGCCGTACAGAGAACATAGCTTATGTTTCCGAGATTGCCGTTTATCGGCATCATAATATTCGCAAACTTGTTCGCGTTGTCGGCTGAGTGGCGGAGCTGTTCGTTGATCTTCTTAAAGTCCTCGATCGCTTTCTCCTCGTGACAAAAGACCTTTACGACCTTCTGACCCTCCATCATTTCTTCAATAAAGCCGTTCACCGTACCGAGATCTTTCTGCTGCGCCGCGAAGTACATAGCCGACTTTCCGCCGATCTTTTTCGTCACAAAAAGCATAAGCCCGATCATAAGCAGTGTAATGACGGTAAGCGGTATATCGAGTACCACCATACTTATAAAAGTGATGACTACCGTAACGCTCGAGTTTATCATCTGCGGTATGCTCTGGCTGATGAGCTGCCTGAGCGTATCGACGTCGTTCGTATATATCGACATTATATCGCCGTGCGCGTGAGTATCGAAGTACTTGATCGGCAGCGATTCCATATGCGTAAAGAGGTCTATCCTCAGATTCCTCATAGTACCCTGACAGACGTTTACCATAATTCTCTGGTGAGCGTAAGAGCCGAGTATGCCGAGAATGTAAAATCCCGCAACTTTCAGCAGCGCCCTGCCGAGGGGAGCGTAGTCGGTGCTGTGCTGTGTTATCATCGGCTTTATGTAATCGTCTATGAGCGACTGCATAAAGAGCGTACCGTTAAGCGTAGCGAAAGCGGTCACAAAAATGCACACAACGACTATGCAGAAATGCACCCTGTAGTTTTTGAACATATATCCTATTACTCGTTTGAGCAGTCCCATATTCATCTTGGGCTTTTCTCTGATAGGGGGATTCATTTATGTGCCTCCTTTCCGACCGGCGCGGCCTCGTCAAAGTCGCCGCCGCCCTTTACCTGAGTATCGTATATCTCTCTGTATATCTCGTTCGTTTCGAGCAGTCTGTCGTGGGTATCGAATCCGCTTATCCTGCCGTTCTCCAGAACGAGTATGCGGTCGGCGTGCTGCACGCTCGAGATCCTCTGCGCGATAATGAACTTGGTGGTATCGGGTATGCGGTTTGCGAAAGCGTCGCGGATATTGGCGTCAGTCGCCGTATCCACCGCGCTCGTCGAGTCGTCAAGTATGAGTATCTTCGGCTTTTTGAGCAGCGCCCTTGCGATACACAGACGCTGTTTCTGACCGCCCGAAACGTTGCTGCCGCCCTGTTCGATACGGGTATTATATTTATCGGGCATTTGCTGGATAAATTCGTCCGCGCAGGCGTTGCGGCAAGCCTCGATACATTCCTCCTCCGTCGCGTTCTCATTTCCCCAGCGGAGGTTTTCAAGTATAGTACCCGAGAAAAGCACGTTTTTCTGCAAGACCACCGCTACCGTGTTTCTCAGGCTTTCAAGATCGTACTCTCTCACGTCCCGTCCGCCTACCCTGACGCAGCCCGAGGTAACGTCGTACAGACGGCTGATAAGGCTTACAAGGCTCGATTTTCCGCAGCCCGTGCCGCCGATTATGCCTATCGTTTCTCCCGAGCGGATATGCATATCTATGTTGTGCAGCGTTTCATCACCGCTGCCCGTCTTGTAGCTGAAGCTCACATTGTCAAAATCCACCGAGCCGTCGGGAATTTCGGTAACGGGAGAATCTGGGTCGGTAATATCCGGCTGCTCGTTGAGTACCTCTGCAATACGTCTGCCGCTTGCAAGGCTCATAGTCAGCATTACAAAGATCATAGACAGCATCATAAGCGACATAAGAACGCTCATAACGTATGTAAACATTGAAACGAGCTGACCTGTCTGGAGTTCTCCTGCGACTACGACGTGTGCGCCGAACCATGACAGTCCGATCATACAGCTGTAGATGACGAGCATCATTGTGGGGTTGTTGAATGCGAGTATGCTTTCCGCCTTGACGAACAGCTTGTAGAGATTCTCGGCTGCCGAGCGGAATTTTTCGTTCTCGTGATCTTCGCGCACGAACGCTTTTACAACTCTTATCGCAGAAACGTTTTCCTGAACACTTGCGTTAAGATCGTCGTACTTGCGAAAAACCCTATCGAATATCTTCGTCACCATTCCGATAATGGAGAACAGCACGATCCCCAGAAAAACTATCGCCACCAGAAATATCATACTCAGCTTTACGTTCGTTGCAAGGCACATTATCAGGCTGCAAGTCATCATCAGCGGCGCTCTTACCGCGATACGCAGCAGCATCTGATAGGCGTTCTGGATATTCGTAACGTCTGTAGTCATACGGGTGACCAGTCCTGCGGTACTGAATTTGTCGATATTTGAGAATGAGAACCGCTGAATGTTCTCGTACATACCCTCTCTCAGATTACAGGCAAATCCTGCGGAGGCTGCCGCGGCATATTTTCCGGCAAGGATACCGAAACACAGACTGAGAAAAGCGATACCGAGCATTATTCCGCCGTAAAGATAGATCGCGTGAATATCGCCTTTTTCGATACCCTTGTCGATGATAGACGCCGTGATAAAAGGCAGCAGCACTTCCATAAAAACTTCCAGCGCGGTAAAGATCGGCGTCAGTACCGAGACTTTCTTATACTGTTTTACCTGCGCCAAAAGCGTTTTCAGCATAAACATAACCTCCTCTTATCTCCGCAGTTTACGGAGCGGAAAGCAAAAGCTTTCCATTTTTGTTTGTTAGCTAACTATTTTAGTTGTATATACTATTATAGCACCGGTATATTTAAAATGCAACACTATTTTATTGAATTGTTTTTAACATTTGACAAAAATATCCGCTCACGACGGGGCGGATATATTAAGTACCGTTTCAGACAGACTTTTGGGTTATTTTTCCTCCGCCTGCGGAGGAAATAACACAAAAACAGGCTATTACCCCCATTGGGGGAATAATAGCCCCATATACCGTATTCGACGCTCAATGTTTCAGATACTCATAAGCCTCCGACAGCAAAGGGTGAACGCAGAGCATTTTTCCGCTGCCTAGCTTATATTCGATATACGCAAGACAAGCAGCTTCAAGAGAATCCTGCAATGCCGCATAAACAGTATCAAAATACGGCGGCAGACCGCCCGTATCAGCGGACAGCTTGTCGGCAATAAACAAAGCCATATCGAGCTTTGACGGCTCGGCTTTAAGCGTCGTATGACATTCTATGGCAGACAGTATCTCCCTGTCCGCGACCTTGAAATGCTCCCTTGCAATAAGCGCAGAAATTTTCTGGTGAAGCAGCACCGCAAACTTCTCCTCCTCGGCGCACATCTTGATACCGTACTCTTTCGCAAGTGTCAGCATATCCTCATCGGTACAGATCATCGCAATGTCGTGGAGTATACCGGCGATCCGGCATTTTTCTTCGTCAATGTAATAGATATACCCGATCGACGCGCAGGTATCGGCGACTTCTTTTACATGGAGAGCCGTCTTTTTCTTTGAATTGAGCATAAGCATATTTACCGCGTCGGCAGTGATATTTCCGCTGAATGGCGGAAACACCGCGCTAATCTTTGTGTTGTCGTTCATTTATATTATACCGTCCTTTCAGATCTTAGTACTGTTTTTTTTATAGGAAATGCGCAGGGTCGGCAGTTTTGGAGTAAGCGAAGGATAAGATCTGGTTAAAGGCTGTTTTTCCCCATTTGGGAAAATAGTCTGTTTCGGGATATGCTCTCTGCCGCATTTTCGGTATATGCAGTACTGATTTTTTAAGCTGTTTTCCAACCGCATTTTCGGCAATAGGTGCGTAGCTGCTGCCATAAATGGCAGCTGTAGCAAATACCTTTCATAGCAGGGAAAGCGCTCTCTTGCAAGCGCTTTCCCTCTTACCAAACAGTCCACCGGACTGTTTGGTAATTCACCCTTTTCAGAGCGCCTCCGTATGGGGTATTTCGCCGTCTGCGGACGGCGACAAGGGACGCTGTCCCTTGACCCTGCAAGCCTTTTTAAGGAAAAGGCTTGACCGAAAACCTTTTTAATTTGCCCACTACTTATCAACCAAACTGCGTATCGTGAAATCAACCTGCGGAGCTACTCTTACTTCTTACTTCTAACCTCTTACTTCTTTACGCCTTTCCACCCTCAATGAGAAAAGTCGCCTCCATATCGGCGATATTTACCGCAAGCGCAAGCGGGAACATCTCCAGCGCACTGCCGATCGTGTTCTTGTTTTCCTCACCTGAAAATCCCATATGCCAGCGTATCGCGAAAGCCTCCTCCCTGCTCAGGCGCATAAATCCGCTGATTATGTATACCGACTTTTCACCGTGTCCGTATGGCAGCGTGTCGTGATACTCAAAATACGGAACTTTCTCCCATACGCCGTCCTCGTTCTTGGCGTTGCGGTAGCTTACCCGATAGAGATTCACCTTGCAGATGTCGTGCAGCAGAGAAACTATCGCAATACTTTCATCGGAAAAATCCAGTCCGTAGGTCTCCCTGACGCGCTCCCTTTCACAGTAATCTTTAAGACATTCGTATACGTTTATGGAATGTTCGCAGAGTCCTCCCTCGTATGCTCCGTGATACCTTGTCGAGGCAGGCGCAGCGAAGAAATCGCTGTTTTCCGAAAGCAGCCATTCAAGCAGACGTTCCGAACCGGGGCGAGTGATATGCTCCCTGTACAGCTCGGTGAATTTTTCTTTAAGCGCTCTTATGTCAGCCATATGCAGTACTCCTCTCATAAATTCATAAATTTGCGTAAATTCTCGTAAATATGATAAAAACCGTTTCCGAATATATTGTAACACATCTGCACGGTTTTTGCAATATCCGTAAAGATGATTTTAGAGAAATCATTATTACCCTTTTAGAAGTAAGAAGTAAGAGGACAGAGGTAAGCATTTAGAAGTAAGAAATTAGAGGTAAGATGTAAGAAATAGTCATTGTGACTTTTGCGCAGTAAAAAGCATTAATGATCTGTACAACCAAAACGGGTTGGTAGCGCAGTGCAGCCGTTGTGAGCGCGCTTGCAAGCGATACGCAGTCCGCGACGACGCGTTTGTGAAATTATAATTAAAAATCAAAAAATATATAGCTTTTTTTAGTATAATGTGATATAATGAATAAAATATATCGGTGCGCCGGACGGCTGCCGAAAAGGAGAATCTAAAATGAATATTGACAGAATAATGCAGGAACTTACCCTTGAAGAAAAAGCGTCGCTGTGCTCGGGCGCGGATTTCTGGCATACCAAGGCGGTGGAAAGACTGGATATACCGGGCATAATGGTCTCCGACGGTCCTCACGGACTGCGCAAGAACAAGGATATCGCGCACGACCCCAACGAGGCGATCGAGGCGGTGTGCTTTCCGACCGCATGCGCGACCGCCTGTTCCTTCGACCGAACACTGCTCGAATCTATCGGAAAGGCTATGGGAGATCAGTGCAGGCACGAAAACGTTTCGGTAGTGCTGGGACCCGGCTGCAACATCAAACGCTCCCCTCTCTGCGGACGTAATTTTGAATATTTTTCAGAAGATCCGTATCTTGCCGGACAGCTTGCCGCCGCTCATATCAAGGGAGTACAGAGCCGCGGCGTGGGAACGTCTTTAAAACACTTCGCCTGCAACAATCAGGAACACCGCAGAATGTCCGTTTCCGCCGAAGTCAGCGAACGCGCCCTGCGCGAGATCTATCTCGTCCCGTTTGAAACAGCCGTAAAGGACAGCAAGCCGTGGACGGTAATGTGTTCATACAACCGCATAAACGGCGTTTACTCCTCCGAAAACAAAATGCTGCTCACCGATATTCTCCGCGGCGAATGGGGATTCGGCGGTCTGGTAATGAGCGACTGGGGAGCGGTCAACGACCGAGTTGAGGGCGTAAAAGCCGGACTCGATCTCGAAATGCCGTCAAGCTGGGGCAAAAACGACAAAAAGATCGTCGAGGCGGTCAGGGCAGGAGAGCTGTCCGAAAAAGACCTTGACAAATGCGTAAGGCGCGTGCTCGAGCTTGTGGAAAAGGCAGCTGCAAACGCCGCGCCCGATACAGTCTGGGATAAGGAAAAAGATCACGTTCTGGCAAGACGTCTTGCAGGGGAATGTATGGTACTTCTGAAAAACGACGAGGATATTCTTCCTCTTGACGGCGGGGAGAAGATAGCGTTTATAGGAAAATTCGCCGAACAGCCGAGGTATCAGGGCGGCGGAAGCTCACACATCAATTCTTTCAAAGTCACCTCCGCTCTCGACGCAGCAAAGGAATACGCCGATGTTTCATACGCTCCCGGATTCCCTCTTGACAAGGACGAAACGGACGAAAAACTGCTTTCCGAGGCTCTTCAAGCCGCAGCTGCCGCAGACAAGGCGGTGATCTTCGCAGGACTTCCCGATTCGTTTGAATTTGAGGGATTTGACCGCAGATCTATGAAAATACCGAGCTGTCAGCTTAAACTTATCGAAGAGGTCTGCAAGGTAAATCCGAATACGGTGGTAGTTCTCCACAACGGCGCACCGATCGAGCTGCCGTTTGTCGCTCAGGTAAAGGGTATACTTGAATGTTATCTTGCAGGTCAGGCGGCAGGCGGAGCGGTATGCGATATTCTTTTCGGGAAAGTCAACCCGAGCGGAAAGCTTGCCGAAACGTTCCCCAAAAAACTTTCGGACAACCCGTCTTATCTCAACTTCCCCGGCGAGGGCGACAGGGTGAATTACGCAGAAGATCTCTTTGTCGGCTACAGATACTACGACCGTAAGCAGCTTGAACCGCTCTTCCCGTTCGGATACGGTCTGAGCTATACGACATTTGAATATTCCGATCTCAGGCTCTCACATTCGGAAATAGACGACGACAGGATACTTACGGCGGAAGTCACCGTTACCAATACCGGAAAACGCGCAGGAAAAGAAGTCGTGCAGCTGTATGTTTCCGACAAGGAATCTTCCGTTATAAGACCCGTCAAGGAGCTTAAAGGCTTTGAAAAGGTCGAGCTTAAACCGGGCGAATCAAAGAAAGTAGTCTTCCGCCTTGACCGCAGGGCGTTTGCCTATTACGAGCCTGCCATTTCCGACTGGTTCGTGGAATACGGCGAGTTTGAGATACTTATCGGCGCATCGTCGGCGGATATACGGCTCAGGGATTCGGTATATGTAAATTCCGCAGCAAGACTTCCCGTTAAATTCACCCTCAACAGCACATTCGGCGACATAAAAGCCTGCCCCGACAGTATGAAGATACTCGGCGGCGTGCTGAAACATTCAAGATCGGTGGAAGAGGCTGCCGATCCTCACCGCGACGGAGAGGACGACGAAATGCTGGTGGGAATAGGCGATGAAACTCCGCTCAGGTCGATAATCAGCTTTATCGACGATCCGCAGGTCACTTCACAACGTATGCAGGCGGCTCTCGACGAGCTCAACGAGTTGATCGCCTCGCAGCAATAATATACACGGTGTGATTTAATATTTTTATATATACGTTTTCGGAGTTCATAGAAAGTTTACTTTTGTATCGGCAAAAATCTTAAAATAGTCAAAAAGAATAGAATATTACTATTGATTTTTCTGTGAAAATGCTATAAAATATTCATAACGGATAAAACGGTAAACCGTACTATGAACGTCGGTGCGGAATTAATATTTTTATATCAGGCGTCAAAATCATATTAACGGAGGTATCACATTATGAAATTTGCAGACGGATTCTGGCTCAATCAGAGAGGCTATGAGGTAAACTATGCAAATCAGGCATTCGAGATCACCGAGATCGAAAACGGTATTCTCGTGCTTGCCACACCCTTTGTAGTCTACAACCGCTCGATGATGCTCGGCAGTGCGAATCTTGAGATCGCCTACACTTCCACACGGGAAAACTGTATCAAGGTGAGCATAACCCACCACAAGGGCTATGTTGACAACGGTCCGCATTTCCCACTCAACGAGGACGGCGGCTATAAGCCCGAAGTGACGATCACCGACAAAGAGGCGGTGCTTATCTCTGGAAACACAAAGCTGGTCGTTTCAAAGGAAACGTGGAGCGTTCAGTACTATTATAAGGATAAAAAGCTGACGGGCGGCGCGTGGAGATCGACGGGCGTTATCTTCGAGAACGCTTTCAGACAGCAGGCAAGGTTACAGTTGCAGGCGGACGATACTTTCTGGAGCTACCCTGCCGATCCGCACAGGACTTATATCAGAGAGCAGTTCGATACGAGCGTGGGCGAGTATTTTTACGGTTTCGGCGAGAAATTCACCACATTCACCAAAAACGGCTCTAACGTCGAGATATGGAACGCCGACGGCGGCACCTGCTCCGATCAGTCGTATAAATCCGTGCCGTTCTACGTTTCGTCAAGAGGCTACGGAGTATTCGTAAACAGCACCGACAAGGTTTCCTATGAAGTTGCGTCCGACACGGTATCAAAGGTTTCCATAACCGTTCCCGGCGAAAATCTTGAATACTTTATTTTCGGCGGAGAAGACCTTACCGAGGTTCTCAAAGGCTACACCGATCTTACCGGCAAGCCTGCGCTGCCGCCTGCATTCTCATTCGGTCTGTGGCTCACGTCCTCTTTCACAACAAGCTATGACGAAGATACGGTCAATTCTTTCATTGACGGTATGGCGCAGAGGGATATACCGCTGCAGGTGTTCCACTTCGACTGTTTCTGGATGAAGGGCTTTGAGTGGTGCAACTTTGAGTGGGACAAGGAGCAGTTCCCCGACCCCGAGGCTATGCTCAAACGTCTGCACGAAAAGAAAGGGCTCAAGACCTGCGTGTGGATCAATCCCTACATAGGACAGCGCTCCAGACTGTTTGACGAGGGTATGAAAAACGGCTACTTTGTAAAGAGGACAGACGGTTCGGTATTCCAGTGCGACGAGTGGCAGCCGGGTATGGCTATCGTGGACTTCACCAATCCCGACGCCTGCAAATGGTACGCTTCATATCTCAGAAAGCTCTGCGAAATGGGCGTTGACACCTTCAAGACAGACTTCGGCGAGAGGATACCGACAAGAGATATAGTTTACTTCGACGGTTCCGACCCCGTGAAGATGCACAACTATTTTGCATATCTGTACAATCAGTGCGTATTCAACGTTCTGAAAGAGTACTACGGCGAAAACAAGGCTTGTTTGTTTGCGCGTTCCGCAACGGCAGGCGGTCAGCAGTTCCCCGTACACTGGGGCGGCGACTGCTCGGCAAATTACAATTCCATGGCGGAAGTCGTAAGGGGCTGTCTGTCGCTGTGCATTTCGGGATTCGGATTCACCTCCCACGATATGGCAGGATTTGAGGCAACCGCTACTCCCGACATCTACAAGAGGTGGGCGGCGTTCGGTATGTTCTCCTCCCACAGCAGACTGCACGGCAATCAGTCTTACAGAGTGCCGTGGCTGTTTGACGAGGAATCCTGCGATGTGCTGAGGTTCTTCACCAAGCTTAAAGGACAGCTTATGCCCTACATCTTCGCGCAGGCGATAAAGACACACACGGTCGGAGTTCCTGTAATGAGGGCTATGGTGATAGACTTTGCGGACGACCCTGCCTGCCTGACGCTTGACAGACAGTATATGTTCGGCGACAACATTCTGGTAGCGCCGATACTCAATGAAGAGGGTATCGCGCAGTACTATCTGCCGGAGGGAAAATGGACGGACATCATAACCGGAAAGGTCTTTGAGGGCGGCAAGTGGTATACGCACAAGTGCAGCTATTTCGAGATACCTGCCCTTGCCAAGCCGAACAGCATTATCCCCTACGGAAAATTCGAGAGAGATGTTGAGTACGATTATCTCGACGGCACGGTATTCAAGATCTACGAGCTGGAGGACGGAAAATCGGCGGTATGCCCGATCTACAATACCGAGGCTGAGAAGGTATTCGAGCTGACAGCCGTAAGGCATGGGAACAATATCGAATGCACCTACACGGAGACTACGGCAAGTTTCAGGATAGAGGCGGTATCTTTCGGAAAGAGCGTCGATATAACACCGACATACGGCGGCGGAAAGGTAATAATCGAGCTTTGATATAGGGGCTTGTTATAACGATCTGCGGGATATTCCGACAGGCGGCGGATAAAGCTGTCTGTCGGAATTTTGCGTTTATTTGTTTTGGGTATGGTTAAATTTTCCGATTCATAAAAGCTGTTATCTCCGTGGGGGAATAGCATTTAATGTATATCCGCCGCAATATTTTCGGCAATAGGTGCGCCACCTCAAACGCTGTGCGTTTGAGCCGAAAGAAAATTTCCTTTGCCGACAATATTCTGTCGGCAATTTTTATTTTACTTCGTAAAATAAAAACCGGAAATTTCTTTCCCACAGATTATTAAAGTAATCACCGCAGAATATTTTAACCGCCCGATTTCCAAGGTCTTTGCCCTCTGCCGCAAGCGGCAGAGAGAAAGAAATACCATCTTGACTTAGGGGACGCCCTTCTTGCAGGTCGTCCCCTCTTTCAAAACAGTCCACCGGACTGTTTTGAAATTCACCCCTTGCGGACGCAGGCGGCAGGAGCTTTCGCCGTCTGCGGACGGCGACAAGGGACGCTGTCCCTTGACCCTGCAAGCCTTTTTGAGGAAAAGGCTTGACCCAAAACCTTTTTAATATTCAAACTTTGTTTTCGTCATAAGTGCGGAGCGTGAAATCATACTGCGGAGAAAAACGACCTCAATAGTGATCTATATTTCAAAAATTGAATTCAATGTTAAACTTTTTGCCGTGGTTGACAAAATCGCATAAAAAGTGTATAATATATAGTGAAAGTTTAATTGAAAATCACCAAGATACAGTATTCCCAGAAAAATGCTCTGCTCTTTAAGATCGGCGGAGCAAAATTCCGGAGGTAACGATGAAGAAAAAAGACCACCGCGCGCTCGGCGCTGCAATTGCCGATTATACAAATAATCCTATGCTTTTAAAACACAGGAAAGCATTCATACTCGGCTGCGTTGAACCCGACTACAACCTTTTCACATATCTGCGCGGCTGCAAAAGTCACAGAAATGTCTGCGGTCATAACGAAAAGAATATCGAAAAACATATAACGCGGCTTACCGAAAGGCTTGAAAGAACGGGAGTCAATAATTCCGCGGATTATTTTCGTCTGGGTACGCTCATACACTATATCGCGGATACTTTTACCTATCCTCACACCAGAGTCTATAACGGCACTATGAAACAACACATCGCTTACGAGCAGACCCTCCACCGATATTTAAAACAGGCTCTGTACAGTCTGAAATACGAGCTGTGGCTGCCGATAAAGGAATCTTCCGCAGCGGCGATACGGCACAGCTACGAAACGCTCCCCCATTCTGTCCAGAAAGACTGTCAGTACATCATTTCTTCCTGTATCAAGACAGTCACGGAGCTGCTGCCCGGGGAAAATTACGGCTACATTATGCCTGCCAACCATACCCGTAAGAAAAAGACGACGAGCTGAAATATCTGCGATACGGCGCGGCGGATTTTCGGGGCGGCAAGTTTTTGCTTGTGCGAAATTGCGGCGCAGCCATACCGCCGCATAACATAAATAACGGAGTGTTGAAAAATGATCTGGCGCAGAGAAAGATCCGAAGAGAATACCGTCGCGGCGATACTTGACCGACTCGCTGCGTGCGGCGATCTGAAAAACGGCAGTTGGTTCATCGGCGTGACTGCAAACCTGATACAGAGCCTTACGGCACACGGATTTGACAAAAAGACCATATACGGCGGCAGTTCGGAGCTTTTCTGCTGGGATATGGCGGCGAATACCGCGATAGAATGTAAACGCGCCGCAGTGCTCAGATTCCCCGTTTTTTCTACAGACGGCGACAGCGATTTTATCGACCGCACTTATCCCCTGCTGTATGTCTACACTTTCCGTATCCCCGAGGACGGTTCGATCGAGCTGCATATAGATACGAGCGGATTTTCTCCGGTAAGTTCGCTGCCGCCGAAACCTGTCATAATTACGCGGCTTTCACGCGACGACACCGTTTCGACCGAGATATACGAAAACGAATTTGACAGCGAGATCATTTGGAGGATAGTCCTGCGCATAACCGATGATTTCCGCGCCGAACAAATGAAATACTTAAAGGTCACTCACCGCAGCGGCTGCTTTTTGTGGTTCGCGTTCGGAAAAAACTGCTGCACGATCGGCTATGACGCCAATACCTCGCGCAAAGGCAGCTACCAGAGCTACCGCAACGGCTGCAGGGTCAGACGTTCCGTCCGCTTTTTTGAGGGGGAATATCCAACTTATATGGTCTGCCTGAGAGAGGAGGACTTTATCCGCATACTGCGCTTTTTCCTCGAAAACGACCGCAAACCCGGGAAACGTCAGGACGTAAAATGGATGTGGGATTCTTATGACAGATTCCGCCCCGTCGGCTTTTATCCTCCCGATCTTTAGATGATGATATATCCGCTCACGGAAATCAATTTTATGTGAGCGATTTTAGTCTTATAGTTATATTCCGATTATTTCAGTAAAATTTTTGTTATCTTTTCCGCCGCAGGCGGAAAAGATACTGAATTATTTTTCCTCCGTAAATTTCAAAAAAGCTTGCAATATCGCAAAAAATCTGCTATAATATCTTTTATATCTATTAAATGCACGCCGCAGTGCATATTTACGCTATGGAGGACAGACAAATGAAAAAATTCCGGCACAAAAAACTGCTTGCCGTTCTTGCCGCGCTGACAGCCGCAGCAACGGTATCTTCCTGCGCAAAGGAAGCTCCCGAACGGCTCGGCTCAAACGGGAACGCAGCCGATATTTCCCAAAGCGAGTCCGCACCGACTGTAACGGACGGCAGCGCCCCTGACACAGACGTATCGGAAAACAGCTCTCAGCAGCCGGAAAGCGAAACGCAGGACAGCAAAGACGATCTTCCGCCGACTTCTGCCGTAAGCTTTGTGTGCGCAGGGGATAATCTTATTCACGATAATATTTACGTTGAGGCTCTTGAAAAGGGCGGCGGAGATTACTACGATTTTACCGACTGCTACGCCAATGTGAAAAAATACATAGAGGGCGCGGATATTGCGGTGCTTAATCAGGAAACGCTCGTCACTGACGCTTATGAGCCGTCCTCTTATCCGCAGTTCTGTTCGCCGCCCGAGGTCGCAGACGCGGTGACGGCTCTCGGATTCAACGTTATCTCGATGTCCAATAATCACGTTCTCGATAAATATGAGGACGGACTTATATCATCTCTCGATTTCTGGGATAAAAAAGGCGTTCTGCATTACGGCGCGTACCGTTCGCAGGAGGACGCCGACAATATACGCACTATGGAAGTCAACGGCATAACATTCGCATTTCTGGGATATACGGAGCATACCAACGGACTTTCCGCAGACGGAGCAAGAATAATCTATCTTTCCGAGCTTGACACGATAGAAAGACAGATCAGGGAGGCGGACGAGCTTGCCGACGTCGTAGTGGTTTCCTGCCATTACGGAACGGAGGTGCTGAACGAACTTAATTCTCAGCAGATCTCCCTGACACCTATGTTTGTGGAGTGGGGCGCTGATCTTATAATCGGTACTCAGTCGCATTGTATTTCGACCTGCGAATATCTTGATAAACCTGACGGCGGACAGGCTTTCGTTTATTACGGACTGGGAAATTTTCTGCATACGATGTATGACGTCAAGTCGATACCGGGAATAATCGGCTCTCTTGATGTGGTCAAGGACAATTCCACGGGGGAAGTATCTTTTGAGAATGTAAAGGCGATACCTGTTATTTCCCACTTTGAGGCGGACAGCTATAATTCTTACTGGTATAACTGCAAGCTGTATCCCTATAAGGATTATACCGATGAGCTGCTGCAAAAGCATTATATGTACCGCGACGGTCTGACCCGTCAGTCTATCGAGCAGTGTCTGAGCTATATCCCGCAGGAATTTCTCAGCATAGAGTAAAAGACCGCGGAGAAATAAGGAGATCAATTATTAAATTCCAAGTAAGTATTTTTATTTTTTTGATACTGAATTTCACTGAGTTGGCAGATTTTTGGGTTATTTTCTTCCTTTTGCGGCGGAGGTCCTCCCGGACGGGGCATTTCCGCCCGTCCAAGGTGCATATCGTTCCGACTTTATAAATGGGGCGGAGAAAGTTTTTGGCATATTATGTTATTTTCTTTGCTTTGCAAAAGAGAATATAGCAAAAAAATTTAAAAGCTGTGCGCAATATAATTATAAGATCATAAACACTCTTACAAAATTGAATTCCGTGGGCTGCGGCAATTATTATTTGACTTTTGATCTCTTTGTGATATAATGTTTTTGTCGGATATTGTTTCCGTTAGATCAAGAGTGAAAGGACTTGTCGGGTATGAGAAAATGCATAAGATGCGGTTCTGAAATGGAAGAAGATTTTGTTTTTACGGGTTCGGGAGGAAACGTTATCCGCAAGAAAGGGCTCAGTACAAAGGCTGTCGTGCCAAAAGCAGCCGTATGTCCCGAATGCGGTGAAATATCCATTTATGTTGAAGAAGAGCAATTGCAAAAGCTGACAAAGTGAGCTGCATATTTGCAGCAACATAGAGTGTCCGCGGAAATCAATTTTTGATTTCCGAAGAAGTCAGAACGCTACGCTTTTAAGAGGTAAGAGGTAAGACAAGGAGCGCCTGCGGCGCATATTTTAAAATATTATTCCGCTTTGCAGACTTTTTGCTTGTTTCTAAAACTCATGTTTTTGGGAGATCAATTTTGTAATAATTGAATTCCGTGGAGAGTGTCGCAATCAAAAGCGATGCTCTTTTTTGTTTGATGTTATATTCACGGAAATCAATTTTTAAATTTTATGTAAGCATTTTAATTTATTTTACTTGGTAATGCAGACTTTTGTGTTATTATTTTTCCTCCGCTTGCGGCGGAGGAAAAATAATTCAATGTTATATTCTCCGCCGCAGGCGGAGAATATAACAAAAATCTTGCAGGGCTGAGCGGAATATAATTATAAACCAAAAACATTCTTATAAAATTGAATACCGTGTTGTAACGGAATATCCACTTGACTTTTCACGGTCGGTTGTGATATACTGTATAGGGCTTGAAAATGCACAGGCGTTGTGCATTTCTGCGATTTTTGCGTATATTTGCGTGTAAATGGAATAAGAAAAGATCATTTTTGATATATGTTATATATATCAAGGAAATCAATTTTAAAGTTTTATGTAAGTATTTTAATATTTTTTACTTATTCAGGCTGACTTTTGGTTTATTTTTC
>CANRDT010000031.1 GCA_947629455.1 uncultured Ruminococcus sp.
TCTCGCAAAAAAATCATCAAAAGTTTTAGGAAGGGGGTTACGGGGGATAACCCTTTTTCAAAAGGGTTTCCCCCGAAGAAAGCGGGGGGCAGATATATCCCATAAAATCAAACATTCTATCGGGCGTATTTTTCCCAGCGTTGGATAAGTGCAGGAAGTTTATCCTGCCAATAATTATTCATTTGTTCTTTAACGAAAACGATTTTTGAAGTAATATAATAGGGGATAATAACGACAGCCGGAAAGCCGAGGACAAGCAGCGGAACAAATTTAAAGAATGAGAAAAGGAAGCTGATATATCTGCCGTGTCTGCCGTCCATAAGCCTGACGGAGAGGTGGCAGGCGTCAAAGACGTTTGCCTTGGGGTTAAGTGTCATAATATACGGAGCGAACGCGATAGAGATACAATAGCGAAAGAACATACCGAGACTGACGATAGTAAAACCGATCGAGAACATAAAACCGATAAGATCGAGGGAGGTAAGTTCGCGGCTGCTGGTGCGGTTGGCGAAATACCGGATACCGAACGCGCCCAGCATTGCAGGCACTGCCGCGAAAAATCTGAGCATAGAGAAAACGAGCGTGCAGAGTATGCTTTTTTTCTGCAGATAGCCGTTGCTGCGGATATAACGCTGACTGCGGATAAAATCGCGGTCGTGGGAGATGTCTATAAACGTCCTGCGTATAACGAACAGTTCAGGCAGCAGAATAGTAAAGAGCAGTATCAGCCTGACCGCCAGCAGGATAAGGGCAGAGCCGTCGGAGAGGAAAGGGCGGAGAGCAAGCGTGCGTTTCGGGTTAATAAGTGCGAAGATATTTTTCAAAAGCAGTTCAAGCGATATGAATATTCCGACAAACGCAAAGCAAAAGAGCATAAAAGAAATGCAGTCGCCCCATTTTCCGCGCATACGGCGCAGCGCCTCGGTTTTTATTTCCTTATTTGTCACGGCTTGCAAATAACCCCTTTCAGATGTAAGAAGTAAGCATTTAGAAATAAGAGATAAGCATTTAGAAATAGGAGATAAGATGTAAGAAATAAGAGCTTCATATATAGCTGCGTACTTTTAGAAGTAAGATGTAAGAATTTCGTATATAACTGCGTATTTTAACACATTTTTATTTATTGAGAACTTCTTACTTCTGTCCTCTTATTTCTTACTTCCAATCGGGCAGCCTGCCAAGAATTTCAAAAGCCTCCGAACGCTGCCACATTGCTGCGGAAACGCTGACCTCGAACCCCTCTCCGAAATCGCAGCCGAGATCGGCAGGGCTGAGTTTCGGCAGACCGAATCCGCTGAGCATATTCATAATAATTCCGCCGTGTGTAACGACCGCGCAGCTTGTGAATCCCTCGTACATCATATCCGAAATAATGATATTCAGAGCCTCGTAGCACCTGCTCATCACCTGCGCAGGGGACTCGCCGCCCGGGGGAGCATTGTCCGCGCCGCCTTTCAGCCATTCGATATAATCCGCACGCTGCGAAAGACTTTCCGCCGTCTGACCCTCAAATTCGCCGAGATCCATTTCCGCCAGCAGACCAAGTTTTGCGGTATACGCCCCGGGGTAGAGTATATCCGCCGTCTGTATGCAGCGTCTGAGCGGTGAAACGTAGACTTTTTGCACGCCGGGGTATTCGTACTTTGCGCGTTTGTCGTAAAGTTCCTTTATACCCTGTTCGCACAGCGGCAGATCGGTAATGCCGATATATTTTCCGTCAAGATTGCCCTGCGTTACGCCGTGGCGTATCAGGGAGAGTTTGTATCCTTTCATATTATTATCAGACCTTTTTAGATGTAAAATATAAGAGATAAAAGTACAAGTTTACTGTTGTTTTCCCCGTTGGGGGGGAAAATAACATATATACATTTGCTGTTCTTTCCCCTTGTGGTGGGGAAATAACATTTTAGGATATAGCTGCCGCCATAAATGGCGGCTGTAGCAAATGCCGCCCATACTTAGGGGACGCCCTCTCTTACAGGTCGTCCCCTCTTCCAAAACAGTCCACCGGACTGTTTTGAAATTCACCCCTTGCGGAGCGCAAGCGGCAGGGGCTTTCGCCGTCTGCGGACGGCGACAAGGGACGCTGTCCCTTGACCCTGCAAGCCTTTTTAAGGAAAAGGCTTGATCCAAAACCTTTTTAATTTTCCCCCTCTACTTATCAACCGAACTGCGGAGCGTGAAATCAGCCTGCGGAGCAAATCTTATTGCTGCTAACCTCTATGCGTACCGCGCGTTCAGATCTCCTCATAATTCCCCAACAGCTTGAAATAGGACAGCTCCGACTTCAGCTCGCTCATCAGCCGCGCCACGTCGGGGGAATCGAGATTGCCCTGAAAATCCAGATAAAACACTACGTCAAAATCAGTGTTCGCAATGGGACGGCTCTCTATCATCGACAAATTAAGCCCTGCTACGGAGAATTTGGTCAGCAGCCTGTAAAGCGCGGACTTGGAATGCGGCAGCGCAAGCGATACCGATACCACATTCGCTTTCTCCGATCTGAGCGTCTTTGCCGATACCAGAATGAACCGCGTGTAATTCTCGTTGGCGTCGGCAATCGAACGCCTTACTATTTCAAGCCCCTGCTCCTTGGCGGACTGCTCCGAACAGATCGCGCCGTAAGGCTCGTCCGAGCTTTTGACAAAACAGGCGGCAAGCGCGGTGTTGGAGTATTTGTGCGTCTTGAATCCGTGCTTCTTGATAAATTCCGCGCACTGCATAAGTCCCTGCTCGTGAGAATAGACGGAGCGTATATCCTCAAAGCGCGTTCCCTTTTTGACCGCAAGGCAGTGGGAAACTTTCACCTTGGTGGAGGCGCATATTTTGAGATCGTACTTTTTGAGCAGCTCGTATGTCTGACCGACCGAGCCTGCCGTGGAATTCATTATCGGCAGAACGCCAAATTCCGCGCTGCCGTTTTCGACCGCCTGAAAGACCTCCTCAAAATCTTCAAAAAAGACAGGCTGAGCCTGTGGGATAAACTGTCCGCAGGCGATGTGCGAGTATGAACCGTTCGTCCCGGGAACAGCCACGGTGTGCGCTCCCGAAAGATCGAGCGGCTGCGATTCGATACGGCTTTTATCCGCAAAGAATTTCTGATACTGCTTGCATTTTGAAATATCCATAAGCGTCGTAAAAAGGACTTCCGCCGCTCCGCCGAGCTCTTCGGGCATATCCTCCCTCACGCGCTTTATTATTTCCTTTTCCCTGCCGCTCTGAAAGACGGGCAGATCGTTTTTTATCTTATATTCTGCGACTTCATAGCAAAGTTCCATTCGTTTGCGAAAAAGCTTTTCTATCTCCCTGTCCACCGAATCTATTTCATTTCTCAGTTCACCGAGTTCCAAAGAATCACTCCCAAAGCATTTTTTCAATAACGGGTATCACCCCGTCAAGACTTTCGCACACGGCGCATGTAAGCGGCAGTATATCCGCCGACGGCTGTGTGAGATCGGGTATCATAACGACATTCAGTTCAGCCGCCGCCGCGGAGATCACCCCGTTCGGGGAATCCTCCAGAGCAAGACATTCGCGCTGAGAAAGAGCGAGTTTTTCGCAGGCGAAGTCGTAAATATCGGGCGCAGGCTTGCCGCGTCTGACCATATTTCCGCAGATAAGCGAGTCGAATTTTTCAAGCACGCCAATGCTTTCGAGGTACGCTTTCGTGCGCGGTTCGTCCGTAGCGGTGCAGACTGCCGCGATAAGCGAGGAGCGTGATATGTAATCAAGCAGAGTATCAAGACCTTTTTTCTTGACGATACCGTTTTGGCGGATATACTCGTTCATAAGTTCCAGCCGCAGCGCTCTGACTTTTTTGTAGTCGAAGTCCTTGCCGACCGTGCGTTTCAGATAAGGTTCGGCATAGCGGTAGGAGAGTGAGCGCAGACCGAGCTGTATTTGCGGAGTAAGTTGATAGCCGAGGCGTGCGGCGGCTTCTATCCAGAATTTTTGCAGCAGGCTTTCGGTATCTATCATAAGTCCGTCCATATCAAAAATTACCGCTTTGAGCATAAGTTTTCCCCCGTCCGACAGTTTGCAATTATATTATACTACAAATCGGCGCGGATTGCAAGGGGTATGGAATAGATGTAAGAAATAAGATGTAAGAAGTAAGAGTTGGGCAGTGTGGATTTAGCGCAGTGAAGTTTGTTTGATAAGTAGTGGGAAATCAAGAAAAGGTTTTGGATCAAGCCTTTTCCTTAAAAAGGCTGCCCTCGCGCGGGCGGCGCTTGTCGCCCTCTGCCGTGTGCGGAGCGGTCAAGTTTTGGAAATCGGGCGGTTAAAAATTATTGTCACGCAAAAATCGCAATTACCATTTCTTACTTCTGTCCTCTTACCTCTTACTTCTAAATGCGGCAGCTACGCACCTATTGCCGAAAATATTGCGTCTGATATAAATAAAATGCCGTTCTCCCCAATTGGGGGGAGAACAGCCTACCTATCAAACAAACAAATTTCAAATCGCAAAATCAATCCACCCACGTTACCTGCGCGAATACCTGTACCCAATAGTAATATCCGCCGGATTCATAATAGCCTACGCCGAGAGAATCAAACTTTTCATTGAGGATATTTGCGCGGTGTCCCGAAGAGTTCATCCAACCCTCCATTACCTTGGCAGGCGTGGAAAACAAATTGCCGTAAGCGATGTTTTCTCCTCTTGACCACCACTGAAAACCAATATCGTCAAGCACCGTTCCGCAGCTTCTGCCGTCAGGTCTTTCGTGGTCGAATTTCGTGACTATCTCCTTGGCGCGTATATCCGCCGCCTTGCACAACTGCTCGTTGAGCACCAACGGTTTCAGCCCTGACGCCTTGCGCTCCTTGTTCACCTCGTCAAGAACGCCCTGCGCCTGCGCCGAGAAAGTGCTGTCTTTCGACTTGCCGCCGCCCGACTTCTTCGTGGTCGTCGTCTTTTTCGCCGTGGTCGTGGTGGTGGTAGTCGTCCGCCTTGTCGTGGTGGTCGTGGTAGTCGTTGTCGTAGTTGTCGTGGTAGTGGTCGGTCTTGCCGTGGTCGTGGTCTGCGGCTTTACCGAAACGGGCGGCTTTGCGGACTGCGCCTGCGAAGTCGTTTTGTCTTTATCTTTGTCTTTATTTTTATCTTTATCGGTATCTTTATCTTTTTGCGAATCATCATCATTATCCGAATCGGTATCTTTATCGGTATCAGAATTTGAATCCGAATCCGAATCTATATCATTATCAATATCGGAATCAGAATCTGTATCAGTATCAGAATCCGAATCATTGGAATAGTCGGGAATTATCACATCGGCAAAAGGTGTCCAGCCGTAATTGTCGGAGGTTTCGGCATTATCATCGGCAGAATTATCCTCCAGTTCATATGCGAAAGGCGTCCAGCCGTAATTTGAGGGGTTTTCCTCATGATCGTAGCCGAAAGGCACCCAGCCGTATTTATAGGGTTCGTTTGCCGCCGAGTCGCCGGAGTCCTTTCCCTCATATCTGTATGTAAAAGGCTCCCAGCCGCCGTAATCAGGCACAAGCGGCGCGATCTCATCGTCCTGCGCACTGTTTGCACAGCCGGCAAGACCGCTCATAAGCAAGGATAACGCCGTCACGGCAGCCGTACAGCGCACAAAGCGAGAGCGAGAATGATTTTTCAAAGACATAAAGATACCCCCGATCAAGAGCGGAATATTAAAATCTACCTATTCCATTTTATTATATCATCAATATTGTGAATTTTTCAAGCAGTGTATATCGCCAAATGATAACAAATTGTGAATATCGCTTAGTCGGGTATGGACTTTTCGGTTAGTTTGTGGTATACTATTATGCGCATACGAAATATTTGTTTTTGAGTATTAAGTGTTATTCCCCCAAGGGGGGGGGAAAAACAGCAAATTATACCTGACAATAACGTTAAGAGGTGCTTAGCTGCCGCATTTAGAAGTAAGAGGTAAGAGGACAGAAGTAAGAAATGGTAATTGCGATTTTTGCGTGACAATAAATTCTAACCGCCCGATTTCCAAGGCTTGAACGCTACGCACATCGCAGAGGGCGACAAGCGCGCCCGCGCGAGGGCAGCCTTTTTAAGGAAAAGGCTGGTGCGAAAACCTTTTTAATTTGCCGACTTCGTTTTCGCCACAACTGCGGAGCGTGAAATCAGCCGCCAAAGAAATTCTTACTTCTTACGTCTTATTTCTTACATCTAAAAGGGAAAAAGCATAAATTCAAAATAACCAAAATCAAAATAACAATAATCAAAATGGAGAGATAAAATGATAACCGTTTCAAATGTAAGCATAGCCTTTTCGGGACAGCCGCTTTTCAAGGACGTCGATCTTAAATTCACCGGCGGAAACTGCTACGGCATTATCGGAGCGAACGGAGCAGGCAAGTCCACATTCTTAAAAATACTCTGCGGAGAACTTGAACCGACCACGGGAGAAGTTACGGTGGACAAGGGAACGCGTATGTCCGTACTGCGTCAGGATCATTTCGCATTCGATGAGTACAGCGTCCTCGATACCGTGATAATGGGCAACAGCCGCCTTTATGAAATAATGAAGGAAAAGGACGCACTTTACGCTAAAGAGGATTTTACCGAGGAGGACGGCGACAGAGCGGCACAGCTCGAGGGGGAATTTGCCGAACTTAACGGCTGGGAAGCCGAATCGGAAGCGTCAAAACTTATCCAAGGACTCGGTCTTTCGGAGGATATTCTCTATTCGCAGATGAACGCCCTTTCAGGCTCGGAAAAAGTCAAGGTGCTTTTGGCGCAGGCTCTGTTCGGCGATCCCGATATTATTCTTCTGGACGAGCCGACCAACCACCTCGATATAGACGCGATACGCTGGCTGGAGGATTTTCTTTCGGAGTATTTCGGCACGGTGCTTGTGGTATCGCACGACAGGCATTTTCTGAATAACGTCTGCACGCATATTGTGGATATCGACTACACCAAGATAAAAATGTATGTCGGAAATTACGAATTCTGGTACGAATCCTCACAGCTTATGCAGCGTATGATAAAACAGCAGAACAAGAAAGCCGAGGAGAAAATAAAAGAATTGCAGGAATTTATCGCGAGATTTTCCGCGAACAAGTCAAAGTCCCGTCAGGCGACTTCCCGGCGCAAGCTGCTCGACAAGCTGACCGTGGAGGAGCTGCCTGCGTCCTCCAGAAAGTACCCCTACATCGGCTTTACTATGGACAGAGAACCGGGCAAGGAGATACTCCGCACGGAGGGCATATCGAAAACGGCTGACGGCGAAAAGCTGCTGAATAATGTATCTTTCACGCTCGGCAGGACGGACAAGGTCGCGTTTGTCGGCGAAAGCGAACAGGCGATCACCATGCTTTTCAAGATACTTATGGAGGAGGAGCAGCCTGACACGGGCAGTTTCAAGTGGGGTTCGACTACCTCGCGTTCATATTTCCCCAAGGACAACAGCGAATTTTTCAACGGCTGTGATATGACGATAGTCGATTGGATAAGGCAGTATTCCACGACCGAGGAAACTGACACGTTTCTGCGCGGATTTTTAGGGAAAATGCTTTTCTCGGGGGACGATATTTACAAGAAAGTTCAGGTGCTTTCGGGCGGTGAAAAGGTGCGGTGTATGTTTTCGCGTATGATGCTTTTCGGCTCTAACGTGCTGCTGCTTGACCGTCCGACAAATCATCTTGATCTGGAGAGCATAACCGCCGTCAACAACGGCCTGCGCGATTTCAAGGGCGTAGTGATATTCGCCTCTCACGACCACGAGATAATACAGACGGTGGCGAACAGGATAATCGAGATAACGCCCGACGGCTGCATTGATTATGTGGGTACTTATGAGGAATATCTTGATTTCAGGCGCGAAAAGGGTATGAAGTCGTTTGTGGAATGAGTGTATGCTTTGCAGGGAGATTTTATTAAGATGTACAGCTGCGGAGGAAAATATAATTTTAATGTTATTTTCCCCCAAGGGAAAAATAACATACTTATAAAGAGTATTTCTTTGATAAAATATAAAGATGTATATGAAATTCTTACATCTTACTTCTTATTTCTTACTACTTAAAGGGGAAAATAACATACTTATAAAGAGCATTTCTTTGATAAAATATAAAGATGTATATGAAATTCTTACTTCTTACATCTTATTTCTTATTTCTAAAAGGGGAATAAGATATTTATAAAGAGCATTTCTTTGATAAAATATAAATGATGTATACGAAATTCTTACGTCTTACATCTTATCTCTTACTTCTAAATGCTTACATCTTACTTCTTATTTCTTACTTCTAAAAGGGGAAAATAATATATTTATAAAAAGTATTTCTTTGATAAAATATAAAGATGTATACGAAATTCTTACGTCTTACATCTTATCTCTTATTTCTAAAAGGGGAAAGGATAAATAAAATGAAAAAAGCGATCAGGATAATAACGGTGATATTTATAATTATCGCGCTGCTTGCAGGCTCAGCCGTGATGTTCTGCTACTATATGGACTGGGAATCGGGCAGAACGAAGATCCCCGACAATCTCTCGGCAACGGCAACGGTGCAGCAGTATTTTGAATACTGGGACGGCGGAAACGCCGCAGGAATGAGGGCTTTGACGGCGGACGGCTCGGGAGTGGTAAACACCTCCGGCGAGGATACCGCACCGGGCGGCAGCGGCAATTCTTCGGATATGACGGACAAGAATTATCTTCCGCAGCTCGATCTGTTTTGCAGTATAAAATGCTCCGACTGCGTTCTTCTGGACGAAAAGGCGGAGGAGTACCGCGATTACGCAGACAACGCCATTGTCAGCGTGAATTTTGAATATTCCGGCTCGTTTGGTTTCGGCGATGAGAATATCCCCGAAAAAGCCGAGGGCTGGGAGTTTCACCTGGTGAAAGAGTTTGACGACGGGATATGGAAGATCATCAGCGTAAAGAGAATGCAGTGACGGGGAGCTGTAGATGTTATTCCCCGAAGGGATAGAGAGATTTGATATTTCCCGCGCGGTATACGGTATATTATAAAATGAGCTGTTTTCTCGCCAACGGCGAGGAAACAGCCATATATCAAAGAACCTTAACCGCCCGATTTCCAAAACTTGACCGCTCCGCACTATGTGGAGGGCGCATTCCCCGTCCGGGAGGACCTTTATCCGCGCGAACCACGGAAATCAATTTTATAATAGTGTTTTAGGTCTTATAATTATATTCCGCTCAGTTTTGCAAGATTTTTGTTATATTTTCCGCCGAAGGCGGAAAATATAACATTAAATTATTTTTCCTCCGCCGTTGGCGGAGGAAAAATAACACAAAAGTCAACCTGAACAAGTTAAAGTATATTGAAATGCTTACATATAATTTAAAAATTGATTTCCTTGCGCGCGAGTTGATTCATTGACAAATACGGAAATATGTGGTAACATATAAAAAACTTGATAAAGGACGGCGGCAGGCAGAATGCCGCCGATATACCAAAAAATGAAACTCAAAGAACTTTCTGCGGCGTACCGCCCGAGAGTATTTATCAGTTGGTGCGCAAACAGCTGTAGGAGTAGGATATAAGGTCAATAAGGAATTTATAATTGATGAAACTTTGTTAGAATTCGATCAATAAATTTAAAGTACAATTATTATCATAAATCAGAGCAAATAAAATAATGTGGGTCCGGGTAAAAGTTATCTAAAATATCAGCGAAACTAAGAAATAAATGATTTGCCGATGCATAAACGTCCGCGAACTTGGGAGGATTAAAATGAAACTTAGAGAAATTGCGATCAATGTCTATTATGAACCACATATTTACGGTATTAATGAAAGCAATTATGATAGCAGAAAAGAATATTTGAAACATTGTCAGGAATACTATCGTAATAATATTTTTATATACGACAGTACCCTTGGTATGCAAACAAGAAATATAGCTTCATTTTTCAGCAGATCATATTTTAAGAATTTCAAAGATATGCAATTTCCATTTCAAAAGGTTATAATAAGCTGCTGTAAAGATGAGGCTAATTCCGGAAAAATTACAGTTTTTGAGGGAATAGCCGAAGTAAAAGTCTTATATGATTACAGCGTATTTATAGGAAAAAGCAATGAACAAAAGAAGCGTGATTCACTTGATATAATTATGAAAGGTCTGAAAGTCATTTCTGAAAATTACAAAACAGATATGAGACCGTTTGAAGAAATCAAGACAATGATAGTATCGGCTGATTATCAAAACAACTGGGTTTGGAAAACAAAATGGAATCCCGGACGGAAATATAAAGCTATTGTAGAAGTGGAACATAAAGTAGATAATGCAGATATAAATTTAAAAATTGAGGATAAAAAGGGAAATACGATTTTTAATAAAAAATTGATAACAGCTAAACCTGATGAATGGGATTATGCGTTTTTTCTGGGAAATATGCGATGGCAAAGCTCTAAAGAATTTGTTCTTATGGATAAAAAGAATAACATAGTCGGCAAATGGTCATGTGAATAAATGCGCCAAAAAGGTCACGGCAAATTAACAAATTCAATATGGTGATTTAATATTGGCATAGTGAATATATTGGTATTTTAATGATCGGGATCATTGCGGTGAGTGGGGTAATAATTATGATTCAATTTAAGCGCAACATTGAAAATATCAACTTCCCCTGCGCGATGTGGTGGAAATATTCCGAACAGGGCAGTTCGTTTGAATATAATCCCACTGCCGCGCTTGCCGGATTTATCGTAAAGTACGCCGAAAAAGACAGCGATCTATACGAAAATGGCGTGTGTATCGCGAAGAAAGCCGCAGATTGGTTTATAAAAAGCGCTCCGCTTGAACGGCATATAGCAGGCTGTTTCATATCTTTATATGATTACTGTGATGAGTCGGGTGAAATGCCTTTCGACGGTGCGCAGCTGCTGAAAAAGCTCGGCGATATAGTCGATATGTCGATTTGTCGGGATATTTCGCGCTGGAACGAATATATACCGCGTCCGTCGGCGTTTATAAAATCGCACAGCAGCCGCTTTTACCGTGAGGATCTGGAAAAGCTTTGTCTTGAAGAATGTGAGTATATAAAGACCTCGCAGCTTGACGACGGTTCGTTCTATGTCCCGTGGCAATGGAGCAATTATAACGAGTGGTATGTCGCAGAAAACTGGTGCAGATCAATTATCACAATTGATAATATGCTTTTTCTGCGTGCATTTGACGAAGAGCAGACTTTTTAATAAAATCACCCCGACGCTGCGAAATAATGCGGCGCCGGGGTTTTTTGTCTGATTTTTATTTAAAGTGAAAATACGTTTGGAAGTATGATGTAGGGGGAAGAGGTTAGAATTGCTTTGGCAGCTGCGTATTCCGTCAAAGATATATCATAAAAAAATTGCTATTTCTCCCAATGGGGGAACAGCATTATCTAAAATCTCTCTGCTTGCGGCGGCAGCTGCACACATATTTAATTATTTTGCCGCATAAAAATGCCTCAAATGCAAAGCATTTGAGGCATGGTCGAGGTGACGGGACTTGAACCCACGGCCCCTACGTCCCGAACGTAGTGCTCTACCAAACTGAGCTACACCTCGAAAATCCACTTAATTATTTTATCACTTTTCCGCCGGTTTGTCAATAGCCTTTGCCGTCTTTTAATGATATTTTAACAAGTTGCCTAAATGTTGTCAAATATTTAACACATTGTAACAAAAAATATCTAAAAATATTACTGCCCCATATCACGGATCGATTTTAAATACTTGTGTCGAAAGCAAAAAACTCACGCCCCGTATCTCCGGAATAGCCCAGTTTTTTGGACAGATCAGAAAGCGTTAATGTTTCATCATCGCGGTTCTTAATGCACTCGTCGACCTCTTCTACAATTGTTTGTACCAATCTATACCATTCGCTCATCTTTGCTGCACCTCTTTTGATCGCTCTATGCTGATTATACAGTATTAGAAAAGAATTATCTTGATTTCGATTGCAAAAATTGCGATCTTCTTTACTACACACTATACCACACTCTGCTTGTAAAGTAAAATCCGGATATGAATTTGTCTGAAATATAAAAAGCGTAAAGCCGCACTGTCAGATCCGAGCGTTATGTTTCTTTAATACATAAACTGCATATGTTATATTTCCCTCAGCACACGCTGACACCAATAAAATAACATGGAAAATGCGCTGTCGAAATCATAACTGTTGTTTTTTGTAAGGAGATACTTAACTGCAAAATATTCCTATCCTCATCATCTGAATTTTCAAGCAATTGCTGTTTTGTTTGTATAAAACTGCCGCTTTTTATATAATACAAATGCTGCATTATATAAAATACTGATTTACAGGTTATCGGCAGCTTTGAAATATTGTATCCTATGTCAGAATGTATGTATCTGTGGCAAATTTCGTGATAAAGATTATTTATACTTAATTTTATATAGTTTCGTTCATCTTCTGCAGTATACGTCGGAACAAGGCTTTTTAGTTTTCCGAAATGATCTTTTGTGGTATGCAGCAAATGACACACCTCTAACGGGTTCCAATGTTCTAAATCGGTTTTGCTGCAAATAAAGCCGCAGGACTTATTAAAATCTCCAACCGAAATAAGCGCTTCCCGATATGTATTCAGATCAGCAGCCGAAAGACTGGCGATAACTGCCATAATATCTATATCGCTCTCCTCATTCGCTTCGCCGCGAAGATAGCTGCCTTGAAGCCCTACATAAATAAGTCTTTCTCCGAATACGTCTTTTAATTTATCTGTTAAATTTCCAATATACTCATCTATTCTGAACATTCCGGATCTCCTATTTCTTCATTTCCAAGATATTTTGCGTATTCCTTTCCCTCATAAAAGTTCATGATCGCTCGGCGAAGCTTTGAAGGATAAAGCGGAAGCTTGTTCAATTCCGACACCTTCAGCCAGTCGGTACCGACTTGATTTGTGTCTCTGTGCAGCTCATCTTTTAAAGCTTTTCCAATGTACTCGCATAAAAAAACGAGGTCGACTCTATGAAAGTCCTCGCCGTGAACGCCCTCTATGGCAAAAAGCAAGTCCTTACATTTAACATCTATACCCGTTTCTTCTCTTACCTCCCGCTCTACGGCTTCTGAAAGTGTTTCCTCGCTGTCCTGACCGCCGCCGGGCAGAATATACCATTCTTCTTTGCCGTCATTCAACCTTACCGCAAGTATCTTTCCGTCTTGAATAACAACCGCTTTTGCCGATGTTCTTATTTGTCTTGACATATTTTACTCCTTTAAACCTGTCGGTGCAGTATTTCTTAATTATACAAATTAACACCGTGTTATCAATTTTTCTGCAAATCCCGATCTGCCTGACATTCGGTATTTAAATTACACCGCCTGAACGTTAAATGCAGCTTTTGCCTGTAAAAATTCCGAGATTTTTATACAAATCATGATTTATTGCTCAACTTTAATTACCGAATTAATTGTAAATCATTATATCATACTTTCGGAGAAAAAGCAAATCCGAAAAATCCATTTCAAATAAAAATCACTGGAAATTCAATGCTTAAAACTATTTTTGTGTTTGTCAAATTAAAAATTACGGTTTTCTTGCAAGTTGCAGATCAATTGTATCATACACGTTAATTGTACCGCCGTAATAGTTTATTGCGCTTTCGATTTTTGAGAAAAATTCATTTTTGATTTTTTCTTCAATTGCAATATGATCCGAATATGTTCCAAGCAATGCACAGTATTCGCTCGCGGAAAAAGTGCGCGTTCTGTAAAACAAGGCATATTTTATATCAGTAAAGCCGTATTTTTCAGCGATCTCTGCTATTTGCGCAGCCTGTTCTTTGGTATACTCAATTTGAGGCTTTGCTTTTTTGTTCTGATAATATTCGCCGTAAATATTTTGTATTTCTTCAAAAAGAGACGTATTATCTTTAGCCGGATAAGGGTGATTTGCAAATCTTGCAAACGATCCGCCGCTTTTGAGCATTGAAGACACTTTTTTATATCCGATATTCTCATCTATCCAATGAAATGCGGTCGCGGAATAAACAAGATCGTATTTATTATTTTCAAAAAAAGTATCTTCAAATTTATTTGTCACAACAGAAAAATTCGGGTATTCTTTAAACTTTTTCTCACACAATTTTGCAAGTTTATCACCGCATTCAACTGCGGTCACATTGCACCCTGTATTTAAAATCGGCAGTGTTGCCTGACCGCTGCCAATTCCCACTTCGACAGCACAGCAAGACTCATTCAAGGCAATATAATCAAATATCATTTTATATAATTCGTCGGGATATGAAGGGCGAAACTTATCATAAGCATCTGCCGCCGCATTAAATGTCCATTCTGCTCCATTTGTTTTTGGCATAATATTTCTCCTGTAAATTTTGAATTGTCGGGCAATTTTAATGACCAAATTAATTGTATATCATTATACCACACTTCCCCATAAAAATCAAACCCCGCCTCTGCCCAAATTCCGTCCGACATATCCCCCACACTCCCTCTTTCGCCGTGTATATTTAATTAAAACGTGTATAATGATTGACCGTCACACTTTTCGGGTAAAATTATGGTAGAATTATCCGGAGGTGAATACACATTGAAAAGAAACATTACAGAGAGAACGATCGGAGATTTTCGGGAACATCTCACAAGCGAGGAAAAGACCCAAAACACCGTGGAAAAATATCTGCGCGACGTTCGGGCGTTTGCCGCTGCGCAGAACGGCAAGCCGATAACAAAACACACCGTTATCGTCTACAAACAACATTTGATCGGGAGCGGTTACGCCGTGCGGAGCGTCAATTCCGTATTGGCGAGCCTGAACAGCTTGTTTACTTTTTTAGGCTGGCACGATTGCCGCGTAAAAGCCCTGAAAGTGCAGCGTTGGGTCTTTTGCACGCAAGAAAAGGAACTGACCAAAGCCGAGTATCAACGCCTTTGCCGCGCGGCGCAGGGCAGGCGCAACGAGCGGCTAAACCTCATCTTGCAGACTATCTGCGGCACGGGTATCCGTGTGAGCGAACTGTCATTTATCACGGTCGAAGCCGTAAAATGCGGCAAAGCGGTAGTATCGCTGAAAGGCAAAACGCGGACGGTCTTTCTTGTAAAGCCGTTACAAAAAAAGCTGCTGCGCTATATCAAGGAGCGCAGGATCACATCGGGCGCGGTCTTTATCACACGCAGCGGCAAGCCCGTCGACCGCACGAACATCCGGCGTGAGATGAAAGGTTTATGCGAACAGGCAGGGGTCGATCCGTAGAAGGTCTTTCCGCACAATCTGCGCCACCTGTTCGCACGGGTGTTCTACGGAATCGAAAAGGACATCGCAAAACTGGCGGATATTCTCGGCCACAGCAGTATCAACACGACGAGAATTTATATCGTCAGCACAGGCACGGAACACCGCCGCAGAATGGAGTCCATGCACCCGATCTTGTGATATTGCAAACAAAAAAAGCCGCCGAAGATCGGCAGCCGCAACATAAACAGTATTATGTTGTATGCGTATTACAGCTAAACGCAACACCCTCAATTACATATATAAAATATGGCACAAATACGTTTGCCTTGCAATAGTTTTTTGAAGAAAAGTGTGAATTGTCTGTAATTTTTGAAAAATGGCGCAGTTCAAAAAGCCTTTCAAACGAAAAAAATGAAAAGGTTTGGACTTTTACGCTCATTTTTCGGCTTTCTTGCGCTCTCCGTTCGTTCGGGAGCGTTTTTTATATGCGCTTTTACAACATAATACTGTTTATGCCGTATTTGCGGCAGAGCAGAGAGAAAGAAGGGGTCTTATCCGCATGGGTCCGGAACAGATAACGAACGGCAGCAATAACGGTACACAGCGCGGCGCGTCTTCCCACAGGCGAAAGCAGCGTTTTTTCACCGTCTATAATATCATCGGGATAATACTCTGCGTCCTGTTACTGCCCGCCTTTTTGATCTCAACAACGCTGTTGGTCAGCTCGCTTATGCACCCGGACATTCCGCCCAAGTTGTTTCGGTTATACGCCGCTTATGGTGGAAACAGGCAGTATGGCGCCTTTGTTTGATGAAGACGATCTGGTGCTGGTCAGAAATACTCCCGAAAATGCGGTCTACTATCCGGGCGATGTCATCTGCTTTCACAGCGGCGATGTGTACGTTACCCACCGTATAGACAGTATCGGGGAGGACGAAAACGGCAGCGCCGTCTACACCACAAAGGGCGACGCGAACAATACCCCCGACAGAGAATCAGTGCGTTCTGAACAGATACTCGGCATTTACATAGCGCATTTTGACGGGTGGGGCAAGGCGCTTATGTTTATACAGACGCCCGTGGGAATGATCATCTGCGTTATGCTGCCTATTTTCATCGTTATTTTGCTTTTCACCGTTCCGCCGCGGATAGAGGCGCGCAGAAAGCGGACGAAAAAGCAAGCCGCGCGTCCTGTTTCGCAGGATATTGCGGATAAAAACGCCGCGAACGGGCGAAATTGAATCACGGAATTCAATTTTATAGGAGTGTTTTTATTCTTATAATTATATTTTGCTCAGTCAGGCGAGATTTTTGTTATATTCTCCGCCGCAGGCGGAGAATATAACATTAAATTATTTTTCCTCCGCCGCTGGCGGAGGAAAAATAACCCAAAAGTCTGCATTGGCAAGTAAAATATATTAAAATGCTTACTTAAAATTTAAAAATTGATTTCCGTGCAATTTAATTCGGTTATGACCGAGTCGGTCACACGGCTTTGGTAATTACATATATAATATTTTTTGGAGGTTTTAAAGATGAACAAGACAAAGAAAAACGGCTTTCTGAAAGCCGCCTGCATGATGTTGTCCGCCACGATGCTTGCCGCATGCGTCGTTGCCGGAACAATGGCGAAGTATACGTCTAATACAAGTATGTCCGCTTCTGCTGATGTTGCTAAGTGGAGTATTCAGGTCGATGGAGATGAAATACAAGAGCTGTCTCCGAAAAATCTTTCATTCACTATTTACGACACGAATCCCTCTGGAGAAAAAGTGACAGATGAAGAAGTAACTACTGGCAAGATCGCTCCCGGCACTTGGGGTTATGCTGAAATCGACATCAAAAATGCAGGTGAGGTAGACGCTGACATTACCGCTGCGTTCGATAAAGGCGGAAACCTGCCTAAGGGCATGAAAGTCATTCCGCTTTCTTCAGTACCAGCGTCTGCTGCAGCTGTCACTGGAGAGGCTGAGTCTGTTACTGCAAGACTACAGCCCGAGGGTACTGCTAATATGGTTATCGCCTTTGTGTGGGATTACGATACCACCGATCCTGAAGGTCAGAATGATGATGACGACTTGAAGTTTGGAACAGCTGAAAGCGCCGAACTCTCTCTCGGCACACTGAAAATCACCGCAACTCAGGTCGACTAATTTTCTTAAAATTTTATAAAAGTTTATTGGCAGACAGTCTTAGATGTGGCGCTAAGGCTGTCTGCTATAAATGAAATAGGCGTTTAAACCTTTAACGGTGCGGCTTGCCCGGCAAATGGCGGCAGCCCGGCAGACCGTATCATTAAGGGCTTAATTAAGGACACGGACACACATCAAAATGCTTGGGAGGGTTTGACACATGGTCAATAAAAATAAAATAGGCTTTCTCAAAGCCGCCTGCCTTATGCTGGCTGTCACAATGATCGCCGCCTGCGTCCTTTCCGGCACAATGGCGAAGTATACGAGCAGCGGCACTGTCTCGGGTCTAACGCTGACTATTGCTAAATGGGACGTGAATGTCGAGGATAATGACCTCAACGGTGAGGAAATTGATTTGAGTACACTCGAGTGGGTAATCAACCCGATAGACGATATCCCACCACCTGCTGACCAAAAAGCCGCCCCCGGCACTTGGGGTTATGCACAGATCACGGTTGAGAATCTGAGCGAAGTGGACGCGGTCATAAAAGTAAGCGGCGCTGAAGATATTGGATCAATGACTGCGGATTCCGACGGTTTGACTTTCAAGGTTGTTGCTATGGAGGAGGAAGTTGATCCGAATAGTAGTAGTTACGAAGAAATCGGCACAGAAATTACAGCTGAAGGCGTTGCAATTGCGATGAGCAATAGTGTGTACATTTATGTTTGCTATCAGTGGGAGTTCGGGGACGGTACAAACGATACAAAAGATACAGCAATGGGAGAAAGTCCGACTGACATCACATTTGGCGATCTGACTATCACCGCAGAGCAGTCAGACGGCTCGGTAACTTAAAGCTATCCTCAGGAGAAACGAGGGATAACGTATGGAAATACAAGTAACTACGGAAAACAGGATCAGCCCTTTCTTTTCCTGCCTTGCGGCGTGCCTGCTTATCCTGCTGGGGCTGAGCGTGTTCCTCACATCTTCCCATGTGGGCAGGGTAATGGCAGACCCGACTTCGGGTGACGAGGCTTTCCTCATCGTGCAGGATAATGACGGCGAACGCTGGTCGGAACTTAAAGAACTGAACGTCTTTGCAAATGTAAAGTTTGACGGAAAGTCGATCGTTGCGCCCGGCAGTGAGGGCAGTTACGATTTTACGGTGCAGAATATCGCCGATTTTCCGCTGAAATATGAGATCGCCTTTGAGGAGGAAAATCAAAACGGCGTTCCGCTGAAATTCCGACTGAAAGAGGACGGCGGCTATCTCACCGAGGATTGGAAGTCTGCCGCCGAACTTGCCGATGTCATGCAGGAACTGACTAACAACTCGAAAATCAAGTACACGCTGGAATGGCGTTGGGATCTCAACAGCGGCAGCAAGTATGACACGGCGGTCGGCAGTAAAAACGACGATACCCCGTATGTTCTGAAAATAAGCTATACCGCCGAACAGAACGGCGAGGCGGTCGATCTGCCATGGTCGGACGATAAGACTCCGCATACCGGCAGCAGCGGAAGTATGCCGTTTTGGCTCGCGCTTATGCTGTGTTTCGGTATGACGCTGTTTTTGATGTTGTTTTTGTGGCGCAAAGACGATGATGAGGAAGATATTACGCTCCCTTCCCTGACAGTGGCAGGGCTTGATGCAGTTGATATTGAAGTAGAGCCGGTGGAGCCTGGTTATAATCGTCAAGAGATTAATGGTTTTGAGGTAGGTCAATATCAGGTCATCATCTACGCCTTCACAATAAAAAATAGCAGCGATGTGCCTATAACCTGCGGTTTGGACTTTTGGGCACATATTAAAGAGTCCGGTAATTTGGATGATCAACTTGACGGCACGACGGTTTTACTATGTGTTGGGGAAGATATGGATACTTTAGCTGAAGTTGATTTAACAATCACAGATAGCACTTTCTGCTTATTTGAATAGTAATCAAAATCCAACCAATCTTGGTGTTGCACTTTCGCTATATACCGGAGTTCGCATAGGTGAACTGTGCGCCCTGCAATGGCAGGACATTGACCTTGTGAACTGCACTCTTACCGTTCAGAAAACTATCCAGCGTATCCAGACCTTTGGCGGCAAACGCAAGACTGAACTCATCATCACGGAACCCAAAAGCACCAATTCGTTACGCACCATTCCTATCCCCGACTGCATTATGCCTATGGTCAGGCAATTTTCAGACAAGCCCGGTGCCTATGTGCTTTCGGGCAACAACAAGCCTGTCGAGCCCCGCACCATGCAGAACCGCTTCAAGCGCATTCTCGATAACGCAAATTTGCCGTCAATAAACTACCACAGCCTGCGCCACGCATTTGCTACCGGCGCACTGGAGATTGGCTTTGACATTAAGACCCTCTCCGAAATACTCGGGCATAGTTCCATAGAAGTCACTTTGAGCCGCTATATCCATAGCTCCATGGACAGGAAACGTGCCTGCATGAATCTGCTGTCGCTGTCGGCTTAACGTCAAATGCTCGTCAGATGTTCGTATTGCTGCCTTGCAAAACACACGGTATTCGGGGATTTGGCTGCCGATTTACTCCAAATACTGAATTTTGCGAAACCGTGAGCCGTTCCGTTTATCATATTATACTCCAAGCGGACTCACTTATGCAATATAAGGAGTGACAGCAGCTATGACCGAAAAGGAACAGAAAAAAGCGGCAAAGGAATTTGCCGAGCGTTGGAAAGATAAAGGCTATGAAAAGGGCGAGTCGCAGAAGTTCTGGATCGACATGCTTGTTAATGTTTACGGTGTGGAGGATATTGCAGACTTTATCAGCTTTGAGGATCAGGTGCATCTCGATCACACCTCTTTTATTGATGGCTACATCAAGTCAACTCACGTTATGATAGAGCAAAAATCTCTCGGCAAGGATCTCCGCAAAGCTATCAGGCAGTCGGACGGTTCTCTGCTCAATCCGTTTCAGCAGGCAAAGCGTTATTCTGCCAAATTGCCATATGATGACAGACCGAGGTGGATAATCACCTGCAACTTTGACGAATTCCATGTCTATGATATGAACAAGCCAAATGGCGAGCCGGAGCAGATACTACTGAAAGACTTGCCGAAGGACTATTACCGTCTCCAGTTCCTCGTTCAGCAAAAGTCTGAAATGATGAAGAAAGAGGAAGAAATATCAATGCAGGCCGGTGAGCTTGTCGGAAAGCTCTATGATGCAATACTGAAGCAGTATAAAGACCCCGAAAACCCCGAGACCCTCAAAAGTCTCAATATGCTCTGCGTAAGGCTCGTATTCTGCCTTTATGCAGAGGACGCCGGAATATTCGGCACACATGAGATGTTCGGGCAGTATTTGCAGCAATTCCCTGTCAAGGAAGTACACAAAAAGCTGCGGGAACTGTTCAAAATTCTTGATATGAATGATGAAGAGCGTGAGGAATATGATGAGTATATGGATGACGACCTTGCTGCATTTCCTTATGTCAACGGCGGTCTTTTTGCAGATGAGAACGTGAAGATACTGCCCTTTACCGATGAGATCGTTGACCTGCTGGTGAACAAAGCAAGTGCAGGCTTTGACTGGTCAGAGATAAGCCCGACTATCTTCGGAGCGGTGTTTGAATCTACGCTGAACCCCGAAACAAGGCGCAGCGGCGGTATGCACTACACCTCTATCGAGAATATCCATAAGGTCATTGACCCGCTGTTCCTTGATGAACTGAAGAAGGAGTTCAGAGAAATCATTGACGGCAACAAACAGCTTAAGGTTAAAAATGCCAAGCTGGAGGCTTTTGAGCAAAAACTCGCCGGGCTTGTGTTTCTGGATATAATCATGCAGATTTTGATACAAAGCCGAGGAAAAATTAAAAAGTGTGCCTTTGCGGTGTAATTTTTCCCTTG
>CANRDT010000032.1 GCA_947629455.1 uncultured Ruminococcus sp.
TTTCCTTCAGGTTCCTCTCTTGCCTCCTCTCGGGCGACTTGTTTATTTTATCACATCTACTCGCCTTTGTCAAGCGGTTATTTTTAAATTTGGATAAATATATAAATTAGTATGCCAAATCCGCACGTTCTATATGCACATTCCACAAAATCCGTATTTATAAGCGTTCAAAATAATGCTGCGGACACGAATAATCCGACGATCGCTGCGCATAATACAGATATTCCAAAAAATTATCCATATCCTAAAAAAAGGAGGAATTGCCGTGAAGAGATACACAGGCATAAAAAATTTCACCCTGACCGCACTGCTTACCGCCGCTCTCATTGCCGCGGCAGCATTGACCGGTTCGTTTATAAACGCGCGTCGGGATAGCTCGATAAACGTTCTCTCGCAGGTCGGCTCGCGCGGAAAGGAAGTCACCGCTATCCAGCAAAAGCTTAAAGAGCGCGGACTTTTCACAGTGGGCGTAACGGGATATTACGGAGAGGAAACCAGAAAAGCCGTACTGAGATTTCAAAAACAACAGGGCATATCGCAGACGGGAGTTGCCGGTCCTCTCACACTTAAAGCGCTCGGGATCTCTATCGGGCAGATACCGCCTGCCACCGAGGCTAACGTCAATCTGCTTGCGAGGATCATTTCCGCAGAGGCACGCGGCGAACCTTACACCGGACAAGTCGCGGTCGGCGCGGTTATCCTTAACAGGATAGAGCACCCGTCTTTCCCCGATACGCTCTCAGGAGTTATCTATCAGAACGGTGCGTTCACCGCCGTGGTGGACGGTCAGTTCAATCAGCCGGTATCCGATTCGGCATACAACGCCGCACGCGACGCACTGAACGGCTGGGATCCCACGGGCGGCTGCATATACTATTATAACCCTGCAAAGACCTCGAACGCTTTTATGTACTCGCGCCCGACGGTCATCGTTATCGGTTCTCACAGATTCTGCACCTGACGGCGGCTTTGAGGGACGTATCTGCGGATATTCATTATTATTATTCTATAGAAAAAGGCTGCTGTTTTCCTCTCAGCAGCCTTTGATTTTATATTTATACTTACGCCTGCCGTCAGAGATCGGCTCGGTAATACTCCGCTCCCGGGAAAAATTTCGACCTTATCACGCTGACGGCAATTGCCGAGAACGCTATCGAAAACACCACAAAGAAAAATCCTGCCAGAAATTTCATAAGTACACCTCCAGACAGCCTGCGAACCAAACGTTTACTTATTACAGTATACATTATTTAAAAGAAAATTTCAAGAGTTTTCACAAATTTTCCAAGAAAATCATTTCCGCGCCGCTTTGATGAGCTCCTGCGCTGTCTCTTCAAGCGCGGAATACTCCGACAAATTTCCGCTTTCGCCGCGTATCTTCGCCGCTCCTGGCATACCCTTTATGTACCACGCGACGTTCTTGCGCATTTCTTTCATTCCCTGAATTTCGCCCTTAAAACCGCAGAGCAGCCGCGCGTGTTCGAGCATTATCGCCATTTTTTCCTCTATGTCGGGCTCGGCAGACAGAACTGAAGTTTCGCAGTATTCCTTTATTTCTCTGAATATCCACGGTCTGCCGCAGCTCCCTCTGCCGATCATGACCAGATCGCAGCCCGTTTCTCCGAGCATATCTTCGCGGTCTTTTGCGGAAAACACATCGCCGTTGCCGATAACTGGGCAGCTCACCGCGCGTTTCACATCTCGTATGACCCCTCGGTCGGCTTTTCCGGTATAGTACTGATCTCTCGTCCGCCCGTGTACCGCTATTGCCGCCGCGCCTGCCTGCTCGGCTATCTTTGCTATCTCGACTGCATTTATGTTCTCCCTGCTCCAGCCTGCTCTTATTTTCACAGTCACCGGACAGGGGGCGTTTTTTACCGTTTCGCGGATTATTTCTCCGGCAAGTTTCGGCTCTTTCATCAGTGCGCTGCCGCTGCCGTTTCCGACTATTTTCGGGACGGGGCAGCCCATATTTATATCTATTATATCAGGCTCGTATTTACCGAGAAGATACGCCGCCTTTGCCATATAAGCAGGCTCTTCTCCGAATATCTGCAAAGCCATGGGGCGTTCCTCGGGGAGTATCTCGCACAGCCGCGCCGTCTTGCGGTCGCCAAAGCAAAGCCCCTTTGAGGAGATCATCTCGCTCACCAGATACGCCGCGCCGAACTTTTTGCACATCAGCCTGTACGCCCTGTCCGCCACCGACGCCATAGGCGCAAGCGCGGCAGTCCTCTCTATCCGCACATTTCCTATCTCAACAAACTCCATACAGTTTCCTCAGTCAAGCCAGATAAAGTTGCGGTCGCTGTTGATAAAATCCATATTGTATATGAGTATCACCCTGTCCGCACCGTAAAGCTCGCAAAGCTGCGAAACGGTATTTTCCTCAAAATGGTAATATCTCATATCTATCATAGTGACCTCGCTGTACCTGTCGATAATAAACGGCATCATAGCGTTTGCGTAAGAATCTTTCAGCACAAGTACCTTTTCGCCGCTTTTCGCATTGGAAGATATTCTCACCTGCGAGAAGTTTCCGCCGAAGAACACCGAGTACTTGTCCTTCTTGTCGAGAAATTCACGCTCGTAGACAGTATCCGCCGTTTTGTTTTCCTTTACATACTCCACCTTGTATTCTCCGTCCGGATTTGTATAAAGGTGCAGTTCGTCAGGCTTTGTGAACGCGGACGGCGCTTTTGAATAGAGCGTTCCGTAAAAGCCGCCCACCGTTTCGACGTTATACTCCGCGTCGGACTTTTCCTGCCCCGAACGCTCGAGATATTCCTCAAAAGCTTTTTTCGCTCCCTCGGAAGTCCAGTGGTGGTCGGTACGGTAGTAGCTGTCCGTATCGTCCATATAATAAAGCGAAACGTTTTCCCCGAGCAGCTGCCCGATATGCTCCGCGCTCTGCGCCTGACTGTCGTTGACGGCAAAGGGCGGCAGCTTGTCTTTGTGCTGCTCCACCGCGTTGGGAACGAGTATCATATCCACGGGAATATCCACCGACTGCGCAAAATCATTGATATAGCCGATATTTTCGTCAATTACCTCTCTGTTTTCGAGATACTGCTGTAAAATGTAACCGTCCTTTGCGAAATACACGCCGTTTTGCAGGTTCTTGCCGAACGCGCGGTCAATATCCGTTTTGAGGGTGACGAGAGAGTCTTTCAGAAAGACCTGATCGGACATATACTTTTCCAGATCTTCGGTAAATTCGCCTTTTTTCAGTTTTTCAAAGGAAAATTCGGGAAACTGCTCGAGCGAGCGGTTCTCCATTTGTGAAAAGTCACGGTCGGGTGAAATAAAGCCTGCTACCGCAAATCCGAAAATAAACAGCAAAAAGAGCGCAGCCATAACAATATCCCCTGCGCGTAAGCCGACATTTACGGCGGCGTCCTCTGCGGCTTTTTCCTCGGCGGGGGATACGTCCGCAGCCGTCTTTTTCAAGGACCTACCCGCGCCGTTATTTTCCGCGTATTTCATATTCCGAGCCTTTTTAGCTCTGTTTTTCGATTTTTTACGCTTGTTTTTACCCACGGTCTGCCCCCTCCTTTAAAATCTGAAATACAAAAACGGATTGAATGAATTTCCTGCCAGATAAGCTACCGATACAGCCATAACAACGAGCATCACCGCAGGTTCGATCACACAGCCGTACACCGCAGGGCAAGTCTTTCCAAGCTTTTCGCCCAGCTTTTTGAAAAGCGGAGTGGAGGCGATGACGAGTATTACGAACATTATCGCATAATTGGACAGTATGAGCATATCCGACCTGTTTGCAAGCGGTATTCCCGACAAGCCGAAAAGATTTTTGAAATTATTGATAAGCGCGGAAGTATCCTCAAAGGCGAATATCCCCCAGCCGACGACGATGAGAAACAGCGCGTAGACGTGCCTTATCAGCGACGGGAGTTTTTTGAGGACGTTCAGCCATACAAGCTTTTCAAACAGCAGTATCACGCCGAAATATATTCCCCACAGCATAAAATTCCAGTTCGCGCCGTGCCAGAATCCAGTCAAAAACCAGACGATCATTATGTTAAGGCACTGTCTTGCCTTGCCCTTGCGGTTTCCGCCGAGCGGAATGTAGACGTAATCCCGAAACCATGTGGAGAGGGAAATGTGCCATCTTCTCCAGAAATCGGTTATCGAATCGGAGATGTAGGGGTAGTTGAAGTTTTCGAGGAAGTCGAAACCGAACATTTTTCCGAGACCGATAGCCATATCCGAATAGCCGGAAAAATCAAAGTAGATCTGGAAAGTGTACGCGATTATCCCGAGCCACGCGCCGAGCACGCTCTGCTCCGACTGCGGCAGCGCGGAAAGCTGCGAAAACAGAGCCCCGATATTATTCGCCAGAATGACCTTTTTTCCAAGACCTATAGCAAAACGCTTTACGCCCCTTGCAAACTGCGGCAGACTTTCCCTGCGGTAATTTAGCTGATCCTCGATAGTCTGATAACGCACTATAGGTCCTGCGATCAGCTGCGGAAACAGGCTCACATAAGCGGCAAGATTTATAAAATTCTTCTGCGCCTTTACCTCGCCGCGGTAAACGTCGATAACATACGAAAGCGTCTGAAAGCTGTAAAAGGAAATACCTATCGGCAGCGCAAGTCCCAGCAGCTTTATATCGCTTTTAAGGATATTATTCACGTTCAGTATAAAGAAATCCGTGTATTTGAAAAAGAGCATAAGCCCGATATTCCACACAATGGCGGTCAGCAGCGCGATAAGAGGGATCTTACTGTTTTTTCGCTTGCTGCGGTCGGCAAATATACCCGTGAGATACGCCACCGTGACAGACGCGAGCATAAGAAACACATAAACAGGTTCGCCCCATGCGTAAAACACGAGGCTGAATACCAGCAGGACTGCGTTCTTGCATACGCGCGGGACGATAAAATAAACTATTAATACCAGTGCCAGAAAAGCAAACAAAAATGTTATACTACTGAAAAGCATATTCTCTGTTCTCCGTTTTGCAGTGGATCAGATCAGCCGATGATCTCTTCCGCCTTGTCGTTTTCGTCCGAAATACACATAAATACATATTTTCCCTGTAGTTTTATCACAGCGGTATTGAGCTTGTCCATTTCCTTGGGCTGATAATTTTCAAAGGCTTTTTTCTGTGATTCCACTCTCTTCTGCAAAGCGGCGGCTATTGTTTCCGCAGCCGATGCGTCATTCGCCTCAAAACAGGCGATCTCCTCGGCGGTCGCTCCGCCCGAACCTACATACACCTTTCCTGCGGTATACTGATCCTGCGCCACGCCGATAAGCTTTTCTACCATTTCGGGAGAAAGCTCGTTAAGGCTGTCCACAAAGGCTATATCGCTTTTGAGCTTGTCCGCGATAGCCACAACGTCCTTGGTAACGTCCGTCTGTACCGCAGCGGCAGAGTCCGACGATCCCTCGTCTCCCGATTTGGAGCAGGAGGTGAATGCCGCTGCCGAAGTACACATCACTGCGGCGCATACTGCCGCGCAGATAATTTTTTTCATCTTCATAATTATTTTCCTTTCTATCATTACTGTTTATGCACACTTGCAAGGTAATTTATCCATTTCAGGCAATAATCCTTTTTAAGATGTATGCCGTCGGTAGCCGCGTCTATGGGCAGCTCGCCGTTTGCGTCCTTGAACTGAGAATTTACGTCCAGATAGACGCACCCCGTATTTTCCGCCGCCGCCTTGACATATCCGTTCATCTTATCCACATTTTCATTGGTAAATACGATATTGTTCTGCTGAGCAAGCGACGAAACGGGCAGTATCGACTGAACATATACCACCGCGCCCGGCTGAAGCTCCTTTATCTTGTTAAGAGCTGTCTCGTACTCTTTCTGGAACACATCGGGATACGGCCAGCCAAGCTCGTTGATACCGAACATCACATACACGCGCGAAAAGCTTTTCTGTCCGAGCGCATCATAGACCGTACCGTAGCCGCCGTTGTCGAGCAGTATAGAAGTATCGGTCGCGATAGTACTTACGTTAAGTCCCGTGGTGGCGTAGAATGTCGCCTGCGGCTTATCGGAATTCATTTGCAGACCGACCGTCAGGGAATTTCCCACGAACACCGCGTCGGCAAAATCGTCGTCGACAATGGTATAATCGGGCGTATCGTCATCTGCGCTGCTATCATCAGGCTGACTGCTGTCGGGTTCGCTCTCCTGCTCGGAGCTTTCATCTTTGCTGTCTTGGGTATCATTGCTATCCTGACTGTCCGTGCCGTCCTGACTCTCTTCTTCGCTGCTCGTATCGTCCGCGCTGACGTCCGTCTGAGATGGAGTATTCTCCGCTGCGGAGGACTGCTGTGTATCTTCCTTTTTTGAAGAAGAGGGTCTATCGCTTTGCGAGGAAGAGGACGATGTACCTGTCGAGGTGGAGAGGGACTTGCCCTTTACCGCCAGATTCACCGCCCAGACGGCGAAGAAAACGATCATTGCGAGGCAGCAAACGGAGATAGTCAGTCTTTGCGCTCCGAGTCTGACCTTACGGGCGGAGGGAGCGGTTTGTTTATTCCTGTTCTGCTGTTCCATTTATATTTTCCTTTCAGAGATTAATTACAGATACGACTGAATGATCGTACACAATAAATAATAACACATTTCCGTCTGCATTTCAAGTAGTTGCGGAAAAAAAGTTTAAGTGTCTGAGGCAATATTTAATATTTGATATTTTGAGTAAAATACTGCTGTCAATTGGCTGTTTCCCCTATTGGGGTAAGTATTTATACGGCAATAGGTAAACAGCTGCCTCCGCAAGCAGAGGTGTTTAGAAGTAAGATGTAAGAGGACAGAAGTAAGAAATGCTAAACAAACCAAAACGGGTTGGTAGTGCAGCTGCCGCCATAAATGGCGGCTGTAACAAATACCGCTCTTAGTAGGGAAAGCGCTCTCTTGCAAGCGCTTTCCCTCTTTCTAAACAGTCCACCGGACTGTTTTGAAATTCACCTCTTGCGGACGCAGGCGGCAGGGGCTTTCGCCGTCTGCGTTTAGAAGTAAGAGGTAAGATAACAGAAGTAAGAAATGCTCATTGTGACTCTGTCAACTTAACAAACTTTAATAATCTGGTTAACCAAAACGGGTTGTTAGCGCAGCGCAGCCGTTGTGAGCGCGCTTGCAAGCGAACAGGCGGAGCAAGCGTGACCCGTTTTGGAAAGGCGGAGCAACGGAGTGAGCGAGAGGTAATTTTTCCAACAAGAATAAAGAGAAAAATTGCCGCGAACGATACGAAGTCTGCGACGACGCAGGCTGGAGCGAAAACCTTTTTGATTTTGCTCCATACTTATTAACCGAACTTCGGAGCGTGAAATCAACCTCCGTGCGGACTTTACAAATATGCGGATATATGCTATAATATTCATTAATAAATTATGATCGGGAGAATCGCCATATGAATATGCAAACCAAAGACCTCGGGCTGTCACAGCTGCTTGACGACAGCCTTAAAAAACTTGACAGACTGTCCGCTGCAGTCAAAAATACCGATACCGCCGATACAGTCAATAATAACGAAATACCGCAGTCGGCGGAAAATACCGAGCCCGACACCGCCGCGAACGACAATGCCGAAGATCCCCGACCGTCTGCCGCCGATCCTCGTGTGTACGAGCAAATGGTGGCGCAGGTCAGAAAACGCCGCAGCCGTAATAAAAGTATCTGGACAAATACTCCCGTCATACCCGTCAGAAAAAGCGTCTGGCTCGACGCGGAGGAACAGACGGACGATACCTCCGAAGAAACGCTCCCCGATAATAATATTTCCCTCGCCGAACCGAAAAATTCTCCCGCGCAGGGAATAAAAAAATCTTTCCTTATGAAAATGAAAGTGACCGGAAGTTCAGTCCCGGTCGCAGTCAATATCACCGAGCTTTCCGATAACGATAAGCCCGTGGAAGTCCGCCGCATAAGCGTTCTGTCAGACGGCGGAGAGAAAAAATAACGAAACGCAAGTGCCTGTACGGTTTTTTATGCCGTGCAGGTATTTTTTATTTGACCATATTTTATTCAACTATACTCTTGACTGGAGCGTTATCCTTTTGCTGACGGATACGCTTTTTCTTTTTGAAATATTTTACAAGATACACCGCCAGAAGTATTGCGGAGATCGCGGCGACGGCAGTCATCGGGTAGAAATATTTCATATACGTCTTATCGAGCACAAGCACCTGCGGATCGGTGACATACTTTTCCGCAAGTTTTTTCTGCGTCGTCGTGATGACATACACCGCCGAATGCATATAACAAACAGTACCGACGGCGATAAGTACAAACTGTATTATATACTTGCTGAAAAACGCAAGGATAATTCCGGCAAGACAAAGCAGCGAGCCTGCCGCAAAGAAAACCGCCGTCCGCTTCGGCATACCGATCATATCGCCCGTTAAAATACCGATAGTGAATATTCCGCCGTAATAGAATCCCGACCACGCGAATGGCAACGTCATAAGTATTTTCAGGATAAGCGTTACCGCCGAGTCAGAATTCTTTGCCTGTCTGCGGTATTTTTTAGCCGATCGGCTGACTTGTGCAGCGGCTTTCTCCTCCTGCTCCTGTTTTTCCAGTTGTTTTTTTTCTTCAAGCTGTTTCTGACTTTTAGCTTTAAGACGTTCCGCTTTCGACATAAAGCACCTCGCGAATATATTAAAATAAAATTACAGAACACAATTTTAGTTTCTTATGCCTGCGCTCGTTTTCATAATTATAGCATATATCCGCATATTTGTAAAGTGTCCTCCCGGGCGGATCGATTTCACGCTCTGAAGTTGTAGCGATAACAAAGTCTGCAAATTGAAAAGGTTTTCGGTCAAGCCTTTTCCTTAAAAAGGCTTGCAGGGTCAAGGGACAGCGTCCCTTGTCGCCGTCCGCAGACGGCGAAATACCCCATACGGAGGCGCTCTGAAAAGGGTGAATTTCCAAACAGTCCGGTGGACTGTTTGGAAAGAGGGAAAGCGCTTGCAAGAGAGCGCTTTCCCTACTATGAAAGGCATTTGCTACAGCCGCCGCTTGCGGCGGCAGGTACACGCCTATTGCCGCGATCATCTCGTCATTTTAGTGTGTATTCTCCGCTTACGGCGGCAGCTATATCCTATAAAAAGCTATTTTTTCCCAACGGGGGAGAATATATGAAATATATCCATTTGCTTTATAAGTCCGGTTATATTGCGATCGTTTTTCTACTCTTCCGAAAAACGGACAAGCTTTCACTATTACCCCTCACCGTTTCTCATAAAGACAATATTTTTCAAAAATTTTCCTTAAAGATTAATCATTTCGGGCGCAAAAATTGCCTGTCGGGATATATCAAAAGCAGCGGCGCAGTTTTTTCGCAAAGTCAAAATATACTTTGTCAAGCCGCGTATTAAATTTTTTTCAAAGTCAACAATATAAGCAACAACGCACGGCGAAAGCCTTTTCTTACGCGATCTTTCGCCGCGCGGTCAGAATAGAAAAGGAAAGGAATGTAAAAAATATGCGAAAATTTTTCCGACACGCCGCAGCCGTTTTCGGCGCTGCCGCCCTCCTGCTGTTGGGAATAGTGGGATATTATTCCGCCGTTCTGCCGGACTTCTACTACGTCGGCGACGATACGCCGTTCATAGTACGCACTGCTCTCAACATATCGTCAAGACCGATATTCTCCCGTTTCAGGGAAGCGTCATCATCGGAGGGAAGCATAGCCGTGAACATCAACGATCCAAAAACAACAATGCCCGGCATAACGCACCGCACTTTAATGCTTTTCGGAAAAGTCCCTATCAAGGACGTAAGCACCGGCGAAGTAAAACGCCCGTCGCTCGTCGTCTGCGGTCAGCCTTTCGGTATAAAGCTTATGACCGACGGGGTAATGGTAGTCGAGATAGAAAAACTTGACGACCGTAGTCCGGCAGCCGAATGCGGTATATGCGTTGGTGATATTATAACCAGCGTAAACGGCGAAAATGTAACGACCAACAAAAAAATCAGCGAGATCATCTCCGGCTCAAAGGGCGATCCCTGCACCGTGGAATTTCGTCACGGCAATGACGAAAAGACCGCCACCCTCCGCCCCGTCTACTGCGAAGGCTCGTATAAAGCCGGAATGTGGGTGAGGGATTCCTCCGCAGGTATCGGCACTATGACTTTCTACGATCCCGAAAGCCGCGTTTTCGGTGGACTGGGACACCCTATCTGTGACAGCGATACCCGTCAGCCGCTGCCGCTTTCCCACGGAACGGTAGGAGAAGTGCGTATCACGGGCTGCAATAAAAGCGTCAAGGGCGATCCCGGTCAGCTGCTCGGCGAATTTACCTCCGCTCTGCCCGTGGGAAATATCTGCCAAAACGGTGACTGCGGAGTTTTCGGCATACTCGACGACGAAAAAACCGATCTTCCGCAGGGCATTACCGCCGAGCTCGGTTTCCGTCAGGAGGTAAAAGAGGGAAAAGCCGAGATCTACGCGACCGTGGAGGGCAATACTCCGCAGAAATATGACATCGTGATCGAAAAGCTCGATATAAGTGAAAAAGCCGAGCATAATATGATAATCCGCGTGACCGACAAAGATCTGCTTAACGCCGCAGGAGGCATAGTTCAGGGTATGAGCGGAAGTCCTATCATTCAGGACGGCAGGATAGTGGGAGCGGTAACGCACGTTTTTGTGGACGATCCGACTCAGGGCTACGGCGTTTTTGCGGACGAAATGTATGCAAGCGCGCTCAAAGCAGCCAAAGAGTACCAATAGCGCAGGCGCGCGGCTCGCATTTTCTGCCATTGCGGCGATATTCCGCAGAAAATGCGGCGCTTTTTCCGTCTATGACATAACGCGCCCTTTTTGTCGCTTTTTTGTACCCTGACGCATTGCAGGACGTTTTTTATCGGGTAGGCGCAAAAAAAGTCCGTTATTATCGGATAACAGAAAAATATACCTTTTTAGAATATTTTAAGCCATATATTGTTGCATTTTGTACAAATATAGCGATAAATTGTTGGCGATTTTTCCAAAAAAGTATTGATTTTTATTTATGCCTGTGATAAAATAAAATTAATGAAGAAAGCCAGACGTCTTACTTTTCCAAATGACATAAGGCAGGATCGGACGCGTGAAAACCGGAGCTCCGCCGACGGCTGCCCTGAAAATCATCAATGACCGCAGATCGGTATCTGCGAATAAAAATAAGGCTGCGCAGACTTATGCGGCGCGCCTTGAAAATGACAACGGAGGAATAAATTATGACAAATAAGATCAAGATACTTATAGGCGACGATTCGGCACAGTACGGCGTAAACTGCGCGTCTGCACTGAGGACGATGGGATTTTTTGTGATAACCAGACCGAAAGACGGGCTGACCATATTTGACGCGATACGCAACGAAGCCCCCGACGTGGCGGTGATAGATGCGGTAATGCCGAATCTCGACGCGATAGAGCTTATAAAAAAGCTGAAAGCGTCCTCCTACAAAAAGCCGCTTTTCATAGTCACGAGCGCGTATGAAAATTCCTTTATCGAGCAGCAGGTAATGGCGGCAGGCGCGTCGTATTTTATGCTCAAGCCTTTTGATGTAAAAATGCTCAGCGAACGTATCAAGGCTATGCTTGACATAGATACCGATATAACCTCGGATATGAGTTATTCAAAGGCGAAGAGCAATCCCAATCTTGAAATAATAGTTACGGACATAATCCACCAGATAGGCGTTCCCGCGCATATAAAGGGGTATCACTATCTGAGGGAGGCGATCATACAGTCGGTGAACGACAAGGAAATGCTGGAAAGCGTCACAAAGCTGCTTTATCCTGCGGTCGCTAAAAAGTTTTCCACCACTCCCTCGCGCGTTGAAAGAGCGATACGCCACGCGATAGAGATAGCGTGGGACAGGGGCGATATAGATACTCTCAACAGCTTTTTCGGATACACTATCAACACGGGCAAGGGCAAGCCTACCAATTCCGAGTTTATCGCGCTCATCACCGACAAGATCTGTCTGAAGTATAAGACAACAATGTCGGCATAAAGGCTGTAAGATCAATTTTATGAAATCGCTTTAAGTCTTATAATTATATTCCGCTCAGTTTTGCAAAATTTTTGTTATATCCTACCGAACGGTGCATATCGCTGCGGCTTTATAAATGCGGAGGAAAAATAACAACTGACCGAGATAAAAAAGCCTACACAAAATTTTAAAATTGATTTCCTTCTCAGAATGTGAATATCCAATAAAAAAACGGGCAGAAATATCTGTCCGTTTTGCTTTTGCATTGCTTTTTCATTATTTGATATTTATATTCTCCCTGCGCCGATAACGGCAGCAAAATTCATTGAGATCTGTACTTTCAGCCTATGAAAAACCATATATCCGAATTTCACCGTATATTATTTCGCCTTGTCCGCTCTTGTCTGCTGCAAATAGCTTGCCGTCAGTTCCTGCGGAGGTATCGCTCTTTCAGTATCGGCATAATACGCCGCGCACAGCAGGCTTGCTCTGGGCATACGAAAACAAGGCGGCGCACAGCAGACATTATCCTTATCGGAGAAATACTTTTCCTTTATAACGCCGCAGCCGTCCCCCGTAAGAAGCACCCTTTCTCCGACGTGGGAAAAGATCTCCTCCGCCAGCTGCTCCTCGCCGACAACGCGGTCGTCATAAAAACGGCAAAGCCTGCCGCCGTCCGAAAAATATCCCCCTGCATAGACTACTCCGGGTCTTGCTTTCATAACGGAGTATATTTTTCCGCCGCTGTCCGCGCAGCCGAAAGCCAGCTCTTCAAGTGTGGAAATTCCCGCGCATTTCAGCTGCGGACGAGCCGTACATATCCCCTTTACGGCGGCTATCCCTATCCTGAGTCCGGTATACGACCCCGGACCGCAGGCGACCGCGATACATTCCAGATCGTCAAATCCCACATCGCAGTCGGACATGACCTCCTTTACCATGGGAAGTATTATCTGCGAATGAGTAAGCTGCGTATAGAGTATCTTTTCGCAGATAATTTTTTCTCCGTCGCACACCGCGCAGGAAGCTACTTTTCCCGAAGTTTCAATTCCCAATACCGGCAAAACGCTCATCTCCGTTGATAGTTATTTTTCTGACATTGTCGCCCGTTCGTTCTATGGTTATTATTATGGAATTTTGCGGCAGGCAGTCACGGATATTCTCGCTCCACTCGACCACGGCGGCGCAGTTTTCCTCCAGATAGTCATAAAACCCCGTAGTTTCGAGATCGGCGGCAGATGTTATCCTGTACATATCAAAATGTATAAGCGGCAGTCCCTCTCCTCGGTACTCGTTGACCAGTGCGAATGTCGGGGAAGTCACCTCGTCCCCCAGTCCCATTCCGAGCGAGATACCTCTTGTCATAGTGGTTTTCCCTGCTCCCAGATCGCCGCGGAATGCGATACAGTCGCCGCCTTTGAGCAGTCCGCCTATTTTTTCGCCCAGTTTTATAGTTTCCTCTGCCGAGCGTGTAATTATTTCTTTTGTTATATACATTCGGGATTCTCCTAACAGACAATTTGAGGTTTTTCTTGGGGGAATAGCGTTTAGTGTGTGTGCGGCAAGAGGTGCATATCTGCCGCCATAAATGTCGGCAGGAAAGTCTTAACCGTTCATACTTAGGGGACGCCCTTCTTGCAGGGCGTCCCCTCTTTCAAAACAGTCCACCGGACTGTTTTGAAATTCACCCCTTGCGGACGCAAGCGGCAAGGGTGTTTCGTCGCCTGCGGGCGACGACAAGGGACGCTGTCCCTTGACCCTGCCAGCCTTTTTAAGGAAAAGGCTGGATCCAAAACCTTTTTATTTCTCTCACTACTTATCGACCTAACTGTGTAGCTTGAAATCAGCCTGCGGAGCAAAACTTACTTATTCCGAACGCGCACTATTCACCTTTGCCAACATCTTCCCCAAGCCCTCTGCTGTAATAGTAATTCAACAGCAGATCGACCATTCTGCCGTATGACTTCTTGCCGTCCTCCACTCCATTCAGCTTTAACGACGCCTCCATTGCCTTGTCGGAGACCTCCGCCACCGTCTTGCTGTCGATAACGCCCTCGTCGCTTTCCTGAACTTCCTGCCAGTAGGCGGCGTTTTCGTTTATATCGACAATAACGCCCGGCGCAAGCGCGGAATAGACCTTATCCACCGTCTGCTCGTCGCAATTATCCCGTATCTGCCCCAGAACATACTTCAGCGCACTCAGGTAGCCGCTGTATCGGTACTGCGCATTTTCACTTCTTACACAGGCGAGAAAGGCTATAAAATTCGCCTCGTCCTCCAGCATAAATCCCTTGGTGTGCGCAAGCTCGTGACAGACTGTCTCCGGCAGATTCGAGGGGTACATCTCGTCATTGTAATTCGCCTCCAGCGAGAACGGGAAGTATATCCCCATAAGATACTGCTGACTCATAAAATAAGAATATCCCACCGCTTTCGGTGTCGTATACCAACCGCCCAGACGGTCAAACTCCTCTCCGAGCGACTGCATAGACTCGCGCGCCGTCTTGTCAAGATCGGCAGTCAGGACAAATTTCCCCTCTCCGTCACGCTCCATTTGCGCGGAAAGCTCGTTCGTCCTCTCGGTAAGCCAGCCGCACAGCTCCACGAGCTGCTCTGTACGATACTCCTCCGACGGTATCGAATACAGCTGACCGAAAAGCGAACAGTGGTACATTATAAAACAGTTGAACGTTTCGGTAACGGCGATAAAGGCGATTATCCACAGATATGTAAGTCCGAATATCTTCCCCGTCCTGCGGCGGCTATCCTTTTTCAGGATAAGCAGCAGTATCATCGCAATGAGCGACAGCGGCAGTCCGAAAACGGCAGCGCCGATCATCACCTCTCCGAGCGAAAATGGCAGCAGCGCGGCAAGCCGACCGAACGAGCCGTTAATAAGCGGAAATACCCTTGCGGCATAAAGATCGCAGAACGGACGGCATACCCACGCAAGTATATTGAACGCCGCGCACAGTGCGAAAATTATTATCAGGGCGATCCCCTGTTTTCCGATACGCTTTGATCCTTTCATATCCTCCGCGCGCCCTGCGGACGCCGCTCCTTTCACTTTTCTATTGCACAGGCGCAAATACAAGCGCCGACATATCCGTCTGATACTCCCTGCCGCCTGCCGTTATGTCAAAGGAAACCTTATATCCGTCAAGACTGTCAAAACCCACTGCGGAGTTATCTTCACCGCTGTATCTGTAAAACGTCATGCTGTCATACGCCGCCGCGCCGTCGAGTATCTCCATATCGAGATACCCCGAGAATATCCCGTTCTCCTCCGCCGCCTCCGGCATTTCCTCATCGCCTGCCGCGACCGTTATCGGCGACTGCGACAAATTTCTCACAAAAAACTCCGCATCAAGAGAATCCCCCGAAAGATATTCCTCTTTGTCTGCTCCGAGAAAATACACCTGCACGTTTTCGTCCTCATAGACAAGCTGCGCCTGCTCGGGTACGGGCGGCAAAGCGATCTCTCCCTCTTCATATAAAATGCTGATCTTCGGTATCTCGCAGATAAAGGACGAATCGTCGTAGCTGTTGTCGTCATAGCGTACTCTCATCACAATATCCGTGCGATCGGTCAGACCGCCCGAAATGTCCTCCGAAAATGTCAGGGATATGAATTCAAAGCTGTTTTCCCTCACGCTTACGGGAGAGACTTGCGTCATAATTCCTCCGCAGTCGGCAAGAAAATCTATCTCTATCTGCCGATCAAGCTTGTTGTACGCCTTAAAGCATACCTCTCTGCCGTAGTCGCTGTCGGCGGTAAATGCGTATTCGAGCCTTACCTCGTCATTTTCAAAGACCGCGCCTGACAAGTCCCACTTATCCTCCTGCGGCGAACGAAAACCGACAGCCTTGACGGGTACTGCATTCGCATATTCATTATCTTCAAAATACCGATCGGTATATTCCTCTGTGGATATTTCCTCCTGCTGCGGCATATCCGACTTCTGCGGACGTATATTTTCGGGTATCACAAAGCTTATCAGTCCGTCCTGCGGCAGCCGCTGCCCGTCGGGGTCGTAAACGGCAGACCATGTGTGCGAACCGTATTTCTTTATTATCTCCTCCGAATCCCCGAACGCCAGCGCAAAGGCAAACGACTCGAGATCCCAGTCCCTCAGCGTGCTGTTCAGACTTCCGAAGTAGACGGATATATATCCGCCGCTCTTTGCCGGAATATGCTTTTGTATATCAAAATAATAATCCGTATGCACCGTTTCGCTGTCGCGGCTGCATATAAAAATATCCCTGTCCGTCTTGTTTTCCGCCGAAAGAAGTATCTTCGCGCTGCCGTCGCCTATCTCTCCGTAATCACAGCCGACAAATCCCAGTTTTATGCTGTCGTCCTCATACAAAGGCGCTGCGCTGATACGGCTCGGCTGACGGAGCTTATCCGAGATGTCAACGGTTATCACGTCCGAAAGACTTCCCTCTACATACCCCTCGCCGTCCTCCAGAAAAAGCCGCATCGACAGCCTGTTGACCGCGTTCCTGTTCCCGAGAGAGATATTTCCGCTGTCCGGCTCACCCTCCGAGTAAAACCAGACAGTCAGATCGTCAGCCGTCATCTGACCGTCCGCCGCCACCCACGCGGAGCGCAGTATCAGCTCGTCATTATCCGAAACGGCGGAATAACCCATTACCGCGCTGCCGTCCTCAAAGAACTCCACTCCCTCAAAGCTGAGCGTAACTCCTCCGAAAGAATACAATACCCTGCCGTTTTCCGACTGTTCCCCGAATCCGTCTATCGCTATATCCGTACCGGTGTCGGAGGTATCCGCCGTCATATCTTCCCCGCCGCGCGGAGGACTATCCTCTTTGCCGCAGGCTACCGACACCGCCGCCGTCAGCAGTATCGTCAGGAGCAGCGGCAGTCTGCGTTTTAAAATATTCTCCCCCATAATTTACACGTCAGGTCCTTATCTGTCCGCTGCCGTTAATAAGGAATTTCGTAGTTGTCAGGGCTTTCAGTCCCATAGGTCCTCTTGCGTGCAGCTTTTGTGTGGATATGCCTATTTCCGCGCCCAGACCAAATTCCTCGCCGTCGGTGAATCTCGTCGAGCAGTTGACATATACACAGGCGGAATCCACCCTCTTCTGAAATTCCTCGGCGGCATACAGACTTTCGGTAACGATACATTCCGAATGACCCGTGGAGTATTTCGCGATATGCTCCAGCGCGTCGGCGAGTCCGTCAACGACCTTTATGGAAATGATGTAATCGAGAAATTCCGTCGCATAATCGTCCTCGTCGGCAGGCACTACGTTTTCCGCTCCGAGTATCATACGGGTAAGCTCGCAGCCGCGTATCTCCACGTTATGCTCGTCAAGACGCTTTTTCAGCTTGGGCAGGAAATCTTCCGCAATATCCCTGTGTACAAGGCAGCTCTCCACCGCGTTGCATACCGAGGGACGCTGAGTTTTTCCGTTGTCCACAATATCCACCGCCATATCCACCGACGCGGTAGAATCCACATAAACGTGACAGTTTCCCGTACCCGTTTCAATGACCGGCACGGTCGCGTTCTGCACCACCGCCTTGATAAGCTGCGCACCGCCTCTCGGCACAAGCACGTCTATATAGCCGTTCGCCTGCATCATCTGCGTGGCTATCGCGCGGTCGGTATCTTCCACAAGCTGTATTATATCGGGATCGAACCCTGCGGTCTGCACCGCCTGCCGCATAAGCGTACAGAGCATTTTATTTGAATTTATTGCTTCTTTTCCTCCGCGGAGTATGACCGCGTTTCCGCTCTTCAGACAAAGCGCCGCCGCATCGACGGTAACGTTCGGTCTTGCCTCGTAGATCATTCCCACGACGCCCATCGGGACGCGCACCTGCGTTATCCTCATACCGTTGGGGCGCACCGAACCGCCCTCGATCACTCCGACGGGGTCGTCAAGCATAGTAAGCTTTTCGCAGGCGGCGGCAATTCCCTCTATACGCTTTTCGTCAAGGCGCAGCCTGTCCTGCATCGACTGTTTCATATTGCGGCGCACCGCGTTTTCAAGATCGGCGTTATTCGCCTCGATGATCTTCGCGCGGCATTTTCTCAGGATATGCGCGATCTCCAGCAGAGCGTTGTTCTTCTGTCCTGATGACGCTTGCGCAAGCTCTCCGCAGCAGGCTTTCGCCCTCGTTCCCATTTGCTCGATGTAATTCATATCATTTTTCCCCTTTCGACTTGAATAAAGTACCCAGATCGCCGTTCTCAAACAGACGGTAAAGATTATCGGGATTTTTTCCGTTCACGATTATCATATCTATCCCGTTCGCCGCCGCTATCTCTGCCGCGCGGACTTTTGTAGCCATTCCTCCCGTGCCGAGCTGCGTTCCCGCTCCTCCGGCAAGACGGCGAATATCGTCGTTTATTTCCTCCACCACCGGGATAAGCTTTGCGTCGGGATTTTTCCTCGGGTCGCTGTCGTAAAGACCGTCAATATCCGACATAATTATCAGCAGGTCTGCCTTTGCCAGAGCCGCGACCGTTGCCGCGAGCGAATCGTTCTCCCCCACTTCAAGTTCCAGCTCGTCTATCGCCACAACGTCGTTTTCGTTGACGACGGGGATAACTCCGTAGCCGATTATTTCCTCCAGCGCGTTCTGTACGTTCTGTTTCCTGTCCTCGAGCAGGATATACTTGGTAAGCAGCATTTGCGCCACTTTAAGACTGTATTCCCCGAACAGCTTGTCGTACAGATACATAAGTTCGCACTGTCCCACTGCGGCGCAAGCCTGCTTTGCAGGAGTATCCTTCGGCTTTTCGGCAAGACCAAGCTTTGACATTCCGAGACCGATCGCGCCGCTCGATACCAGAATAAGTTCATGCCCTGCGTTTTGCAGATCGGCAAGATTCTTTACCAGATTCTCCACGCGCCTTATGTTAAGTCTGCCCGTCCTGTGAGTAAGAGTGGACGTGCCCAGCTTTACGACTACGCGCTTTTTTTCTTTAAGATATGACATATTTATCCTCTATTCCGTTAAATTTCACTAAATCGTTCGGCATTTGCAAGCTGTGTTATTTCTCAAGGGAAAAATCAATTTTACAAATATATATCGGCATTTCGCAAGAGTTATTATTCCCCAATGGAAATAACAGCCTGTTTCCTTTACTGCGGCATTTTTCCGTCTATTACCGAGATCTATGCTCTGCCGCATCAGCCGACTACGTTTTGCGGCTCGCCCTCCGACCATTTGCGGAGATTTTCCGCGACGACCTTTAAAAGCCGCTCTCTCGTCTGTTTCGGCGCCCACGCTATATGCGGAGTTATCGTGCAGTTGCGAGCGTTTCGCAGAGGGCAGTCCTCTCTCATCGGCTCGGCGGTAAGTACGTCTATCCCTGCGCCTGCGATAACACCGTTATTGAGCGCGTCGGCAAGGTCTTTTTCATTTACCACGCCGCCCCTTGCGGTATTTACAAAATACGCGCTGCGTTTCATAAGCGATAGCGTTTTCGCATTGATGATCTCTTTCGTTCCCTCATTCAAAGGACAATGCATAGTCACCACATCGGAACGTCTCAAAAGCTCGTCGAGCGAAACGGCTTGCGCGTCCTTTACCTTTTCGGGAGAACGCGTATAGGTCAGCACCTCCATACCGAACGCCCTTGCTATCTCAGCCACTCGCCTGCCTATATCCCCATATCCCACTATACCGATAGTCATACCCTTAAGTTCAAATGTAGGGATATAGAAATAAGTGAAAAGCTTATAGTTCACCCAGTCGCCGTTGTCCACCGTATCGGCATATTCTCTTATCCTGTTAAAGTGGTTAAGTATCAGCGCAAAGGTGTGCTGCGCCACAGAATCGGTAGAATAGGACGGCACGTTGCACACTGCCGCGCCGTGCTTTTTTGCGCTCTCAACGTCCACATTGTTATAGCCCGTGGCGAAAAGTCCGACATATTTAAGGCGCGGACATTTTTCAAAGACCTCCGCCGTGATAAGGCACTTGTTGCATATTACCGCGTTGGCATCGCCTATCTTTTCAGCCACCTCTTCATTCGGAGTATAGCCGTACACGGTCGTTTCCCCGAGCGAGCAGATACCCTCCAGGGATACATCTCCGCCGCGCGACACCGTTTCGGAATCAAGTATCACTATCTTCATATTCTTCACCGCAGATCACTGATCGTCAAAGGCGTTATCCACCATATGATCGTCCTTATCCGACTGTGCTTTCTGTATCTCCTTTGCCTTTTCCGCCTGTTCCTCGGCTTCTTTGAGTTCATCGGCGCGCAGCGTTTTCTGCGCGGCAGAGTACCTGTAAGCCATAACTGCGCAGGTGACTATCAGCACGATCTCGAGAATACCGAGCGCGGAAACCGCAACGGGGGAGGTATATATCTGCGTTATGAAAGTCGCATCCACCGCCGCTATCAGCGGAAGATAATACGCCGCGCCCTTACGGTAATACTGAACGAGAAAAAGCAGCGTTGCAAACAGGCAGAACGCAAAGTGCAGTCCCAACGGCAGCGGAGTGGTAACGTTCTGCATCTGAGATAAATTACAGATCAATTTCAAAGACCTCACATTCGATTTGTCCGCGTCGCGTGAACGGCAGCGCGGCATGGCATACTTATAAACACCTATTATAATAATACCACGATACAAAAATATAGTCAAGGCTTTTTTAGAAGATAGATTCAGGGAGCAAAATTTGCGCTGCGCTATGATTTCACACTCCGCAGCTTGGTTAATAAGTAGTCGGCATATTAAAAAGGTTTTCGGTCAAGCCTTTTCCTAAAAAAGGCTTGCAGGGTCAAGGGACAGCGTCCCTTGTCGTCGCCCGCAGGCGACGAAATACCCCTACCGTCTGCGCTCCGCAAGGGGTGAATTTCAAAACAGTCCGGTGGACTGTTTTGAAAGAGGGGAC
>CANRDT010000033.1 GCA_947629455.1 uncultured Ruminococcus sp.
CAAGGGACGCTGTCCCTTGACCCTGCCAGCCTTTTTAAGGAAAAGGCTGGTGCGAAAACCTTTTTAATTTGCCGACTACTTATCAAACAAATTTCAGTGCTGTTTTATCAATGCAGGCGAAAATAATAAAAATGCTTCCGCTTTTGCGTTTGACTTTGCGGTGATGATGTGATATAATAAATCATAAACCAAAAAGCATTTCGTTTTGGTGCGCGGCAAAACTCTTGCAGATCGTGCATATACCGCCGCGCTTGAATATCCTTAAAGATCGTTTACGGAGGGACGCACAGAGAAATGAGCATACTCGGACTGTTTTTTAAGAAAACCGAAAACCGCAGCGAGGAGAAAAACCGCCTGAAGGGTATGAAACTGCGCAAGATAACCTACGTTGACTGCGACTTTGCCCGATTTGTCGCCGATATGGAGAAAGACCCCAAGACGATACTTTCACTCAGCCCCGTCAACTATTACGCGGTCAAGAATCAGTATATAATGGCGCACGTCTACAGTTCGGACGATCTCGAAGAAAACTACGTTTCGTTCAGCCGCTACGACTATGAGCATAAGACGGACGAGAGCCGTTTGTTTGAGCTTGACCGTGAGCTGCTTTCAAAGACGCTTGCGAAAGTGGGGATAATCGTTTGAATCCGCGTATCATTCCTCGGTCGGAGGGCATTGAGCGTTTTGTTTGCTGATAAGCTTATCTATAACTGCGCACACGGCGATCGCCCCCACAGCCCCGAGCAGACTGCCGACAAGCACGTCGGTGGGAAAATGCACAAAGAAATAAAGTCTTGAAAATGCAATGATAAACGCGGCGATAAGGCAGAGAATACCGAGCCTGCGCGATTTTATGAAAATTGCGGTCGCGGTCGCAAATGACGCCGCGGAATGTCCCGACGGGAAAGAATACCCTCCCGGCGGTTTTATGAGCAGTTCAACGCCGCCGCGCTGAATGAACGGTCGGTCGCGTGTGACAAGGTTTTTTATTACAATATCGTTGAGAATGAACACGAAAGCGAGCGCAGCTGCGGCATAAAGTCCTGTTTTACGGGTGCGCGGAATTATTATCAGCAGCAGGCATACGCCTATCCACAAATACCCGTTGTCGGCTGCCGTGGTGAATATTTTCAGTATAAATGTGAGTACTTCGTTATGTATCCTGCCAATTGCGTCAAGTATGGCAAAATCTATATCCGTAACAGTCATAGTCTATTCCTTTCGGGTATATACAAGTATCTAAATATTTAAATATAAATTGCTCGTCAGCAGGGTCGTGTTGAATTATGCGGCTGTTTCGCCTGCTGCGGTGAGGGATAACGAAAGACCGTATATCCGAAACAAGCGCAGGCGTTTCGTTTAGTATGATTATATCATATTTGCTTGAAAAATGCAATAGGCGCAGCCCTGAAAATCACGCAGCTCGATCTTCAGAATATATATCGCAATTTACGGAATATGTTATTCTCTTTGTGGAAATATCAGTCCGTTTAAGTGTTATTTTTTCATCGGTTTTATTTATAAAAACCGTGTCCGTATCTGCAATTCTGTTAAAAAGGTGATAAGGTGTTAAAATTATTTCGCTATCTTAAAAATTATAAACTGCAAAGCATTCTCGGTCCGCTGTTCAAGCTTACCGAGGCTTGCTTTGAGCTTGCCGTTCCGCTGGTAATGGCTGAGATCATCGACGTCGGTATAGAAAATTCGGATAAAAGCTATATCCTGAAAATGGGTGCGCTGCTTGTTTTTCTGGGCATACTCGGACTGATATGTGCTCTTACCGCGCAGTATTTCGCGGCAAAAGCCTCCCTCGGATTCGGAACGGAGCTGCGCCGCGATCTTTATCATCATATTAATACTCTTTCCCATTCGGAAATAGACCGCGTCGGCTCGTCCACACTGGTAACAAGAATGACCGTTGACATAAATCAGGCGCAGACGGGAGTCAATATGCTACTCAGACTGTTCCTGCGCTCGCCGTTTATCGTGATCGGCGCGGTGATAATGGCATTTCTTATTTCCGTAAAACTGACGCTTATTTTTCTCATAGCCTCCCCCGTCCTTGCGGCGGTCATCTACCTTGTTATGAGCAGGACAGTTCCAATGTTCAAGCAGATACAAAAGCGGCTCGACAAGACTACCCTTATGACTTCCGAAAATCTTTCGGGAGTAAGGGTGATAAGGGCGTTTTCAAGACAAAAAAGCGAAGAGGACGAATTTAAAGCGAATGCACAGGAGCTTTTGCGTTTGCAGCTGTCGGCAGGAAGGATATCCGCGCTTATGAATCCCTGCACATATGTAATAGTTTATATCGCGATAATTTGTATAGTCTGGTACGGCGGAATAGACGTAAACGCCGGCGGCATAACGCAGGGGGAACTTATCGCGCTTATCAGCTATATGAATCAGATACTGCTCGCACTGCTTGCCGTCGCGCTGCTGGTATCCTCCATAACAAAAGCTCAGGCGTCATCGCTGAGAATAAACGAAGTGTTCGCTTTAAGCCCCTCCGTGACCGACGAGGGTAATGCCGAGGTGGAATGCGATACTGCCGCCTGTGCCGTGGAATTTGACGGAGTGACCTTTGCGTATGACGGTTCGGACGAGCCTGCGCTGCACGATATATCATTCAGAGCGCAGCGCGGTGAAACTATCGGTATCATAGGCGGAACGGGCTGCGGAAAATCGACGCTCGTAAATCTCATACCGCGTTTTTACGCAATTTCGGGCGGCAGACTTCTGATAGACGGCGTGGATATTGAAAAATATCCCTTTGAACAGCTGCGTTCAAAGATCGGTATCGTTCCGCAAAAGGCTATGCTCTTCAAGGGGACTGTCAGGGAGAATATGCGCTGGCGCAGCGAACGGGCGAATGACGATGAGATAATAAACGCGCTGGATATTGCGCAGGCGCTGGATTTTGTTATGGAAAAGCCTGAAAAGCTCGACTATATGATAACTCAGGAGGGCAGGAACCTTTCGGGCGGTCAGAAACAGCGGCTCACTATCGCAAGGGCTCTGGTGGGTTCGCCTGAAATACTTATACTTGACGATTCTGCGTCCGCTCTCGACCTTGCCACGGACGCGCGTCTGAGAAAAGCTATCGCGGAAAAAACGGACGGTATGACTGTCTTTATCGTTTCGCAGAGAGTATCGTCAATAAGACACGCGGATAAGATACTGGTGCTTGACGACGGTCGGCTGGTCGGTATGGGAACTCACGGTCAGCTGCTTGAAAACTGCGCTATATACAGGGAAATATGTACTTCCCAGCATTATGGCGATCCCGTGCAGGGAGGTGAGCTTTAATGCCGCAGCCTGTAAAGAAAAGATCAGATGATACCGCGCTCAGACCGCTGCTGCGCTATGTAAAGCCCTATTCGCCGCTGCTTGCCGCGGCGCTCGTTATGGCTGTGATCTCGGTCGTCGCCACGCTTTATGCGCCCGTGCTTGTCGGCGATGCGGTCGATCTTATAATCGGCAAAGGCAGGGTCGATCTTGACGGCATAAAGCCGATACTTGTCCGTCTTGCGGCGGCGGTAGTCATTACGGGAATATCCCAGTGGATAATGTCCCTTTGTACCAACAAAGTTTCATACAACACCGTCCGCGATATAAGAGAGGACGCTTTTGCGAATTTACAGCGGCTGCCGCTCAGTTATATAGATTCCCATTCGCAGGGGGATATGATAAGCCGCCTTGTTTCGGATATTGAACAGATCTCAGACGGTCTGCTTATGGGATTTGCGCAGTTTTTCACGGGGATAGTCACCATATTCGGAACGCTCGGATTTATGCTGTCTATAAGCGTTAAAATCTCCCTCATAGTCGTGCTGATAACCCCTCTTTCACTCTTTGTGGCAAGGTTTATCTCAAAGAACACTTTCAGACTGTTCAAATCGCAGTCCGAAACGCGCGGAGAAATGACGGCTCTTGTGGAGGAAATGGTCGGCGGTCTGAAAGTGGTCAAGGCGTTTTCGTATGAAAAAGAATCGGAAGAACGCTTTGACGAGATCAATACCAGACTGAGGGACGTTTGGGTAAAAGCGGTGTTCTTTTCGTCGCTTACAAATCCAAGCACCCGCTTTATTAACGGTCTTGTGTACAATTTTGTAGGTATTATCGGAGCGTTTGCGGCGATCGGCTCGGGCTTTTCGGTGGGACAGCTTTCCTGTTTTCTTACCTATGCGAACCAGTATACAAAGCCGTTTAACGAGATCTCGGGAGTTATAACCGAACTGCAAAGCGCGTTTGCATCGGCAAAGAGAGTTTTTGAAGTCATAGACGAGCAGCCCGAGCTGCCCGACAGCGCCAACGCGGTCGTACTCGATAAGGTGGACGGTACCCTGCGCGCCGAAAACGTGAGCTTTTCATATCGTCCTGATATTCCGCTTATTGAGAATTTCGATCTTTCGGTAAAAAGCGGTCAGCGCATTGCGATAGTAGGTCCTACAGGCTGCGGAAAAACGACTTTTATCAATCTTCTTATGAGATTTTACGACGTTACCGGCGGAGAGATCGCAGTCAGCGGCGTTCCCGTAAAAGAATGTACCCGTGATTCCCTCAGGGCGTCTTACGGAATGGTGTTACAGGATACCTGGCTCAAAACGGCGACGGTGCGCGACAATATCCGCTACGGCAAGCCGGACGCGACGGAGGAGGAAGTCGCTGCGGCGGCAAGGTCGGCACATTGCGACGGCTTTATCAGACGACTGCCGAATGGTTACGACACCGTTATCTCGGACAACGGCGGAAATCTTTCGCAGGGACAAAAACAGCTTTTGTGCATTGCAAGGATAATGCTCTCGCTGCCGCCTATGCTTATTCTGGACGAGGCGACATCTTCGATAGATACGCGAACGGAAATAATCATACAGCAGACGTTCAGCCGTATGATGGAGGGCAGAACGAGCTTTATGATCGCGCACAGGCTCTCTACTATCAGGGAGGCGGACTGTATACTGGTGATGAAAGCGGGACATATCGTCGAGCAGGGAACGCACAGCGAATTAATGAAGAAAAATGGATTTTATGCCGAATTATATAATTCTCAGTTTACAGTTTAGAGGTTGTTTACAAAATCGACCATAAAAAATTTTAAAAAACTATAGACAAAGGGAAAAATATATATTATAATAAAAATAGTGTTCTGCCGCCGTGCGTAACGGCAGGGCGCGGCGATGATACGGCGAGCCGTATCTTTTGAAGAAAACGTAACGGAAGGAGCACGCTCTCTGGAGAGCGGACCGGCGGATATGAGAGTGATAACGGGTACTGCGAGAGGGAAAAAGCTGAAAACTTTGGAAGGGCTTGAGGTGCGTCCCACTTCGGATATGGTCAAGGAGGCTATTTTTTCGATCATACAATTCGATGTGCCCGGTTCGTCGGTACTCGATCTTTTCGCAGGTAGCGGACAGCTCGGCATAGAGGCGCTCAGCAGGGGCGCGTCCCATTGTGTGTTCGTTGACCGCAGCCGCGACGCGGTGGAGATAGTAAAGGACAACATCTCACACTGCTGTTTTACCTCCTGCTCAAGACTCCTGAATATGGACAGTCTTGAATATCTGCGCGTTTCAAAGGGCGGCTTTGACATCGCTCTGCTCGATCCGCCGTATCGCACGGGTATATTGTCCGAGGCGCTTTTAAAGCTGGAAAACTGCCTTGCGCCGGGGGCTATCGTTGTGTGTGAGCATGAAAGGGAGCTGACCCTTGACGACACCGTCGGCAGGCTGAACGTGAGAAAACGTTACAGGTACGGCAGGATAGCGCTGACGGTCTATCAGATGCCTGATGAGGACGGCGCGGAATAAAACAATACTTTGGAAGGAGATATGCTCCGAGGAGCATTGATACAGACCATGAGAATAGCTGTCTGCCCCGGCAGTTTTGACCCGATAACCTACGGACATCTCGATATTATCGACAGAGCGTCAAAGCTCTTTGACAAGGTGATCGTGCTGGTATCGTACAATCCCGGGAAAAGCTCGGCAAGCTTTTCGCTTACCGAAAGAATGGAAATGATCTATGCCGTTATTGGGCATCTGAATAACGTGGTGGTGGACTGCAACGACGGTCTGCTTGCCGATTATCTAAAAAGAACGGGAGCATGCGCGATCGTCAAGGGACTGCGCGCCGTTTCCGACTTTGAGTATGAGTTTCAGATGGCTCTTGCAAATAAAAAGCTTTACGCCGACGCCGAAACGGTCTTTCTTACCACCAGCACTGAAAATATGTATCTTTCATCGAGCGTGGTAAAGGAGATAGCAAGTCTGGGAGGGGATATAAGCGATTTTGTCCCCGAACAGATAAGAGAACAGATCGGCAGGCGTTTATTCAGCGCTAAAACAGAAAGGATGTAGTAGATATGAAAGTTGAAGAGATCCTCGATCTTATGGACGAAATGCTTGACAAATCATCGCAGGTGCCGTTTTCCAATAAGAAAATGATCGACTGCGAACAGATGAGGGAGTATATTGACAGTATCAGACTGAATATGCCCGGCGAGATCAAGCGCGCAAAGGATATGGAAAAGGATCAGAAGAGACTGCTTGACGAGGCAAACAAAGAGGCGGAGGGAATTATCCGCAAGGCTGAGGAAAGAGCAAAGGCTCTTGTCGCCGAGCAGGAAATACTCAAGCAGGCGGCTGAGATCGGCAAAGAGCAGATCAAACGCGCACAGGAACAGGCTGACGAGATCGTTTCGCAGGCGGTCGCAAAGGATAACGATATAAGGAACGCTCTGGCGGCAAATCTCGAAAGGACGCTTTCCGAGGCTGAAAAGGTCCTCTCGGCAAGCCTTGCGGACGTCACCTCCACCAAGGAGGCAGTCCTCAGAATAAGCAAGCCTGCAGCGAAAAAATAATTATGGAGATAACCTCTCTTAACAAAGCGGAGGCACAGCGGTATATGGGCTTTCGCACGGCTCTTCCCGATGAGAATATGCGCGCTGTCATTGACGAATGTGAGAGCGAGCTTTTGAAAGTCATTTCCCCGAGATATGTATACCGCGCGGCGGATATAGTCCGAAACGGCGGCGAGATCGCAGTGAGCGGAACTTCTCTTGTCTTTAAGGGGAGGGATATTGCGGCTCATCTGAAAGACTGCGACAGGTGCGTGCTTATGTGCGCGACTATCTCCGACGGGGCGGACAGGCTCATAAGAGCTTACGAGGGAGCCGATATGACCAAAGCTTTCGTCACCGACTGCCTTGCCAGCGCCGCGGTGGAGCAGGTGTGCGCTCTGGCGGAAGAAGAGATAAGGAACAGACTGAGCGGCTGGTATTTTACATGGAGATTTTCTCCCGGGTATGGGGATCTCCCACTGGATATTCAGCCTGCTTTTCTTGACGCGCTCAACGCTCAGAAACGTATCGGAGTGACCGTGACGGACAGTATGATACTTATACCGCGAAAATCGGTGACTGCGGTAATGGGCATTTCACAGCAGGAAATACCGCGCGGCAGGCGCGGCTGCATATGCTGTAATATGAAAGATACCTGCCAATTCAGGATCAAAGGAGAACATTGTGGATCTTAACAGACTTCTCAGCGAAAAGGAATTTGTGCTGCTTGACGGCGCAATGGGAACTATGCTACAGGCAAAGGGACTTAAAATGGGTGAGATCCCCGAGGCTCTCAATATTGAAAAACCGCATTTGCTCACAGAAATACACGCTATGTATGCGGACGCAGGAGCGGATATTATTTATGCGAACACGTTCGGCGCAAATCGTTATAAGCTTGCTCACAGCGGATATACGGTACAGCAGGCAGTGTCTTCCGCAATAGCAAATGCCCGAGCCGCCTGCAGGGGAAAGGATACCCTTGTTGCTCTCGATATAGGTCCGATCGGACAGCTGCTCGAACCGACGGGAACACTTTCCTTTGAAGAGGCTTACGACATATACAAGGAAGTGGCGGTCGCCGGCAGTGACTGCGATCTGGTAGTTATTGAAACTATGACGGATCTTTATGAAATGAAAGCGGCTTTGCTTGCCGTCAAGGAAAATACGGACAAGCCGGTCATTTGTACGATGACGTTTGAGGAGAACCACAGGACTTTCACAGGCTGTTCAGTGCGCTCTATGGCGGTGACGCTGCAGGGACTGGGAGCGGACGTTATCGGCGTGAACTGCTCGCTCGGTCCGAAAGAGCTTTACCCGGTCGTGGAGGAGCTTTGCCGCTGGACAGATCTGCCTGTGGCTGTAAAACCTAACGCAGGGCTGCCCGATCCCGTCACGAACGAATACAGCATAGACGCAAAGGAATTTGCCGCGCTTATGAGTGATCTTGCCGCGCTCGGCGTCAAGTTTTTCGGCGGCTGCTGCGGAACAGACCCCGAGTTTATCCGTGAACTGCGCTCGGCTCTTGCGGATATGAAATATACGCAGAGGAAAAACGTCATACCTCCCTGCTGCTGTACTCCTGCGAATACCGTTGTGATAGATATGCCGAGGGTCATCGGTGAGAGGATAAATCCTACCGGAAAGAAACGTTTTAAAGAGGCTCTGCTTGCCGAGGATATTGACTATATTCTCGGACAGGCTATCGAACAGATAAGAGCAGGCGCGGATATTCTCGATGTGAACGTGGGACTTCCGGGTATCGACGAGAAAGCGATGATGGTAAAAGCGGTCAAGGCGATACAAGGCATTGCGGACGTTCCTCTGCAATTGGATTCTACAATTCCCGACGTTCTGGAGGCAGGACTAAGGGTATATAACGGAAAGCCTATCGTCAATTCGGTGAATGGTGAAGAAAAGTCGCTGCGCTCGGTACTTCCGCTTGTAAAGAAATACGGTGCGGCGGTGGTCGGTCTTTGTCTTGACGAAAACGGCATACCCAAGACCGCCGAGCAGCGTTTTGAGATCGCAAAGCGCATAGTCAGCCGTGCGGAGGAAATGGGGATAAGGCGTGAGGACGTGTATATAGACTGCCTTACTCTTACGGCATCGGCGGAGCAGGAGGGCGTTATGGAAACGCTTAACGCTCTTGAAAGAGTGCGCAGGGAACTCGGCTGTCAGACTGTTCTCGGCGTTTCAAACATAAGCTTTGGTCTGCCGTCGAGGGAGATAATAAATCACAATTTTCTTATGATGGCGCTTGCCAAGGGACTTACTCTGCCCATAATCAATCCGAATACAGAGTCGATGATGCAGACGGTCAGAGCATATAAACTGCTTGCGAATTTCGATAAAAATTCCACCGATTTCATTGCGCATTACGGTACGCAAAAGCCTGCGGAAACGGTAAAGCCTCAGATAAATGTAGATCTTCCCTATGCGATCGACAACGGTCTTAAAGGCGAAGGCGCGAAGATCACCGAAAAGCTGCTCGAAACTACAGACCCTATGGATATTGTAAATAATATCCTTGTACCTGCGCTCGATAAGACGGGAGCGGATTTTGAATCGGGAAAGATATTCCTGCCGCAGCTTATCCAGTCCGCAGGAGCGGCGCAGGCGTGCTTTGAGGTCATAAAGAACTATATCTCGCGTTCGGGCGGCAGCTCGGAGTCAAAGGGAAAAATAGTCCTTGCGACTGTCAAAGGCGATATTCACGATATTGGAAAAAATATAGTCAAGGTGCTGCTTGAAAATTACGGCTATGAAGTCATCGACCTCGGAAAGGACGTAGATTGTCAGCTTGTCGTGGACGCGGCTATTCGTCACAAGGTCAAGCTTGTCGGTCTGTCGGCGCTAATGACTACCACTCTTGCGAGTATGGAGGAAACTATACGTCTGCTGAGAGAAAACAAGGTGGACTGTAAAGTTATGGTCGGCGGAGCGGTGCTTACCGAAGAGTATGCCATGAAGATCGGCGCGGATTTCTACTCAAAGGACGCAAAAGAATCCTGCGACATCGCAAAGCTTGTTTTGGGAAAGTAAAATATTGTATAATTTTCATTCAGCTGTCAATAATCAATGTGAACGACATAACGCAACGGACATTTATGCCGGACATTGATCTTTGGGAGCTGATATTTATGTATGAAAACAAGAGTTCAAAAATCGTGAAGTCGCTGACGGCAGGATTCTGCGCGGCGGTCATACTTGCCGCGGCGGCAGGACGTCAAGCGCCTAAGCAGGAAAATCTTTCACTGTTCTTTCCCGGATTTATTCTCGGAGCGGCAATAGAGAGAGACAGCGGCGAATGTGAAGATAGGGAAGATGTAACTATCGAATTCGGTTTCAGGATAGCGGAAATTTTCAGGAGTATTTTTTCGTAGACGATATATGCGCGATGTGATATAAACCGCACACTGTCTAAGTGTTTTGACTGCTCCGCAAGTTGATTTCACGCTGCGTAGTTTATTTGATAAGTAGGTGGGAAAATTAAAAAGGTTTTCGCCAAGCCTTTTCCTTAAAAAGGCTTGCAGGGTCAAGGGACAGCGTCCCTTGTCGCCGTCCGCAGACGGCGAAATACCCCTGCCGCCTGCGTCCGCAAGGGGTGAATTTCAAAACAGTCCGGTGGACTGTTTTGAAAGAGGGGACGACCTGCAAGAAGGGCGTCCCCTGAGTGTGGGAGGCATTAGTTACAACCGCCGCTTGCGGCGGAGAACATAACCCCGAAACAGGCGCACAATAACAATATCTTCGCGATATAATATCAGCCATGCAACTGTACGTTATTTTGTACAGCTGCGCGGCGTTTTTTGTTGACAACAGTAAACGGAAATGATATAATTATAAGAAAGCGGAACACCTGATGATGATAGGGAGGAAAGTTTATGCTCAGATTTATTACCGGCGCGGTTTGCAGCGACGCAGACAGGGTATTTTCCGAACAGCTGGCGCAGTCCTGCAAAAACGGGGAAAATGTTCTTGTTATCATTCCGGATCAGTTTTCTTTTGAGTATGATAAAAAGCTGTACTCGCTGCTGGGGGCGAAAGACTTCAATCGTATCAGAACGGCTGGATTCAATCGTCTTGCCGGACTTATAGGGCGCAGCTGCGGCGGAAGCTCCGAAGAAAGCGCAAACGAAAACGCGCGGATAATCACGATGTTCAAGGCGGTAAGACGTCTGAAAGAAACGGGGGACGTGAGATTCTACAGCCGCGCTCTGGAAAAGGGCAGCTTTGCGGCGCAGATGATAGATCTGATAGCCGAAATGATACGGTCGGGGATAACTCCTGCCGATCTTCAGACTGCGGCGGAACGGCTTGACGGAACGGTGAGCCTTAAACTTTACGATCTTCACAGGCTCTATGCTTTTTATCTTGAAGAGCTTGCCGCGTCAGGTCTTAAAGACGCGCTCACTTCTCTCGGGGAATGTGTGCGACTTGTCCGCGACAACGGATATTTCAGGGATATGAGTATATATATCGACGCATTTTCGGGATTTACACGCGACGAGTACGATCTTATCGAACAGATGATTGTGCAGGCGCGTTCGCTCACGATCTCGCTTATCATTTCGGGAGAAAAAAATGCCGCCGCGAACAGAACGCCTTTCGCCGCCACCGTCAGAACGCGTGCGGACATCGAGCGTCTGGCAATGGCTCACGGAAAGAGATTCGAGGAGGAAAACGTTCGTATCAGCGGCAGTGAAAACATCTCTGCGGCGATTATGCATATAGATAAGAATATGTATCTTATGCAGCCTGATAAAATATCCGCAGAGGGCGCGGTAAGGCTGCTGTCGGCTAACGATATTTATGAAGAAACGGAATTTGTCTGCGCGGAGATAATGCGGCTTGTCAGAGAAGAGGGATATTCTTTTCGCGATATTGCCGTGGCTGCGAGATCGCTTGACAGCGTTTCGGCTGCGCTCGAGGGTTCGTTTGAAAGGTACGATATACCGTATTTTATCGACCGCAGACAGAGCGCCGAGCAGTCGGCTCTCGCTATCTATCTCAACAGCATTTTCGACTGCGTGCTTTCGGGAAAATACCGCACGGAGAATATTCTCAGATACATAAAATCGCCCCTCTGCGCCGTTCTGGATTTTGATGTCAGACAGCTTGAGGATTATTGCCTTCGCTGGAGCGTCGAGGGGGATATGTGGCTGGAGGACTTCACCGCGTCGGACGGCGGAAAATATCCCGAACACATAAACGAGATACGCCGCGAGGTGATAGAGCCGCTCGAGCGTTTCAAAAACAGCTGTAAGGACGTTTCAGCCGGCGAGATATGTACCGCGCTGTACGAGCTGCTTGAAAAGATACGTCTTTCCGAGCAGATCTATTCGGTAGTCAAGAGGGCGGGCGGTTCGGTAAACCAGACCGATCTCGAGCTTGGCAGGGAATTTCGTCAGCTGTGGCAGACTATCCTCGGAGCGGTACAGTCGATCTATGAGAATATGAAGGACGAGAAGATCAGCCTGCGCAGATTCTGTCAGCTTTTCAGACTGATGGTCTCGCAGATGACCGTTTCCACGCCGCCGCAGAAGATAGATTCCGTGCGCTGCGCTGGGGCGGAAAGATCGCGCCTGAGCAACGTCAGGGCATTGTTCGTGATAGAAGTAAACGACGGAGTTTTCCCTGCACAGGCAGGCGCGGACGGTCTGCTCACACAGCGCGACCGCCGTCTTATGGAGGAAACGGGCATTTCTCTCATAAACGGGGCGGCGAATTTTCTGGACGGTGAACGGCTGACGGCGTACCTCACCTTTACCGTTCCGACGCAAAAGCTCTATGTTATCAGCACGCAGAGCGATCTTAAAGGCAGTGTGAAAAATCCCTCCGAGCTTGCGGCAATGACGGCTGAAATGTTTGACGATGTTGAAACGGAGAAGATACCCGATATACCGCCCGAATTTTTCTGTGCCTCATACAAGAGCGCGTATTATAAATATCTCGAGCTTTCCAAAGACGAAACGGCTCTGATAAGATCTTCCGAAACGCCGACGGCGGAAAAGAAAGAGGAGGACGGCAGGATAATGCGCCGCGCGGATATGATCTCGACTATCCGTTTTTCGCTGTCATATGACGATCACTACAGTCAGCGGCTTGAATGGGTAAAGAAAAACGCGTCTGCCGCCGAACATAAAATAGATAAAAAAACCGCGCGTGAGCTTTTCTTTGCAAACGATCTCAATATCTCGGCGACAAGACTTACCGATTTCTATAAATGTCCGTTTATGTATTTCTGCAAATACGGTCTTAAACTGCGAAAGAGCGATAAGGTGTCGTTCGACAGTATGTACCGCGGAAATATTATGCACCGCTGTCTTGAGAGGATAATGAGCCGTGAGGAGAGCGGCGAGAGGGTGTACTGCGAGGAATTTGTAAAAATGGACGAGGCTGCCCTGCGCGAGAGGATACACGATGAATTTGAAAAATATATCGAAGAGGAAATGGGCGGAGGATTCGGCAAGAACAGCCGCTTTATGCACGAGGTGGCACGGTACGAAAAGACGGCTTATCATATAGTAAGGCTTTTGCAGGAGGAACTGAAAGATTCGCTTTTCAGACCGGCGGCTTTTGAATTTGATCTTACCAAGGAGGACGGCGAAAGCATATTAAAGCTGAAGTTTGACGAGGACTGTTCGATAGATCTGCGCGGAAAGATAGACAGGGCGGATATTTATGAGGACGCGGAGGGCAGGCGTTTTCTGCGTATAGTGGATTACAAGACGGGCGTGACCGATTTTGATCTGGCGGCGATCTATAACGGACTGAATATGCAGATGCTGCTTTATCTGCTTGCGCTGACAAAGAGCGAGAACAGACTCAATCCCGACGGAAAGCTCGAGCCGTCGGCGATAATGTATTCGCATATAAAGGAATTTTCGGCAAAACGCAGTCCGTCGGACGATCAGAGCGATGAAAAAGTCTTTCTGGCAAGGGCGGCTGATTTTAAGCCCGACGGTATGATGGTGGACGACAAGCAGGCTCTTGACGCGCTCAATAAGAATTACGGCGGAGCGTTCACGATGTTCAGATTCAATAAGGACGGCAGCATTAGCAAGAGCAGCGAACCTCCCGTTGACGCGGCATATTTTTCGGCGCTCGGGGAATTTGTGCTGCGGAAGGTATCATCTGCCGCCCAACGGCTGTCGGATGGAAAGATCGACGCAGACCCCATACAGACGGGAAAGGGCAGAAACGCAAAGATACCCTGTACATACTGCGAATACTTTGACATATGCGGAAAAGGAAATCCGAGAAAGCCGCGCATTGTTGACGACGGCGACAGGGAGAAGCTCGATGAGGAGATAGTGAAGATAGCGGAGGAGGGAGCGAAATGACCGAAAATACCGCAAAGACCGAAATAAACTGGACGGAGGAACAGCTTGCGGCTATTAACACCACGGACAGGGGAGTTGTCGTTTCGGCAGCTGCCGGCAGCGGAAAGACCGCGGTGCTTATAGAGAGGATAATCAGACTTCTTTCCGACCCCGACAAGAACATTACGCCCGACAGGCTGCTTGCGGTGACATTTACCGTAGACGCCGCCGCGCAGATGAAAGAAAAGCTGACAAAGGAACTTAATAAAAAGCTGCTCGGGGAGACCGACCCGATCATACGCGCGTATCTGCAAAAGCAGCAGGACAGACTGCCCATGGCGAAGATAAGCACGATAAATTCATTCTGTCTTGATCTGGTAAAGAGCAATATCCACGAATTTGAGTTTCAGGACGGAATAAAGATACTCGATGAAAATGACGCGGATATTATTCTTGACGGAGCGGTCGGAGCGGCTATGGACAGGTTAGCGGAGGAATCTGCGGAGGAGCTCGATCTTCTGGTGGATACTCTTTCGGATAACGACGAAACGACTATAGAAAAAGCCGTGCGCGAACTGTGTATATTTTTAAGATCGCTGCCTTTTCCCGACGAGTGGATAAATAAAAGGCTCGGCGAATTTGCGGACGAGAAAAAGATCGACGAGTATGTAAGGATAGTCGCCGACGAATACCGCTCTAAGCTTGAAAGGGCGTTAAAGCTCAATGAGATCGCAAGGGCGCAGCTTGAAAGGCTCGGCAGCCGCTATAAAATGGGCAATGGCGCGTTTGCCGCTCTCGATTCGGATATGGATATTTTAAACGAGCTGACGGGTATTCTTAAAAACGGAGAATGGGAGAGCATATACCGCGCGTTCAACGGGATAAGCTGGAATACTCTGCGTTTTGCGCCGGAACCAAAGGACGCCGGTCTTGACTATCGCAGCGGCGTGGATTCAATAAAAGACCGCCGCAAGGAGTACAAGAAGATAGTAGACGGCATAAAAAGCTCGGTAAATTCGATCGGCGACAGGATAGCGGAGGATATGGAGAAGTCGGGGAAGATCTTTTCTCTGCTGTGCAGGCTGTGGAAATATACCGAAGAGGCGTCAATGGAGGAAAAGCTGCTGAGAAATTCGCTTGAATTTTCCGACGTTGAGAGAATGGCGATACGGCTGCTTGTGGGCAGTGACGGCGGAAAGCTCGTCAGAACGCCGCTTGCGGAGGAAATAGTCGCGAATCAGGATCATAAGGTCATTCTGATAGACGAATTTCAGGACGTCAATAATTTGCAGGAGCTTATTTTCAAGGCTCTGTCAGATACGGACGATCTCAGCCATATGGGAAAAAACGTGTTTGTCGTGGGGGACGTCAAACAGTCGATCTATCGGTTCAGACAATCGAATCCGCAGCTTTTCATAAACGCAAAGAAGTTTTCGGCAAGTGAAGATCACAGCGGCGGCAGCCGACTGGTGGAACTTACCAACAATTACCGCAGCCGTCGCAGCGTGGTGGACTTTGTAAACGACGTTTTCAGAAATATTATGAGCGAGGAGGTCGGCGAGCTTGTCTACGGCGACGGGGAAAAGCTCAGATACGGCGCAGATTATAAAGAAGAGGACAAGGACACCGAAATAATGGTCATATATCCGCAGGAGGAAAAGGACGGCGGTGAAGATAACGAAGAGGATTATTCTATAGAGAATCTTGCGATAGCACGCAGGATACGGGAAATTATCGACAGCGGCGAAAAGGTGTTCGATACCAAAAGCAAAAAGAGCAGACTATGCCGCCCGTCGGATTTCTGCGTACTTTCGCGCAGCAGGACTTCCACCGTGCATATGGCAGCCGCGCTTGAAACGGTCGGGCTGAAAGCGGTCACGGAGGATAACAAGGGATACCTTCGCTCAAGAGAAATAACGGTGATGACAGATCTGCTGAAGGTGATAGACAATCCTATGCAGGATATTTCGCTCGCCGCGGTAATGATGTCGCCGATACTGGGATTTACCGCGGACGACGTTGCCGTTATACGTCGCAAATGCGTGACGGAGGACGGCTATCTCAACCACATTTTTCAGGTGGTAAATTCGGTCGCAAAGACGGAGAGCGAAACTCATAAAAAAGAAGCGAAGAAGATAACTCTCGGTAACGAACGTCTTGAAGAAAAATGCCGCGAGGCTTATACGCTAATACAGAATCTGCGGTTTTATGCCGCAGGTATGACGCTGCCGCGTCTGATACGAAAGATATATGACGATACGGGTTTCTTTGCGGTCGCGTCGGGATATGAGAACAGCCGCCAGAAACGCGCCAATCTGCGTATGCTGCTTGAATATGCCGCCGCGTATGAAAATGCGGGAAACGGTGGAATTTCGGGATTTTTGCGCTATCTGAGATCGCTTTCCGAGAGGGGAAAGGATTTCGATCAGGCGGTGACGGTGACTAAGGGAGAGGACAGCGTTGTCATCAAGACGATACACGCGTCAAAGGGACTGGAATTTCCTTTTGTATTCCTTTGCGGAATTACCAAGAGGTTCAATCTCAGGGATATGAGCGCGTCAATGCTGCTTGATGAATACGCAGGCGTGGGATTTTGTCTGCTCGAACATGACAGGCTCACGAAAACGGAAACTATCAGTCACAGTGCGCTGAGCATTATCAGCCGCAGCAAGATGTTAAGCGAGGAGCTGCGTTTGCTGTATGTTGCTCTGACGCGTGCAAAGGAGCGGCTGTTTATTCCGATATGTATAAAAAACAGCAAGCGCGCCCATCTGGATATTTCAAAGACGGCGCAGTCGATCGCTCTCGATATATCAAACGCGGGCGGAGTAAACGGCAATATCATACGCAGGGGAAATTCATATTTCGACTGGCTGACTGCCGCGCTTATGTGCAGCGAAGATTTTGGATATATGCGCGAATGTTTTGAGATAGACGTTGCACTTCCGAAAGGAGATCACACTGCAAAAATTACATACAGTACGTTTGAGGACGTGAGAAACGCGCTTGACGACGCGCCTGATATTTATCACGGAAAATATGATGAAAAGGCTGCGTCAGGACTCAGGAAAATATACGAAACGCCCATAAATTCCGCTGCCGCCGATACCCCCTCAAAGCTTACCGTTACCGAGCTTGTAAAGGAGCGCAGGGAACGGGAATACGGCGAGAAAAATCCCGAATTTTATCCTCAGCTGCCGCGTCTTTCGGCGGAACTGGGAAAACTCAGCGCAGCGCAGCGTGGAACGTATACACATCTGTTTATGGAACTTGCGAATTACGATAATGCGGAACGCGACGCAGCCGCCGAGCTTGACCGTCTGAAAAGCGGCGGATATTTTACCGAAAAGGAGGCGGGCGGAGTATATATCGGCGCGGTGAGGAGCTTTTTTGCAGGAGATTTTTACAAGCGTATGAAAAAAAGCGGCGAGATCATCAGGGAGCGGCAGTTTCTTGTAAGCTTTTCTGATCTCGGTCTTGAAGAGGACGATGAATTTGCCGCATACTGCCAAAACGGCTCAATGCTGCAGGGAATAGCCGACTGCATTTTCCGCGAGGAGGACGGTTATGTTCTGGTGGATTACAAGACGGATAATTTTGAAGATCTTAGTCAGCCGGAAAAATATGCGGTGCAGCTGAAGCTTTATAAGGCGGCGCTTGACAAGCTGCTCGATATGCCGATAAAGGCTTGCTATATATATTCATTCCGTCTCGGAGAGGGAATCGAGATAGCTCTTGATACTCATTAATGAAAAATTTGCCGAATCGTATTGAATAATGAATATAAATGTGCTATTATATTAATTGTAACTTGATAATATCAGGAAAGGACTTGAAAAAATGGATTATGCAAAGGAATCCCTCAAACTTCATAAGGAATGGAAAGGCAAGATCGAGGTGGTATGCCGCGCTCCGCTTGAAACAAGGGACGATCTGTCGCTTGCGTATACGCCGGGCGTTGCTCAGCCGTGTCTTGAAATACAGAAGGATATAGACAAGAGCTATGAGCTTACCAGACGTTCAAATCTCGTGGCGGTCATTACGGACGGCACGGCGGTGCTTGGTCTTGGAGATATAGGTCCCGAGGCAGGTATGCCGGTCATGGAGGGAAAGTGTGCGCTCTTTAAAGCGTTCGGCGACGTTGACGCTGTCCCGTTGTGCGTAAGATCGAAAGAAGTCGACGATATTGTGCGGACGGTGAGCCTTATTGCCGGCAGCTTCGGCGGAATAAATCTGGAGGATATTTCCGCTCCGAGGTGTTTTGAGATAGAAAGAAAGCTTAAAGAGATCTGCGACATTCCTATATTCCACGACGACCAGCACGGAACGGCGGTAGTTACTCTTGCGGCGATGATGAACGCGCTGAAACTCACAGGCAAAAAGCTCGATGAGATACGCGTTGTTACGAGCGGTGCAGGCGCTGCCGGAATTGCCATAATAAGACTGCTTATCGCTCTCGGATTGCAGGACGTAGTTCTCTGCGACAGAAAGGGCGCTATCTACAAGGGCAGGGAAGGGCTCAATACCGAAAAGGCGGAAATGGCTGAGATCACCAACAAGCAGCTGAGAAAGGGTTCGCTTGCCGACGTTATCAAAGGCGCAGATGTATTTATAGGAGTTTCCGCGCCCGGCTGTGTTACGGCGGAGATGGTGAAGAGCATGGCTGCCGATCCGATCATATTTGCGATGGCTAATCCCACACCCGAAATTATGCCCGACGAGGCGAAAGCGGCAGGCGCGGCGGTAGTCGGCACGGGCAGGAGCGATTTTCCGAATCAGATCAACAACGTGCTTGCTTTCCCGGGAATTTTCAGAGGTGCGCTTGACGTCAGGGCGAGCGACATAAACGACAAGATGAAGATCGCGGCAGCAAAGGCGATCGCGGATTTTATTCCAGAGGACAAGCTCAGTGCGGACTACATTATTCCGTCTGCTCTTGACAGGAATGTCGCCGCGGCGGTCGCTAAAGCAGTTTCCGAGGCTGCAAGAGAGAGCGGCTGTGCAAGGATATAGAGCATAAATTTATACAAATGCCCTCGCTTAGTATTTCCGCGAGGGTATTTGTAATCAAGGAAATCAATTTTTAAATTATATGTAAGCTTTTTAATATACTTTAACTTGTTCAGGTTGACTTTTGTGTTATTTTTCCTCCGCCAACTGCGGAGGAAAAATAATTTAATGTTATATTTTCCGCCTTCGGCGGAAAATATAACAAAAATCTTGCAAAACTGAGCAGAATATAATTATAAGACCTAAAACACTATTATAAAATTGATTTCCGTGTTTGTAATTTTGTTCAATTGACTAAAAATTGCGCAATTAAAGTTGTACTATTTCAACAAATATATGCAAATCGCAAAAAAATAATAAAAAAAGGTTGACAAGCCCGGGAAAATGGTGTATAATAAATAAGTCGCTTATGGAGAAGAAACGGCGGTATAGCTCAGTTGGCTAGAGCACTTGGTTCATACCCAGGGTGTCACTGGTTCAAATCCAGTTACCGCCACCATAATTTTTTTGACTAAGGCCCGTTGGTCAAGAGGTTAAGACACCGCCCTTTCACGGCGGAATCATGGGTTCAATTCCCGTACGGGTCACCAGCTTAATCGTCAGCAAATCGCTATTCTACGCGGTTTGCTGATTTTGTTTTTACCCTAAAAACAGCCTTTGGGACTTATATGGGACTTATTTTATCTTTCCGTGACTTATCCTGTCTTGTGCAATATGATATTTACATCGTTCTTTTTGGTAAAAAACTAAGCACATTTGCAACTGAATCGGCAGCCTTTATCTGATTTTCTCGGAACATATGACTGTACAGGTTCAAAGTCGTTGATACCTGCGAGTGTCCTAATATTCCCGATACCGTGGTCGGATGTATCCCTCCCATTTCACAAAAAGCCTGTCGTTTTCCACCCATTTTCACCGCATAAGCGAACATATCGGACACAAAACTCGGGTTATGCCTTATCGTCTTAGGAGCAAGGTGCTTGCCTGTACGCTCGTTTGCGCCGTTTTTTGAGAGTGAATTCACGAAAGCTGTATCTGTCTCGGAGTGATCTTGTCCATTCGGAGATGACCGATAGCGGCATACACCCTTTTGCGGAGTTGGAGCATACGCTCATAGGACGTATTTCTGAGGTTGAGTTTTGCATACTCCTCGAACCACTGCTCAGCAAAGTCCTGAAACT
>CANRDT010000034.1 GCA_947629455.1 uncultured Ruminococcus sp.
CTGTTCTGTTCTGTTCTGTTCTGTTCTGTTCTGTTCTGTTCTGTTCTGTTCTGTTCTGTTCTGTTCTGTTCTGTTCTTATAAATCGTAGCGCAAAGTCATATGCCTGTCAATCCCTTTCATAAAAATTTACAAAAAAATCACAAATGTTTGCGTTTGTCACTATATATACAAATCTTACCACAAAAACATATTTTTGTCAATATGCGGAAAATGACATTTTATGGAGAGCGATTTCAGAACGCCGTTCTTTTACTTCCTTTTGCAAAACGGCGCGTTATCTATGATATTTTCCCGATAGAATATACCTCTATCCTCTTACCTCTGACATCTAATTGCTGAACGCTTTTCGCAAAAGTCAATTTTTATTTCGTAAACGTCAAAGGCAAATTATTGAAATCGACCGCCCGTTATTGTATAATAAATACATAAAGTTGGGATAACTGTAAAATAGCTGTCACAGCTTTGTTTTATTTATCTCGCTCAGAAGGTAAAACGCTGCGGAATACCGTTCCCCAGATCGGTCTAGGTTTCAATTTGCTTTAGGATACAGCTTTACGACCGCTCCTGCACGCGCTGCTTCTCTGAAGATAAACGAAAGGAGTATGTAAAATTATGAAAAACAAGATGTTAAAGCCTCTGACCGCTTTGCTTGCTGTTTCGACCGTCTTTATGTCCTGCGCTGTAACGGCGTCTGCGGCGACGGTGTCACAGGGTATGAGCGGCGAGCTTACATCAACATCGCAGACCGATGACGGTGCCGAGCTGAACGCTGTGGTCAAGAACAGCAATTACTACGGCATTGACGGCATAAGCTACGAAGTTTCCGTCACTTCGGGAAATGCGACGCTGTCCGGAGAAACCAAAAAGGACAATATCTCGCTCGGCTCGGAGGAAAGCGACAGTCTCGATCTTTCACTTTCTTTCACAAAGACGGAAGAACCAGGCGGAGAACCTGCTCCCGAACAGCCGTCGGAAAATGACAATGACGACCAGAAAAAACCGGATTATACGCTGACCCCCGGCAAGCCTGCTGAAGACCCTGCTCCCGCTCCCGATAAGGACGCAAACGCCGATACGAGCGGCGGCGCAGGAAAAGCTGCGGCTGTAGCGGCAATAGCTCTCGTCGTACTGACGGGCGCGGCGGCAGCCAAGAAGAATAAACGCCTGCTTTCGCTCGTTCTGTGCTTTGCTATGGCGTCTACGATCGTTTCCGTTTCTCTGCCTGCATCTGCGGCGGACGAGGAAGAGGCTGTCGGATACAGCAGCCTTACCGATAGCCTTGAACTGACATTCGGCAACGAAAAAGTTACTGTCGAACTGACGGTCACATTCCCAACGCAGGATATACACGACAACAGCGAAGAGGATATTGAAAAGCTCAACAACGGCGACGTTTCTATCGTGAGATATGACAAAAACGACCGCGTGGCTTTCATAGGCGGAAAATATACCGATTATAAAGTCACTAATGCCGAAACTGCTATGAGCTCCCTCGCGGCGGTATATACACTGCTTGATGTCAAGGATAACGATATTACCGTAAATCTTTCGAGAATCGACATTGCGGAAAACGGCGATACTTTCTACACGTTTGAACAGTGCCAGGGACTCACCCTCGTCACCGACTGCTATATCAAGATAGGCGTTGACAAGGACGGCAATACGATCTGTCTTTCAAGCTCGATAGACCCCAGCGCAACCGCTATCGAAGATTTTGACGTAGATGACGCTAAAGCTAACTTAACTAAGGCTGTCGAAGCGGCGAAGGCTTATGCCGAGGAAAATGGCTGCACGCTTATAACAACAGAAGATGAAGAAGGCAACGAAAAAGTAGAGTCCTCACTCTCGGTACAGTCTAACAGCTTCGGCGAACTTGCTTACTGCTGGGTATTCTATCTCAAAAAGCCTGTATCTAAGCCCGCGGAGACTGAACCGTCCGATCCTCAGGAGGTCATCGACTATCAGGCAGGCAAGGGCGAAGTTGAATATCTGAAACTGTTTATAAATACCAACACGTTTGAAGTACACGCTATCATAAATGTTGCGGGCATAAGCTTTGACGGAGAGGGCGACCCTGCCGAAAACGAAAAGTACTTTGATGTGGAGACCGAAATGATGGAATTTACCGACTATTTCGGCGAAAAAGAGGGTAAGAAGAATACGGTAACTCTCCCCGTTGCAAAGAACGACGAGGGCTATTACTTCGTGGATCCCGAGCGCAAGATCATCTGTGTAGATACCGACAGGACTTATAACGAATACGGCACTCAGATGATCGGCATCGTTCCGTATACGTTCAAGAGCCCGGACGAGGTAAGCAGTATATTTGTTACAGTTTTCGATAATATGAGAAAAGTTTACGATACATACAAGGCGGAGGGTATCGAGTCTATCGACGGCTACGGCATACCGCTCGCAGTAGGTCTTGGATTCCCCGGACCGGGAGAAGACCCTGCCAACGCAGCCTATATGGCAAATATCAACGGATTCGGCTGCTTCCTCTTCTCGGATACTCCTACCAGCGTATCTATGGACACTATGGGACACGAATTTACTCACGGCGTAAGAAATTCGCACAATTGCGCGAGTGCATATCTGAACAACACGGGCGCAATGGAGGAAGGCTATGCTGATATTCTGGGAAATCTTATCCAAATGATGACCGAGCCTGACAGAGCGGATATGGAAACATGGATGCTTGGCGAAACGAGCGGAGCGCCCATACGTTCAGCCGCAGATCCTCATATGTTCTGCCAGCCGGAATATATAGGCGATATGTTCTATGTAATGAATTCGCGATTCAGTTTCTCCGATGCCGATGACAACGGCGGCGTACACACAAACAGCTCGGTGATCTCGCACGCTTGCTATGAGATGACGCACACCGCAGGTATCAGTATCGAAGATAACTTTGACATCTGGAAGTACACGCTCTTTACCCTCACCCCTGTCTGCGAATTTAAGCAGGCGTCCGAAATGGTATACTTCTCGATGAAACGTCAGGGTATGGACGACAAGCTCGACGCCGTAAAGCAGATATTTGCAGACGGCAGACTCAGCAATGATACCACTTCGTGGGACGGCTATGAAAAACCGGAAGGCGCGATCGAGCTCGATGTCATCATCAACGACGTTCCCGAGGATTACGAGTGGGCGGTAATATACACATATTTTGATCAAGACGATGATGGAAACCCCATCGGAAAGACTGCGACTATCACTTCCGACGCCAACGGCGTTGCTAAGGCTTATGTTCCTCCCAAGGACAACGCTATAATAATGATCGCTGTGCCCGATGACGCGGGTCTGATGGCGATAATCGCATACCACGGAAATGTACCGGAGGAAAAGGATAAAGAGATCATAAAGGTTGAATATAATTTTGATGAACTGGATACCCTTCAATCGATCCCGTTAGCGGGGTAAAATGCCAAGTACAATAATATCGTCAAGGCGTTGCTTTATGCTGCGCCTTGATGATTTTTTAAGAATAGGGGGATAATATGCAGCTTAATGAATTATCGGAAAAATATCTGAAAACCGATGAGGAAAGAAAAGAATTTGCCGAGTACACAGCAAATAAATTCACACAAAAAACGGACGAAAAGACCGATCTTTCTCCTTTTGCGGAAAAGTGGAAAGAGATAATGGATCTTACCTCTCTGTTCGGAGCGGCAGGCGCGCTCAACACCGCCGTTTCGCCGAAACGTCCCACGGATTTCAGATCGCCTGAGAAAGTGAAGATCGCGATGTACGATTCATTCTGCGGAGAAATAATGATCGTTTCTATCGCCGACACGCAGGACTTTGAGAACTTTATCACAAACGCCGTTTACAGGGGTGTCCGCCCCGATGATCTTTCCGAAACGGGCGCGGCGTTTATCTCGGGCAAAAAAATAAGGTTCATAGCGCTTTCCGCAAAACCGTACAGCAACGTTCCGGCGGAGGAGATAGGGCTGAGTGACGAGGACTGGGCGCAGAAGTCGCTCATACTCAGGCGCGGTCACGAATGTACCCACTACTACACCAAATGCGTTTACGGCAGGAGCGAGAACAATCTCCACGACGAACTTATGGCGGACTTTTTCGGCGTGTACGAGGCTTTCGGATACTTCCGCGCCGAGCTTATGCTGCGCTTTTTCGGTTTAGAGGGCAGCTCGGGCAACCGCCTGAAATTCTACACGGGCAGTCTTTGCGAGAATACGCGCAGGGCGGTTTATGAAGCCGCGCGCACCTGTGCTCTAAACCTCGAAGAATGGTCGAAAAGCGCGAAGTTTTCCGCAATGACGCGTGTGCAGCGGACGGACGCACTTTGTCGGGCAGGTATAGAGGGGATATTTTCGGGGGAGATAAGCATTTAGAGATAAGAAATAAGATGTAAGAAGTAAGAGTTAGTTATTGTGACTTTTAGAAAGTGGAAGAGTCTGAGAGTCTTAAAGAAATATTATATTGGCTATTCTTCCCCCATTGGGGAAGAACAGCAAGTTTCGGGGGGTATCTTCTCCGCCGCAGGCGGAGAAGATACGTTAAAGGCTACTTCGGGTGTTAATTTCCTCACAATCTACGGAGAAAATAATTATATCCCATGAAAAAAACCTTGCGGTTAATCGGCCGCAAGGTCTTTTAATATGGAGGAGAAGCGGTTTATTCGTGAATGTCGTCGGTGTTGCGGTAGACTATCCCCGTCTTCTGCGCAACGCGTTCAAATACCTCGTCCGTCTTTTGCATATATCCCTTTTTGAAATAAAGACACTTTGCGAGGTCTTTGCCAAGGTAATCATGCGTGAGCGCAAGCGCGATAGCCCGACAGCCGCCTGCGCACAGCTTTCTGTATTCACATTCGGCACATTCTTTCGTATGCTCGTGCAGCTGCGCCACGGTGCAGGTCGCCGCGTCAAGATATTTGCTCTCCTGCAAAATCTTTTGCAGATCGTCCGTCTTGGCATTTCCGAGACGGCGTTCCACCTTGTCGAAATATCCTGCCATTTTTATACACGGCACAAGATTTCCGTCGGAATTTATGCATACCGTACCTCGGTTATCTCCGCAGACGGGCAGCGACGGGCGGAAAGAATGACAGCCGCCTGTCACGGGGCGATAGTGATATGTCTTTGAAGTGGGATACATATGCAGCACCTGCCATGCATCTATCGTCATGGGCAGTCCGGTAGCGGCGTATTTCTCGGTAAATTCAAGTATGCGCTCGTAATATTCCTCGATACCGAAACAGGCGTCCCCTGCGTTTTCCTCCCAGCGCGGAGCCTCCGTCGTGCGAATAACGCGCATTTCCACAACGCCCTTTTTCGCAAGGAATACGGCGGTGTCATAAAGCGAATCTATATTGAGCCTGTGTATGCAGGTCTGCACATATACGGGAAATCCGTTTTCTATGCAAAGGTCGATAGCCGCGATAGCCTGCTTTTCCGCGCCCTCAACGCCGCGCATCCAGTCGTGATGTCCCAGACAGTCAAAGGATATTTTCATAAGCGGACGAACGCCGAGCGACTTGAACTCGTCAAGCATTTGCTGAGTTATCAGCGCGCCGTTCGTGTTTAAATGCCGCAGCGTCATTCCGCGTCGGCTTATCTCGCGTACTATGTCCATAAAATCGGGGTGCAGCAGCGGTTCGCCGCCCGTGAGAGTGACATACTGTACGCCGCACCTGTCCAGATCGTCAAGAGTTTTCATCCACTCGTCGCGCGTGAAGTATGTCATATTATGCGCGTTGTCTTTCGCCATAAAACAGTGCTTGCAGTTGTAATTGCACTTGCCTGTTATTACCCAGCTCGTTTTGGGGAAATAGCGGTTGTCGCAGTAACGCGGCTTTTGCCATTCGCTAAGGCTGTCCCCCTCTTTTGCGGGAGCAATAAAGCCGTTTTCCGTGAATTTCTTTATGTATTTCTCCTCCGCACTGCCGTCGATCTCCGTCTTGCCGTCGCAGGCGGAAAGGAAAAAGTACTCCTCTGCCGAAAGACCTGCCGCCGCGCTGCCGTGTTTGGTATAATACGCAAACGGCACGAGCCGCCAGCCGCGCAGAGCTATATTTTCATTAAGAATGTATTTCATATATTGGTTTCCTCATTTCTTACCGTTATCGAATGTAGCATTGCAGTGTACGCAGAGAAAGTAACGCGATGTTGCCACAAGAGTACGTCTTCCGCAGCTCGGGCAGGTAAATGTCTTTCCGGATTTCTGAGCCCATTCGCTGTCGTCGCCGCAGCCGCCCGAAACCGCTTCAAGCTCCCCGTCGGCAAGCTCTCCGTCCGAATTAAGCCTTGCAAAAATATCCTTTGCATCTTCTTCTGAAATATCAAAGCCGTTTGCCTTTGCAATTTCAAGAAGTTCCTCTGCGGACTCAGCCTCCCTTGCCTTTCGCAGTATTTCCTCATTCATTGTCCGTTCACTCCCTTTCACCTTTATTATCGCCGTCGCCGCCAAGAAGTGAGTACAGCTTTTCCTGCTCCTGCGAGGTCAGCTCCATACCGCTCTTTTTGGCGGCGTCGATAAGTTCCTGCGGCGTTCTTACCGCCTTTTTCTTTCCGTTTATCTTTTCCTTTTCATTTCCGGTCATTGCGATCACCTTAACTCACATAAATACGTTTTTGCATTTTTACAGCGGATCTGTAAATACATAACGGAATCTTTTAACTCATTAACGGCTCTGTAAATACATAATGGCATCTTTTACATCTGTATCTGCTATAGTTTTCTTCATACTTTACGTTAGGGCTGTAGCAGGCCGGGCACATCGGATACGATTCACCGCAGCCGCCTGCGACCGCTCCAAGTTCCTCGTCCGAAAGCTCTCCGTCAGAATTAAGCCTTGAAAAAATATCCTTTGCCTTTTCCTCGCTAAGTTCGATCTCCGCCTCTTTTGCCATTTCAAGCAGTTCTTCGGCAGACTTCGCCGTTTTTGCCTTTTCAAGCATTTCTTTTGTCATTGTGATTACCTCCGTTTAAAATATTTTATTTCAAAAATTTGTCTTACAAGGTTCATACAAAATCGCAAAGCGCACCCAGTGTACAGCCACACTTTGCGCAATCGACCGCAGGCATAACAATTTTGCTGATGCCTTCAATACGAACACGACCTTCCGTTGAACCGCAGCCGTGCAAGCAGTGTCCTATCGATATCTTATCGCCGTTTTTATAGCCATAGGTTTTAAAATATCCGTCCTCGTCTCGGAATTTAGCATAGCGGTCGTAGCGCCACCAGTCGTCTTGAGTTGAGATGGGGAAGACCCCGCCTGCGACCGCGCCAAGTTCTTCGTCCGAAAGTTCTGCGTCGGAATTAAGCCTTTCAAAAATTTCCTTTGCCTTTTCCTCGGTCATTTCATAGCCCTCAGCCTTTGCCATTTCAAGCAGTTCCTCTGCGGACTTCGCCGTTTTTGCCTTTTCAAACATTTCTTTTGTCATTGTTATCACCACCAATATTATTTTCTGCGGTATTTATATAACCGTACCTGCCGTTATTTCCTTACCATTTCCGTATCGGGCATATTTTTTGCAGCCCCTGCATCACCGTACCCCTGATATTTGGGGCTAAAATAATAATGATGAATGCATTAGGGCTGATTGGGTTGTCTGAGAAAAAGTTTATCTGTCTTGCTGTTGTGATGGCAATTATTGCACCTATATGAGTTGGTTGGGGCGTAATACTCCATTTCCGTTCCGCAGTTCGGACAACGCTTGACATCTTTATCATCATCACCGCAGCCGCCCGATACCGCGTCCAGTTCTTCGTCCGAAAGTTCACCGTCGGAATTAAGCCTTGCAAAAATATCCTTTGCCTGCTCCTGCGAAAGCTTAATATTCTCAGCCTTTGCCATTTCGATAAGTTCCTCTGCCGACTTTGCCGTTTTTGCCTTTTCAAACATTTCTTTAGTCATTGTGATTACCTCCAATATTATTTTCTTCGGTATTTAAATTACCGTACCTGCCGTTATTTCTTTCCGATCTCGGAAGAGCTCATATATTTTCTGCAATTCCTGCAATGCCAATTATCAAATCCTACAGAATACTCCACATCATAGCTGCCGCACGACTTACAATAATATCGCTCAACAGCCAGACCGCAGCCGCCCGAAACGGAATCCAACTCTTCGTCCGAAAGTTCACCGTCCGAACCAAGTCTTTCAAAAATTTCCTTTGCCTGCTCCTGCGAAAGCTTAATATTCTCAGCCTTTGCCATTTCAAGCAGTTCTTCGACCGACTTTGCCGTTTTTGCCTTTTCAAGCATTTTACTATCCATAGTAACTCCTTTCACTACATTAAACCGACTTACGCAAAAAGCGAGTCAAAGTGTCCGCAGTGTTTACAGGTGTAACCCGTTTCCTCTGTGGCATACGGTCCGGACAGACAGCTGAAATACTCCATTTCCTCTCCGCACACGGGACAGTAGACCGGAGAGCTCCCTCCGCCGCCGGTGTCGCAGCCGCCTGCGACCGCGCCAAGCTCCTCATCGGAAAGTTCGCTGTCCGAACCGAGCCTTGCAAAAATTTCCTTTGCCTTTTCCTGTGAAATATCAAAGCCGTTCGCCTTTGCCATTTCAAACAGTTCCTCCGCGGACTTCGCCGCTCTTGCCTTTTTCAGCATTTCTTCATTCATGGTTTTTTCCTCCTTATTTGTATCTTTATAATTTCAGCCAACCTGCTGATCTTCAAAGTATCTGCGCAGCTTTTTGAGAGCCGTATGCTGCAAAAACCGCGCGTTTGCGTAACTTACGCCGACACGTTCCGCCGTTTCTTTCGCGGAAAGGCAGTAGTAGAATCTATAGATTATGATATTCCTTTCACGCTCCGGCAGACACTCGAGCGCGTCCGCAAGAGTATCGAGCATATCCTCCGTCAGCGCCGGAAGATCGCTATCCTCAGCCGCGATCAGGCTTTCGTCAAACTCCACGGCTGTCGGCTCTCGGCTGCATTTGCGGTAATAATCTATCACCGTATTGCGCGTTATGGTATACAGCCACGTTCCCGGCGAGCCGCGTTCGGGGTCATAGCTGTCAAACGCCTCTATCACGTTCAGAAAGACCTGCTGGAGCAGATCGGCTCTGTCATGCTCGTTATTTATGTGAGCGTATATGTACCGCTCTATCTTGGCGTGATATTTTTCGTAAAGCTCCTGCGGAGTGATGACTGTATTCATGGCTTTTCATCATCCTCCGTTTTCATACGCCAGACGTCGCTTTCTCCTGCGGCATTAAGCTCGAGATCGTTGTCGTCCAGCGATACGCTGCCGTCCGTCGGCACGGCGCGGCGTATAAGCTTATCCAACCGTTCGTTCCCGGCAAAACGCTGAAGATCAAACAACGCGTGCAGCGTTTTTTCAAAATTATCCATTTTTTCTCTTACCTCTTCCGGATATTATCCTGCCCAGCCGTTTGTTGTTAAAAAACCGCTGAAGGTCAAACAATCCGCTTATTATTTTTCTGGTTTTTCTCATTGGACGATCACCTTTCCGAACCGACTGCCCGGTTTTCTCTCTGTATGTTTATACGCAGCGGCGGCGGTTTTGTTAGACCGATCTCAGAGATTTTTTTATGTCTTTGCAGAGGGCTTGCCATTCTCCGCCGCGTTTTCAGCCCTTTTGCGGATCTATCCGCATTTAAAAAATACGGCGGACCCTGCTGCCCGTTTCCGGATGGTATGCCGCCGTATTTCTTGCTGTCGCAAATATAAAATGGTCTGAAGATTACATAAATAATTATACCATAAAAGCGCGTTTTCCTCAATATAACACGGTTGACGTTTACGAAATCAAACCTGCTTTTCGCGAAATGAAAGAGGTACGCTTTGCAAAAACGACCCCCAAAAAACAGACTATTCTTCCCCCGAAAGGGAAGAACAGTATTTAGGTATGTACCTGCCGTCATAAATGACGGCGGTGACAAATGCCTTTCATAGTAGGGAAAGCGCTCTCTTGCAAGCGCTTTCCCTCTTTCCAAACAGTCCACCGGACTGTTTGGAAATTCACCCTTTTCAGAGCGCCTCCGTATGGGGTATTTCGCCGTCTGCGGACGGCGACAAGGGACGCTGTCCCTTGACCCTGCAAGCCTTTTTTAGGAAAAGGCTTGGCGAAAACCTTTTTAATTTTCCCCCTACTTATCAAACAAACTGCGTATCTTAAAATATAACTTATTACCGCTATAAACTTTCTCCGCCCGATTTCCAAGTTATGACCGCTTTGCAAAAACAACCGCAAAAAACTCCGCCGTGCGCCTTTTTACGGACGCCGCAGCGGAGCTGTTGCTTTTATTCGGTTTATTTGAACTTCTCTTTAAGCTTGTCGAAAAAGCTTTCGCGTTTCTGGTAATTCTTGCCCGAGAGCGATTCGTCAAACTTTTTAAGCAGATTCTTCTGCTCCTTGGTGAGGTTCTTCGGTATCTCCACGACTACCCTTACATAGTGATCACCGCGGTCGGAACGGTATATCTTCTTTATGCCCTTGTCCCTCAGACGAAATACCGTGCCTGCCTGAGTACCCTCGGGGACGTTGTACTTCACCTTGCCGTCAATAGTCGGAACGACGATCTCGCTGCCGAGCGACGCCTGCGCATATGTTATCGGGACTTCCGTCCACACGTCATAGCCGTCTCTCTCAAAAATGGGATCGGGTCTTACCGTTACGCTTATGTGAAGATCGCCGTTAGGTCCGCCGTTCGTTCCGGCATGACCTCCTCCCGGGACTCTCAGCTGCTCGCCGTCGTCAACTCCGGCAGGTATCTCTATCTCCCTTACGGACGACTTGCGCACCTGCCCCTTTCCCGAACATACCGGACAGGGAGTTTCCACGATCTTTCCCTTTCCTCCGCAGCGGCTGCACCGCGCCGTCTGCATTATGTTTCCGAGCGGCGTTCTCTGCGTTATGCGCACCGTTCCCGAGCCGTGACAGTCGGGACAGGTCTTGGGGGACGTTCCGGCAGCCGCGCCCGTACCGTGACATTCCGTACACTGCTCCAGACGGTTGAGCTTTATGCTGGTTTTCTTGCCCGTACACGCCTCCATAAAGTCTATGCCGATACTCGCTTCGATGTCACCGCCTCTTCTCGGGGCGTTCGGATTTGCGCTCCTTGTGCCGCCGCCGAAAAATGATGAGATTATGTCGTCAAATCCTCCGAAACCGCCGAAACCGCCGAATCCTCCTCCGCCTGCGGAGAAGTTGGGGTCTACTCCCGCGTGACCGAACTGATCGTATTTGGCTCGCTTATCGGGATCGGACAGCACTTCATAAGCCTCGTTGACCTCCTTGAAATGCGCCTCGCATTCCTTGTCGTCGGGGTGAAGATCGGGGTGATACTGCTTTGCCAGTTTTCTGAAAGCTTTTTTCAGCTCCTCGTCGCTTGCGCCCTTCTGAACGCCCAGCACCTCGTAATAATCTCTTTTATCAGCCATAATCAAGACCGTGCCTGCCGATCAGACACTTCTCCTTTCGCCTGTCATAACAGCCTGCAAGCCGCAGCCCGTTTTTTGGGGGAACTGCGGCTCTCAGCCGTTGCATTATCAGTCTACGTCGGTAAATTCCGCGTCTATAAAGTCATCGTTTCCGTGATCGTCAGACGCTGCGCCTGCGCCGTTATCCGCCGCTCCTGCCGCCTGCTGTGCCGCGGCAGCCTGCTGATATACGTTTGTCGCGATCCTCTGGAACGTTTCCTCAAGATCCTTATGCTTTGCCTTGATCTCCTCGATATTCGTTCCCTTGAGAGCCTCTTTCAGAGCGTCGATCTTTGCCTGACACTGACTTCTCTCGTCTGCGGGGACCTTGTCGCCAAATTCGCCCAGAGCCTTTTCAGCCTGGAACGCCATCTGGTCTGCCTGATTCCTTGCGTCGACCTCTTCTTTCCTCTTGGCGTCCTCCGCTGCGAAAGCCTCAGCCTCCTTGACCGCCTTGTCTATGTCCTCCTTGGACATATTGGTGGAAGATGTGATCGTGATATTCTGCTCCTTGCCCGTGCCGAGATCCTTTGCCGAAACGTGAACGATACCGTTTGCGTCTATATCGAAAGTTACTTCGATCTGAGGGATACCTCTCGGAGCGGGAGCGATACCGTCCAGCCTGAACATACCGAGCTGCTTGTTATCCTTTGCAAATTCGCGCTCGCCCTGCAAAACGTTGATGTCGACTGCGGTCTGATTGTCCGCGTATGTCGAGAACACCTGAGTCTTCTTTGTAGGGATAGTGGTGTTTCTTTCGATCATCTTTGTCGCGATACCGCCTGCGGTCTCGATACTCAGCGAAAGCGGAGTAACATCGAGCAGCAGCAGATCGCCCTTTACCTCGTTATTGAGTATACCGCCCTGATACGCCGCTCCGAGAGCCACGCACTCGTCGGGGTTGATACCCTTGAAAGGTTCTTTTCCCAAAAACTTCTTTACTGCGTCCTGAACGGCAGGGATCCTCGAAGAGCCGCCCACCATAAGGACTTTCTGGAGATCGGAGGCTGACAGTCCCGAATCGGACAGAGCCTGACGAACGGGTCCCATAGTGGCCTCCACCAGATCGGCGGTCATCTCGTTGAACTTCGCCTGAGTAAGCGTCATTTCAAGATTCTTCGGAGTCGCTGTAGCCGAGTCAACGGCAATGAACGGCAGGCTGATAGTGGAAGTCGGCGTTGAGGAAAGCTCGATCTTGGCTTTTTCGGCAGCCTCTTTAAGACGCTGCATAGCCATATTGTCCTTTGAAAGGTCGATACCCTCCTGAGCCTTGAAGTCCTTTACCATCCAGTCGATGATCCTCTGGTCAAAGTCGTCGCCGCCCAGACGGTTATTGCCTGCGGTAGCCAGTACCTGAGTGATACCGTCGCCCATCTCGATGATAGAAACGTCGAACGTGCCGCCGCCCAGATCGTATACCATTATCTTCTGATCCTCTTCCTTGTCGATACCGTAGGAGAATGCCGCAGCGGTAGGCTCGTTGATTATTCTCTTTACGGTCAGACCTGCGATCTGTCCCGCGTCCTTGGTAGCCTGACGCTGAGCGTCCGTGAAGTATGCCGGCACCGTGATAACAGCCTCCGTCACCTTTTCGCCAAGATACGCTTCCGCGTCCGCTTTGAGCTTCTGGAGTATCATAGCCGAGATCTCCTGCGGAGTATACTCCTTGCCGCCCATTTTTGCCTTGTAATCCGAACCCATATGTCTTTTGATCGAAATAACGGTGTTGTCATAGTTAATGACAGCCTGTCTTTTCGCCACCTGACCTACCAGACGATCGCCGTTCTTGGATACGCCGACTACCGAGGGGGTAGTCCTTGCGCCCTCGTTGTTGGGGATAACGACAGCCTCGCCGCCCTCCATTACCGCTACGCACGAGTTGGTAGTTCCAAGGTCTATACCTATAATTTTGCTCATATATACCATTCCTTTCCATATTTCCGGCTTTTGCCGCATTTATATCTGACGGGACTTTCGTCCCCTGCCGTCCTTTTTACGGATTCGCGACCGCAACCATCGCGTATCTAAGCACTCTTCCGCCCAGTCTGTAGCCTTTCTGGAACGTCTGCGCCACCACGTTTTCTCCAAGCTCGGGGTCTTGTGTCTGCGAGACCGCGTTCGATGTGTTGGGATCGAACGTTTCTCCCGTCGGATCAATGACCTCCACGCCAAGCTTTGCGATCGCGTCGCTCAACTGTCGGAAGATCATCTCCACGCCCTCCTTGTATTTCTTATCCGCAGTCTCCGTTTGCAGCGCCCTTTCAAAGTTATCGAGCACCGGCAGCAGACCGCTTATCGTATCTCCCGTTATTGACGCCGAAAGCTCGAGCCTTTCCTTTGCCGAACGCTTTCTGAAATTATCGTACTCCGCCATAAGCCGCAGATACTTGTCGTTTGCGTCCGCAAGCTGTCCGCGCAGCGATTCCTCCTCCGACTTTTCCGTTTCCCGGGTCTCTTCGGTTTCCTTATCTTCCGGAATTTCCTGCGCCTGATCTTCGCTGTCCGCCTTTTCTTCGGCGGCTGCCGTTTCCTCTGCGGAAGTCTGCTGTGTATCTTCCTCCTGCGCGTTATCCTTTACGTTCTTTTCGTCCGTCTGTGACACTTCTCATCACGCCTGCCTTTCCCTTTTATCCGTCAATATCCGTCTGTATATCCTCCGCCGAATCGCCGTCATTTTCCGAAAGAAGATCGGTTATCCTCTGTGAAAAATACTCCAGATACGGAATGAATTTTGCATAGTCTATTCTCATAGGACCGATAAGTCCCAGCGTACCGGCATTTCTTCCGCCCTTTTTGAACGGAGCGGTTATCATGGAGGAATTGTGTATCACAAAGCTGTCGTTCTCCTTGGAGAACATCACCTGCAATCCGCTGAAACTGTCGTTGATAAACGCCGTCAGCTCTTTCTGATTGTCGAGAAAGCTTATTATCTCGTTCTGGTTGAAGTCCTTGCAGGTCAGCAGATTCGACGCTCCCGAGACTGAAACTTCCTGCGCCGTGAACTCCATGGAAAGCTGTAACAGTCCCGATACAAGCGGCGCAAGGCTCATCATATACGTTCCCATTGCCGTTTTTATATTGTCAAACAACTCCTCCGTTATCTCGTCTATCGGTATGCCCTCCAGATTCGACCGAAGATAGCTGTCGAAAAATTCAAGCTGTTCGTCCGAAATATCAAATTCGAGCCTGCACACCTTATTTTTTATAGTGCCGTTGGAGGTTATCATCAGTATGACGTACATTCTTTTTCCTGCCGGTATCACTTCCACCTTGGTTATCAGTGAAAATTTCGGCATTGAATTTGCCACGACTGCGGCGCACTTGGTCAGCTCCGCCAGTGCGAGCGACGCCGACTTAACAAGCTCCTCTTCGCTCTGTGCGCTTTCGGGGAGCATCGCGTCGAGCCGTCTTTTCTCGTCGTCCGAGAGCTGATTTTTCTCCATAAGGCTGTCAACGTAGAGTCTGAAACCGTTGTATGTCGGTATTCTTCCGGCGGAGGTGTGCGGCTGTTCAAGATAGCCCTGTTTTTCAAGCTCCGCCATTTCATTGCGTATAGTAGCCGACGACGCCTTGACATGGCTCATTATAGCCTTTGAGCCTACCGGTTCGCCGCTGACGATATATTCGTCCACGACCGCCGTCAGTATCTTGAGTTTACGGCTGTCCATATCGGCACTTCCCTTTCCGCAGTCGCCGACTGCATTTAGCACTTGTGGATTCGGAGTGTTAGCACTCGTCATCTCCGAGTGCTAATTATAGTTTATACTCTTTTCGTCTTTTTGTCAAGAGCTTTGAAGATATTTTTTCACTAAATTTCAAAAATATTATCCGCCGTTTTTTGTGCAAACATACATATCACACAGACGCACATTCCCCCAGTCGGGGAAATATGCCATTATCGGCGGCTTGTAAGGTACATATCCGGATCGCGGAAATCAATTTTTAAATTTTAAGTAAGCATTTTAATATACTTTAATTTGTTCAGGTTGACTCTTGTGTTATTTTTCCTCCGCCGTTGGCGGAGGAAAAATAATTTAATGTTATATTCTCCGCCTGCGGCGGAGGTCCTCCCGGACGGGGCATTTCCGCCCGTCCACGGTACATATCGCTCCGTCTTTATAAATGGGGCGGATAAAGTTTTTTGGCAGTTTGTTATATTCTCCGCCTGTCGGGGAAATATGCAATATTGTCGGCTTGTGAGGTGCATATACCGATAAACAGGCGGCATATTATTTCCCCCCCTGTCCGGAAAATATGGCAATATTTGCGGCTTGTGAGTCCAAACGCAAAAAGTCCGCTCCACAATGTGAAACGGACTTTGTCTTAATATTGCTGTTATTTATACGGATTTTCTCCCGGATAGCGTTCGCCCGACGGGCGGTTATAGTCGATCTCGCAGTCGTCAACGCCGAGAAGTCGAAACGTTTCAAAAAGCTCCCTGCCGTAGTGACCGAACGCCACCGCGCCGTGGTGCGGATAGCTTTTCTTTATGAGAACATAGCGGTAGAATCTTCCCATATCGCGCACCGCGAACACACCCGTGCCGCCGAACGAACAGGTCTTGACGGGCAGTATCTCCCCCTGAGCCACATATGCGCGGAGCTTGGAATCGCAGGTGCTTTGCAGACGGAACAGCGTGATCTTTCCCGGCGCAATATCCCCCTCGAGAGTGCCGTTGGTACATTCCTGCGGAAGAGTACGCGCCATTATCTTCTGGAATCTCATTTCGCCGGAGGACAGTTTGCAGATCGGGGTATTTCCGCAGTGGAATCCCATAAAGGTATCTCTGTGAGAGTAGCCGCTGTCCTTGATATGCTTTTCAAACATATCCGCAGGAACGGAGTTGTTGATGTCGAGCAGCGTTACCGCGTCGCGGCTGATCACCGTGCCTATGTACTCGCTGAGCGCGCCGTAAATATCCACTTCGCAGGAAACGGGTATTCCGCGCGAGGTCAGTCGGCTGTTGACGTAGCAGGGAACGAAACCGAACTGCGTCTGGAAAGCGGGCCAGCATTTTCCTGCAATTGCAACGTATTTCCTGCCGCCCTTGTGGGAATCGCACCAGTCGAGCAGAGTAAGCTCGTATTGAGCAAGCTTGGCAAGCACTTCAGGCTTTTTGTTTCCCGAGCCAAGCTCCTTTTCCATATCCGCGATCACCGAAGGTATGCGCTCGTCGCCTGCGTGGGCGTTAAAGCTCTCGAAAAGATCGAGCTCGCTGTTTTCCTCTATCTCGACGCCGAGGTCGTACAGGCATTTTATCGGCGCGTTGCAGGCAATAAAATCCTGCGGACGCGGACCGAAAGTGATGATCTTAAGATCCTTCACGGCAATGACCGCACGCGCTATCGGGGCGAACTGCGCGATCATATCCGCACATTCCTCCGCCGTTCCGACGGGATATTCGGGGATATACGCCTTTATTCCCCTTATGCTCAGATTGTAGCCTGCGTTGAGCATACCGCAGTAAGCGTCGCCTCTGCCGTCGCACAGATCGTCGGAGGATTCCTCAGCCGCGGCGAAATACATAGCCGGTCCGTCAAAGTACTTTGCAAGCAGTGTTTCGGGGGATTCGGGACCGAAATTTCCGAGATAGACGGCGAGGGCGTTACAGTCGTTTTTCTTTATATCCTCAAGAGCCGCGAGCATATCCTTTTCATTTTCGATACAGACGGGGCAGACGTAGAGGTTATCTTCCGCGCCGTATTTTTCGCGGTACGCCGCCGCAAGGCGGTCTCTCCTGCTTACCGAAAGCGACATGGGAAAGCAGTCGCGGCTGACCGCCACGAGAGCGATCTTTTCCTTTGGCATATTGAACATCTTCATAGCAAAAACTCCTTTTTTTATGAAATATATTTATTTATTGTATTATAACATACGGCGTCCGAAAAAACAAGATGAATTTTAGTTTTTTCACGAAAATCAATTTTCAGCTTTCCTACAGCTGTTTTGGGGTGTATATTCTCCGCAAGCGGCGGCAGCTACGCACCTATTGCCGCAATTATCTTGTCAGGTATGCCGTATATGCTGTTATCCCCCCAACGGGGGGGAAAAACGGAATATTATCCATATAACATTTCCCCGAAAGCTGCCGAAGTACAGTCAAAATATACAAAATTTTCTTACGTTATAAAAATTACCCTGCCTGAAATGCGGACAGTTTAGCAGTTTTGACGGTTGACAAGAAAGGATATTAGTAGTATAATACCTTTTAACAAAAAAATCTTATTAAAAATCCAGAGGAAAAATTGCCGGAAGAGGACGGCGCCGAGGGACGGACAGCAGCATTTATCTTTAAAAATGCAGCGCAAATAACGAATAATTTGTGCAGGATCGCCCTGATGCCGCTGCCGCGCCGTCAGATGCGCAGACCTGTCCGGCGGAAAGGAAGACCGTGAATGACATACTCCTATGATTTTTACTCGACCGGTATCATGATCGCGTTCATATCTTTTCTGGGATTCTTGCTTGAAAATATCTGGCTTGCATTCACAAAAGGATATATCGACAACCGCAATATGAAGTTTCCGTTCCTGTTCGGCTACGGACTGCTGGTAGTCGCAATGCACATGCTGCTCGGAACGCCTGCGGAATTTGCCGCAAAGCTGCCTTTTCCGGGAATAACAAAGCGTTTTTCGCGGCTTATCTATTTCCTGACGGTCATGCTGATAGTCAGCGCAGGGGAGATCTTCCTCGGCACGTTTATGGAAAAGCTCTGCGGCATTGAATATTGGAACTACTCGTGGATACCCATGCACTTTACTAAGTACACATCTTTGCCCACAAGCATTGGTTTTGCGCTTGTGATAACCGCATTTGAGGAGCATGTTTTCGTTCCCGTTATGGATATGATAACGCGTATCCCTCTGTATGTGAGAACGCCTGCCGCGACCGTTCTGCTGGCGATAATGGCGGTGGATATGTTAAGCAGCTTTTTATCTATGCGGCGCGCCCGAGGTTACAACCGCCGCTGGCGGATAGATCTGAGAAAATCCTCTCATCGTCTTACCATAATGCATAAAGGGTCATAGTTATAAGAGTTATCAGAGAAATACCCCCTCTGCGCAGAAGCGTGGAGGGGTATTGTATTTATTTTAATGTATATCCTCCTTCGGGGACAACCTCAAACGCTGCGCGTTTGAGCCGAAAGTAAATTTCCTTTGCCGACATTATGCGGTCGGCAATTTTTATTTTACTTCGTAAAATAAAAACCGGAAATTTCTTTCCCTCAGATTATTAAAATTTATTGCCGCAATAAATTTCAACCGCCCGATTTGCAAGGTCTATGCCCTCCGCCGCAAGCGGCAGAGAGAAAGTTTGTGCCGTCCATTCTTAGGGGACGCCCTTCTTGCAGGTCGTCCCCTCTTTCAAAACAGTCCACCGGACTGTTTTGAAATTCACCCCTTGC
>CANRDT010000035.1 GCA_947629455.1 uncultured Ruminococcus sp.
AGGGACAGCGTCCCTTGTCGTCGCCCGCAGGCGACGAAACACCCCCAACCGTCTGCGCTCCGCAAGGGGTGAATTTCTAAACAGTCCGGTGGACTGTTTAGAAAGAGGGGACGACCTGCAAGAGAGGGCGTCCCCTGAGTATGGGCGGAATTTCTTTCCGCCGCCATTTATGGCGGCAGGTATATACCTAAAGGCTGTTCTCCCCCGTTGTGGGTGGAGAATAGCCTCTTTAAGTATTATTTCTCCCTATATCCACCAAAAGCTAATTGACTGCTCTGCACATTACACCGTCCGCAACGAGTTTTCAAGCCCTTGACAAACTCGGATTTTAAATGTATAATAATCTATAGCAATGCGATAAAAATGTCCGCGCAGGGCGGACAGAATTTCAGTGAGGTAATATAATGGACGTCTTTAAGGAAAAAATGGTCAGGAAAATGCTCAGCCGCAACGACAAGATATGCCGCTTTCTGATAATCGTTTCGGCGGTCGCACTGGCGTTTATGTGCTTTTTTATCACGATCGGTACGCCGTATATCCTGTTCGGAATGTTTTTCGCGGCACTCGCACTGTACGGCGGCTACTACCTTGTCACCAATTTCGATGTGGAATATGAATACATCATCACTAACGGAGAGATCGACTTTGACAAGATAACCGCTCAGCGTTCGAGAAAAAGACTCTGCACGATCGCTTTCAATACGGCGACAGCGTTCGGCGTTGCGGACGATTCCGCGGATACCGCAAATGCCGATACCTATGTCAAAGCCTCTGCGGACGACCCGGAGCTGACCAACTATTTCATTCGCGTGCGCCATAAAAGTCTGGGAGATACCGTGGTGTATTTTACCCCCGATGATGAACTGCTCGGACTTATCAAACCGTTCCTGCCGAGAAATCTGCGCGAAAATCATAGATGAGTATGTACAATGTCGGTATGGATATGACGGAGATAGCGCGTATCAAGAAAAGTCTGGAAAACAGCCGCTTTGCCGACAGAGTGTTTTCAAAGGCGGAGCAGACGCTTTTTCGCGGAGAAAACCGATACCGATCGCTTGCAGGCAACTGGGCGGCGAAAGAGGCTTTCTCAAAGGCTCTCGGTACGGGCGTGCGCGGATTCTCTCTGTGCGAGGTGGAAGTCCTGCGCGATGATCTCGGTGCGCCGTATCTGCGTCTGAACGGAAATGCCGCCGAGATAGCCGCCGCGCGCGGTCTTGAATTTTCGGTAAGCATAACGCATACGGACGAGCTTGCCGCGGCAGTGTGTATAGCTTACAAAAGGGAGTGAAAATATGTATGAGCCGAATATTCTGCTGACCCCTCGGCAAATGCGTCTGGCGGAACATTCTGCGGAAAATGTCGGCGTCGGTCTTGATAAGCTTATGTCAAACGCAGGAGAGGCGCTGGCTAAACGTATACTCTCGGTAATGATGGGCAGAAAATATTCCTCCTCGGTCGCCATTCTCTGCGGAGCAGGGAACAACGGCGGCGACGGATTTGCGGCGGCAGGTCATCTTGCGCGGTCGGACTGCAAGCTGAGCGTTATACTCTGCTGCGGAGAACCTAAGACCCCTCTCGCGGCTGCGGAATATTCCAAGCTCTGCAATATGCGCCAAAATGTGGAGATACTGCGCGCTGATACCGACAAAAAAGTCGTTTCGGAAAAATTTTGTGGGAGATGTACGGACATCATAGCTGATTGTGTATTCGGCACGGGATTTCACGGCGAAATTGACGGTACGGCAGCCGAAATGATCTCCCTTGCAAATAATACCCCCGCTTATAAGATAGCCTGCGACGTTCCGTCGGGCGTGAACTCTCTTAACGGTCAGACCTCCGATACGGTTTTTCATGCCGACGAGACTGTGACTTTCCACGCGGCGAAATGCGGTACGGCTTTTTCGCCTGCAAAAGAAATGTGCGGAAATGTTATCCCCGTTGATATAGGTATCCCGTGGGAGAATTACCGTGAAAAGTATGCCGATATTCTCATAACCGAGCCCGATGCCGCCGACGTTTTCAAGCGTATGCCGAAACGTCCCGACAACAGCTATAAAGGCACTTTCGGAAAAGTTACACTTGTCTGCGGCTCGGAAAAATACCCCGGCGCGGCTGTGATAAGCGCGATGTCCGCTCTGCGTTCGGGAGCGGGACTTGTCGAGCTGTGCGCTCCGCAGCGAATAATAAACGCCGCCGTTTCGGTGATACCCGAGTGTATACTCACAACGCTCGATACAAATGCGGACGGATATATAAACGCGGAAAATATCCCGAAGATACTTAAAACGCTTGAAAAGTCGAATGCCGCAGTGATCGGCTGCGGTATGGGAGTATGTCCCGATACGGAAGAAATAGTTCAAAAAATCGTACAGCACAGCAAATGTCCGCTTGTTATCGACGCGGACGGAATAAACTGCCTGTCTTTGCATATAGATGTACTAAAGGAAAAACAAACGCAGATCATACTTACGCCTCATATGGGGGAGCTTGCAAGACTGTGCAGAATACCGACTGACAGCGTTCTCGGCGATCCTTTGGGATATGCCTACAGCATGGCGCGCGAGTTCGGCGTGACCGTCCACGCGAAGAACGTGCAGAGCCTGACGGTCAGCGGCAATTGCTGCGAGATAAGCGACTTTGGGTGCAGTGCGCTTGCAAAGGGCGGTTCGGGGGATATGCTCGCCGGACTTATCGGCGGTTTCACCGCGCAGGGACTGGACAGCGTGTCCGCCTGTGTATGCGCCGACCGGCTTATCGGCAGCAGCGCGAAAATGCTTTGCAGGGACAGCTGGGCAGGTTCGCTTACCGCCACGGATATAATCCGGGGTTTCGGCTCGGCTATTCAAAGTTACCGTAATATGGTCTGATGATCGGTCAAATCTGCCTTTCCTTTGGGGAAGGCATTTTTTCTGGAGGTCGTTATATGAAAAGACTTATAGCAGCGGCAGCCGTACTGCTGACAGCGGCGGCGTTAGGTTCGTGCGGAGAGAAAGCGGCAAAACCGCCCGAAACGGTGAAAAATTTCGAGTGTACCGCGAAGATCGAGGCGGAGGGGACGGAGTACTCGGCAAATATGGAACGTATAGACGGGGCAGGTTGGAACGTGGTCTTTACCGAGCCTGCCGAGATCGAGGGATTCGAGATCTCGTTTATGGGGGAGCAGTGTACGTTAAGGTTCAAGGAGCTTGTGCAGACGGTCGAGCGCGGCGATCTTCCCGATTGCGGAATTGCGGACATTGTGTGTGCGGCGGCGGATAACTGTATCGGCAGGAAAGCGGATAAGACCGTTAGCAAGGACGATGTTTATACCGAGAGCGGCAGTGTGCGCGGATACGACTACACCGCGAAGATCAGGGACGGTCAGCTTGAGGATATAGAGGTCTGCGGCGTTCACGCGAAGTTTGAGGAGTTTAAAAGCAAGTAAAAAAGTCCCGAGCAGGGACTTTCCAAGGAAATCAATTTTTAAATTATATGTAAGCATTTTAATATACTTTAACTTGTTCAGGTTGACTTTTGTGTTATTTTTCCTCCGCCGACGGCGGAGGAAAAATAATTTAATGTTATATTTTCCGCCTTCGGCGGAAAATATAACAAAAATCTTGCAAAACTGAGCAGAATATCATTATAAGACCTAAAACACTATTATAAAATTGATTTCCGTGTGGACTTTCTTTTTGATATTCTGTTTTTTACGGACAGCAATGCAAAAAGCCCCCGCTCGGAGGGCTTTTTACATAAAACTTAAAGGAAGTACATATGAACTATAGAAACGCAAAGCAAATTAATGCAGTCGTCGGCTATAATAACATATATTTCTCTCGTCAGCTTTTATTATCTCTTCTTAGATGCTACGAATGCAGCGCCTGCAAGAGCAATGCCTGCAAGTGCGATTCCTGCGCCTGCACCGGCCTGAGGGTTGGTCGCAGGAGTCTGTGTAGCAGTAGAATCGGAAGGTGTTGAGGGAGCGGGCTCGGGATCGGGAGTAGGCTCGGGATCAGGAGTAGGCTCAGGATCAGGAGTAGGCTCGGGCTCAGCAGAAGCATTAGGATCAGGCTCTTCGCCGTCCAGTACAAGACCGTCATAAACTTCGCCTACAGTACCTTTTTCTGCCCACTTAGTAAGCTCGTTGCCGCTTGCGTCGAGGAACGAAATGTAATTGATCTGATATGCGCCGCCGCCGTAAACTTCAAAACCTACGGAATAGCCATAAGAACCGTCGTCCATAGTAGCAAGTGTCAGAGGAACCTTGATGTCGATAGTTTCGCCCTTCTTGAGCAGCCAAGGAGTTGCTCCCTTAGGGTCGGACTGTGTGGTCTCGTCAACCTTTGTGGGGTCAGCATTGCAGTAACCGGAAGTCCACTCTGCGCCTGCTGCATACCACTGGAAGTTAGCCCAGCCGCCTTCGCCTGTGGGATTGCCGTCATCATCAGTGAACGGGTTATCGTCAAGACAGGTGAGGTTGATGTCAACAGCTGCAACGTTAGCAGCCTGATCATCAGGAATGTCATAGTTAGCAACAATAGGCTTGCCGCTGCCTACCGAGTTTTCGCCGACTGCACCGTAGCTGGTGGACGCAAGGTCAAATCCTGTATTTGCAGGACCGCTAAGTACGCGGTATGCAGATGCGGACATTACCATGGTAGAAGCCAGCGCGAGAGCTGACATACCTGCGAAAATCTTAGAAATTTTCATCTTAAATCTCCTCCATATTAATACAAGTATGAATTGTCATTCAATTCTAATCTAATTATAACAGAATATTTTCGTAAAATCAAGTGTTTTTGCCCGAAAATTATAAAAAAGTAAACGGAAATTATTACAATTTTATCACGCAATTTTTGTGAAAATTTCACAGAAATCGTTTCCAGACAACTATTTTCCGCACGGCTGATGAGGGATAGAGCGTCCTCTCCGCCTGACGGCGGCGAGAATCGCGAAAATGTGCCGATCGTTTCCAGACAACTCTTTTCCGCACGACTGACGGGGGATAAAGCGTCCTCTCCGCCTGACGGCGGTGAGAATCGCGAAAATCGCTGTCAGTGCGCCTTTACGTCCGAGAATGAAATGCCCACCTGCTTGCCCTCGTAAGTGACATTGTAGGTAAACTGCGTGCCTGCCGACTTCACCGAATCGCCGTTTATCTCGAAATTGCCGAGCGGCGACTTCTCGATGTAGACTTCCTTGATCTTGCCGGGATAGTTGCTGTCGTATACCTGCAAAACATACTTGCGGTGACATTCCGTGTCCTGTATAAGCCCGACTGCGTTGACCGTGCGGCTGTCGTCGATCGTGGTGACTACCGGCACGCCCTGACTGAGCAGTTTTTTCAGCCGCTCAAATCCTGCATCTCCGCCCGTCAGATCGAACTCATACGCCGAATCGTCCCACCTCAGCGCGTTCAGACGGTAAAGCGCCTTGTAAAGCTGCGCCTCCTCTTCGCCGTACTTCTGCTCGATAAGCTCCATACTTCCCGCAATATCGAACGACAAAAGTTCCACAAAAGTCCAGTCCAGATTGCCCGAATCAATGGTGTAGGTGTCCTTTACCCAACCGCCGCTCTTGTACTCCGCCTCCGCGTCCTCGGAAATTTTCAGCGTGTCGCCCTTGCTCTTGTAGTCGAGATATAATTTCACGTCCGCGCAGTTTCCCGTCATGGCGTCGGGGACAAGACTGCTCAGCTTGTCGTGTTTGGAATATTTATCCGCATAGAGAGTGCCGCTCAGATCGTACCCCGGAGCGTGGTATTTCTGCGTGCTTTCGTCCGCCGGGTCAAGATCGCCGAGCGACATCGCAAGATTGCCGAGATACCAGTCGCGAGCCATTACCGCCATTCCGAAATCTATTCCCGAACCGTTTGCGATACGGAAATTCTTGAAACGAAAACCGTTGTCCCCGGGATCGAATCCCGTATCATAAAGGGCGAATCCCTTTACCCCCTCCGCATTTTCGTCATAGTCCACAATGTCGTAGTTGAGCGTCGTGACGATCTGCTTATACACGTTTCCGAGCGCGTCCGCATCAGACGCGGAGTAGTATTTTCCGCCCGTCGAGTATGCAAATTCTTGCAGCCATCTTCTGTCTATATCCCTGCCAAGTCCGACTGTCAGCACAACTATGCCTTTTTCCTCCGCTATCGCGGAAAGCTGTTCTATGGATTTGGGGTCATTTTCGTCCGATTCTCCGTCCGTGAGCATTACTATTATGTTGCGGTATTTTCCTCCGCCGCCGTCCGAAAATTCGTTCATACACTTTTCAAGACAGCTCTGGATATGCGTTCCCGTGAAGATCTCCGTGTCGTTTCTTATGCTGTCGAGCGCATTTTCAAGCTGCTTGCGGTCATCGGTAAATCCCTGCAGCAGGGTATAATCCGCAGTGAATTTTGAGATGAGTATGGAATATTCGCCGTCAATGCGGTCGATAAGGCTCTGCGCAAAGTCCAGCCGCTTGAAATTGACGTCGTTTTCCGTCGAGGGCGGACAAAGCTCTTTGGGATACATCGAGCCGGAATTGTCCACCAGAAAAGCTATCCTCGTGACTGCCTCGTCGTTCGCCGTGCGCTCCACGCCTGCCACATATGTACCCAACTGAAAAAGTTCCGCCGACACCGTGCCGTCCGAGGTATTCACGGAGGACTCGACTTTTGTATATTTCAGCGTGGTGTGATCGAACCTCAGCACCGTCAGGTCGGAAAGCTGTGCGCCGATCTTTTCAAGCTTTGCTTGGTCTATTTTAAACGTCGCCTTTGCGGTATCGAAATCATAGTCCGAGTAGATGTCATACGCTCCGCTCACGATACTTGAATTTGAGGATATGCCGAACAGATCGAGTTCTTCGATCGTTGTATCCGCGATATTTGCATTTCCCGTCAGCGTCAGGGTAAGCTCCCCCTTCGTCTGTGTGACCGTCAGCACGCGTTCGGCGTCGTTCGTCTTTCCGTCCGTCGATGTCTTTCTCGGGTCTGTTCCTGCGATAAGCTCATAGCCGTCCGCAAGGGTATCGCCGTCGGTATCCTCTTCGAGCGGATTCGTTCCGAGCGTTTTTTCGTCCCCGTCCGAAACTCCGTCGCCGTCCGTGTCCTCGTTCTGTACGTTCGTGCCGCCGCGATCCTCCGCGCCGTTGGGTACTCCGTCGCCGTCCCAGTCGCCGTTTTCGGGAAACTCCGGCTTTTTGAAATTGTTATTTATATCCAGCTGCGCGATTATCGTTTTTGCGCGGTCTATGCGGTTGCTCTGGACTATCTGTACCGCAACGACTATCCCGATTATCAAAACGACTGCCGCAAGCGCACCGAGAAACACGAAAAGCGGCGTTTTCGCACCGTATTTTCTTCTTCTGGAATTTTTCCGTGCGAGCGCCTCGGCTGCGGATTCCTTGACTTCCATACGAAACATCCTTTCCAAAGGGGTAAAAAACATTCACCGCCGTGTGTGGCGGCAATGCGCGTGTTTATGATCTACAATTATATTCTAACATATTTATTCTGATTTTGCAATAGATTTTGCCGTATTGCCCAAAATTTTTCTTATTTTTACCGACAATTTATGCAGTATTTTCCAAAATCTCCGTATAAAAAGAGGAGTACCGAACGATACTCCCCACAGATCACAGGTTATTCATCATCATATTGCTCTGTTCTTTAAGTTCTCTGCCCTCTCGCAGCAGCTTATGCAGCAGGGCGCAGTCCTCATTTTCAAGCGAATCGCGGTAATCCTCCAGACACCTTATGATATGACCGATCTCGGCGATAAGCGGTTCTCGGTTCATCATAAAGAGGGAAGTCCACATATCCTCATTGAGTTTAGCCACGCGCGTAAGGTCTTTAAAGCTGCCTGCGGAGAATCCTGCCTGTTTCATAAGGCTTGGGCTTTTCACATACGCGCTCGAAACGATATGCGCAAGCTGCGAGGTAAAAGCGATGACCTGATCGTGTTCCTCGGGAGATGATGTTACGCAGCGCGCAAAGCCTATATCATAAGCGGCTTTTGAGATCTCCCTCACCGCCGACATAGGTGTAGAATCGGTCGGAGTCATAATAAAGCTCGCCTTTTCAAACAGGTTATCCACCGAGTATTCAAATCCCGAAAATTCGCGTCCTGCCATAGGGTGACAGCCGAGAAAGCGCACTCCGAGATCGGCAAGAGGTTTTTCGACTGCTGCCACTACCGCGGACTTTATTCCGCAGGTATCTATTACAATACCGTCCTTTTTGAAACGCTCTTTGTTTTGCAGGATAAAGTCTATCGTCTGCTGCGGATAGAGGCTGACAATGACAATATCGCAGCGGTCGAGGCAGTCGGGGGATAGTTCCTCGTCTATTGCCTCCTGCGAAAGAGCCGCCGTGACGACGGTTTTATTTATATCAAGGCCGTAGCAGATATAGTCGGTATTTTTCTTTATTGCCTTTGCGAGCGAACCGCCTATAAGTCCGAGCCCGACTATGCCGATCTTCATAACAAAAACCTCCTTTATGCAGTGAGAAAATGTCAGCGCGATCCCCTGCAAGAAAATTATAGCACAATGGAAGTGAATTGTCAATTAGAAGTAAGAGATAAGATGTAAGAAGTAAGAGATCGTCATTGTGAGTTTACAGGCGGTAATGGTTTTGAGGATTTTAAAGAAATACCGTGGATTTTTAGATGTTTTCTCCGCCAATGGGGAGAACAGCGAATTGCGTATATCAGGCGCGGTATTTTCGCAATAGGTGCGTAGCTGCCACCGCAAGCGGCGGCTGTAACAAATGCCGCTCATAGTAGGGAAAGCGCTCTCTTGCAAGCGCTTTCCCTCTTACCAAACAGTCCACTGGACTGTTTGGTAATTCACCCTTTTCAGAGCGCCTCCGTATGGGGTATTTCACCGTCTGCGGACGGCGACGATGGGCTCTGCCCCTCGACCCCGCAAGCCTTTTTGAGGAAAAGGCTTGGCGAAAACCTTTTCTTGATTTCCCCACTTCTTATCAAACAAACTTCAGAGCGTGAAATCAACCTGCGGAGCATATCTTACTTCTAACTTTTACTTCTTCCCTCTAATTGCTTACCTTCCCCCTCCGCTCTGTCCTTCGCAGTGAAAAGCTGAAATATACCGCAGGCTATCACAAATACCGCGAAGATCTTCTTCAGCCGCGTGTTGTCAATGGCATTCGCCGCGATACTCAACACCACAACGGCGGCAACGCCGCTTAACATCATAGGTATCATCTTTTTCCACTGAACAAGCTTGTTCTTGCTGTGAAAGATCAGCGAAAGCGCGGCTATCGGTATGAAAAATACAAGATTTATCCCCTGCGCCTGCAGCTGCGGCATATGTGCAAAGACGGTCAGCCAGACTATCAGCAGCAGACCTCCTCCAAGACCGAGCGACGCAAATATCCCCGTGCAGACGGACACTGCGGCTATCGTGAACCACTCCACGGCGCACCTCACATCAACATTCTTATCCCGAAAGCGATCATCGCCGCCGCGAAAAGCCGTTTGACAGCGACGTTTGAAAGCTTTTTGAGCAGCTTTGCCCCGATGACCGCCCCTGCCAGCCCTCCCGGGATATATTTCACCGCTCCTCCTAATTCTACCGCGCCTTTTGAAAGATAGACCAGTCCGCTTATCACGCTTAACGGCAGCGTTACGGCTATCGAAGTCGCGTGTGCGCTCTTGGGATCGCAGCCGCTTTTTTCAAGCATAGGCACCGCTATCATTCCGCCGCCCGAACCAAGCAGACCGTTCGCCGCTCCCACAGCCGCTCCGGCAGCGTAGAGATACCCCTCTTTGAGATACTCCCCGATACTTTTATCCGCCATAATATCATCTCCGAAAAAAATATTCCCTGCTATTATTAACAGGGAACTTCGGATTATTCGTGTTATGCGGATAACAAGGAAATCAATTTTTAAATTATATGTAAGCATTTTAATATACTTTAACTTGTTCAGGTTGACTTTTGTGTTATTTTTCCTCCGCCGACGGCGGAGGAAAAATAATTTAATGTTATATTTTCCGCCTTCGGCGGAAAATATAACAAAAATCTTGCAAAACTGAGCAGAATATAATTATATGACCTAAAACACTATTATAAAATTGATTTCCGTGTGCGGATAATTTGTATAAGCGTCAGCCTATTTCCACCATTATCTTCTGATCTATTCTTGCGCAGCCGGCTCTCATAACAGTGCGTATTGCCTTTGCGATACGTCCCTGCTTGCCGATAACTCTGCCCATATCGTCATCAGCGACGTGCAGATGATACACCACAATGCCCTCCTCGTTGGGTTCGTCAACCGTGACCTCAACGGCGTCGCGGTCCTCGACCAGCTCGCATACGATCGTTTTAAGAAGCTTATCCATAACTAAAATTGCACCTCGATCCTTTTGCTGTTGCTTTTAGTTTGCCGCCGGAAAAACGGTAAGGCGCGGCGGACATTGCCATTTAGACGAAAACTTCTCCAAACGCAGGGATCAAAGCCCTGCGCGTTGCCTTACCGATCGCGTTTTCAGATCACAGAGTGCCGTTCTTTTTCAGCAGAGCCTTTACCGTATCGGTCGGCTGTGCGCCCTTGGCGATCCATGATTTAGCCTTTTCATCGTCTACCTTGAGAACGGTGGGTTCTTTGGTAGGATCGTAATATCCGATCTCCTCGATGAAACGTCCGTCTCTCGGGTATCTTGAATCGGCAACGACTATTCTGTAGAAAGGAGCTTTCTTTGCGCCCATTCTTCTCAGTCTGATCTTTACTGCCATTTGTGATTCACCTCCGTGTGAAGATTATTTATTATCAGCGCCCGTCATTTTTGCAGGCGCGACAAAGCGATAAGTTACTGCGTTTTTTATTTGCTTTATTTTATTTATTTATTTATTTTCGGGATATTTCCCTCGCCGTTGGCGAGGAAAACAACTTTTAGTGTATCTTCTCCGCCTGCGGCGGAGAAGATACACACCAAAACAAGCTACTTTCAGAAAAGTTGATCTATATTTTTAAAATTGAATTGCGTTATATTTCTCACTGGTTCGGGAATCCTCCGCCGCCCAGTCCTTTGAGAAGTGCGGCGCGGTTTCTTCTGGCTTTCTTGCCGTGTAACATTCCTCCGCCGATACCGAACTGTTTCATCATCTTCTGCATCTGTTCAAACTGCCTGAGCAGCTGATTTACGTCCGACACCTGCGTTCCGCTGCCTGCCGCTATCCTGCGTTTTCTTCTGGGATCTATGATAGACGGCTTTTCGCGCTCCGCTTTCGTCATTGAATTTATCATGGCCTCGGTCTTTTTAAGCTGCGCCTCTCCCATAGCCGCCTGTTCGTCGTTTATCTGACCTGCGCCGGGTATCATCTTGATGAGGGAGCTTATCGAACCCATTTTCTGTATCTGTTTCATCTGATCGAGCAGATCGTTGAGGTCGAAACCTTTTTCCTTGACTTTTTTTGCAAGACGCTCCGCGTCCTTTTCGTCCACCGTCTGCGTAGCCTTTTCGATAAGCGTGAGCATATCGCCCATACCGAGTATCCTCGACGCCATTCTCTCCGGGTGGAAAGGCTCAAATTCGTCGAGCTTTTCGCCCATACCGACAAACTTTATCGGCTTGCCCGTTACCGAAAGCACCGACAGCGCCGCGCCGCCCCTTGTATCCGAATCGAGCTTTGTGAGGATAACGCTGTCTATACCGAGCGCCTCGTCAAAGCTGGAGGCGACCTTTACCGCGTCCTGACCGATCATTGCGTCCACGACGAGCATTATCTCGTTCGGCTCGGCTATCTTCTTTATATCCTTAAGCTCCTCCATAAGCGCTTCGTCGATATGCAGACGTCCCGCCGTATCGAGTATCACCAGATCGTTGCCGTAGTCTTTCGCGTGCTTTATACCCTCTTTGGCGATCTTTCGCGGATCATCCTGTCCCATTTCAAAGACGGCGACCTCCGCACGCGCACCGACGACCTTGAGCTGTTCTATAGCCGCAGGACGGTAAACGTCGCAGGCTACCAGCAGGGGGCGTTTTCCCTGCGCCTTGAAGTGCTTTGCAAGCTTTGCCGCGTGGGTGGTCTTACCCGAGCCCTGAAGTCCGCACATCATAATGATGCAGGGCGGCTTGTTGGGGAAGTTTATCTTGGAGTTCGCCTCTCCCATCAGCTTTATCAGCTCTTCGTTCACTATCTTTATCACCTGCTGACCGGGAGTAAGGCTTTTGAGTACCTCCTCGCCGATACTGCGTTCCGTCACGTTCGCTACAAATTCCTTGACGACCTTGTAGCTTACGTCCGCCTCGAGCAGAGCCATTTTGACCTCGCGCATAGCCTCTTTTACGTCCGCCTCCGACAGCTTTCCGCGCGATCTCAGTTTCTTGAATACGCCGCCGAGCTTTTCGGACAAACTTTCAAATGCCATTTTACGCACCTTTCCGCCGCTTTTAAGAGGGTATCACACATCTGCGGCTGATCTTTCGATGTTGTTATAATCGTTCTGTATGCTATTTATATGCTTTCAATATACTTTGAATTGTCAAATTCGTCAAGCTTTTCGTCCAGAGTTTCAAGCAGGGTGATCGTTTTCTCGGCGATATTCCTGCCGAACGACACCTTTTTACATTCCTCAAAGACCTCCAGCGCGAGCGATTTGAAAAGTACGAGCTGCGCCTTGTAATCCTCTTGTTTGGCGGCAAGCCCGAGGACTTTTTCGTATTCGTTCAGAGCCTCGGCGCTGCGTTTTATGGAATCGTGTACGCCCTGTCTTGAAATGCCCTGCTGTTCGGCGATCTCGCCAAGCGACAGATCGTCGTTGTAATAAAGCTCCATAACATCTCTTTGCTTTTCGGTCAGCAGACCGCCGTAAAAGTCAAGCAGTGTGCTGACGCTGAGGTCTTTGGTCATGGGTAGTCCTCCATTCTGTTAAAATTCTATATACATTGCAGATCATCAAAGCTCATCATTAGATGTAAGAGGTAAGAAGTAAGAGGTAAGACGTGGAATCCGCCAAGGCGGATATATTTTAGAGGTAAGAAATAAGAGGTAAGATGTAAGATACGGAAATCAATTTTAAAAATTTATGTAAGCATTTTGTAATGCAGACTTTTGGGTTATTTTTCCTCCGCCAACGGCGGAGGAAAAATAATTTAATGTTATATTCTCCACCGCAGGCGTAAAAGCCCACCAAATCCCCCGCGCTGTCACGTTCTGTAAAGTAACGGACTTTTACATCACAATATCTATTATATATCAAGTATTGCGGCTTGTCAAGGCTTTTTTTCAAATAAATATATTTTTTACAAATTAGGCTTGAAATAGCATACAAAATATGTTATCATCATTATATATTGAGTATGAAAATCAGAAAAAAGAGGGTCTTACGATGTTTACTTTCAAGATAAGCAACGGCGCACATTCTCTTTCGCTGCCCTGCCTTACGTTCGGCACGGCGAATTTTGAGCGTCACGACAATGACGAGGCTTATTTTGCGCTTTTAGATAAATATGTCGAGCTTGGCGGCACCTGTATCGACACCGCGAGGGTATACTGCGGCTGGGTAGAGGGCGGCGAGGACGCAAGCGAAACGGTCATAGGCAGGTGGATAAAGGCGCGCGGCAACCGCGATAAAATACTTATTGCGACAAAGGGCGGTCACCCCGACAGGGAGGATATGAGCATTTCCAGACTTGACAGGGAGTCGCTTAACGCCGATCTGGAGCGCAGTCTTGAATGTCTGCAAACGGACTACATAGATATTTACTTTCTCCACCGTGACGATGAAAAAGTCCCCGTTTCGGAGATAATGCCGGTGCTTGACGGATTTGTAAAGAGCGGCAGGGTGCATTTTATCGGAGCGTCCAACTGGACGACGGGCAGGATAGAGGAGGCGAACAGATTTGCCGCCGAGAACGGTCTTGAGCCTTTCCGCGTAAGTCAGATAAACTACAGTCTTGCACATTCCAGCACGGACACTTTCGGCGATCCCACGCTGGTGTGTATGAATATGTGGGAGTACAACTGGTACAAAAAGCACAATTTCCCTGTCATGGCGTTTTCGCCGCAGGCGAAAGGTTTTTTTGCGAAGTTTGCAAGGGGAGAGATGACCGAGAATCTGGTGGACGGTCAGTTTGTCAGCACGGCGAATCTGGCAAGGCTTGCGAGGGTCAAGGAGATAAGTGAAAAGACAGGGGATTCTCCTGCGGTAGTTCCGCTCGGGTATCTCAACAGCCAGCCGTTTTTCGTTTCCTCGGTATTTGCCGCGACAAAGCTGTGGCAGCTCGAGGAGGATATGACTGCGCAGGATCTGCGCTATGATGCAAGAACGGCAGCGTTTTTGGAAAATGTACTTTAAGAGGCAAGAGGTAAGAGAAAAGCGGTAAGATTTTCTCCGCAGGCTGATTTTACGATACGCAGTTTCGGAGAAAATGAAGTCTGCAAATTAAAAAGGTTTTCGGTCAAGCCTTTTCCTTAAAAAGGCTGCCCTCCCGGGCGGGGCAATGCGCCCTCTACATTTTGCGGAGTGGTTAAGCCTTGAAAATCGGGCGGTTAAAATTTATTGGGGCAATTACTTTAATAATCTGTGAGAAAGAAATTTCCGATTTTTATTTTACGCAGTAAAATAAAAATTGCCGACCGCATAATGTCGGCAAAGGAAATTTTCTTTCAGCTCAAACGCGCAGCGTTTGAGGTGGCGTCCCCTGAGTGTGGGCGGCATATCTTATCTCCGTTGCTTGCGGCGGAGGGTACGCGCTATCTGCCGATAATATCGTAACGAATATACACTAAAGGCTATATCCACTGCTAATTGAGGAGGATATAGCCTATTCTGTCAATAATTGAAATCAAAGTTAAATAGCTATTCTTACATCTTACATCTTACTTCTTACCTCTTACATCTTATTCCTTACTTCTAAGCGTGCATACCACTAAATGGAAAGGATCTCCCCAGCGTTTGGTGTAGCCGCTGTTGCCTACGCCCCTGCTGACGATCATCGTCGTTCCAAGTACGTCGTATCTGCCGGAAGTGTAATTCGGGAAAAATCCCTGCCCCGGAGCATACAGACCGTTCAGAAACGGCAGACGGATAAGTCCGCCGTGCGCATGACCGCAGAAAAGCAGATCTGCCTGCGAATTGCGCTGACGTGTCGCCGTAGCGATGTCATACACGTCCTCGGGATAGTGGTTCAGCCATATCACAAACTTCTCGTCCTCGGGATAATCACACGCAATATCTCCTGCAATAAGCACCCTCTCTCCGCCGCGCTCGATATACGCATAACCATTTTCAACAAGCGTAATGCCGTTGTCCGCACAGCACTGCTGCAAACGGGCGAGCATTTCGGCAGGCACACCGTATTCGTGATTTCCCCACACCGCGTAACAGGGAGCGATCTTCGACACCCTTTCCAGAAAATTGACCGCCGTATCGGGATCGGGACGGTGACTGTCGATAAAGTCCCCCGTCAGGAAGATGTAGTCAGGCTCCTGCTCCTCGATCTTCTCGATCAGTCTGTCGTCATAGCGTCCGCCGTGGTTGTGGTAGTCGGAGATGTGGACTATCTTCACGCCGTCAAACTGCGACGGAAGTTCGTCCGACGAGTAGTCGATATTTTCCACGGAAATGTACCAGTTCGAGCGGAAAAACTCCGCGCATATCAGCAGCAGAGCGGCAAGCAATATCTTTCGCAGCGTTCGTCCCGAGGCGGACTTTTTCTTTGTCCGCACAGCCGCATATTCCGCACTTTTCCGATCATCTGTATCTTCCGTATTGTTTATATTGTTTATATTTTCGGTATTTTCCGTATCTTCCGTATTGATCTGTGTATCGATAATACCGAGATCATTTTTGCTGAGATTTTTTTCGTCTGTATTCAAGATAACCCTCCAGGATAACTGTTGCGGCGACGGTATCGACTACCGCCTTGCGGTCTTTTCCGCGCACGTTTGTCTGATTAAGTATTTGGTGCGCGGTGACTGTGGTAGAGCGTTCGTCCCACATATTGACGGGTACGTCCGCAAGCTGATTGAGCATATCCGCAAAAGCGCGGCATTTCGCGGCTCTCGGACCTTCCGAGCCGTTCATATTGACGGGCAGTCCCACGATTATCTCGCCGACTTCATATTCCTGCGCGAGGTGAGCTATCTGCATCGCGAGGAGCTGAGCGTTGCGTTCGTTGAGAGTGCCTATCGGCGATGCGAGAAATTCCGTTCTGTCACACACGGCGAGTCCAGTGCGTGCGTCGCCGTAATCTACTGCCATTATTTTCATATATATTACTGTTCGGCGGAAATTATCCGCCGCGCAGCTTACCCCCCCTTTTTGGAATATTTTCACAGCATTTTCGGATTTTCGGATAGAAGTATGAAATAATTATAGCATAGAGAGATAGAAAAGTCAAATAGAGGTAAGAGGTAGGAGGTAAGAAGTAAGAGATTGTCATTGTGAGTTTGCGGGCGGTATTGGTTTTGAGGATATTATTTAGTGATAAGATTTGCTCCACAGGTTGATTTCACGCTTCACACTTTTGGAGAAAACGAAGTCGGCATATCAAAAAGTTTTCGCTCCAGCCTTTTCCTCAAAAAGGCTTGCAGGGTCAAGGGACAGCGTCCCTTGTCGCCGTCCGCAGACGGCGAAAGCCCTAACCGTCTGCGCTCCGCAAGGGGTGAATTTCTAAACAGTCCGCTGGACTGTTTAGAAAGAGGGGACGACCTGTAAGAGAGGGCGTCCCCTAAGCCAAGGCGGTATTTCTTTTCTCCGCCGCTTGCGGCGGAGGGTACGCGCTATCTGCCGACAATATCTTAATGAATATACACTGTCTGAAACGCTATGTTCCCCCAATGGAAAAACAACGAATTTTTAAAATGCCTTGCCCCGATCCAAGACTTTACCGCTGCGCTGCGAGGGCAATTTGTTTTGACTGAAAATTGTAATAATAGTGTAATTGACAGCGCGGCTCGGCAGGAGTATAATTTAATACAGGAATAAAATATGCGCGGAAAAATATTCTAAAAGGAGCTGACAAAAATGGCAAAAATAAGAGCGGTCACAATAGAACGGCAGTATTGCAGCGGCGGCAGCGACATCGGCAAGCTGACTGCGCAGGCTCTCGGCGTGAAGTGTTACGATCACGAGCTGGTCGATCTTGCGGCGGAGCGGATAGGCATATCGAAAGACGAGATAAAGCGTTATGAAGAGGCGGTAATAAATCCCCTGAGAGCGCCGCTTTCACTGCGCACGGGCATAGACCGCAAGCTCGATCTGAGCGAGAAGATCTTTGCTGCTGAAGCCGAGCTGATACAGGAGATTGTCAAAAAAGAGTCCTGCGTTATAGTTGGGCGCTGTGCAGGGTACATACTGAAAAACGTCGTGCCGATACTGAACGTTTTTATCTACACCGACCATGAGAACCGAGTCAATCACGCTATGGACGTTCACAACATACCATATGAGGAAGTTGAGAACCGTCTTAAAAAGTACGACCGCAAGCGTGCGGATTTCTACAACCGCAACACCACGAGAAACTGGTCGTCGATGCAGACTTACGATATTTGTCTTAACAGCGGCAGGCTCGGTTATGACGGCTGTGCAAGGATAATTACCGATCACGTCAGAAATTCGGGCTGATTTTTTGGAAATTTGAAAAAATTTTTCAAAACCCCTTGACAAGCGGTGAAAGATGTTGTATAATAAATAACTGTGATATGTTATCACAGTTTTGCTGCTATGGCTCAGCAGGCAGAGCACATCCTTGGTAAGGATGAGGTCACCAGTTCGAATCTGGTTAGCAGCTCCACGTCGTCGCGGACTTCGTATCGTTCGCGGCGACTTTTCTTTATTCTTTTGTGAAAAGTCACCTCTCACTCGCTCCGTCGCTCCTCCTCTCCAAAACGGGTCACGCTTGCTCCGCCTGTTCGCTTGCAAGCGCGCTCACAACGGCTTTGCTGCGCTACCAACCCGTTTTGGTTTGCTGAGCTTATTATGCTTTTGTTTCTTTTTCTAAAATCTTATCTCTTACATCTTACCACTTATCTCTAAATGCGGACGGCGAATGCGCCCTCCGCAAACCTTCAGACCGTCCGATGTGCGTATGTCGGGCGGTTTAACTTTTTTTCTTATCGGAATAATTTTGCAGATTATATCTGCGGCGACTTTTTCTTATTTTAAAATTTCTCGGAAACGGCAGTTGCTTTGTCCGCCCCTTTTATGAAGTTAATACGATATGAACCAAGGACGGGCGGAATTGCCCGACCCGGGAGGGCGCGCTCACAACGGCTATGCTGCGCTAACAACCCGTTTTGGTTTGCTGAGCTAATTTTGCTTTTGTTTCTTTTTCTAAATCTTACCTCTTACATCTTACCACTTATCTCTAAATGCGTGCGGCGCAATGCGCCCTCCATCAGCTTTAAGACCGTCCGATGTGCGTAAGTCGGGCGGTCAAACTTTTTATAAACAGGAAAGTCACAAGTCATAACTCTTACTTCTTACATCTTACCTCTTACTTCTAAACGCTTACCTCTAAAAGCCCTTTCTCAGCTTTTCAAGCGCCTTTTTCTCGATCCTGGAAACGTATAATATCGCTTATTATAAACGGTTGGTTATTTCCATTTGGCTGAACTTAAAGAAGATTTTTACTTCCTTATC
>CANRDT010000036.1 GCA_947629455.1 uncultured Ruminococcus sp.
AGATAGAAACATACCTCGGATTCGTTTTAGAGGGCAGCGCCCGTACTTTTCCATATCCCAGCCGCTTTGCGATCAGCCTGCACCGATACTGGTGAAATCCGTCCGTCACGATGATAACGCACGCCGCGGAAACGTCCACCGACACGTTCGGGATATGCAGACAATTGCGCAGGTTCTCCACGGTGGAGCGCGACTTGTCCTCTTTGATGATCCGATCGGGTGAAATGCCCTTTGCGGTCAGATATTCCGCCATTGCCTCCGCCTCGGAAATTTCCTCGTCCTCTCCCTTTCCGCCCGAAACTATGCATTTTGCTCCGCCTTGCTCCTTTAAGAATCCGTAAGCCGTATCAAGACGGCGCCTGAGCATTCTGCTCGGCTTTCTGCCGTTCACCCTGCACCCGAGGACTATCAGCACAGGCTCTGCATTTATGAGATCTTCACCGCGCGGACAGTCGTTCATAGCGGCTGCCATTCTGACGGATATGACAACGCACCATACCGCCGCAGCCGACAGAAAAGCCCCTGCGCATATCACCGCAGCTCTGCCGCAGGGTACGCCCCATATGCTCTTTATATATCCAAAAATATCCTCTTTAAAGAAAGCCAGCGCAAATAAAGCCGCGCTGAACGCAAGCCCTGCCGCACTGCCGACATTGAGATCGGGCAGCGGCAGCAGAAAAAGTATCAAAACGACGGTCGCCGCCGCCGTACAGATGACGGAAAACCACATATATCAGCCTTTTGCGGCTGCAAAGACCTGCACCGTGCCGTCTGAGGAAGTAAGGTTAAGGCGGAAAATGTCATAGCTGTAGTCGTATTCCGCTGCCGTGCCGCCAAGCGTTATCGAGAACTTGTCCGCAGTCTGTGAAAAGGTAAATGCTTCCTCCGCACCGTTTACCGAACGAACGCCCTCTCCGCTGCCGAACGTCCACTTTTCAAGGATCGTGCCTTCCTCGTCCACCATATTATAATCGCCGACTACGGGGATAAACTCCTGCCTTACCCAGCGGTATTGGTGACCGTTCACCGAGTATTCAAGCACGCCGTCCTTATAGCTGTAGGGAACGGGGGTAAAATCATCGCTCACCCCACGGTTCACGACTATTCCCTCATCGCTTACGGAAATATCCATCGGTGAGCCTGAATATTCGCCTATCGGGATAATATAGCCTACAGGATCGGCTGCAATGACGTAGTTGAGCTCCTCTCCGTCGATTTGCTCAATATAGTCGCCGTAAAGCTCGGATACGTCCTCCACGGTATTTTCCTGCTCGGTCTGACTGCTTTCGTCGGTCTGGGATACGTCCTCCGTTTCGCTTTCCTCCGGGCTGCTGCTGTCCTGCGCTGTGTCCTCCTGTGAGGACTGAGCGGTATCGTCAGCCTGAGAAGATCCCGTGCCGCTGTCGTCGGATGGTGCGGCAGTGCTGTTATCGCGGAAAGTATCGGCAGTCGCGGAAGATGACTCCGTGTCGGTATTTCCGCAGGCGGACAAGGTCAGTGCGGCGCAGACCGCCGCCAGAAAAGCTTTGACAGTTCCTTTGTTTTTCATAGATATTCTCCTCTCTATATGCAAGACTGTGATCTGCGGTTTGGGTTTTGGGTCTATACTATATATTATAATGATTTGCGAAGGTAATGTCAAGTTAGAGATAAGCGTTTAGAAGTAAGAAATAAGATGTAAGAAGTAAGATATGCTCCGCAGGCTGATTTTACGCTCTGAAGTTTGTTTGATAAGTAGTGGGAAATCAAGAAAAGGTTTTCGGTCAAGCCTTTTCCTAAAAAAGGCTGCCCTCCCGGGCGGGGCAATGCGCCCTCTGCCGTGTGCGGAGCGTTCAAGTCTTGGAAATCGGGCGGTTAAAATTTATTGCGGCAATTACTCTAATAATCTGTTGGGAAAGAAATTTCCGGTTTTTATTTTACGCAGTAAAATAAAAATTGCCGACCGCATAATGTCGGCAAAGGAAATTTTCTTTTAGCCCAAACACGAAGTGTTTGGGGTGGCGTCACGCAAGGGGTGAATTTCTAAACAGTCCGGTGGACTGTTTGGTAAGAGGGAAAGCGCTTGCAAGAGAGCGCTTTCCCTACTATGAACGGCATTTGTTACAGCCGCCGCTTGCGGCGGCAGATACGCACCTCTTAACGCTATTATCAGGTACAATTTGTTATTTTTCCCCAATGGGGAAAATAGCATTCTCTTAAAGAACCTTTTATTATACCAAAACGTTATCCCCTCATAACGACACACTGATTTTACACGGATTTTACATTGTATGATTAGAGATTTTACAATTAGCCTGTATAATAAGCTGTAAAAGGAAAGAACAACACCGCCGTCCGCATAAGATAACAGCATAAAACGGACGGCTGACCGGGAGTAAATTTATGGATATTAATATGGCGCTCACTTTGATCGGCGGACTGGCGTTATTTCTGTACGGTATGAACGTAATGGGCGGCGGACTTGAAAAACTGGCAGGCGGCAGACTTGAACAGATACTCGAAAAACTTACCGCTAACCCGATAAAAGCCGTGCTGCTCGGCGCAGGCGTTACCGCTGCCGTTCAATCGTCGGCAGCTACAACGGTAATGCTCATCGGCTTTGTCAATGCCGGAATAATGCGGCTGCATCAGGCGGTCGGAGTTATTATGGGTGCGAATATCGGCACGACAATTACCGCGTGGATACTTTCCCTTTCGGGACTGGACGGCGACAGCTTTCTGATAAATATGCTCAAACCGACCTCCTTTTCCCCCGTTTTCGCGATAGTGGGAATTATCCTGATAATGGCAGGCAAAACGGACAGGAAGAAAACTCTGGGCAGCATTTTTATCGGCTTTGCAATACTTATGTTCGGTATGAATATGATGTCGGGCGCGGTCGAGCCGCTCAGCGATTCCGAAAAGTTCCGCGATATGCTCACCCTCTTTACAAATCCTCTGCTCGGCGTTTTCGCAGGTGCGCTCATCACCACCATTATGCAGTCATCGTCCGTTTCGGTCGGTATTTTGCAGGCGGTGTCCTCTACGGGAGCGCTCAACTTTTCAGCCGCGCTGCCCATTATACTTGGTCAGAATATCGGCTCATGCACGACAGCTATGATAAGCTCGGTAGGTACGAGCAAGAACGCCAAGCGCGTTGCAGTCGTCCACCTCTGCTTTAATATAATCGGAACGGTGCTGTTTTTGTCGGGATTCTATATACTTAACGCGCTCTTTGATTTTACCTTTATGGACGGTCCTATCAATGAAACTATGATCGCCATAGTACATACGATATTCAACCTGTCCGTGACCGCCGTCCTCCTCCCCTTTACCAAACTGCTTGAAAAGCTTGCATACCTGCTTGTAAAAGAGGAGAAAAACAAGGAGGAGAAGATCAATCCCGAAGATCAGTTCAGACTTCTTGACGACAGATTTCTCCAGTCGCCCGCGTTCGCTATCGAGCATTGCCGCTCGGTCGCCGCTCAGATGGCTGATATTTCGAGGGCGTCTATCCACGCCGCGCTGAAGATCACCAACAAGTACAGCGACGATCTTTTGCAGGAAATAAACGATATGGAAGATATGGTGGATATGTACGAGGATCGCCTCGGAACGTATCTCGTCAAGCTTTCGAGTACCGATCTGACATTCAGGGATTCACAGTCGGTCGCCACGCTTTTGCATAATATAGGAGATTTTGAACGTATATCCGATCACGCGAAAAATATAGCGCAGACCGCCAAGGAACGGCATGATAAGCATATACATTTTTCCGAACGCGCAAGCGAGGAGATAAACGTGGTGGGCGACGCGGTAAAGGAGATACTCGATCTTGCGGTAAAAGCCGCCACGGAACAGGATCTCTACAGCGCGTATCTGGTAGAGCCGCTCGAGGAGGTCGTGGATCAGCTGCGCACCAAGCTCAAAAGCCGCCATGTAAAGCGTTTGCAAAAGGGTATGTGTACCATTGAGCTGGGATTTATTTTCACAGATCTGCTTACCAATCTTGAAAGGGTATCGGATCACTGTTCAAATATCGCGGTGTGCCTTATACAGGTGAACGACGATAATTTTGAAACGCACGAATACATAAGGACCGTTAAGACAAGCGGCGAGGCGTTTGATTCCGAAGTTGCGCGTTATCTTCAGAAATACAAACTGCCTGCCAAGGATTTCTGACCGCGCAAGAGCGGAAATATTCTGGAGTTGAGCAGATGTCATTGATATATTGTGTTGAGGACGACGACGGAATAAGGGAGCTTATTTCGTGTGCGCTTAAATCGGGAGGGTACAGCGTCAAGGCTTTCCCTGCGGCAAAACCGCTGTACGATGCGCTGAAGATCAGCGTGCCTTCGCTTATCCTGTTGGATATAATGCTGCCTGACGAGGACGGTCTTACCGTGCTTGCCAGACTGAAAAGCGATCCGCCGCTTTCGGATATTCCTGTGATAATGCTCACCGCCAAGTCGGGGGAGACCGACAAGGTGCAGGGGCTGGAATCGGGAGCGGACGATTATATAACAAAGCCGTTCGGCGTTATGGAGCTGCTGTCAAGGATAAAAGCCGTACTGCGCCGCAGTGCAAAGCAGTCGGGCGAACGTCCCGAAACGCTTGAAATAGGCGGCTGCTGTCTGGACGCGTCACGGCGTATCGTCACCTACAACGGCAAAGAGGTAATGCTGACGTACAAAGAATTTGAGCTGTTGATGTATCTTATGCGGCACCAGTCGATAGCGGTGAGCCGTGATAAGCTTATGGAAATGGTGTGGGGGTATGAGTTTGCAGGCGAAACGCGCACTGTGGATATGCATATAAAAACGCTGCGCCGCAAGTTAGAGGAGGCAGGCTGCACCGATCTTATCCGCACCGTCCGCGGAGTAGGCTATAAGTGCAATTAGAGGTAAGAGATTAGAAGTAAGATGTAAGAAGTAAGCAATTAGAGGTAAGCGATTAGAAGTAAAAGATATAAGAAGTAAGATGTTAGAGATAAGAGATAAGAAATAAGAATTTGTCATTATAAATCATAAGAAATTTGGGGTTTGAGAATTTCAAATCAAATGCGCTTGTTTTTTCTCACAGGGAAAAATATCCTTAAAAATGATCGGGAAGATAATGATATGGAATACGGCATAATAATAGGAAAACAGATCGTAATAATGTTCATAATACTGATAGTGGGCGCGGTGTGTTATCTGAAAGGGCTGATAAGCAAGGACGGCGTAAAACAGCTGTCGCTTATCGAGCTTGATCTGGTAAATCCGCTGCTCATTTTTATGTCATATCAAAAAGACATAACCGAACAGCTTGTAAAAGGTCTGCTGTGGAGCTTTCTGCTGAGCGGCATATCCTTTGCGCTTGCGATAGGTGCGTCGTATATCCTCTTAAAGCGCGGCAGCGATATTGACGCACTGCGCTGCTCGGTGATATATTCCAACTGCGGATTTATCGGCATACCCCTGATAAACGGCTTGTTCGGACAGGAGGCTGTGCTGTATCTCACGGCATATGTAACGCTGTTCAACTTTCTTGTGTGGACGCACGGCTATATGACAATGAAAGGCGAAAAGGACTTTTCCTCATTTAAAAAAGCTCTCAGATCGCCCTCGGTGATCGCCGTGTTCGTGGGACTTGTCTGCTTTTTTGCAGGACTGCGTCTGCCCTCCGTTCCTGCCGCCGCGGCAAACTATATCGCGGATATGAATACCCCTCTTGCAATGCTCATAGCAGGCGCAACGGCGACGCAGAGCAACATCTTAAAGAGCCTGAGATCGCCGAGAACGGCATACATATGCGCTTTGAAACTGCTGATAATCCCGCTTATCTGTATGGCGGCGATCGTGTTTATCCCTGCTCCCGATATGGTAAAAATGACCGTGATGATCGCAGGAGCTTGCCCGACCGCTACTACTTGTACGATGTTTGCGGTGACTATGGGAAAAAATGCCGCGGTATGCTCCGAGATCTTCGCGCTGACTACCGTACTTTCGGGCGCGACTCTTCCTCTTCTGGTAACGCTTGCAGGAAGTCTGATGTAGGCACGAAAACCAATATTTGATTTCCGTAAAGTCAGAACGCGGAGCTTTTAGATGTAAGAGATAAGAAGTAAGAAGTAAGAGGTAAGGCAAGGAGCGCCTACGGCGCAATATTTTAAATATTAGTCCGCTTTGCAAATTTTTTCTTGCTTCTTGTTTCTAAAACTCTTGTTTTAGGAGATCAATTTTGTAAAAATTGATCTCCGTGTGACGTAGTAACTAAGGCAAAATAATCAGGGAGCATTTCAACAGAAACCGCTCCCTGTTTTCATATCATTTTTATTTTAAACAAGCCCTTATCTTCTGAAATTGCCGTGGCCGCCCATTCCTGCAAAGCCTGCCGCCGCGCCGTTTGAAATGTTTTCAAGCGTTATCTGCTGAGTCTGATCGCCAGCCGTGACGGTGTATGTCTGCGACTGCTCCAGTTCTGCGCAGCTGAACACTACCGAATTGAATGAATGCTGCGGAGTATAGCTTATCAGCACGTTTCCGTCACTGTCGCTGACCGTTATCTCGCTGCCTGCGGCTATCTGCGAATCAAAATTGCACAGAGCCGAACACTGGGTGGAATTTTCTTCGCCGAACGTTTCAGCCATACCCGACGAGCCTGCCGCGATGATCGTTCCGCCCGTTATCCACGCGCTGCCCATATCTCCCTTGTCGATCGCGCCGTTGCCGGAGTTCTCGGGGCCGCTCACGAATATCTCGCCGCCCTCTATCACAAGATCGCCGTTTGAATCGAGCCCGTCGCCGAGCGAGATCACAGTCACCTTTCCTCCGCTTACGGTCAGTACGGAATCTGACGATTGTCCGCCCGAAAAGCCGTCTCTGCCAAGGCGCATTTCACTGCCGGTATCGCTGCCGCCCGACGCGTTTATGCCGTCGTCCTGCGCGTTGAGAGTCACTTCACCGCCCGTTATCGTGACGTTTTTGCCCTCAAGCCCCTCATAGCTTTTCGCTACCGTCACGCTTCCGCCGCTTATCTGCGCGTTTCCGTCAGCGTGTATGCCGTCGTCGCCCGAGGAAATATTCACCTCGCCGTCCGAAATGCTCACTCCTGCGCCGCTGTGCAGCGAATCGTCCGAGGAATCTATATTCACGCTGCCGCCTGCTATGAAAATATCTTCGCCCGATTTTATTCCCTTTGCGGAAGTACTTGTCTGATCGGTATTAGTTTCCGTATTTGCATTTGCATTTGTATTGGTATTTGTATTTGCATTTGTATCAGTATTATTTTCCGCATTTGTCAAAGCGCTTGTCTGTACATATTCGGACTGCTGTCCGCGGTCGGACATCTGCGGTCTTTCACCATTGGGCATTTGGGGTACTTCTCCGTCGGGCATCTGGGGGACTTCCCCGTCGGGCATTTGGGGGATTTCCCCGTCGGGCATTTGAGGGACTTCGCCGTCAGGCATTTGCAAATTTTCATCATTTGAGTCTTTGGAAATTGCACCGCCCCATTTTCCCCACTGTCCGTTCGGCTGATCGTCTTTCATGGAGGCATTTTCGCTGCCGCCGCCCGTGACAATGCTTACTTCACCTTCGTCGATGTAAAACTGCGTCTGCGCGTCAAAGCCGTCGCCGTCCGCCGTGACATTTACCTTGCCGCCCGTGAGGTATATCCAGCCCTTTGACGCGTCCTCCGTATTGTCCGACTTAAAGCCGTTCGTGCCTGCGTTCACGGTAAATTCTCCGCCTGCGACCGTTACGCTGTCCTTGCCGTATATTCCTCCCGAAACCGCGTCAATATCGTAATTGCCGCCCGTGAACACCAGATCGTCCTTGCAGACTATCGCGTGTTTGCAGCAGCCGTTCACGGTAAGAGTACCGCTGCCGTTAAAGGTAAGATCGCCCCTGCTGAACACCGCTCCGTCAGGCGATGATGTGCCGCTGTCCGCACTGTCGGAAATGTAGTCCGCGCCGTCCTGCAAAAAATTCTCCGAACCGTCCGTCATTGTGACGATCACCTTGTCAGCCGATGAAACGAGCAGAGCGGGACCGTCATCACAGCTCACGCTTACTCCGTCAAACACCAGGCGGACTTTATTATCCTTGCCGCAGTCTACATTTATGCTGCCGTTATCCAGACTTCCCGAAAGGATATAGCACCCTGCCTGCGAGATGAGCAGCTCGCCGTTTTCAAACGCCGCTCCCTCTCCGTCCACCTGTGCCGAATCCTTTTCAAGTGTGATCTTTACGCTTTCGCTTTCCTCATATCCCACGTCAAGATCTTCAGGGTCTATCGTTGTGTTTACTATTACCGCCGCGTCTGTTTCCGTTACGCCCTGAGCGTCTTTCACGGCACTTTTGCCGTCTTTTTGCGAACAGCCGCTAAAATATGACGCACTTAAACAAACCGCCAGCGCCGCTGCGGTATATCTTGATGATCTGTTCATAGCAAATTACCGTATTTAGATACGGACTACCTCCTTACTTATCGTTGCCGATCTCCCAAAGAAATGGAGAAACTTTCGTCTACAGCTGCTCATAGGGAACGGAAACGGGTCTGCCGCAGGAGATCTCCAGATTGCCGTTGCGGCAGCGCAGCTCGTTGAGAAATTCCTTTTCCGACACCTTTTCCCTGAGCCTTATCTCATATGTAAGTTTAAAAAGACTGCCCATATTGGTGGTCTTTACGTTTACAAGCTCGTTGTAGGAGGTATACTTTTCAAAAAGATCGTCAAACACCTCCGCATAATCGAGCGATTCGGGTATCGTGACGATGAGCTGTTTCTTGCCCATGTCATTTCCGAAAGGCAGAGCGGCATAAACAATATCCATAAGACATATTATGCACACAAAAACGTAAGCTATCCTGATATATCCCGTACCCGTGGCAAGTCCTGCCGCCATAGCCAGAAAGATACTGCATATATCCCTTGCACTGCCCGGCGCGGAGCGGAATCTTACCAGGCTGAACGCGCCCATTACCGCAACGCCCGTACCGATGTTGCCGTTTACGAGCATAATTACCATCTGTACGATCGCCGGAAGTATGGCAAGCGTTATGGAAAAGCCTTTTGATGATTTGTTCTTGAATCTGAATGTTATCGCGATTATCAGTCCGAGTCCCAGAGACGCGAGCGTGTAAAGCAAAAAATCCTCCATAGTAACTGCACTGTTTGCGGCGTTTACCGTGCCAGCCGCAGCGGCGTTAACAAATTTTCCTATCGTCTGCACAACTGTTCACCTTTTCCTTATTATTTATTTGATCGTTTATTTGATCGTTTATTCCGCCGCCCTGAGCTTTCAGGGTATTGGTATAAGCGGCGGCATATTTTGAAAATGTTCCGGGGTATATCTTCATTTCGTCCAGCAATCTGCTCAGCCAGAGGGGCATTGCGCCCGGTATCTTGATCTCCATAAGTCTGTGACCCTCAGGCAGAAGAAGTCCTCCCCACGAGCCTTTTTCAAGTTCAAGACTGCTGTCGCGGTATGTCAGCTCTCTGTCAAAGGTTATCCGCAGACCGGGATCCTTCTCAGCCTCATAAGCCGTTCTCAGATATGAAAGATACATCGCAGGCGCGATACCGGGATAATATCCCATAAACCATTTCAGTTCCTTTTCTATCTGCGGATTATCTCCCGGCGGCGCTCCCCCTCGGACAAATTCCCTTGCCTGCGCAAGCGTCATGACCGCACGCCGCTTGTAGACAACGCCCTTGTACTTCTTTTTCAGCTCCAGAAATACTAAAGAATCCTCATTCGGCACTCCGTAGCTGCGTATCCTCAGTTTTTCCTTGTATATCGGCTTTTCCATAGACCTGCGTATCATTCTGTGGTCGGCAGTGTCAAAATACAGACTGCACACCAGCGTTTCGCCGTATTTGTCCGCCTTGGCGTGTTCCGCGAGCCGTCCGATGAGAGCCGAGTATTTTTCCCCGTCAAGAAGATATTTTTTCTCAACGCGTTTGAATGTTTCCTGGTATCCGCTCATATTGACCGCACTTCCTGTTCTTAGGTTTGTAAACATTCTAACGCGGTTACTTTAAAATAAGTTAAGACAACGCCGAGTAACCTGAATTTTCCTTTTTTTATCACCAAACTATCAAAAAATTGTGAGTTATGATAAATAATGAATGAATGATTTATGTAAAAAGTCGAAAATAAAGAGGTATTTGGTAAAAAGCTTGACAAATTTAAAATAAAAAGCTATAATATAATTGTTCCTTAAAGTTAAGCCGAACGTTTTTTGGGGGATCTGTTTTACGTTTTTCGGCTTTGGCAGCTCTGGGGAGAAAATTATAGGGGAACGCCGCTGTAAAGGGGTTAATACAGCGGCGTTTTTGTATACGTTTGGGGACAGTGCAAAAAAATTATTCAGAAAACGTTTTTGTACACTTGAATATTTCGGCGGTAGTGCTATAATAGAAGTAAGATGTAAGAGGACAGAAGTAAGAGCAGCTCCGCAGGCTGATCTCACGCTCTGAAATTTGTTTGATAAGCAGAGGGAGAAATTAAAAAGGTTTTCGCTCAAGCCTGCGTCGTCGCGGACTTCGTATCGTTCGCGGCAATTTTTCCTCTTTGTTCTTGTTGGAAAAATTACCTCTCACTCGCTCCGTCGCTCCTCCTTCCCAAAACGGGTCACGCTTGCTCCGCCTGTTCGCTTGCAAGCGCGCTCACAACGGCTCTGCTGCGCTAACAACCCGTTTTGGTTTGTTAAGATTTCTTACTTCTTACCGCTTACCTCTTACTTCTAAAGGCAGGCGGCGAAATACCCCTGCCGTTTGCGTCCGCAAGGGGTGAATTTCAAAACAGTCCGGTGGACTGTTTTGAAAGAGGGGACGACCTACAAGAAGGGCGTCCCCTAAGCCTGATTTATGCGAACTTTCCCTCTGCCGCTTGCGGCAGAGGTTCTGTCGGAGAAATATCATATATACATTGCTGTTTTGCCGTATGGCAATTTAACAAAATCCAAAAATCCCTTGAAAAGGAGTAATCAATATGTCGGTAACTTATAACGAAAACGCAAAAATTTTCAGACTCAGGGCAAAGGATACGGACTATATCCTTAAGATCGCCCCGGGCGGCTACCTCGCCCACGTCTACTTCGGCAAAAAAGTCCCGGACGAAGACCTTACATATCTTCTGCGTCTGGACGAAAACCCGTTCACACCCGAAACCAATAACCGCGACAAAGCCTGCTATATGGATACCCTGCCTTTTGAGTATCCCTGTTTCGGTCTGGGCGACTACCGCGAAGCGGCTTTCCGCATAATGGACGAAAACGGTATGTCCACCTGCGACCTGAGATACCTCTCCCACAGGATATACCGCGGCAAACCTGCTCTTGACGGACTGCCTGCCACGTTCGCAACAGAGGACAGCGGCGCGGAAACTCTCGAAGTCGTTCTGGAGGATAAGCCTGCCGCTCTTGAAGTAACGCTCATCTACACGGCTTTTGACAAGCTTGACGTCATCACCCGTTCGGCAATAGTGAAAAATGTCGGAAAACGCCCCTGCACGCTCACAAGGGTCTATTCCGCCTGCGTTGAATTTGACACCCACGAATTTGATATGATAACCCTCAACGGCTCGTGGGCAAGAGAACGCGCAGTCGAAAGATGCCGCCTGCACCACGGCAAGCAGTCGGTGGATTCCATGAGGGGCGAATCCTCGCATCAGAACAATCCTTTCACGGCTCTCTGTTCGCACACCGCCGATGAGGATACGGGCGAGGTGTACGGCTTTAACTTTGTCTACTCGGGAAATTTCATCTCACAGGCGGAAGTCACTCAGCATAAAAAGACGCGCTATCTTATGGGAATAAACGATCTCGATTTCTCGTGGCTGCTCGAAGAAGGGGAAAGCTTTACCGCTCCCGAGGTCGTTATGGTCTATTCCGACAGCGGACTCGGCAAAATGTCGCGCACTTTCCACGACCTCTACAGGAATAACCTCATAAGAGGAGAATATAAGGACAAACGCCGCCCGATACTTATCAACAACTGGGAAGCCACCTACTTTGATTTCAATACCGAAAAGCTTATAGATATTGCGAAAGAGGCGGCAAAGTCAGGAATTGAAATGCTCGTTATGGACGACGGCTGGTTCGGTCACAGGGATTCGGACAACTCCTCGCTGGGCGACTGGTTCGTATATGAGAAAAAGCTTGACGGCGGTCTGAAGTATCTGGTGGACGAGGTGAACAAGCTCGGTCTGAAGTTCGGTATATGGTTCGAGCCGGAAATGGTATCTCCCGATTCTCAGCTTTTCAAAGAACACCCCGACTGGGCGATACAGGTCCCCGGACGTGAGCTGACGCTCTGCCGCGAGCAGTATGTGCTGGATTACTCGCGCAAGGAAGTAAGAGATCATATCTATTCGATGATGAAGAAGATACTTGATTCGGCGAATATCGAATATATCAAGTGGGATATGAACAGACAGCTCACCGAGGTCGGCTCTGCCGTTTTGCCGTCAAACAGACAGAGAGAGCTTTGGCACAGGTATGTGCTGGGCGTTTATGAGCTTATGGACAGGCTGACGACAGAATATCCGCATATACTTCTGGAGAATTGCTCGGGCGGCGGCGCGAGATTTGATCCGGGTATGCTTTACTATTCGCCGCAGATCTGGTGTTCGGACGATACCGACGCGATAGAGCGTCTGAAAATACAGTACGGCACTTCGATGTGCTATCCCTGTTCGGCTATGGGCGCGCACGTTTCGGACTGTCCGAATCACACGGTAGGCAGGAGCACGCCGTTTTCCACGCGCGGCAATGTGGCAATGGTGGGAACTTTCGGCTACGAGCTTGATATAACAAAGATACCTCAGCAGGACAGGGACGCGATACCCGGGCAGATAGAGCAGTTCAACAAGTACAACGCGCTTGTGCGGACGGGAGATCATTACAGGATAGGCAATATGTTTGAGGACAATACCTGGGACGCGTGGATGTTCGTTTCAAAGGACAAGAGCGACGCTTTGTTTGAATTTGTGCAGGTGATCGGCAGACCTAACGAGCGGTCGAGGAGGATAAAGCTGAAAGGTCTTGATCCGGATAAATACTATTATGAGGAAAGCGATCCCGACTTCAAGCTTTCGGGAGCGGCTCTTATGCAGTGCGGAATAAACATCGGCGGTATCTGGGGAGATTATCAGTCGAAGATAATGCATTTTATGGCGGCTGAATAGGGTTTTGGCAGCTGTTCTTCCCAAAGCGGCGATGAATATAATTAGTCATCTTAGAAAAAACTTTCCTTCTGCCGCAAGCGGCAGAAAGAAAATCCACACCAATCAGACTCAGGGGACGCCACCCCAAACACTTCGTGTTTGGGCTAAAAGAAAATTTCCTTTGCCGCCATTACGGGGGCGGCAATTTCTCTTTTGCGTTGCAAAAGAAAAACCGGAAATTTCTTTCCAACAGATTATTAAAGTAATTGCCGCAATAAATTTTAACCGCCCGATTTCCAAGACTTGACCGCTACGCACACAGCAGAGGGCGACAATCGCGCCCGCGCGAGGGCAAATTTTTTCCTCATACCTATTTACATTAGAAAAAGAATGTGCTATAATAAAAAAGTAATATGTAAACGTATTCATAAGGCGGAAATGCCGCCTGTGTGAAAGGAGCAGAACTATGGATCTCAAAAAAACAATCGCCCTCGTCTGCGCGGCAGTGATGTCCCTCGGCATTATGACCGCCTGCGGAAAAAAGGACGGCAAAAATTCCGACCGGAGCGGCGGCGCACAAAAGATCGAACCGACCGACTACTACAGCGGCGAACATAAGGATATGGGCTGGGACTGGGGCAACGTCGAGATAGTCGGCGGCGGATTCGTCCCGAATATCATCTATAACCCCACTGAGGAAGGCCTCGCCTACGCAAGAACGGACATCGGCGGCGCGTATAAGCTCAACAAGGACACCAACCGCTGGGAATGTATAACCGATTTTGTCGGCAACGACGACTGGAACTTAATGGGTATTGAAAGTATCGCTACCGACCCAATCGAGCCGAACAGACTTTACCTCGCCGCAGGAACATACACAAGCAGCAGCGGAGCAATGCTCGTTTCGGACGATTACGGCGAGAACTTTATGAAGGTCGATCTGCCGTTCGGCAACGGCGGCAACGAGCTTGGCAGAGGTACGGGCGAAAGATTGCAGGTCGACCCCAACGACAACAGTATCATCTACTTCGCGACAAGAACAGACGGACTTTACAAGTCTGCCGATTACGGAAGATCGTGGAATAAGGTCGACGCTTTCCCGACGCAGGGCGGCTATGTCGAGGACGGTTTCCAGATAGGTCTTACCTTTGTGGCATTCGACAAGTCCTCATCGTCAAAGGGTGAGGCTACCAAAACGATCTTTGTCGGCGCGGCAAAGGGCGAGGGCAATTACCTCTACCGCTCGGACGACGCAGGCGCGACGTGGACGGAGATAGAGAATCCTACCGCCAAGATGACGGGCGATAACACCACACTGCGGCCGGTACAGGGCGAAGTTTCCTCGGACGGCTATCTCTACACCACATGGGCGTTCAAGATAGGTCCTAACCAGTCTACCGACGGCGCAGTACAGAAGTACAATATCAAAGAAAACAGCTGGGAGGAAATAACCCCCTCCACCGACTACACCTGCGGCTATTCGGGACTTTCCGTAAATCCCAACGATCCGCAGAATATCGTGGTGACTACACTCTGCCTGTGGGCGGTCGTGGATAATGTTTTCGTCACCTACGACGGCGGCGCGACATGGACGGGTCTGTGGGATCCCGAAACGCAGGAGCATAATTATAACCTCAATATCGACAACTGCAAGTGGCTCGACTGGCACGGACAGCTCAAGCTCGGCTGGTGGATGACGGGCGTCGCGATAAATCCCTTTAATGCGGACGAAATTATGTACGGCACGGGCGCGACCATTTTCGGCACGAACAATCTCACCAAGATAGGCAGCGAACCCGTAAACCTTGAAGTCAGGGCAATGGGTATCGAGGAAACGGCGATATTCGATTTCGTTTCTCCCAAATATCTGGACGAGGACACGCCCGATCTCTATTCGATAATGGGGGATATATACGGTTTCCGCCACGACGACGCGACAGTCGCTCCCGAGGAGCATTTCGGAGATTTCAAGTCCACTTCGCTCGACTGCGCGGCAAACGACTATCACTATGTAGTAAGAGCAACGGACGAAATGGCTGAATCGGTGTTCTACTCGACCGATGCCGGTAAGAGCTGGACTCCCGTGGAAACTCAGCCGGAGGATATGACCGCGGCAGGCGGACAGGTAAAGCTTTCCTGCGACGGAAAACTGCTCTTGTGGCAGCCGGGAGCGTCGGGCAGTGCGCCGTATGTTACCGACGACTGGGGCAAGACGTGGACGGCTTGTCAGGGACTGCCCGTGGGCGTTGTAACGATCGAGAGCGATAAGGTAAATCCGCAGAAGTTCTACGCTATGTATGACGGCGTTTTCTATATGAGCGAGGACGGCGGCAAGAACTTTTCGCAGATAGCAAGTTTTCTGCTTTCCAACGCGTCGTTTGAGGCTTGTCCCGAAGTTGAAGGAGATGTATGGATAGCGGCAGGTTCGGGCGGAGCGTATCTGCTCAACGCGGCGACCGGCGAGATCGGTCCCGTATCCGACAATATCCAGGAATGCAGTGCGCTCGGTCTTGGCAAAGCCGAAAAGGACGGCGACTATATGACCGTGTATATGCTCGGCGAGGCGAACAACGAAGGCCGCGGAATGTATATGTCGCAGGACAAGGGCGCGACATGGACGAGGATAAATGACGATACACAGAAGTGGGGCAACGTAAACGCCAATATTTCGGGCGATCCGAAAACGTTCGGCAGATGTTACATCTCAACGAACGGACGCGGAATAATAATGGGAAATATCAGAAAGTAACGCAAAAGACGATACCTGACGATACAAAGATACCGCAGAACATTTCAAAGCTCTGCGGTATTTTTATTTATGCTTTATTAAATATGCTTATGCTATATCCTTTTCCAGACGATGAGATCGTCCTGCGCATACGCCGTCACTCTGCGGTTTTTTTCAAGCCACGAAAGATATGACTTCACCGTGCTGCCGACAAGAGCGTACTGCTGCATATCCATTTTAAGAGAATAGTGAGCGAAAAGCTTTTTGAGGAGCTGTTCAAAGGATACCCCATCGGCGCAGAGGGATTCTATTCTTTCGCCGATCTCGAGGACGACTTCCGCATTATAGCGTGCAAGTGCGGAAATATCCTCCGCCGCAGGCGCGTGAGAGGGCACGAAGAGCTTTGCCTGCATATCCGCCGTCTTTTCAAGCGTCTGAAGATACGCCTCAACGTCATAGATAAATCCGATACGGTATTTTTCGAGCGTTTCACGGCTTGAAAGGCAGTCGGCGAGAAATACCACGTCGTCGGGGGTGCGAAAGCCCGTCATATCGAAAAAATGTCCCGGCAAAGGTATCATTTCAAAGCCGTCGGGCAGGACTTCTTCGGTAAGCGGTTCGGCGCTGCTCTGCGCCGCAAGCAGGAATTTGTGCCGCAGTCCCTCGGGAGGATAACCACCGTAGAGGAAAGACGGTTCGAGCAGAGGAAAATTTGTAAACGCACATTCTATCCCCGGCGCGAATATCCTACAGCCCGTTTGGGATTGCAGATAGCGGTTGCCGCCGATATGGTCGGCGTTTGAGTGGGTATTGTAGATCGCTCTGAGCGTCCAGCCGTTTTGGTCGAGAATTTTCCGCACGCGTCTGCCTGCGTCCTTGTCGTTTCCGCTGTCGATAAGGCAGACTTCGCCCTCTCCGACGACCGTCAAGCCTATTTTTGCCGGACTCTGAATGTAGTAGGTATTCTTTGCAGCCTGCACAAGTTCGTACATAGTTTTGCTCCTTTTGGATTTTTAATTTTTTGTATTTTTGTATTTTTGCAGCCATATATGTCGTTGTGTTCAGTATAGCATATTTGCAGTATTTTGTAAAGACCCTCGCGCGGGCGCGCTTGTCGCCCTCCACATCGTGCGGCGCGGTCAGACCTTGGAAATCGGGCGGTTAGAATTTGTTGC
>CANRDT010000037.1 GCA_947629455.1 uncultured Ruminococcus sp.
TTTCCTTCAGGTTCCTCTCTTGCCTCCTCTCGGGCGACTTGTTTATTTTATCACATCTACTCGCCTTTGTCAAGCGGAAAAATACAAAATCAGCGAAATAGATAAATACAGCGGCATTTCTGCCGCCGCATATGTACATATTACACAAAAAGAGCAATTACCAACCCATAACCGTCTTTATCTCAGCCGCCAGCTTTTCCGAAGCTTTCTGGTGCGTCTTTTCCGTCGGGTGCCAATCGGCTGCCAGACCGTCCTCCGCGCTGTTCTGCGGATCGAACATAAACACGCTCACGTTCTCGTCGCCCGTTTCATTCATATATTCGATATACGCGTCCTCAACGGCTGTATAGATACGCGTACCCATTATTCCGACCGTGCAGAATATCCTTGCGTCTGGATTCTTCTCCCTGACCTTTTTAAGGAACTCAACATACGCCGCGGTGTACTCCGCCGCCTTGTCGCTGTCCCCCTGAACATAGCTGTCGTCATTCGTTCCGAGGTTGATAACGACCACCTCAGGCTGGAACTTACTGAAATCCCACGCCACCGACTGCGGCTTTTCACCGTTAAATGTATTGTAGGAAAATCCCATGCTCTCATAGTACTGCGGGATAGTCTGATCGCTCTTGGGCTTATCGTTGTCGGTATAACCCGAGATCATACCGTAGCCGCTCACGGAAAACATACTGTAGTCGGCGTCGAGAGCCTGAGCGGTCTTGTACGCATACGCTTTTGTAACGTCCTCCGTCGAAGTGGAGAAATGATGATTCTGATCCTCGTCGTCAACGCCGTAGCCGCAGGTGATCGAATCGCCTATGAACTCGATACGGTGCGTCTTTGCAGGCGCAGGCTTGATCTCCTCGTCCTTCGCTATTTCGATAGGCTTTATGCCGATAGTGGACATCGCCGTTTCGGACAGCTTGACCACTTGAACGTTTACCGTCTTGCTTTCATTGCTGCTGAAAACCTCATAGACTTCCTCTTCTTTATCGACCATATCGTCTATGACCCTTTCGCCGTCAACATATACCGCCACGCGCGCATAGTTATCCTTATTGCCCTCCAGTCTGGAAGCTTCGTCCCCCTGCACCGTGATCTTCAGATCTTTTCCCGTATAGGAAAAATCAACTCCCGTTCCCGAAAGTGCGAGCCACAGCGTTTCGTCTTTCAGATAAGTCCTGCCGAGCGTTTTTACGTTGGAGCTTTCCATTACCACCTTTTTCACATTGCTTTCCTCCTTGCCGCCGTCTTTTTTTCCGCCGCAGCCGCTTATTGCCGCCGCTACAGCCGCAGCCGTACATACAGCCGCTATTATCCTGAGTATTTTCATAATTATCCTCCTAATTTATACGCCGCAAATGTCAGCCTTTTATTATCTTTACCATGAAATTCCTCGTCCTCGGTCCGTCAAATTCCGTAAAGTATATCCCCTGCCAAGTGCCGAGCAGCGGTCTGCCGTCGTCTATGATGACCGTCTGCGAACTGCCTATACAGCTCGATTTCATATGCGCAGCCGAATTTCCCTCCGCGTGACGAAACTGCGGTCTGTCGGGAAAAGATTTGTCCAGCGCATACAAAAGATCCGTCACAACATCGGGATCGGCATTCTCGTTTATCGTTATACCCGCTGTCGTGTGCGGACAGTAAACTATCGCTATGCCGCTCTCTACCCCAGACTCTATTATCGACTGCCTTACATAACTGGTAATGTTGTAGAAATTCTCCCTCTCCGTCCGTAATGTATAGGTAAATAACATACCCACCCTCCTTTCCATAACTGCCGACGCACTCTCCTCAAGCTTTGAAGATATGCCGCTTTACCGTTGGGGGAGACCCTTTTGAAAAAGGGTCATCCCCCAGACCCCCTCCCTAAAACTTTCAGTTATTTTTGCGAGGGGCGACAGAATTTTTCACAAACTCACAAAGCCGGATAACCGAAGCATTTCAAGCGGACTGCTGCCCCTCGCAAAAATCATTAAAAGTCTTTGGAAAAGGGTTCGGGGAATAACCTTTCTTCAGAAAGGTTTTCCCCGACAGCAGGGCGGTATACCCTCAGAGCCTTGGGGGGAGTTCACATCAGTTTTGACCGAGGAAGTCGCCTTCCGTTTCATTTTTAGACGGTCTGCCCATAAGGTTTTGTATAGTCAGGGACGCAGGCTGACCTTCATAGAGTACTTTATAGAGTTGTTCGGTTATAGGCATTTCGACGCCAAGCTTTTTGGAGAGCAGATAAGCGTTTTCGGTACAGGAGTAGCCCTCCACGGTACCGACTTTTTCGACTGCCTCACGGGGTGCCACACCCTGTCCGATAAGTATACCCGCGCGGCGGTTGCGGCTGTGCATAGAGCAGCAGGTAACTATCAGATCGCCTATTCCGCTGAGTCCCGCGAAGGTGCTTATGTTTGCTCCCATTGCCGCTCCGAGGACGCTTATTTCGCGTATTCCCCTTGTCATAAGGGCGGCTTTGGTATTATCCCCAAGACCGAGCCCGTCGCAGACGCCTGCTGCGAGGGCGATAATATTTTTCAGAGATCCCCCCAGCTCGCTGCCGAGAACATCGTCGTTTACATATACCCTGAAAGTATTATTTGAGAGAGTATTCTGCACATAGTAGGAAGTATCCCTGTCCGCCGACGCTGCCACTACCGTTGTCGGCACGCCTCTTGCCACTTCTTCGGCATGGCTCGGACCGGTAAGCACGACGCATTTGTTGCCCGGCAGCGTTTCGCCGATCACCTGCGACATAGTTTTCAGAGTACCCTTTTCAAGCCCCTTTGCGGTATTGACCACCACGGCGCGGCTGTCCATATGCTCCGCCGCCATCGTGCAGACCTCGCGCACAAACGCGGTCGGTATCCCCACGATCACCATATCCTTGTCAGCCACGCAGGAAATATCCTCCGTCAGCGTTATACCCTTGGGTATCTTCACCCCGGGCAGCTTGACTTTCAGCTCCCCCGTGCGCTTGATGGTGTCTATCTCGTCGCGGAACTTTGACCAGACCGTGACGTTATGCCCTGCGGTAAAGCACATAACGGCAAGCGATAATCCGAATCCTCCCGATCCGAGTATTGCAATATCAGCCATAACAAGACCTCCTTTTATATGTAGTCAGATATGCCTTATTTCTTCTTTCCGCCGAAGCTGAACCTGTTTTCAGTCCCCTGACTGAGCCTTTGTATGTTCGATCTGTGCATATATATTATAAGTATGCAGATAATGAGCGCCATAAGGGAATTCTGCAAAACGCCGTCTATCCCCCTCAGCTCCTGAGTTATCAGCGTAAACAGCGGATAAGCCACCGCCGCGCAGATAGAACCTACCGAAACATATTTCGTGGCGGCAAGCACTATCGCAAATACCGAAACGGAAATAAGGCAGGTGAGCGGATCTATCGCCAGCAGCGTAGTCGCCGCGATAAGCACGCCCTTTCCGCCGTGGAAACCGTAAAATATCGGAAACATATGCCCGATCATCACGGACGCGCCCGAAACATATCCGATAAACCTGTCGTTTCCGAAAAAAGTCACGCCAAAGCCGTATTTCACGACCGCCCGACATATAAGCACGGCACAAACGCCTTTTGCAAGATCGGTAAGCAGAGTCGCAAGCGCAGGACCTTTGCCGAACACTCTCAGCACGTTCGTAAGTCCCGCGTTGCCGGAGCCGTGCTCCCTGATGTCCGATTTTTTCCATATCCTGCACACGGTTATCGCCGAATTAACGCTGCCGATCAGATACGAGAACACCACGGTAAACGCGGCTGCAAGAACATAATCCATAAAGCTCCCCCTTATTTAACGTCGGTGCGGTCTCTTTCCCTGACCTTTATGACTATCGGCGTAGCGTCGAGTGAAAAAGTTTCCCTTATCTGATTTTCGATATATCTCTGATATGAAAAATGGAACAGCTCCGCGCGGTTGACAAACGCCACGAATGTCGGCGGCTTTGTGGACGCCTGCGTCATATAGTAGATTTTCAGCCTTCTGCCCTTGTCGGAGGGAGGCTGCACTCTCGAAGTCGCATAAGCCAGCACATCGTTGAGCTTTCCCGTCGGTATCCTTACCGAATTCTGCTGCGCCGCATAATTTATCATCTCGAGCAGCTTGTCCATACGCAGACCCGTCTTTGCGGAAATAAACACAAACGGCACATAGCTCATAAAGCTGAGATCCTCCTGAAGCTTTTTGCGGTACTCGTCCATGGTAGAACCCGTTTTTTCTATAGCGTCCCACTTATTCACCGCAACGACGCAGCCCTTGCCTTTTTCATGAGCATAGCCTGCCACCTTTGAATCCTGCTCGGTAAAGCCCTCCTTGGCGTCTATAACGATGACCGCGACGTCCGCTCTGTCTACCGCCATATACGCCCTCAGTACGCTGTACTTTTCAATACTGTCAAGCACCTTGGATTTTTTGCGTATTCCTGCCGTATCTATAAATACAAACTTTCCCTGCGGCTTTTCCACATAGGTATCCGTCGCGTCCCTCGTCGTTCCCGAAACGTCCGAAACGATAACTCTTTCCTCTCCGCATACCCTGTTGATGATAGAGGATTTTCCGGCATTCGGCTTGCCTATCACGGCCGCCTTTACTACGTCCTCTCCATAATCGTCCTGCACGTCCTCGGGAAGATATTTCAGCACCTCGTCAAGCAGATCGCCCGTTCCGTGACCGTGTACGGAGGACACCGCGATCGGCTCGCCTATCCCGAGATTGTAAAATTCGTAAAACTCGGCAGGCGGTTCGCCAAGGCTGTCGCACTTGTTCACGCACAGCACCACCGGTTTTCCCGATCTCAACAGCATAGCCGCAACGTCCATATCGCTCGCGGTAACTCCGCTCCTTATATCGGTAACAAGTATAGTCACGTCCGCGCGTTCTATAGCAAGCTCCGCCTGTCTCCTCATCATAGCAGGTATCTCCTCGTCCGATTCGGGTTCTATTCCTCCCGTATCGACCAGCATAAATTCCCTGCCCAGCCATTCGCACTTTGCATATATCCTATCCCGCGTAACCCCGGGAGTATCTTCCACAATAGATAATTTCTGCCCGATAAGCTTGTTGAACAGTGTGGATTTTCCCACGTTCGGTCTGCCTACCACAGCAACTGTCGGCAATGACATCTCACAGCCTCCTTTTCACATCGAGCGGTCACCGCTCTTCTATTCCGAGTACTTTCCGTACATATTCATAACCGTCGTTCGCCACCGCAACGACTCTTGTTCCCAGCGCCTTTTCCACATCGCCGACCGTAAGATCGTCAAGGAACACCGGCTCGTCCGCTTTCAGCATAACTTTCGGTATAAGCAGCTCATCGCCAATATCTTCCCCTCTGAGCTGATCCGTCAGATCGCCTGCCGTCACCAGTCCTGCCACCGTGATAGTTTCCCCGAAAAAGCGGTTTCTGATACCCCTCACCTTTATTCTGACATCGGGAAATCTTTTCATAATAAGTTCAGCCAGCTTTTTATGGAAATCCTCCGCCGCCGTACCCGTCGCCACCGTCACCCTGCGGATACGGGATAAGCTATCCTCACATTCATCATATTCATCTAAAGCGCCGCACACCTCGTCGTAAAGCGACCTGAGCAGTCCTACTCCGTTTTCGTACTGCGGATAATCCTCATAATATTCCGCATCGGGTATCTCTCTCTCGGCGGTAAGAAAAAATTCATCTGCGGCATACGCCATACGCGTACCGTACTTTTTCAGAAAGCTCTCCTGAAAAGCGGCTATGACATCTATGACCGCTCCTGCGCTCTCCCTGTCAAAGGCTTTGAGCGGATAAAGCCCCTCGCGGTATGCTGTAAGTCCCACCGGCACTACCGCCGTCGAGCGTATATTCGGCATAAGTTCCCCGAGATCGGAAAGCGTTCGTTCAAGCTCCGCTCCGTCGTTTATGCCCGGGCAGCAGACTATCTGACAGTTAAGTTCAAGTCCTGCGTCCGTCATCATTTTCAGATATTTCAGTTTTTCTCCGGCAAAGCGGTTATTCATCATTCTGCACCGCAGCTCCGGATCGGTAGTATGCACCGAAACGTTTATGTTAAGGCGCATATCTATTATTCTTTGTATATCCTTATCCGTAAGATTTGTCAGCGTAACATAATTGCCCTGCAAGAAAGAAAGTCTTGCGTCGTCGTCCTTGAAATAGAGCGTTTCTCTCATTCCGGGCGGCATCTGGTCGATAAAGCAGAAGATACACTTATTCCGGCAGGACTGTTTGCTGTCCATAAGAAAAGTATCAAATTCAAGACCTATATCGTCATACTCCGATTTATATATCACTCGCCGGTGAGTTTTTCCGCCGCTTTCTATTGCAAGTTCCACCCTGTCCTCGGCGCAGTAGAACATATAGTCCAGCACGTCGCTTATCTCGTGTCCGTTCACAGTGAGCAGAACGTCCCCTGCCTCGATACCTGCTCTTGCCGCAGGACTGCGGCGCGCCACGCTGGCAATTTTCACCGGCATAAAGTTCAGCTCCTTTTAGATGTAAGCAATAAGATGTAAGCAATAAGATGTAAGAAATAAGATGTAAGAAATAAGAGGGAAGAAGTAAGAGTAGCTACCAAACTTTGGTTTCACGCTCCGCATTCATTGTGAAAACAAAGACAGAATATTAAAAAGGTTTTCGATCAAGCCTTTTCCTTAAAAAGGCTTGCAGGGTCAAGGGACAGCGTCCCTTGTCGCCGTCCGCAGACGGCGAAATTCCCCTGCCGCCTGCGTCCGCAAGGGGTGAATTTCAAAACAGTCCGGTGGACTGTTTTGAAAGAGGGGACGCCCTGCAAGAAGGGCGTACCCTAAGTATGGACGGCATTTGTTACAATAGCCGCTTGCGGCGATAGCCACCATACTCAAAGACTATATTTTTCCCCCAATGGGAAAATTAAAGAATAATACCAAAGGACTTTGACCGCCCGATCTCCAAGACTTGACCGCTCCAGAGGGCTTAAACAAAAAGAGCAGAGGAAACAACGTCGTCCTCTGCCCACATCTGCGCCTATACGCTGCTCCATCGGGCAGACCAATGAGCCTGCACGGCAAAGCGGCAGCAGATCAAACAAGCGTCAGCTTGAAAGATCAGGCATCTTTCCTGATAACCTCAACGCCCTTGTAATAACCGCAGTTCTTGCAAACCTTATGCGGAGCGGTAAGCTCACCGCAATTTGAACATCTGGTAAGCGCAGGTGCGTCAAGCTTCCATACGGACGAACGCCTTTTGTCGCGTCTTGCTTTGGAAACCTTTCTCTTCGGTACTGCCATTGTGGCACCTCCTCCTTAGGATAATAGGTCGTACTGCTATTAAGGGCAGTTACATTCACCCTCGTTCAAATTCTGTCCGCAAACGTAACACAAACCCTTGCAATCCTCTCTGCAAAGGATCTTGGTAGGCAGCTGTAACAGTAAATCTGAAATAGCGAGTTCATTAACGTCAAGAGTATTGTCGCCGCAAACGATGTAATCATCATTGGGCGTGTTAAGACTCCTCACAAGTGTATGCGAAAAATCATAGCAATACTCCCGATCAAATCCGGTAAGACATCTGTCGCACTGATGAGCCAGCTTAAAGGTACAGCGAAAACGGAGCGTTACCACCCCCGCGCGGTTTTCCGCACGTCCGCCGACCGTCACAGGCGATGCAAATTTCCAGTCCGGCGCAGCCTTTTCCGCCTCCTGCGGCGGTATGTCAAAGGAAATATCCTGCGTTTCGCCGGGAATATCAAAAAGCTGCTTTAACTGTAAGATCATATCAACACCTCAGACATCACAAACTTCATTATAACCCCTGCCGCCGGATTTGTCAATAGTTTTTTTGCCCGTGACTTAATTTTTTCCTGCAAAAAGCCCGTTTTTTCTCTGTGAAACGCGTCTTCCGCCCGTTACTTTATGAACGAACGTACCTTGACGGGCAGCTCCTCAACGTCGGCGGATACCGTGAACACGATCTTGATGTCCTTTGCAAGCATTGCCACCTTTTCGATCATTGCGCCGAAAGCCTCGTAATCCCTGCCGCCGATCTTCAGGATACCGTCAACATACACTTCCTGAATATCGTAGTTTCCGGCAAGCATTCCCGCAACAAAGCCGTAGAAAGAATCAAAATTGTTTATTCCGTATTCTTCCGTATCCACAAGCCTTACCTTATGGGGAATATCATAGGTGAGTTTCATTCCTCTCTCGATGCAGACAACGTTTCCCGTCGCCTTCTCGGCTGCCTCTTTTATAAAATCCACCAGGATCTTGGTCTTGCCTGTTCCCTTTTTTCCGGGTATCAAATTAATCATAATATAACTCCAATCCGTCCTTTTCGGACATTTATTTCAAGAGCCTGAACGCTCCGGATCACATCTTCAGCCCAGCTTTGCCTCAAGCTCGGCTTTTCTGTCCTCATATCCCGGTTTGCCCAGCAGAGCAAACATATTCTTCTTGTAACTCTCAACGCCCGGCTGATCGAAAGGATTTACTCCCAGCATATATCCCGAAACGGCGCAGGCTTTCTCAAAGAAGTAGATGAGTTCTCCGAGATTCTCCTCGTCGGACGCGTCCATTTCGATTATGATATTCGGTACGCCGCCTTCGGTATGAGCAAGTATCGTTCCCTGATAAGCCTTGCGGTTCACGACCGACATATTCTGACCCGTCAGGAAATTGAGCCCGTCGAGATTTTCCTCATCGTCCTCAAGATAAATATCCTCTCTCGGGTTCTTTATATCCACCACGGTCTCAAACATCACCCTCGAGCCGTCCTGGATAAACTGACCGAGCGAATGAAGATCGGTAGAAAACGCCGCCGACGCAGGGAATATTCCCTTTCCGTCCTTACCCTCGCTCTCGCCGAAAAGCTGTTTCCACCACTCGTTCATCATAGCGAATCCCGGATCGTAGGTGATGAGCATTTCAACGCTCTTTCCCTTTCTGTAAAGGATATTTCTCAGAGCGGCGTATGTATAGCAGTCGTTGCCGTCGTCATTTGCATATTTCTCCCTCGCGGCGGCGGCTCCCCTCATAAGCGCGTCTATGTCGCAGCCTGCCGCGGCTATCGGCAGAAGTCCTACCGCCGTCAGCACGGAAAATCTTCCTCCCACGTCGTCGGGTACTACGAACGTTTCGTATCCCTCCGCGTCGGAAAGCTCTTTGAGCGTGCCTTTCGCCTTGTCCGTGGTCGCGAATATCCTGCTCTTTGCGCCCTCCTTGCCGTACTTGTCCTCAAGCAGTTTCTTGAAGATACGGAATGCCAGCGCAGGTTCGGTAGTCGTTCCCGATTTAGAGATGACGTTTACGCATACGTCCCTGTCTTTGCATATGGAAAGCACGTCGGCAAGATATGCCGGACTGATATTGTTTCCCACGAAATATATATCGGGGGTGTCTTTTTTCAGATTATTATAAAAAGGAGATCTAAGCAACTCCACTGCGGCTCTCGCGCCGAGATAAGAACCGCCTATACCGATAACGACCAGCACGTCGGCGGTGTCTTTTATGCGCTGCGCGGCAGCCTTTATGCGCTCAAATTCGTCCTTATCATAGTTTACGGGAAGATCGAGCCAGCCGAGGAACGCATTACCTGCACCCGTCCTTTCGGTAAGAGTTTTGTGAGCGGCGGAAACCGCAGGAGCTATGTTTTCAAGCTCATGCTCCCTCACAAAAGAAGAAAGATATTTTGTGTTGAGTTTTACAGCCATACAAGTTCATATCCTTTCAAAACGGAGCCGCCTGTTCCGCCGGCGATTCCTTACTATTTTAAATTATACAATATTTCCGCGTACTTTTCAAGAGGTTTGTTTATTTCCCAACTCTTTTCCCAAACTTTTGTATAATTATAACAATTTTATTTCTTCATTTTCAGCAGATTCAACAAAACTTTTTTGAATGCAAAACCCAGCGTTATCCTGTCTACCTGCCGTGCAGCCGCAATTTCTCCCGTTATGACTGTCTTTTCCGGCGTTTTGAAAACTATCTCTCCCACCTTGTCGCCTTTCTTTACCGGCGCGTCAAGACTCTCTGCCCGACGGTATTCGCATACCACGGAGGAAAGCTCTCCCGAGGGCAGCACCACGGGGTCTGCGCCCTTTATCTCCACGGGAACGCTGCCGCTCTCGCCGCCGCTCACCTTAACGTCCGCATAAGCCTTTTTGTCCGGCTGGGGAACGTATATCCCAAAAGACGAGAACGCGGTGTCCATAAGTTTTTTCGCGTCCGCAAACTTTGAATCCTGATCTTTTGCGCCCAGAATGACGACGCATACCGACATATCGCCGCGCTTTGCCGATGCGGCAAGACATTCTCCGCTCATATCCGAAGCGCAGGATTTCAGTCCCGTAACGCCTTTGTATGTGCGGATAAGACGGTTAGTGCTGACCAGCTCCGCCTTTCCGTCCCTTACGCTGTCCATCCAAGTGGTGAAATATTCCCTCAGTTCCTCATGTCCGACAAGCTCAGCCGCCAGAAGACAAAGATCGCGTGCGGTCGAAACGGTCTTTTCACTTATTCCGGTACAGTCGGCAAAGTGTGTGTTTTTCATTCCCAGGCTCTTTGCACGCGAGTTCATCATGGCGACGAACCCCTCTTCGCTGCCGCCTATCTTTTCCGCAAGAGCAACACAGGCGTCGTTGGCGTTACCTATCGTTATTGATCTGAAAAGCTCCTCCACGCTTATTTTTTCGCCCGAGTCAAGCCAGATCTGCGAACCGCCCATAGAATTTGCGTGCGCCGATACCGATACCGTATCCGTCGGCGATATTTCCCCCGAGGCTGTCTTTTCCGCAGCTATCAGTATCGTCATAAGCTTTGCAAGATGTGAAACGCTGCGTTTCTCGTCCGCTTTCTTTCCGCCGAGAAAAGTCCCCGTTGTGCTTTCCGTAACCGCCGCGCAATCGCAAGTGATCCCTGACATAAGATCTTCCGCGCTTTGCGTTTCTGCCGATACGGGAACATTCTCCTGTATCTGCGGATCTCCTCCTGCCGACGCCGCAAACGGCGCGCCCAGCATTACTGCCGCCGCCGTCGCAGCGGCGAGGATACCTTTTAAATTTACCGTCATATCAAGCATATACCCGACCTCCGCTCATATTTATTCGTACACTACAGCTTATTCAGCTTATCCCTCAAATAAGACAGCAAAATAAGACCGTGCGGAATTTTTTCTGCCAAGGACGAATATCCGCAAAATAAAAACGGACAGAGTATTCCCTGCCCGCTTTTGTCGTGATGTAAATTTTCTGCGCAGTTTGAGCGCGCGCCGTCAGTCTACGATAAAGTCCTTGATCTCCTCAAAGAACTTGTCAGCGTCGTCGGTGTGAGCCGTAAGAGCAACGGGCTTTTCCAGATCGAGGCTGAAGATACCCATGATCGACTTCGCGTCAACGGCATATCTTCCCGAAGAAAGATCAACGTCGAAGTCGTAAAGCGAAACGATGTTCACAAACTTCTTGACTGCCGGGATCGAATTAAGCATGATCTTTGTCTTTTTCATAGCGATTCCTCCTTAGAAATCTTTTCTCATACATACTTTCTTTTGCAGATTTTCTTTCTGCAACTTCCATTATAAGCATTTTTTTCAAATTGTCAAGGCAAATTTGCAAAAAAAAATAAAATATAGTATAATAGTCAATAGCGCAGGGTCGGCAAAAAGTCCTTTTGTGGATTTTGCACATATACCATATCAAAAATTTGTGCATATGTAATATATTGAAACTCCCCATACGGCGGAAAATCATCGGCGGTCAAGGCGATTTGATATATGCTGTTTCCTCGCCTGCGGCGAGGAAACAGTAAATAATGGTATCTTCTCCGCCGTTGGCGGAGAAGATACGCCCGAAACAGGCTGTCATTCCCACAAGAGGGGAGTAACAGCTATAAAAAATCGGTATTATTATAATACTGCAATGCGGCGGAAGATAGAAAATCATCTTTTCTGCCGAATCAGTCAATTTATATTTTATATTCCGAAAATGGATCTCCGTGGAAAGGAATGGATAATTATATGAATATCTATTATTACACGTTCGGCTGCAAGGTGAATCAGTACGAGACCGAGAATATCAGGCAGGCTTTGGAGAAAATGGGACACACCTCCTGCGGCAGCTTTGCCGACGCCGACGCCTGCGTGATAAATACCTGCACCGTCACCGCGCAGTCGGACACAAAATGCGCCAAACTGATACGCAGGATACGCAGTGAAAATCCCGACTGCATTATCGCGGCGGCAGGCTGTATGACGCAGACAAGACCGAATCATCAGGTTTTCTCGCTATGCGACATACTGGTCGGTTCGCAGAACAAGACCGATATACCGCAGCTGATAGACGGATACGTACGCGGAGAAAGGGTAGTCCGTATCGTTGAGCACAGCCGCGGCGAAAAGATAGAGAAAATGAGCAACGGCTTTTCGGACGGCAGGACAAGAGCCTACATAAAGATACAGGACGGCTGCGATATGAACTGCTCATACTGCATAATCCCACAGGCAAGAGGGCATATACGCTCGCGCCCTCCGGAGGACATTGCCGCCGAGACCGCCGCCCTTACAGCCGCAGGGCATAAGGAAATTATCCTCACGGGGATAAATCTCGGCTGTTACGGAAGAGATCTCGGGAACACAACGCGCCTTACCGACGCGGCAGCCGCTGCCTGTTCCGCCGACGGTGATTTCCGCGTAAGGCTCAGTTCTCTCGAGCCCGAGCTTATCAGCGAAGAGGACATTGCCCTGCTTGCCGATATGGACAAGCTTTGTCCGCATTTTCATATTTCGCTGCAAAGCGGCTGTGCCGACACGCTGCGCCGTATGAACCGCCGCTATTCTCCCGACGATCTCCGTCTGTTATGCCGCACGCTGCGCAGATATTTCCCCGACTGTGCTCTTACCGCCGACATTATGGTGGGATTCCCCGGAGAAAGCGAAGATGATTTCAGAGAATCGCTTGAATGTGTAAGAGAGCTTGCTCTTGCGGACGCGCATATTTTCCGCTATTCCAGACGACCCGGCACGCAGGCGGACAGAATGTCCGATCAGGTGGACGCGCGGATAAAACAGCAAAGAGCCGCCCTTATGCACGAGGTATGCGCCGATTCGCAGAAAGAGTATCTTGCGGCTCAGGTGGGCAAAGTCCTGCGCGTTTTGTTTGAGAAAGAGACCTCGCCGCAATTTTATCAGGGGCATACCGACAGTTATATTATGGTGAAGGTGCCGAAAACGGAGAAGGAGCGCGATATCTCCCTGCGGCGGCAGTTTCGCATGGTAGAGATACTTTCCGCCGAGGACGGGTGGTGTATAGGCAGAATAACGGAGTGAAACATTTGTCGGGCGTGAAAATTTCTCCTCACTATGATTTCACGCGCAGAAGTTTGTTTGATAAGTAGTGAGAAATCAAGAAAAGGTTTTGGATCAAGCCTTTTCCTCAAAAAGGCTTGCAGGGTCAAGGGACAGCGTCCCTTGTCGC
>CANRDT010000038.1 GCA_947629455.1 uncultured Ruminococcus sp.
CGACGATGGGCTCTGCCCCTCGACCCCGCAAGCCTTTTTAAGGAAAAGGCTTGACCGAAAACCTTTTCTTGATTTCCCACTACTTATCAATCAAACTTTAGAGCGTGAGATCACACTGCTTAGCAACTCTTACCTCTTACTTCTAATCGCTTACCTCTACTAAAAGCTTCCCGTAAAATTCACCAAAAACTGTTGACTAACAAACGCAAATGTGGTATAATTTTATCAAATATGTGGTGAGGTAATGTAAATAAAAATATACGTCCGGGGTGATCGTTTATGGTAATTGGAAGAAACGGCAGTCATAAGGTTGTCGGAATATGCGTGTCAGGCGTTCATAACGATAATGTCAAGGAAATGGTTATGTCTATCAGCAAATACGCCGCCGCAGGCAACTATAAAACACTGCTTTTCAACGCTTTCTCCGACCTGTTCTCGGATAACGCCGACGCTCGCGGAGAGGGCAGCGTCTTTGACCTTGTAAACCCTGAGATACTCGACGCGCTGGTGATATATCCCGAATCTATAAAAAATGACGGCAGGATAGAACAGATGATCGCCGATATGAATAAAGCAAACGTTCCCGTTATATCCATAGACCGCAGGATAGCAGGCTGCTACTGCCTGATGTTCAACTATACCGATACTTTTGAGGATATAGTCCGCCACGTTGTGGAAGATCACGCCTGCCGCAGAGTCAACTTTATCGCAGGAATAAAGGATAACCCGTTCTCGGACGAGCGTATGGAGTGCTATAAAAAGGTACTCAGGGAAAATGATATAGAAATTGAAGAGGAACGCATAGGCTACGGCGATTTCTGGGATCTGCCCACCGTGCGCGTTATGGAGGACTTTTTCTCCTCCGAACTGCCTTTCCCCGAGGCTATCGTCTGCGCGAACGACCTTATGGCGATAACCGCCTGTCAGGTCTTAAGGGGAAGAGGATATAACGTGCCTGACGATGTTATCGTGACAGGCTTTGACGGTATGGAGCTTGAAAAATATGTCAGCCCCAGACTTACCACCGCCGCGCCCGACTGCGATTTTCTCGGCGCAGCCGTCGTCAAGATAATCGACGGCATTATGGCAGGGGATAATGTTGAAAAGCTGTGGGACGTGCCGTATCTGATGAGGTACTCCGAATCCTGCGGCTGTCAGCCCGTGGACGCCGAGCAGGTGGGCGAAAAGATCGTCAACGTCTACCGCCTGATGAAACATTCCTACGGTCACGAGGTGCATATGTTCTCCTACCTTTCCAAGACGATCGACTGCCGTTCTCTGGAGGATATGGGAAAGATAATGAGCAGCTACAGCGACTATTTCTCGTGGTGCTGCGTAAATTCCGATTTTCTCAGCCCTCAGAGGGATAAAGACCGCTACCACGGCTCTTTCCCGTCGAAGATGAAAGTCATTATGCACTGTGAGGACGCGCATTTCGTACCCTGTCAGCCTGAGTTTGAAACGCACGAGCTGCTTCCCGATCTCGGAAATGTGCTGGAAAGTTTTCCTTTTCTTATGTTCACTCCGCTGCATTTTCAGGACGAGGTAATGGGATATGTGGTGTCCGCGATAAATGTGGATAATTTTGTTTTTGAGAATACAAGACGTTTTATCAGCAACACGAGCCAGATCTTTGAGAATTTCAAGAACCGCAAGAGCCTTGAAAGGGCGAACGCCGAGCTTGCTGAAATGCATATACGCGATCCACTGACGGGGATATTCAACCGCAGGGGATTTTATAAGAACGCGTCAAAGCTGATACGCCGCTGCGACCGTTCGGGGGATAAGCTGCTGGTATTTTCGGTGGATATGGACGGTCTGAAGATCATAAACGATACTTACGGTCACAACGAGGGAGATAAGGCGATAAAAGCCGTAGCGAACGCGCTCAATCGGTGTTTTGGCGAAACGGGAGTCTGCTCGAGGTTCGGCGGCGATGAGTTTGTCGCGATAGCTCCTGCGAACGGCGATACGCAGGTGTCGCCCGACAGAATGTCTGCGGCGATAGACGATTGTCTGAGGGAGTATAATTCGCGCAGCAGAGCGCCGTACAAAGTGATGATAAGCTGCGGAACTTCCGTTATGGACGTATGTCGGACGGACAAGCTCGACGATCATATAAAGCTCGCGGATACGGATATGTACCGCAAAAAGAGGGAACATCATGGCACTGCGTTTTAGAAGTAAGCGTTTAGAGATAAGAGGTAAGAGAACAGAAGTAAGCGTTTAGAAGTAAGATGTAAGATGTAAGAAGTAAGAAATGCTAAACAAGCCAAAACGGGTTGTTAGCGCAGCAGAGCCGTTGTGAGCGCGCTTGCAAGCGAACAGGCGGAGCAAGCGTGACCCGTTTTGGGAAGGAGGAGCGACGGAGCGAGTGAGAGGTAATTTTTCCAACAAGAACAAAGAGAAAAATTGCCGCGAACGATACGCAGTCCGCGACGACGCAGGCTGATAGATCAATGTGATCAAAATTTTAATTACGGAGAAAAATGCTATGGATCAGATCTTGGATATTTTATCGATCGTTATAGAGTGCGCTTTGCTTGTCATACTCGTCGTTATGCTGATAAAGTCCTTTTCTAAGGACGGCGGCGAGGATAATGAGGATACTCAGCAGGCGGTAAAGGACGGTTTCAATACGTTCGGCAGGGAACTCAGAGAGGAGATCTCCGGCAGCGTGCAGACGAATGTCAGAAATCTCGGGGACAGCATTTCGGCATTGCAGAAAAGCCTTGGCGAAAGACAGGACGAAAAGCTTGCCGCTATGGACGAAAGACTCAACCGCAGTCTGGAGAATATGAATACCCTGCTTTCCGAAAAGCAGACGGAATCGGCGAACACGGTCAAGAGCCTGCTCGACAGTATGGAGAACCGACTGAAAACGCTCGAGGCGAACAACGAGCAAAAGCTCGAGGCGATACGCAAGACGGTGGACGATAAGCTCAGGGAGATACAGGACACCGTAAATATGAAATTGCAGAGTGCGCTTGACGATAAGATGAAAAATCTGGGGCAGATGCTTTCGGATAATCAGAAACGGACGGGAGATTCGCAGAATCAGCTTATCGGCGAAATGGATAAAAAGCTGACGGGCAGGCTTGGTGATATGAGCAAGACGATCGCCGACAGGCAGGAGCAGTCGGGAAAAGCGGTCGGAAATACACTTGACCGACTTGAAAAGCGTTTCGGCACGTTCGAGAGCAATACCGTTCAGAAACTGGAGGAAATGCGCACCTCGGTAAACCGCAGCCTTGCGGATATACAGCAGGGCAATCAGAAAAAGCTTGACGAGATACAGAACACCGTAAACAAAAAGCTTGACGAACACCTGAGAGAATCTTTCAAAATGGTGAGCGAACGACTGGAAAAGGTGTATAACGGTCTTGGCGAAATGCAGGCGCTCGCGTCGGGCGTGGGCGATCTGAAAAAGGTGCTCAGCGGCGTAAAGAGCAGGGGTATTCTCGGAGAGATACAGCTTGCCGGTATACTTGAGGATATACTCAGTCCCGATCAGTACGAAAGGGAAGTGCCGACTATCCCCGACAGCAGGGAGAGGGTAGAATTTGCAGTCAAGCTGCCCGGTCAGACGGACGACAAACCTATCCTGCTGCCGATAGATTCAAAATTCCCCGGAGATACATACGGCGCATTGCAGGACGCTTACGAATCGGGCGAACGCGAACGCATTGACGCCGCAAAGAAAACGCTTGTGAACGTTATAATGAAGTGCGCTAAGGATATTGAGGAAAAGTATATCAAGGCGCCGTACACGACCAATTTCGGCATTATGTTCCTGCCGTTCGAGGGCTTGTACGCCGAGGTGGTGAATACTCCGGGACTGGTGGAAGCTTTGCAGAAAAAACATCACGTCAATGTGACGGGTCCTTCCACTATGGCGGCAATGCTCAATTCGCTGCAAATGGGATTCCGCACGCTTGCTTTGCAAAAACGCAGCGGCGAGGTCTGGAAGATACTCGGCGAGGTCAAGGCGGAGTTCGGTACGTTTGAGGAGGCTCTGCAAAAGGCGCAAAAGCATATCAGACAGGTGGACGACGATCTTGATAAGCTTATCGGAACGAGGACGAGGCAGCTTAACAGAAAGCTCGATAAGATAGATACTCTGGAAGAGTTCGGCGCACAGGAGCTGCTGCCGGCTAAACAATAATTCGGTGATATTTACGGTTTTCCTGCAAGGAGATGCGAATTATGAACAACTTGTTTGAGAAAATTTCAAAAATGCTTACGGATAAGAACGGCTCTGCGTTTTTCTATCTCGATCTTCAGCACGGCGAATGGGACTGCGCAGGCTTTTGTGACGATCTGGCGTTTATGAAGTCGGATACTCTCGACCCTCTGGACGCGATCTATGAAAGCGGACTTATCTTTTCGGAGGATATAAAGCTTTTCAGAAGATTTGCCTACAGAGTGAGATCTTCAGGAGCGGACGGCGAAACGGCAAGTATGAAATTCCGCCTGACTATGGACGGCGAACCCCGTTGGTACGAGCTGTCGGTAGTGTTCGGTTCGGGAGAAAACAGTTCCTCCGAGGTGGCGGGACGCATACACCCGATGAGCGAAAAGGAGATAATGGATCACCAGATACTCGAGCTGTATACCAACGACCAGTGTCCGGATATTTTTACCGAGAAAGTGGAAAAGCGTCTGACGGAGGACACACAGCATTCTTACGCAATAATACAGTTTGACGTGGTGAAGTTCAAGCTGGTGAACGATCGCTACGGAGAGGCGGCAGGAACGGAGCTTTTGCACCATTTTCTTGACGTGCTGGAAGTATTTTGCGGAGAGGACAGGATATATACACGTCTGAGCGCGGATATTTTTATGATAGTCACGCCGTATGAAACGACGGAGGGCCTGATAACCTTTATACGCAGCATGGAGGAGGCTCTGAGCGGCTATAAGGGAATGTCCTACAACTTTGTTTTCGGCGTCTATATCGTGGACGAAAGGGATATACCCTCGCGCATTATGGGGGACGCGGCGGCTATGGCAAGGCAGAAGGTCAAGGGCAGCGCAATGGAGAATATCGGATTCTACGACAGCGCCATGAAGATCTCGCTCAAACGCCGCAAGCTGATAGAGGACGATATGAAAGACGCGCTCACAAACGGCGAGTTTAAAATGTACCTACAGCCCAAGTACAGCATTTCAGGGGGAGATGTCATCGGCGCGGAGGCTCTTGTAAGGTGGCTGCACCCGCAGAGGGGTATGATCGCGCCCAACGACTTTATCCCGATCTTCGAGCAGAACGGCTTTGTGGTAAAGCTGGACGAATATATCTGGGAGAGGGCGTGCAGCCTTGTCCGCAGACAGCTTGACGAGGGTATCGAGCCCGTTCCGATCTCGGTGAACGTTTCGCGAGTTCATCTCACGGGGGAGGATTTTATCGACTTTGCAGAAAGGCTGATAAAGAAGTACGATATTCCCAAGAGCCTGCTCGAGCTGGAAATAACCGAAACGATAGAGAACATAAACGCGAACCGTATGGTGAGAGAGGCAAAAGAGCGCGGCTTTACCCTGCTTATGGACGATTTCGGCTCGGGGTACTCGTCGCTCAATAATCTAAAAAGCACGCCGTTTGACGTGCTGAAAATAGACCGCTCGTTCCTTTCGAGCTTTATGGAGTCCGAACGCGGTCAGAAGATAATCTCCCACACGATAGCGATGTCGAGGGATATAGGACTTGACATTATCGCCGAGGGAGTGGAGACCAAGGAACAGGCGGCGTTCCTCAGCAGCTGCGGCTGCGACGCGGCGCAGGGATTCTATTATTCAAGACCAATGCCGGAGGAAATGTTTATGGAACTTATGGAAAGAACGCACCGCGGCAGACTGGTGAACGAATAACGCGGAAAATCATCAATATACATAAAACGGAGATCGTGATTTTCGACTGATCTCGTAAAAGTATCTCCGACGGGAAAAGAGGTGTTCCGATGCAAAACGGTATATTCTTTCCGCATAAGGGAAAAGCAGTGTCCGCAGTCACTTTCCTGATAGCGGCGTCGGTAATGGCAGGGTGTACCGCCGACAAGGCGGACGTCACCGAGCTTGCCGATCCCGTGGAGCTTACGCTGTCATGGTGGGGAAACGATGCAAGACACGAATATACGATAGAGGCGGTCGATGAATTTGAGGATCTCTATCCCGGGATAAGCGTGACCTGCAACTATACCGAATGGTCGGGCTACCAGACGCGCAGCAACGTCCAGATGATCTCGGGGACGGAGGCTGACGTTATGCAGATAAATTACGCGTGGATAGAGCAGTTTTCTCCCGACGGCAACGGCTACTACGACCTGAACACGCTGGGCGATACGCTCGATCTGTCCGCGTTCGGGGAGTATGAACTCGGTTTCGGTATGCAAAACGGCAAGCTGAACGCAATACCGATCGCTATGAACGTCCAGACGCCGTACATCAATAAAACGGTGTACGACAAGTACGGTCTGGATATACCCTCGACGTGGGAGGACTATTTCACCGCCGCAAAGGCGATGAACGGCGAGGTCTATCCGCTGTCTATGGCTGCAAAGCCGGCGTTCTTTTTTATCGTTGCGTATGCGGAGCAGCAGTGCGGCAAGAGCTTTATGGAACACGACGGCAGCCTGAACTTCACGGCGGACGATTTTAAAATTATGCTGGATTTCTACTGCCGCCTTATCAATGAAAAAGTTATGCCGCAGGTGGAATATTTCGACCGTACCCAATTGGACGCAGGAAAGTATGCAGGACTTATCGCGTGGCTTAGCGATGCGAATTACTGCGATAAGGCGATCGCAGGCGGCAGCGAATTTGTTATCGCGGATTATCCTGCAAAGCAGGAGAGCGAGTCGGGCGAGGGCTGGTACGCCAAGCCTGCGACGATGTACGCGATAAGCAAGAATACCGCACATCCGCAGGAGGCTGCAATGCTTCTGGATTTTCTGCTCAACTCGGAGGAAATGGCAGGCTTGCAGGGAGTCGAGAAAGGCATACCGCTCAGTACGAAAGCAAGGGATCATCTCAGCGAAAACGATATGCTCGGGGGAATGCAGTACAGCGCGTTTGAGAAAATGGAGGAATACGACGATCTGCCGGTACTCAGCCCGTATTTTGAAAACGACGATCTGATAGACGAATTTCGCAACTCCTGCAACGTTGCGCTCTATGAACGCGGCGACATCGACGAGGAGGCGCAAAAGCTGTTTGAGCTGTTTTCAAAGGTATCGGGAAACGGCGGAGATGACAGTGCGGACGAAAAAGACGAAAGCAGCCGGGAGAGCTGAAAAATGGGAATAGCTGAACTTTTTATACTTGCTGTGGGTCTGTCAATGGACGCCTTCGCGGTATCGGTATGCAAGGGACTTGCGCTGCGTGATGTAAGGCTTGGGCATATGCTGACCGCCGGAGCGTGGTTCGGAGGATTTCAGGCGCTTATGCCCACGGCAGGTTATTTTCTTGGAGTGGGATTTCGCGGCTATATCGCGAGTTTTGACCACTGGATAGCGTTTATTCTGCTGTCATTTATCGGTATCGGTATGATACGCGAAAGCCGCAGTGACGAACAGCAGGACACCGACGCGTCAATGGCGGCAGGAAAAATGTGCCTGCTTGCCGTTGCGACCAGTATCGACGCGCTTATGGCAGGGGTGACGTTTGCTTTTCTGAAGGTGAATATCCTCCTCGCGGCGCTCTTTATCGGGATAATAACATTTCTGCTCTCCGCCGTCGGCGTAAAGGCAGGGAGTGTGTTCGGCACGAAATACCGCTCTGCGGCGGAGCTTATCGGCGGCGTTATACTCATACTCCTCGGTGTAAAGATACTTATAGAACATCTTTTCGGGTAGTTATATTTGACCGTAAAACTGGCTGTTCTCGCCCCCATCGGGTGAAGATCGCATTGCCCCGTCCGGGAGGACTTATGAAATATATCCGTTTTGCTCTGCAAATTTAGTTTTATCCGAAAATCAAATTTCCTGCTTCGGGTAAGTATTTTTCGTAAAATAAAGCAAACGCGAAAGGAAGATCTATGCGAAAGAAAATTCTGAAAGTTATGCTGCTGCTGACGGCAGGGACGGTCATAGTATTCCTGCCGATCGCGTGGTGGCTGTGCGGTCTTATATACGGCGGCGGAGAGGGAATATCTTCACTTCCCCCGTCGGCGCTCTGGGTAATTATCGGCGCGGCGGCTGTAGTATTCGCGGTCACGGCTGCCGTTTCGGTAAAATTGTCGGAAAGTCTTATACGTCCGATAAACGAGCTGGTATCACGTTTCGATCCCGACAAAGGCTTTGAGGCTGCTGATAACCCGTATGAGGAGCTTGAACCTATCGTCCGCAATGCGCAGGTGCTTATGAAACGCATTTCAAAGAACGTTGAAAAGCTCCGCAAGGAAAAGGACAAGATCACGCTTATCACGGACAATATGGTCGAGGGAATGATACTGCTCGATTCGGACAACACGGTCATCTCGGTCAACCGCAGTGCGCTAAGGCTCTTGAATCCCGACTTTGATCCTCATTCGCACGGAAAATTACAGCTGCTGACGAGCGATCCGCGCATTATCTCACTGGTGGAGGGTATCGGCTCGGACAATTCCGCAAGAGGACTTATAGAGATAGACAGCAGGCTTTACCGTACCTTTGTGAACAGATCGGCTTTCGGCAGCGAGTACGGAATAATAATCATAATGGCGGACGTTACGGAGAGTATGAAAAGCGAGCAGATAAGGCGCGAATTTTCAGCAAATGTTTCTCACGAGCTGAAAACTCCGCTGACCACCATAAAGGGATTCGGCGAGATGATGGACAACGGCATAATCACGGGTCCGGAGGAGATAAAGAAGTACGGCGGAACTATCTACCGCGAGGCGCAGCGACTGCTTTTTCTGATAAACGACATAATCCGCTTGTCCGAGATAGAAGATCACGAAAACGCCGACCACGAGAGGATAGATATTCTCCGTCTTGCCCACGATGCGGAGGAGATCTTGCAGGACAAGGCGGACAGCCATAACGTGGGGATATTCGTGGACGGCGAAAGCGTCGTGATAGAGGGCAACCAGAGCTATATGACCGAGCTGCTTGTGAATCTGATAGACAACGCGGTGAAGTACAACAACGAGGGCGGCTCGGTGTGGGTGAATATCGGCAAAAGCGGCAGGAACGCGCTCATCACAGTGAGGGACAACGGCATAGGCATTGCGGAAAAAGATCGCGAGCGCGTATTCGAGAGGTTCTACCGTGTGGATAAGAGCCGTTCCAAGCAGACGGGCGGCACGGGTCTGGGGCTTTCGATAGTCAAGCATATCGTAGCCTACCACGGCGGCGGCATAAGCATACGTTCGCAGCTCGGAAAAGGCACGGAGATAACCGTTTCCGTTCCGATCGCAGAATGAATATAAAAAATAAGGCTGACGGTCTACAGCTGCGGATCGTCAGCTTTTGTATTTTTGTATATAAAAAAGTCCGCAGCGTTTGCCGCAGACTTCTTTGATAATGCTGGCGCGCTGAAAGGGACTCGAACCCCCGACCTACTGGTTCGTAGCCAGTCACTCTATCCAGCTGAGCTATCAGCGCAATTCATTCAGCTTTACTATTATATCACAATATTTATGCCTTGTCAAGCGGAGAAGGATTTGTTCATTGTTTTTTAACATAAATCTTCGGGGGTATAATGGCAAGCAGTTTAATTTCGCGATACGCAGTTATGGTGAAAAACAACGGTTAAACAAGCTGTTATTCCATTGTGGAAATGCAGCATTTATAGGTTCACACCTGCCGCCGCAAGCGCATTTAGAAGTAAGAAGTAAGAGAACAGAGGTAAGAAATGCTTATTGTGATCTTGTACAGCAATAAATTTTAACCGCCCGATTTCCAATGTCTATGCCCTCTGCCGCAAGCGGCAGAGATAAAGTTCTTACCAATCAAACTTAGGGGACGCCCTTCTTGCAGGTCGTCCCCTCTTTCAAAACAGTCCACCGGACTGTTTTGAAATTCACCCCTTGCGGACGCAAGCGGCAGGGGTGTTTCGCCGTCTGCGGACGGCGACAAGGGACTCTGTCCCTTGACCCTGCAAGCCTTTTTAAGGAAAAGGCTTGACCGAAAACCTTTTCTTGATTTCCCACTACTTATCAACCGAACTGCGGAGCGTGAAATCAAGCAATTGAGGGGAGAGCCTAAAATTTATCTCCGACATCTTCCGATACTTAGCATATCACTTCTGCCCATAATAAGCATTTTCTCCGTGCTTTCTCAGATAATGACGGTCGAGCAGGCATTGCCTTATCCCTGCCGCCGCAGGGTCAAGCTGCAATGCGTGAAAATTCATAAACGCGACCTCCTCCAGCACTACGGAATTTTCTACCGCGCTTACCGCGTCCGCTCCCCAGGTGAACGGTCCGTGATTTTTTACCAACACTGCCGGTATCGCCATGGGGTCTGTCCCGCGAAACGTTTCCACGATCACTTTTCCCGTTTCCTTTTCGTATTCGCCCCTTATCTCCTCTTCGGTCATATCACGGGTGCAGGGTACGCTGCCGTAAAAATGATCTGCGTGAGTCGTCCCCATTGCCGTTATCGGCACGCCTGCCTGCGCAAACGAAGTCGCCCACCTGCTGTGCGTGTGTACCACCGCGCCGATATTCTCAAAACTGCGGTACAGTTCAAGATGAGTAGGCGTGTCGCTTGACGGTCGGTATTCTCCGCCGACGACTTTGCCGCTTTCGAGATCGACAAGCACCATATCCTCGGCTTTAAGTTTAGCATATTCCACTCCCGACGGCTTAATCGCCATTATACCGCGTTCTCTGTCCGCCGCCGAAACGTTTCCCCAGGTAAAAGTCACCAGTCCGTACTGCGGCAGCATAAGATTCGCTTTCAGCACGTCCTCTTTCAGTTTCATTATATCGGGATCTTTATCAGTATTATACATTCAGTTTACCTCCCCGAGCATTTTTTCCGCGGCAAGTCCTGCCCGATAACGCTCCATATATTTTTCAAAGCCCTTTACACCGTCCTTGTCGGGACTCAGGGTATATCCCGAAACGCCGCTGAAAACTTCTTCGTCGAGCCAGTCGGCAAGAGAACGTCCGCCGCCTGCCGTCATATACTCCGCCAGCAGAGCCATTCCCCACGCGCCGCCCTCTCCGGCAGCGTCGTTGACGGTGGTCGGCGTATCCAGAGCGTCCGCAAGTATCTGCTGTGCCGCGCCTTTGACCTTGAAAAGTCCGCCGTGCGCGGTAAACGCCTTTGTGACGATACCCTCTTTTTCGCGCAGTATATCCATACCCATTTTCAGAGCCGCAATACAGCCGTAAAGCTGCGCCCTCATAAAGTTTGCCAGATCGAAAGAGGAGGACGGCGTTCTGAAAAACATCGGTCTGCCCTGTTCGGTATCCGCAACGGGTTCTCCCGACAGGAAATTGTAGACGGTCAGTTCGCCGCAGTCCTTGTCCCCCGTCATAGCGTGACCGTACAATGTTTTGTAAAGCTCCGACTTGTCCGTATCTCTGCCGATGAGCCGTGCAAATTCCCCGAAAAGGCGCACCCAGGCATCTATCTCGGAGCAGCAGTTGTTGCAGTGTACCATTGCCGCAGGAGAACCGTCGGGAGTGCATACAACATCAATCTGCGGATATACACCGTTCAGCGGCTTTTCAAGCACGGGCATTGCGAATACCGAAGTACCTGCCGAAACATTTCCCGTTCCCGGGCGGACTGCATTTGCCGCAGTCATTCCCGTTCCTGCATCTCCCTCGGGAGGACATATCGGAACGCCTGCTTTAAGAACTCCTGTCGGGTCGAGAAAAGCCGCTCCCTCCTGCGTGAGATACGCTCCCTTTTCGCCTGCCTGACGGATGGTGGGGAACAGATCTTTAAGCTGTCGGTCAAAGCCCTTTTCTCTGAACATTTCCTGCGCGGCGGCGAGCATTTTTTCGTCATAGCCGCCGTCCTTTATCGGAAAGATACCCGATGCCTCTCCGATACCTGCCTCCCTGCGGTTTGTAAGTCGGCGGTGGATATACACCGCAAGAGTATCTGTGTGTTCTATCCGCGAAACGTGTTCTTCACCGTCAAGCAACGCCTGATACAAATGCGCGGCAGTCCACCTCTGCGGAATATTAAAACCAAGGCGGTCGGTAAGTTCCTGCGCCGCCCGTGCCGTCGTGGTATTGCGCCATGTGCGGAACGGTGTCAGCAGAACGCCGTCCTTGTCAAACGCCATATAGCCGTGCATCATAGCCGAAATACCTATTGCGCCGAAACCGTCGGGGACTGTCTGATACTTCTGCCGTATATCGCGCACCAGGTCGGCATAGCAGGCGCGTATCCCCTCGTGTATATCGTCAAGGGAATACGTCCAGTACCCGTTTTCAAAGCGGTTTTCCCATTCAAAAGAGCCGGACGCGATGACCTTATGGCTGTCGTCGGTCAGAGCCGCTTTTATCCTTGTCGAGCCGAGCTCGATACCGAGAAAGGTTTTTTTGTTTTTTATTTTTTCTTCGATCGTCATAACTATCGCTCCCGAAAAAAGTATTTTATATCATCTGTATTTTATAATAACATATCCTGCGGCATTTGGCAAGATGGTTTTGTTGATTTGCACGGAAATCAAATTTTGATTTCCGAAGAAGTAAGAGATAAGATGTAAGAGGTAAGAGTAGCTCCGCAGAGCGATTTCACGATACGCAGTTTGGTTGATAAGTAGTGGGAAATCAAGAAAAGGTTTTCGGTCCAGCCTTTTCCTTAAAAAGGCTGGCGGGGTCGAGGGGCAGAGCCCATCGTCGCCGTCCGCAGACGGCGAAATACC
>CANRDT010000039.1 GCA_947629455.1 uncultured Ruminococcus sp.
GAAAACCCTTTTGAAAAAGGGTTATTCCCCGAACCCCTTTCCTAAAACTTTCAATGATTTTTGCGATGGACGGCAAAGTCTTTGAAATGCGTATCAAATAAAATTAACAATACTTGAAAAATTGTACCGTCCATCGCAAAAATGACTAAAGCTTTGAGAAGAGATTCAAGAAACAATTCTTTTCAAGAAGATTCCGCCCAAAGAGGGAAAAGATACACCTCAAAAAGAAAAATATTTCTCAATGTAATATCCTCTATATTTTGGATATGTTTTGCCCTTTCTGAGGGACTTTTTTGAGTAAAGGCTTTCTCTTAAATCCTCCTCTCTGAGGACTTCTGACTATTTTTGCAGGCAGCGGATATATCTTTTGCATATAAAAAATTTACTTACATAAGAATTGGACTTAGTTATCTGCTGCCTGCAAAAATCATTAAAAGTCTTTGGAAGGGGGTTTGGGGGAGAACCTTTCTTCAGAAAGGTTGCCCCCAAAAAGGGTAAAAACCCGTTCAAAGCTTTTCGCGCATTGAGAGGAGAAGTTTTTTCTCACGTCTGGAGACCTGCACCTGAGTCATACCGAGTGCGGCGGCGACTTCGGTCTGGGTCTTATTTTGGAAATACCTAAGATAAATAAGTTTTCTGTCGCGCGGTTCAAGTTCGCTCATCACCTGCCGCAGGGAGAGTTTATCCGCTATCATAACATCGGGCGCAGGAATGGGAATATCTATCTGCCCACATTCCGTATCACCGCCGCTATCGGTAAGACTGATCGGCGGCTGGGATATATTAAGCGCCTCGACGACCGTTTCACAGCTTTCCCCGACAAGTCTGCTAAGCTCGCCGACAGTCGGCTCTCTGCCCTCTGCCGCTGCGAAAGAATCCCTGCACCGCGCTATCTTTACAGAAAGTTCTTTAAGACTGCGGCTGACCTTGACCGCGCCGCCGTCGCGGAAAAGCCGCTTTATCTCACCGAGAATAACGGGTACGGCATAAGTCGAGAACCGCACGCCCCTGTCCTTGTCGAACGCCTTGGACGCTTTGATAAGACCTATGCAGCCTGCGCCGAAAAGATCGTCATATTCTATCCCCTTGCCGCGGAAACGATTGGCGCACAGATGCACCAACCCGAGATTTTCCTCGGCGAGCCTGTTTACTTCCGAAACTGCCGCGTCTGTCGTCATCTCGCCGTCCTGCGCGTCTTTAAAACCTTTTCCATTACCACCGCCGTGCCCTTTCCGCTGCGGCTCTGCACTTTCACCTTATCCATAAAAGCCTCCATAATGGCGAAACCGAGTCCTGCCCGTTCCTGCTCGGGAGCGGTAGTGAAAAGCGGTTCCATAGCCTGTGGGATATTCTCGATACCGCAGCCTTTATCCCTTATCTTTATGTATATGCGGTTGCCGCCGAAAATCTTGACGTTTATGAAAATATCTCCCACACAGTCGCGGTAGGCGTGGACTATGCAGTTTGTGACCGCCTCGGAAACGGCAGTCTTGATGTCCGAAAGCTCGTCCACAGTCGGGTCGAGACGGGCAATAAATCCCGAAACTGCCGCCCTTGCAAAGCTTTCATTCTGCGACAGACTCGGAAAAGTCAACTTCATTTCATTCTCAGCCGCGCCCATTGTGACATTCCTCCCTGTTTTCGTTTTCCCTATTTTTATTTGTATTATCTTCCGTATTATTTTCTGTATGATCTTCTGTATTATTTTCAGTATTATCTTCTGTATTATTTTCCGTATGCATATCGGTATTTTCATCATTTTCCGACGGCGGCGGAGAAGAAATTATCCTGCACAGCCTGTTAAGACCTGCGAGCTGCATAACGCGGCGGATATAGGGCGGCGGGTCCTGAATAAACACCGAGCCGCCCAGAGCGGACATTTCCTTATATCGTCCCATAACAAGACCGATGCCGGAGCTGTCCATAAAAGAAACGTTTTTAAAATCGAGAACGAGCGAGGCAGGAAGTGTGCTGCGTATCGCGCTGTCCACGTCGGCGCGTATCTGTGCGGCGGTATGGTGGTCGATGTCGCCGCTGAGATAAGCGGTCAGCCTGCGCCGTGAGGGTTCAAAAGCCGTTTTTACGTCCATAGCTTTTCATTTCCTTTCATTTTTTGATCGCCAAAGATTGCGGCAGCGCCGCGGTATTGAGGATCTTCAGTGGCTTTGTATTGATTATAGCAGACAAGGAGCGGAAAATTTGTCGAAACAGGGTGGGCGGTTAGAAGTAAGAGATAAGATGTAAGAAGTAAGATATTCTCTGCGGCTGATTTAACGATACGCGCCTTGTTTGGTAAGTATGGGGAAATCAAGAAAAGGTTTTCGCGCCAGCCTTTTCCTTAAAAAGGCTGCCCTCGCGCGGGCGCGCTTGTCGCCCTCCACATCGTGCGGAGCGGTCTGCCCTTGGAAATCGGGCGGTTAAAATTTTCGGCGGCAAATACTTTAATAATCTGTGGGAAAGAAATTTCCGGTTTTTATTTTACGAAGTAAAATAAAAATTGCCGACCTCATAATGTCGGCAAAGGAAATTTGCTTTCAGCTCAAACGCGGAGCATAGCGCAGCGTTTGAGGTTGTCCCCTAAGTATGGGCGGCATTTGCTACAGCCGACGCTTGCGGCGGCAGGCGAGGAAATAGCCTTTAAACGTATCTTCTCCCCAAGCGGCGGAGAATATAACAAAAATCTCGCTTGACTGAGCAAAATATAATTATAAGAATAAAAACACTCTTATTAAATTGAATTCCGTGCGCCGTGAGATCTGCACCTTGACGATATACGCCGAAAGTGGTATAATAAAGTATATCAAGATCATATCAATAAAAAACGGCGGGATAAAATGTGCATAAAGTCGGAAAAATAGATATTGAAAAATACAAATGCGTCACCGATGACATCACTACCGATGAGGTCATAATCACTGACGAGCAGATACAGCATATCAATGAAAATCACTCGGGCAGTTATGAAGAGATCAAACCGTATTTAGCCGTTGCGCTTGCAGAGCCTGACTATATTCTTGAAGACAAAGGTCACTGCAATACCGGACTGATTTTAAAGGAGATCAAAAAAGACGACAAGCGTTTTCAGATAGTTCTTCGGCTTCATACCTCTGCCGATGAGGAAAACCGCAAAAATTCCGTCATTTCAGCGTGGAAGATCAGCAGTTCGCGTTGGAATAATTATCTGAGGAACAAAAAAATCCTTTACAAATCCGAATAAACGTGGTATAATATAAGTAAGATAAGATAGGTTATCTGAGGTGGTAAATTTCGTTGCAGCCACACGCCGATGGTATGACAGGGGAAACCCGAGAGATGCAGGAGAGGCGACGCCTGCCGGATAACCGATTCTTACGTTCGGGGGACTGCCGCAAGTCCCCCTTTTCTTTTGATTTGCAGGTAAGATCTGCTCTGTCGTCTGCATATCCCGTCGCGGAATATTATGGATAATGGGCTATTCTCCCCCATTGGGTAGAATAGCTTTTAAAAAATTTTTATCTCTGCCAAAAAATTATGTTTTATTTTATCGCTATTGATTTTCTCAAAAAACTGTGATATAATATATTTAAAGAGAATTTCGAGGTGGATCAATCAACAATGGACAGAAGTGAATACTACAAGGCGATCGACGAGTTCTGTTTAATGGACGATACGTTTATGTCGGCGGTCTTTGACGGCGACAATAAGACGGTGGCATTGCTGCTGAATATAATACTTAACAGGAGCGATTTTGAGGTCATTGAAGTTATCGCTCAGCGCAGCTATAACAACCTGCTTGACCGTTCGATAAGACTTGACATTTTTGCAAAAGACAGCTCGGGCAAAGTCTATAATATCGAAGTACAGCGAAACTACGAAGGCGCGGATATTCGTCGGGCAAGGTACAACAGCAGTATGATCGACACCAGGCTTTTAAGCAGAGGGCAGAAATTTTCCGAGCTTGCGGACAGTTACGTTATTTTCATAACCGAAAGCGATGTTATCGGCGCAGGGCTGCCGCTGTACGAGATAGACCGCGTAGTCAAGCAGACAGGGACATATTTCGGCGACGGCTCGCATATAATATATGTCAACGGCGCGTATGAGGACGATTCGGCGCTTGGAAAACTTATGCACGATTTTAAGTGTAAAAATGCAGAAGAAATGAATTATACACAGATAGCGGATAGGGTCAGATACATTAAAGAAACCGAAGGAGGTCGGGAGAATATGTGCAAAATTATGGAAGATCTGAATAATAAGGCGGCTATGGACGAAAGAAGAAAAAATGCCTTGGCTATGATCAACAAAGGAAAACTGTCATACGAGGAGATCTCCGAATACACAGGGCTTACCGTCGACGAAGTCAAGACCCTTGCCGAGGGGGAAACGGCGTAAAAGTATGCGTCAGACAAAAGAGGTCGGGAGAATATGTGCAAGATTATGGAAGATTTAAACAAAAAATATAATTATGAAAAGCAAAAACAGATCGTTTTGGCTATGATCAAGACCGGAAAGCTATCTTACGAAGAAATAGCTTTATGCACTGATCTTACGGTCAGTGAAGTCAAGACCCTTGCCGAGGGGGAAACGGCGTAAAAGTATGCGTCAGACAAAAGAGGTCGGGAGAATATGTGCAAGATTATGGAGGATTTGAATAACAAGGCGGCGAAAGAGGCGGCTAAAGAAAAACAGAAAAATATTGCTGTTTCTATGATTGAAAAAGGAAAGCTGTCATATGAGGAAATTTCCGAATACACCGGGCTTACTGTCGAAGAAGTCAAGACCCTTGCCGAGGGAGAGACGGCGTAACGATCATCGCAATATTAATGGGACTGTGAAGTAAAAACAGTCCCATTATTTTTGTCTGATAATATCTATTTACCCCAACATCAAACCGGATAATTTCAGTTATTATCCCCCCAATGGGGAATAATAGCCTGTTCAGGTAGTATCTTCTCCGCCGGCGGCGGAGAAGATACCATTAATTTATTTTCCCTCCGCCTTTGGCGGAGGGAAAATAACCAAAAAGGCAGACAGCTTCGTTATGAAATAACTATCTGACATAAAAATGATTATATATAACTTCAAAATTGATTTCCGAGTACTTCTTACCTCCACCTTGACAACACCCCCGATAATATGCTATAATTTATTCAATAAAATGCAAACAAAACCGTGAGGAAAATTCTGTCCGGAGGGGGTTCTTTTATGCCGAAATTTGACGAGGGTATGGAGGCTATGCTTGACGCGTTCGTGTTTGAATCGTCGGAGCTGCTTGAAAATCTGGACGAAATACTTATGCGCACCGAACAGGACGAACTGCTCGAAGACGATATTGCGGAAATTTTTCGGATAATGCATACCATAAAAGGCTCTGCCGCTATGATGGGCTTGCAGAATATGTCGGCGCTCGCCCACTCGGTCGAGGATCTTTTCTACATAATCCGCGAAGACCCTACAGTCACCTACGATAAGCCTGCTCTATATGAACTGCTTTTCGCAGGCTCGGACAGTTTGAAAAATGAAATAGAAAACCTTGCGGACGATTCCGTGCCGCTTACCGATTTTACCGCGCAGATAGAAAAGATACACGCTTTCGCCGCAGTTATGAAACAGCCTGCCGATACGCCTGCCGCGGACTCCTCCGCAGATGATAACGCAAATATCTTCCCCGAGGGGGAGGACGAGTCGGTAAAAACTTTCTTTGTGAGATTCAGAAGCTCCTGTATGATGCCTGCTCTGAGGGCTATGGTGCTGCTCAATTCCCTTAACGGCGCGGCTGAACTGCTCTCAACTATTCCCGAAGACCTTGAGGACGCCGCCGCAGGCGATATTATCTCGGAAAAGGGTATCTATATAAAAGTACACTGCGACGATGATGAGGAAGTCCTTGCCACACTTAAAGAGGGTCTGGACGTTGAGGACGCACAGCTGCTCGATAAAAAGAATTTCGGTGCAAATACATCTGCCGCACAGTCGGATAATAAAGCTGACAAACAGGCTGTTTTTGCCGCGCAGGCAGGGGAAAACGCTTTTCTGGTGCGCTTTGCAAAGGGGTGTATGATGCCCGACCTGCGAGCTATGGTACTTCTTAAATCGCTGGGGGAATACGCCGAGATAAAGTCTACCATTCCGCAGGATATGGACGCGGATAACGCAGGGGAGATCATAGCTGCGGACGGTCTGAAAATATTTGCCGTGTGCCAAGACCCCGAAAAGGCGGAGGAGATACTCAAAAGCGGTCTGGACGTTGACAGTGTGACGCGTATCGAGGCGGCACAGCCTGCCGCGCAGGAAACTCGGGATACACAGAATACGCAGAATACAAAAAATCCCCCCAAGACCGCGCCGAAAGCAGGCGAAAAGAAAGAACAGTCGGGCGGAAGTATAATCTCGGTGCGGCTCGACAAGCTGGACAGACTGCTCGATCTGGTGACGGAGATAGTCATTACGCAGTCGGGAGTTACGTCAAGTCCCGATCTTAAAAATGTGCAGGGAGATCTGGAAAGATTCTCAAAATCCGCAAGAGAACTGAAAAAGCTTACCGACGAATTGCAGGACGTGGTGATGTCCATACGAATGGTGCCCGTGCAGTCGGCGTTTTCAAAAATGAGCCGCGTGGTGCGTGATATGAATAAAAAGCTCGGGAAAAATGTTGAGCTTATCTTTGAGGGGGCTGATACCGAGGCGGATAAGTCGGTGGTGGATATTCTGGGCGATCCGCTTATGCATATCGTGAGAAACGCGGTCGATCACGGTATAGAATCCCCCGAAGAACGTGCCGCCGCAGGCAAGACACAGCCGCCGCAGGTGATACTTTCCGCAGGGTATGAAAACGGAGAGGTAGTTATTTCCTGCAAGGACAACGGCGCGGGAATGGATCCGCAGAAACTGCTTGCAAAGGCGAAAAAAAGCGGCATACTCACAAAGCCGGAAAGCGAGTATACCAAAGAGGAATGTTTAGATCTGATAATGGCGGCAGGATTTTCCACGAACGAGCAGGTGACCGAGTATTCGGGGCGCGGCGTGGGAATGGACGTTGTAAAGAAGAATATCGAAAAGGTCGGCGGCAAGCTGACTGTGGATTCGGAGCTTGGAGAGGGTTCGACGTTTACGATACGCATACCGCTGTCGCTGTCGATAATCGACGTGCTCGGCACGAATGTAGAGGGGACGAATTTTTCGATACCGATATCCTCCGTGGCGGAAATTTTCCGGGCGCAGGAGGAGCAGATACTCAGCGACCCCGACGGCAGCGAGCTGATAATGCTGCGCGACAAGTGTCTCAGGGTGATACGTCTGAGCGATGCTTTCAATATGAAACGCGCAGGAGAGCGTCACAAGCTGACGGACGGCATAATGCTCTACTGTCGGCAGGACGGTATGGAGGCGGTGATCTACGGCGAGGAGCTGACTTCCGATCAGCAGGTAGTCGTCAAGCCGTTCCCGACGTTTCTTTCCGCTTTTGATCTTAAAGAAAAGGGGCTTTCGGGCTGTTCGATACTGGCGGACGGCAGCATAACGCTCATTGCCGACATAGGGAAAATATTTCGCCGCTGCAAGGTAAAGGCGCAGGCGGAGGAATAAAATGAGGTATGTTCTCTGCCCTATCAGATGTAAGATGTAAGTGGTAAGAGGTAAGAATTTGCTCCGCAGGTTGATTTCAAGCTACGCAGTTGCGGTGTAAATGAAGTTTGCAAATTAAAAAGGTTTTGGATCAAGCCTGCGTCGTCACGGACTTCATATCGTTCGCGGCAATTTTTCCTTTTTACTTGTGGGGAAAAATTACCTCTCACTCATTCCGTCGTTCCTCCTTCCCAAAACGGGTCACGCTTGCTCCGCCTGTTCGCTTGCAAGCGCGCTCACAACGGCTCTGCTGCGCTAACAACCCGTTTTGGTTGTACAGATCATTAAAGTTTGTTAAGTTGACAGAGTTACAATTAGCATTTCTTACTTCTGTTCTCTTACATCTTATTTCTAAAAGCGGCAGCTACGCTAACAACCCGTTTTGGTTGTACAGATCATTAAAGCTTGTTGCCGCGTAAAAGTCACAATGAGCATTTCTTACTTCTGTTCTCTTACATCTTACTTCTATCGGGCATTATCAAGCACTGCGGACGGCAGGCATAACAAAGAGGGTATTTATTATGGCAGATTACGGACAGCTGCTGACTTTTGGCAGCGGCGATGAAATATACGGTTTTGATATTATGTCGGTGCAGGATATTATCGAGATACCCGAGATAACTCCCCTGCCGATGGTGCCGGAGCATATCCCCGGGGTGATGAATCTGAGGGGAAGAGTTGTTCCCGTGGTGGACTTTGCGCTCAAAATGGGACTTGCCGCCGCGGAGTACGACAGCCGCAGCTGCATTATCGTGATAGACTGCGCAGGCTCGCCGCTCGGTGTTATGGCGCAGAGCGTTATGGACGCGGAAAATTACGACCGCGACGCGGTGATACCCTCCCCCGTGGAGGGCTCCTGCATAAGCGGCTATGCTATGATCGGCGGCAAGCGGATAAACGTTGTCGATTGCAGCCGTATGGAAGAAAAGTGAGGGGCAAAAAAATCATTTTTCAGAATATATCAACGTTTTTAAGATCTGTTAACCCCCACCTTGGGGAATAACAGCTTGTTTCAAATCTTGTCGGACTCAAACGGAATGTAATTATAAGACAAAAACACTCTTATAAAATTGGATCACGTGAGTGAAAGGAGCGGAGCGATGACTCTGAGAGAGGACGATTTTCAAAGGCTCGCAGCCGTTATCAAGACAAAGTACGGTCTGAATCTGTACGGGAAAAAATTCCTCGTGCAAAGCCGTCTTACCAACTATGTGCTTGACTGCGGATTTGACAATTTCACAGAGTATTTCAATTCGGTCTATGCCGACAGCAGCGGCAATGAAATGGCGAACGTCATCAACCGTCTTACGACCAACTACACCTATTTTTTCAGGGAAGAGGATCATTTCAGGCATTTCAAAGAAGTATTTCTCAGGGAGGCGGAAAAGACTGTTGCCGACAGAGATCTGCGTATCTGGAGCGCAGGCTGTTCGTTCGGCAACGAGCCGTACAGTTTTGCTATGTGTATGGACGATCATTTCGGTTTCCGCAAAAGCTGGTGGGATACGCGGATACTTGCGACGGATATTTCTTTCAACGCGCTGAGAATGGCGCAGAAAGGGGTATTTTCTCCGCAGAGCGTGGATAATCTGCCGCCGCGCTGGCTGGATAAGTATTTCATAAAGCAGGACAACGGCACATACCGCATACAGGATCAGATAAGGCAGAGCGTTATTTTCCGCTATCACAATCTTATGGATCCGATCATATTCAAGAAGAAGTTCGATCTCATCATCTGCCGCAATGTAATGATCTACTTTGACGAGCAGACAAAGCGCGAGCTTATAAAGAGGTTTTACAATGCGACGGAGGAGGGCGGTTATCTGTACATCGGTCACGCGGAGACCTGCCCGAAAGAGACGGGGTATAAGATGATACAGCCGGCGATTTTCCGTAAGATGTAAGCGTTTAGAGATAAGAGATAAGATGTAAGAGGTTAGAGTTGCTCCGCAGGCTGATTTCACGATACGCAATTTCGGTGTAAACGAAGTCGGCAAATTAAAAAGGTTTTCGCCAAGCCTTTTCCTCAAAAAGGCTTGCGGGGTCGAGGGGCAGAGCCCATCGTCGCCGTCCGCAGA
>CANRDT010000040.1 GCA_947629455.1 uncultured Ruminococcus sp.
GCTGGTGTTCACAACCGCTAACTCAGCACTTGCTGACTGCATAGTTGAGGGCAAGACTCCTTCTACTGCTGCGTTCTCTACCACTTCAGTTAAATCTTGGTCAAATTCTGCTGCTTCATCTGCTGATGATATTCTGAAGAACTCTGTATATGACGCTCTGAAGGATAACGGCGATGGCGCTGGTTCAGTTTACTTTGCTCTTGATGCTACTACCAAGTCGAGTGTTACTTTTGCTCAGTGGCATGATTCTGCAACTGCTGGTAATGAAACTGTACTTATCGGTCAGTATCCTGATCCTGAGGATAATCCTGATGCTAAGCATAAGTTTGGTTCTAAGTTTGCGTGAGTTTGGTTTTAAATTCTAATTTATTTCAAACCAAAAAAAGGCGGCTTGCCGCCTTTTTTTATTGCCCTATTACTTTTCTGAAAGGAAAAAGCAATGACAAAAATTAAAGAATTTATAAAAAATAAAAGAGCATACTGCCTGCTTGCCCTCATAATAATTGTACAGCTTGCCATTACTACATACACATTTGTATTTGAAAAAGAATGTGTACATTCCGACGAGATATGGAGCTACGGTCTTGCCAACAGCTATTATCAGCCATTTATCTATATGAGGGACGGCGTTTTTATTGAAGATCAACAGCCGGAAGATGATATAAATATCCGCCAATGGACGACCGGTGAAACATTTAACGACTACATAACCGTTCAGCCGGGCGAACAGTTCCGCTACGATTCCGTCTACCACAATCAGACGCTCGACCACCACCCGCCCCTTTACTATTTCCTGCTCCACACCGTCTGCTCCTTCTTTCCCAACACATTTTCCTACTGGTTCGCCTTTTTCCTCAGCTGCATTTTTCTGGTTTTCACGCAGATATTTCTCTTTAAACTCATTCGCTCGATGACCGATTCCGAAAATATCGCCCTCTGCGGCTGTCTGCTCTACGGCGCGGGAATGGGTGCGCTTTCCACCTTTATTTTTCTGCGGCAGTATAGCCTGCTCACCATGCTCACGGTAATGTACACCTATTTCTGTCAAAAGCTCTACCGCTCCGATTTTGACCTGAAGAAAAACCTCCCTCCCGTACTGATAACCGCTTTCGCCGCATTTATGACCCATTACTACGCGATCGCCTACATCGGAATTTTTACCGCCTGTATCTGCATTTATCTGATTTGCCGCAAAAAATTCAAAAAAATGTTTGTCTTCGGACTTTCTACATCTGCCGTTCTGGGGCTTTTCCTGTTTTTATATCCGGCTGCCCTTGATCATTTCGGCTATTCTCTTTTTGAAAATAAAATACTCCCATTTTATGCACAGACGCTTAAACTTGCAAGCTTTGTAACTCGCTATAATATCGGCATAAAAATTTCAATGTACAGCCACCCCACCAAGAATATTATTTTTGCGATAGTCTTTTCGCTTATTGTTCTTTCCCTCCCCCTTTGCTTTTTATTCAGGAACGAGAAGTGGTTTATCGACCTTAAAACGCGCGTCAAGGCATTTATAAAGACGATCCCGTCAAGACTTGCCGCTTTTTTCAGAAAAGCAAATTTCATCTGGCTATTCATTCTTATTGATATTATTGCCACTGTCATTTTTATTTCTCATCTTACCGATGTTCAAAAAATGGGCGATTATACAATGAGATATTTATTTCATATTTTTCCGCTTATTTGCGCCGTCAGTATCGTACTTCTTTACAGACTGCTTTCTCATATCCCCAAGATCAAAAAATACACTTCCGTTATTTCACTTATAATAGTGATTCTTGCTGCGGTCAGAGTTGATATTGACGCGCCAAATGAATTTTTAAATCCCTATGGCGGTGAGTATAAAAATAATGATCTCTTTTACAACAGTAATTGTGTAGCAATAATTCCAGACGAATTATCAGTATGGACTCTTACAAACTTTTCACAATATTTTAGAAATACTAATAATGTATATGTTACTTTTACTGATACGATCGAGAATGATATGGAGGAAATAAAGAGTAAAAATATAGATTATGTTTTTATAACGGCAAATTGTCTTGACCTTACAGATGAAGAAAACGAAATGGTAAATACTTGGAATGGATTTAATGAAGATGAAGAAATTAATATTGAAATGGAAGGAGAATTTGAAGATAATCATGCGAAGATATGTAATGAATACATAACAGAAATGAACAACGGTGAATATTACGATATTCTTTTCGCAATAAATATCAACGGTGGATATATATACGTCCTGAAATTAAAATAATTTGAACGGCATTGCGCCGTTCTTTTTTTGCTCCTCCCCCTTGCGCACCGCCGCAGAATGTGCTATAATATTCTTGTTATTTATCTTACTCTAAGGAGCGTTGTCTATGTCCGCACTCAAACAAAAGATCGGCGATCTCTGCGATATTATTACCACCGAACGCGCGTTCTTTCTCTACCTCGCCTGCGCGATGATCGCAATGCCTGTCGGCGAACTGCTCTCTGAGCTCCACGACTTCTCTTTCGCAACTCAGCCGATAATCCTCGAGGCTTGCTGCTATTCTGGACTTGCTATGATACTCGCAAATTTCCTGCATAATAAAAATATAAGCTACTACCCTACCGATATTTTTTACGCTCTGCTTATAATTCTTGCAGGACTTTCACTCGCCTTTTCTCAGGATCTTCTCGAATCTGTCACCGGCTACTGGTATGACGAATGGTTCACTCACTTTATCGCCTATTTCAGTCTTATGTATGCCGCAACTATGATACATTCCACCCACTACCGCAAAAAACTCCTCCTTATGTTTATTATCGTCGCCCTCCTGCACGGTACGGTCGCTTTCTTCCAGACTTTCGGTCTGCGCATTGACGAGGCTTTTTATGACGACCTCTGGCACAGACGCGAAAAACTGGCGTTCGGTCTTACTCAGCACAATAACTTCTACGCCGGTCTGACGGGCGTTCTCGTACCCGTCTGCGCAGGTGTATTCCTCTTTGCCGACAGCAAAAAACTGCGCAATGTCTTTCTCGCCGTGACCGCGTTTATCTTCTACGGCTCTATCTGCACAGAGGCGCGTATCGCGTGGGTAGGAAACATCTGCTTTATGCTCTTTTTCCTCATAACTTTCCTCTATATGCGTAAACGCTGGGGCGAAAATTCAAAATTTTCCTCCTGTATGAAACGCTGGGGCGTTCTTGCTCTCGTAATGATCGCTGTTCTGGCTCTTGTCGTTTTAGTATTCGGCAGATTAAAAGGTCAGCTCGGCGTCACTATCGACGAACTCGACGAGGGCGAGGGTATCGGCACGGGCAGAGGATATATCTGGAAAATGGGACTCGAGTCCGTCCCGAAATTCTGGCCGACCGGTATCGGACTTGACAATTACCGTATGGCATTTTACATAAATCCCGACTATGTTGAGGGCACATGGACGCAGGGCAAGGGGCATAACGAGTATATACATATTCTGGTGACGCAGGGAGCATTTCAGCTTGTCAACTACCTTTCTCTGCTCGTCTACTGCTTTAAAGTCGGCGTCCGCGAGGTCATTCACACGACAGATACCGCAAGGAGATACATTATGTGGACAGTCCTTGCAATGTTTATCGGATATGCCTCGGCTGCCTGCTTTAACAGCAGCGTTATCAATACCGCGATGTACTTCTGGATAGTGATCGGTATGTCCGCCCCGAAAGCTATGCAAAGACCGCTCGGCTGGCGCAAGAGCCGCAAAGCGGCTGCACAGTCGGATATTTCCGCAGGAGGAGCTTAATGAAACAGAATATCCGCGACACGCTTTTCACAAAAAAACGCGGACTGCCGGAAGTCGTGACCTTGATAGTATACATTCTGGGAGTTTCCGTCATATCCTGTTTTCACGAACCTTGGTTCGACGAGGCTCAGGCGTGGGAGATCGCACGCTGCGCCTCTTTAAAGGAGATACTTTTCCATATCCCCCACTATGAGGGACATCCGCAGCTGTGGCATTTGATACTTATGCCCTTCGCGAAATCGGGCGCGCCGTTTGAGTTTACTCTCAGCGCGGTAAATATCACATTCTGCGCCGCAGGAATGGCATTGCTGCTGTTCGTTTCACCTTTTCCGCGGATAGTCAGATGTGCGCTGCCTTTCTCATTCTTTTTCTTTTATCAGTACGGCGTTATCAGCCGCCCTTACAGCCTGATGACCTTTGCCGTGTTCCTTTGTGCGATGACCTATACCGACCGCAGCGAAAAACCGCTGAGATATGTTCTTTCGCTCATACTCCTATGCGCGGCGCAGGCATTCGGTATCGTTCTGGCAGGCGGACTGTGCATTGTCTGGCTGAGTGAGATATTTGCGCAGCATAAAAGTGAGGGAAGTTTAATTTCCGTCTTTAAGGACAAACGCTGCTATTGTCTTTTGCTTATCGCGTCAGTTGCAGCATTCCTGATAGCAAGCATAATCCCTGCAAAGGACGTCTACTTTCAAGGAGTGGATTATTCCGTCGGCGAAAGGCTCGCTATGCTTTATAAGCTGCTGGTCATACCTATTGACGGGCTTTTCGGGGTGTATCTGGATATCGAGGCGATAAAGCAGAGCACTTCGGGACTGATAGCTACAAGTATCGGCGGAGCTATTATCCTCGCGGCAATGATAGCGATATGCCGTGCGAATAAAAAGACGCTCACCTTTGCCCTGCCGTATTTTATGTTCACTCTTTTCGGATCGCTGAGCTACTTTTCTTATCACCACCTCGGAATAAGTCTTTTGTATTTTATCTTCATTTTCTGGATAATAATTGCAGAAAACGGGGAGATCGCCCTGCCGAAGTTCGCCTTTAAGATCAAAGAAAAAGTCGATTCTATGCTTATCCGCAGGCTTGCGGCAGTCACGGCGGCGGTCATTATCGCAGTGCCGTTCGGCTGGACGGTCTACTGCTGCGTGCAGGATATTCTCAAACCGTTCGGCCCGAGAGCTGTGGCGGAGTACATAAAAGAAAATCATCTTGAAGATAAAATTATGCTACAGTGGCATTACGAATACAAAAATATCCCCGAAGATCTGAAAAATCAGATGGGCGCGGATATGTCGGAATACTACACTGCCCAAAACCGTTCCGACTATACCAATCTGATCGGCTACGGTTCAACGCTGTCGGCATATTTCGACAGGAACGTGTTCTATAACTTTAACGCCGCAAAGCCGCAGGATATGTATATGTACTACAAATACCCTTCCGACAGTGAAGTGAAACGCGATCTTGAACTGTGGAAAAAGCACGGCTATCCCGAATATATGATGTGGAAATGTTACATCGACAAAATGTTTCCCGAACTTCCCGAGGATTTTTTTGATGAGATGTACGAGGAGATCGCTCGGTTCGATACGCATATGTTCTTCAAATTTTCCGACGAAAAGGAAGTCATAATAATCTATAAGCTAAAAGACGAATACAAAACCAAATAAACAGCAAAAGTCCCCCTGATAACAGAGGGACTTTGTTTTATCCTGTCACTTTATTTCAAGCCGCCTGCTCTCAGGTATCTCGGCAGCTTTCTTGGGAAGATCGACGGTCAGTATGCCGTTTTTGTATTCCGCGCTGATCTTGTCGCACTCAATGCCGGAAATGTCAAAGCTGCGTTTGTATGCGCCGTATCTGCGTTCGCGGCGGATATACTTTCCGTCCTTGTCCTTTTCCTCATTGTCGGTGTTATGCTCCGCCGTCAGCGTCAGCCTGCTGCCGTCAATGTCAAGCTTGATGTCCTCTTTGTCAAAGCCTGGCAGTTCAGCCTCCATAACGTATTTTTCGTCCTCGTCCCTTATATCCGTCCGACAGCTCATATCGGGAGCAAAGAAATCTTTCTCCATATCCCTGAACGCGTCAAACAGATCGTAACTTCTTCTCTCAAACGGTGTAATTCCAAACATAATTATTCCTCCTGTAATGCTCTACTTGTTGTGTGCTTAAAAATATTATTGTCCGCAGATCTTTATTTATACATCGGACTCACTCCCTTTTTTCCTTTTCTGATAATAGTTTAATCCCGTAATATGTGCAATGTGTCACTATATTGTGAAAAATAAATGAAAATTAGCACTCTCGGCTTTGGAGTGCTAATTCGTAAGTAAAAGTATCCCCCGAGGAAAGAAAATTTTCCACGAGGGTATTTTTATTTATTTCTTATTTCTCAGATCGACTATTCGCTGCGCTTTTCCCTGAAAGCGTTCAAGCGTTTTATTGCCGACGATCGTTATTTTTGTATCTATGCCGAGGACGGTTTTCATACCGTGGCGTATATCCTTATGCAGCTGTTCGAGAGCGGGGAAGTTATCCAGAATATCGCTGCTGCCGTCGGAAAGCTCCACTTTGATTTCAAGTCTGTCAGAAAAATCTTCTCTTGTAAGCACAAGCTGATAGTGGGGAGCGATCTGATCGAAGGTCATCAGCACACTTTCGATCTGTGAGGGGAACACGTTTACGCCGCGTATTTTCAGCATATCGTCCGAACGTCCTCTCGGTTTTGCCATTCTTGCAAAGGTGCGTCCGCAGCGGCATTTCTCGTAATTTATCTGAGTAATGTCCTTGGTGCGGTATCTGAGCAGGGGTATTCCCTCCTTGGTGAGAGTTGTGACTACAAGCTCGCCCTCCGAACCGCGCGGAAGAACTTGTCCGCTCACGGGGTCTATTATTTCGGGATAGAAATGATCCTCGTTGATATGCATACCGTCGCGCTCTATACATTCGCCCGAAACACCCGGCCCCATAAGCTCGCTCATACCGTAGTTATCGGTCACGAAGATATTCAGCGTGTGTTCTATCTGACTGCGCATTTCGGGAGTACAGCCCTCCGAGCCGAAAAGTCCGAGCCGCAGATGCAGCTTGTCGATAACGCCCATTTCTCTCGCTTTTTCGCCGATGTACTGCGCATAGGAGGGCGTAGATACAAGCGCGTTCGTCTTGAAATCCTGCATAAGCATTATCTGCTTTTCGGTATTGCCGCTCGAGGAGGGTACGACTGCCGCACCGATCTTTTCAAGACCGTAATGCAGACCGAGCGCACCCGTGAACAATCCGTACCCGAAAGCGATCTGGACGATAGTGTCACTGTTTGCGCCGACGGCGGTGACAAGCCTTGCCATACAGTCGCTCCATGTATCAAGATCATTCGCGGTATATCCGACTACCGTAGGCTTGCCTGTTGTGCCGGAGGACGCGTGTATCCTCGTGATCTTATTCATCGGGACGGCAAACAGACCGAAAGGATATGTATCTCTCATATCCGCCTTGGTGGTGTAGGGAATGTACTGTATATCCGAAAGAGTTTTTATCTTGTCGGCACAAACGCCCGCGTCGGTAAGACGTTTGTTATAGAACGGCACATTATCCATACAATATTTTACAATATGCCGCAGACGTTCAAGCTGCAGCCTTTCAATATCCTCACGGGGCATAGTTTCAATATCCTTCTGAAAAAACATAGAAGTCATAGCGTTACACCTCAAAATAAAAATCTTTATCAATATATACATTATAACACATTGCCAAAAAATTTTCAATAATATATCAAAAAAAATTAAAAATATCCCAAAAAACAAAAAGACGCTGCCGCAGAAACGACAGCGCCGAGGGAAATATATATCTACAAAAGAAAAATAGCTCAATCGGTAAAAAGGGCGGTGGAAAGGTATCTTTCGCCCGTGTCAGGGAGGAGGGCTACAATGGTCTTGCCCTTATTTTCGGGACGTTTTGCCACAACGGCAGCCGCGTGGAGAGCCGCGCCGGAGGAGATACCTACAAGAATGCCCTCCGTCTTTGCCATAAGATTTCCTGCCGCGAAAGCGTCCTCATTGCTGACGGGGAGAACCTCGTCATAAATATCTGTATCGAGAACATCGGGGACAAAGCCTGCGCCGATACCCTGAATTTTGTGCGGACCGCCGTGACCCTCAGAGAGTACGGGAGAAGACTGCGGCTCGACCGCAACGATCTTGACATCGGGATTGCGCGATTTAAGGTAACGTCCGACGCCCGTCACGGTGCCGCCCGTGCCGACGCCTGCGACGAATATATCCACACTGCCGTCGGTATCCTGCCAGATCTCGGGGCCTGTCGTTTCAAAATGCACCTGCGGATTGGCAGGATTTACAAACTGACCGAGAATGACAGAGCCCTCTATCTGCGCGTGCAGTTCGTCCGCTTTGGCTATCGCGCCGCTCATACCCTTTGCGCCCTCTGTAAGAACGATCTGTGCGCCGTAAGCTTTCAGCAGATTACGTCTTTCAATGCTCATCGTTTCGGGCATTGTGAGAATGACCTTGTAGCCCTTTGACGTACCGACAGCCGCAAGTCCGATACCCGTGTTGCCGGAAGTCGGCTCGATAATAGTCGCGCCTGCGGTGAGTATGCCCTTTTTTTCGGCGTCGGCGATCATACCGAGGGCGACTCTGTCCTTTACGCTGCCTGCCGGATTGAAATATTCAAGTTTTGCAAGCAAGGGAGTTTCAAGACCGAGATTTTCGCTCAGACGGGACAGCTCGGCGATCGGCGTTCTGCCGATAAGCTGTGTAATACCTTTGTAAATTTTTGACATAACAAACAGTCCTTTCGTGTGATATGTGATGTGATGTGTATTTTCTCTTTCACTGTTTACAGTATACACCCAAAAGCCTATAATGTCAATAGGAATTATATGAATTTGTATAACTGCACAATCTGCACAATTTTTTAGCTATATGTTTTGTGGATATTATACAGCTTTTGAAAATTTGGGATATTTTGTCACAACAGTTTGATAATAAATATGTTAATAGCTGATTCTACTGAATCCGTAATAGTTGGTCAGTATCCTGACCCCGTAAATGACCCCGACAAGCTCCCCGGCTCAATGACTTGGGGTACAAAGTTTGCTGCTACTACCTGATTGATCGGTTAGTTTCAGTAAAATCAATGCAAAATATAAAGAGCGGCTCAATTGCCGCTCTTTTTTTGTACTACTGAAAATAAAAAAGGCGGCAAGCCGCCTTTTTTTAACTAATCATTAGGTGATTGATGTACCGAAAGTATTGTTCTTATCGGGATCAGACTCAGGATTAGGATACTGACCAACAATAACAGAATCCTTTGTATCAGCCCACTGAGTCAACTGAACTTCAGAATACTTTCCGTTGATTTGACGAAGTTGAATCCAAACAACGCCTACGCCATCGCCGTTATCCTTCAGAGCCTGATATACTGAGTTCATCAGAATATCATCAGCACTGCTTGAATCGGTAATTGTTTTCTTCCAACTATTGAATGTAGTGTCATCTTCAGCCTTGAGCGTACCAGTCGTAGGAATCTTGCCTTCAACTACACAGTCAGCAAGTGCTGAGTTAGCGGTTGTGAACACCAGT
>CANRDT010000041.1 GCA_947629455.1 uncultured Ruminococcus sp.
GCCGACATTATGCGGTCGGCAATTTTTATTTTACTTCGTAAAATAAAAACCGGAAATTTCTTTCCCACAGATTATTATAGCTTTTGCCACTCTAAATTTTCTCCGCCCCTTTTATGAAGTCAGGAAGATGTAAATTACGGACGGGCGGAAACGCGCGCCCGCGCGAGGGCAGCCTTTTTAAGGAAAAGGCTTGACCGAAAACCTTTTTAATATGCCGAGTTTATTTTCATCGTAAGTGCGGAGCGTGAAATCAGTCTGCGGAGCTACTCTTACTTCTGTCCTCTTATCTCTTACTTCTAAAAGCACAGCGTTCTGACTTCCGGAAATCAAAAATTGATTTCCGAAAACAAACCTCATTCCCTTGACACAAGAGCGTTATTTTTGTATAATGTTATTGATGATCCCACGCAAAAAAACGGCAGGTGGGATCGTGTTTTGAAATCAATTCTGAAAGGAACGGTAAAAATGAAAAAAGTAAAACTCACCCTTAATCCCCTCGATAAGAAAAGCAAGATCAATAAAGAGATCTACTCCAATTTTTCGGAACATCTGGGACGCTGCATTTACGACGGTATATATGTCGGAGAGGACAGCGAGATACCCAATATAGAAGGCTACCGCAAGGACGTTGTGGAGGCTCTCAGGGAGATAAAACTGCCCGTTCTGCGCTGGCCGGGCGGCTGCTTTGCCGACGAATACCACTGGAAGGACGGCATAGGAGATAAAAAAGACCGCGTGAAAGTCGTCAACAACTGGGGACATATCGTGGAGGATAACAGCTTCGGAACTCACGAATTTCTGAGATTCTGCGAACTGGTCGGCTGCGAACCGTATATCAGCGCAAATGTGGGCAGCGGAACTGTCCGCGAACTTATGGACTGGGTAGACTATGTGACCTTTGACGGAGTTTCTCCGATGGCGGAGCTGCGCCGCAAAAACGGCAGGGAACACGCGTGGAAACTTAAATACATAGGTATCGGAAATGAAAGCTGGGGCTGCGGCGGAAATATGACGCCGGAATACTACTGCGACCAGTACAGGCAGTATGCGACGTTCTGTCGGGAATACAGCGGAAACAAACTGTTCAGGATAGCCTGCGGACCGAACGCGTATGATTATAACTGGACGGAAGTGTGTATGAAAAAGATAACGCCGTGGAATATGCAGGGACTGTCACTGCACTATTACACCGTTCCCACGGGCGACTGGGATCACAAGGGCAGCTCGACGGAATTTGACGATAAGGAATATTACGACACACTCAGATCGACATGGCAGATGGAGCAGCTCGTTACGCGACACAGTCAGATAATGGACAGGTACGATCCCGATCATAAGGTGGGACTGATAGTGGACGAATGGGGCTGCTGGTATGATGTAGAGCCCGATACGAATCCGTCTTTCCTCTATCAGAAAAACACCATGCGCGACGCGATAGTAGCGGCGATAAATCTTAATATCTTCAATAATCACAGTGAGCGCGTATATATGGCGAACATCGCGCAGGCGGTCAACGTATTGCAGGCGGTGCTGCTGACTGAGGGTATGAAAACGATCAAAACGCCTACTTACTATGTTTTCGATCTGTTCAAGGAGCATATGGAGAATACTCTTATTTATTCGCATATTGAAAATGAAAATGCGGCTGACGGAGTGCCGGTATTCTCGCACAGTGCAAGTATAAATGAAAACGGAGAGATCATAGTAACGCTGGCGAATTGCTCGCTCGATGAGGAGTATGAGGTACAGCTGCGCGGCGTGTGCGGTATGGAGAGCGTGCGGGGACGTATGCTTACGGGAGAAGTACACGCCAAGAACGATTTTGACGATCCCGACGCGGTGGGAATAGTTCCGCTTGAAGTGGGTACGCGCGACGGCAAAAAGGTAATAAAAATGCCGCCCTGTTCCGTAGCGGAGATCGTTATCAGGTAAGGCGGAGAATGGAATATAAAAAGCCTTGCAGACGCTGTCTGTCGGAGGAGGCAGGGGAGTCTGAGCTTGCTGAAAAAATAGCGCAGCGCGTGGCGGCAATGCCGGAGGATATAAAAGCCGACGAGCAATTGTACCGCAGCCGTCTTGCGGTATGTAAGGAATGCGGCGACCTGATAAGCGGTATGTGCGGAAAATGCGGCTGCTATGTGGAGCTGCGTGCGGCAAGGAAACAGGGTTACTGCCCGTCGGAGAAAAGGCGTTGGTGATGTGGGGTATTTTCCGCCGCTGGGGAGAATAACAAGCTTTTTGGAAAGTTAAAATTGATTTCTGCTGCACATCTGATAAATTTTATTCTGATTTTTATGTATTCAAGTGTGCAAAAATATCGACTGAATGTTGATAATTAAAACAGCCTGATAAAAAGCAAACCGCTGACAAATTTAATGTCAGCGGTTTTTTCGTCTTGTTCGATCAGTTGTGCTGATCCTCACTTAATGACATCAAGCACAATGGCAAAGGGCTTTTTGTATCATAATATCGTGTTTTCAGGTATCGTTTGTATCGTCCGCGCCGTTTTCGCTGAAGTTATATCTGCTAAGCTTTGCCGCGAAGAACAGACATATCGCCGTGCCGACGATACCTATCACAAAGAACAGCATTGCCGCTCCCGAACCTTTTTCCGCACCGAATATGTCAAGAAGTCGGTTATCCTCCGACAGCGAGGCGGCGAAAGGCTCGAATACCTTGTCGACAAGAAATCCTCCGGTCAGCAGTCCGATAGGTATAGTGAAAAACTGTAGAGTATTACGGCAGGAGAAAACTCTTCCCTGCATTTCAACGGGTATTTCCCTGCGGAAAATAACGTCCATATTCGCATTCATAAGCGGAATGAATATCCACCCCATGACCGCGCCGATACACCATGTAAGCGTGGTCTTGCCGAAAGCGAGCATAAAGTTTTCGGTACTCATCGAGATGAGCAGCGACAGAGTTATTGCCCTCACACGGTTTTTCGGCGGCGGTGAAAATGTCACCAGCAGACTGCCTGCCAAAGAGGCTGCCCCTACGCAGGCGTTTACTATGCCTAATGCGGTCTCTCCGCCGTTTCTGCGCGAAAGTATCATAGCAGGCAATGCGGAATCGTACATCGACGCCACCAGATTTATACAGGACAAAAAGAGTATCAGATCGAGTATGAGCCGATTTCTCCTGAGCCAGCCGAGCCCTGCCTTTGCCAGAGCAAGTATGCTTTCAGAACCGCTCTGCGGCAATCTGTACTGCGGTATCTTTATAAAGAACAGCAGCGCCGCAAACGCAATGAAAAAGGTGAGCAGGTCTATCGTCATTACTCCGCCGATACCCGTAAACGCAAACAGAGCCGTTGCAAAGACGGGCGTCAGTATTGAATTGAGCGACTGAGAAAATGATCTCAGACCGCTGGTCTTCTGATAGTATTCTTCGGGTATGAGCAGCGTTGCGGCGACCTCTCCGGCAGGCTGCTGAATGGTGTTCATAAGTCCGTTCAGACTGTTCAGAAGATAAATATGCCATGGCTGCAAAAGGCTGCTCTTTACCAGAACGAACGAGATACCCGTACACATCGCCGCGATAAGATCGCAGACGAGCATAGTGCGTTTTTTATCCCATCTGTCGCTGAGCGCACCTGCAAATATGCTCATTACGACATACGGCGCATATGAGCATACCGATAAAAGGGCAGTCTTAAGAGCGGAACCCGTTTTCATATAGAGCCACAGCACCAGTGCGTAGCTTGTCATTCCGCTGCCGAGCGACGACAGCGACTGGGTACTCCACAGTAATAAATAAGGTCTTAGCTTTTTGAAATTTTGTTTTTTCATTTTGACTTTGCTCCTTGTTATAGTATTTCAAATCATATATCAGGTATGCAAAGTCCGAGGACAAACGCTTATCCTCCATGCACCGTCCTCAGAGATTGCATGGAGCTTTGTCATCTATAAGGATCATTTTTTCACCCCTTTATTTTTTTGTTATTCAAATCGCTGCCGCAGTTTTCAGCTTTTCAAGCGATGAATACTCGGGTTTGAGCAGCTTGTATATTTCACAGCCGCGGTTTTTCTTATATTCCTTTACTATCGAAAGATACAGCCGCTGTTTGGTATCGGTCTTTTCCACCAAAGCGGCGACCGTGTCGATCTCCTCGCGCGAACATTCGTCTTTAAGCAGGCGTTCCACCTCTGCGTAAAGCTTTGTACTGTCCTTATGCTCCTTATGCGGAGATATCTTCGCATTGCTGTTTTTTATGTCCTTCGCCGCTTTATTTGCCTTTTCCTTAGTCTGTGAAACGGCTGCTTTTTCAGGCTCTGCGGATCTTTCTGCGTTTTCCTCGTCCGCCGCGTCATTTGTCTGCGGCTCGGCGGACTGTTCACCTTTTTCCTGTATGAGCAGGGCTTTCAGCCGCAGATATTTCGGACGGAGTATCTTGTAAATTTCTCCTGCCTGCTGCTTGAATATCTTCGCCATGGAATTGTGGAAGTCCTCTTTTGAATCGGATTCGTCAAGGCAGTTCTTGATAGTTTCCACGTCCTCCGGCTCAAAGTCGAACAATCCCTGCAGTGAATTTCTTATCTGTACGGAAACTGTCCTCGGTTTTCTGCCGCGTCTGGGAGCAGGTATTTTGGTAATGGTGACGTTGTCCTGCGGCTCGGCTTTGACCGTTTCCATAACGGGAGCGCCCCAGGCAAGCTCATGCTCCTCGCTGAGTATGTCTATCGGAAGAGTTTTGCCCTCTATCTCGTGCTGCACCGCCTTTTCGTGCTTTGCCTCCGACGCAAGATATTCCGAATTGACATTATTATTATTATTATTATTATTATCGGTATCGCTGTCCGCGCTCAGCTCGTCAAGAGTTATGCCCGCCTCGTCCATCGGTGCATTTGCGGCAGCCGCCTGCGGCTCGTTATCCTCCTGCGGCAAAAGTATGTCAAAATCTGAAACGGCAGGCTGCTCCTGCTCGTCATATTCCGCGATCATATCCGCTTTTCTGCGTCCCGAGGGAGAATTTGCAAAGGCTATCGCAGAGCCGATATTCTGACTGCGAAAGACCACGCTGTGACATTCCCTGCCGGGGGCGCAGTTCCAGAAATCGTGCAGCTTGTCAAATCCCTTGTCGCCGCTTATTACGAAAATATGCGAGTATGTTTCCTTTGCGACCATAAATCCGAGCAGTGTGGACAGCTGAAAATCGAGAGCGTTCTTTCCGCCGACTTTCACTTTGAGATATTCGATCTGCGCGGCTGACGTCATGACCTTGCAGTGCATTTCAAAGCTGATCGTATCGGAATTTTCGCTGTAGAAGATTATAACGCGGTCGTTTTCCCCCAGTCCCTCGATACCTGTCAGACCTTTGGATTTTACGTTTTCAAAATCAATAAGATATGCTTTCATAAATACAGATTTTCCTTCCGTTGAGTTGTGATGTCGCAACTTGAATAGTGGTAATGCCTTGGGCTGCCGTTATGTGTTTTGCCCCCGTTACATTTTTCTGCGCGTGAATATGCGTATTATCATTCGCACGAGCAGTACCAGAAACAGCGCCGATATGCAGGCAAATGCGGCGAGAGCCGTTCCCGCGCTGCGCCGTGAGGATAAATTGCCGGAAACTTCGTCGGCTGCGGCAGGGACGGTCTCCTCAGGAACCAAAACGGTGCAGAGGTATTTTTCCTGCCGTATCACTTCATCGAGCGTTTTTGCGATAGTCTTGTGACCCTCCTCGTTCGGGTGAATGTCAAACTGCGATATGCGCGTAAGCTCGGAATTTTTCCCCTCAAAGGCGGCGGCAACGTCGCAGACCGAATAGCCGCCTTCGCCGCTGTGATCCGTTATCATATGATTAAGACTGTCTATCTTTTCCTGCGCCAATTGCTGCAAAGCCGGTATCTCGTCAACGCTCTCGAGCGGATCGTAGAGATTCTGGACGATCAGCCTGCCGTCCGTTTTTTCGTGAATGATCTGCGCGATACGCGTTATGTTTGAATCAAATTCGCTGAGATTTTTCTCAAGATTGGCGTTCATTTGCATTATATGCTTTACAAGCTCGGAAAAGTCGAATTCGGCGTCGGTCTTACCGTCTGCGTTTATCCCCGAATCGGCAAGCACCCGTATCAGCACCCCGAGCATATCGTTTCCGCCTATGGATACCACAACGCAGTCTGCATCGGCAAGATAACCGTCATATTCCCCCTGCGAAAGCCCGTCGAGAAGTTCTCCCGACGTCTGTCCGTCTATCGCCAGATTATCGAGCTTGAACGAACCGCCCTCCGGCAGCTGCTCCGAATACTCCCTGCCCAGGATATTTGCGTAGGAATCGCAGCCGTAGCGGTCATTGTCATATCCCTCAAGACCGAATCCGGAGGCTATCGAATCTCCGAGAAACAGCATTTTATCGGGTACATCGGACTCTTTTTCCGTATATTCCGCAGAGCCGCGTATCGGCGCTGCCAGCATAAGCGCCGAGCTCAGCAGAAATATCAGGATCTTAGCGATCATACACGCACCTCCCGTAAGCACATTACATATTCAGTATAACACATTTCAAAGCTGATTTCAAGTGCCCGGAAATCAATTTTTGATTTCCAGAAGTCAGAACACTACGCTTTTAAGAGGTAAGAGGTTAGACAAGGAGCGCCTACGGCGCATATTTTAAAATATTATTTATTCCGCTTTGCAGACTTTTTTCTTGCTTCTTGTTTCAGGAGATTAATTTTGTAAAATTTGATCTCCGTTACCGAATTAACACGGAAACGCTGTTAGAAGTAAGCAGTAAGAAGTAAGATGTAAGAAATAAGATGTAAGAAGTAAGAATTTCTTAAGCGGCTGTATATCCTGCCGAAGAATTATCATTAACGATCGGAAGAACAGCATGTTTTTGGCGGATATGTTCTCTCAGCCATTCATAAAATTTTTATTGTGCATATAGAACAAATATTCCGTAGAAAATATGTTCACTTTTTCAAACATTTGTTCTTGACAAACATATGTTTTGTGGGGTATAATATAACAAACGGGAGAAAGGTTTTCCCGGACGATTTCCGGAAGGTGATCTTATGAAAAATATACGGAATATACTTCATGTGGATATGAACAACTGTTACGCGTCGATAGAATGTCTGCTAAATCCGTCGCTGAGGGACAAGCCGGTAGCAGTGGCAGGCTCGGTGGAGCTGCGCCACGGGATAATCCTTGCAAAAAATCAGTTGGCGAAAGCGTGCGGCGTTACAACGGGGGAGGCTGTCTGGCAGGCTGAGGAAAAATGCCCCGGACTTGTGCTCGTGCCGCCGCACTATGATATATATCTGGACTTTTCACGCAGGGCTCATCTGATATACGAAAGATATACCGACCGCATAGAGCAGTTCGGGATAGACGAATGTTGGCTTGACGTGACCTGCACGAGGAGGGATATGTTCGAGGTCGCCGAGGAAATACGCAATACCGTAAAAAACGAGCTCGGCATAACCGTATCGGTAGGCGGCAGCTTTAACAAGGTATTTGCAAAGCTTGGTTCGGATATGAAAAAGCCGGACGCTACCACGATAATACGTCCGGAAAATTTCCGCGAAAAGGTATGGGGGCTGCCCGTTTCGGATATGCTTTATGTGGGACGTTCTACGGCGAAAAAACTCAATTCCCACGGTATATTCACCATAGGGGAGCTTGCGAATACGCCGGAAAGCTCACTCAGATCATATCTCGGGAAAAACGGTTCGCAGCTGTGGCTTTTTGCAAACGGAATGGGCAGCGACAGGATAAGTCTTATGACGGAGCGTGCGCCGGTGAGATCGGTATCCAACGGCTCTACCGCTTCGCGCGATCTGGTCAGCGACGAGGACGTGCGTATGCTGGATTTTGCCCTGTCGGAGATAGTCGCGTTCCGCCTGCGGAAAATTAAAATGAAAGCCGCAGGGGTGAGCATAGGCATAAAGGATTCAAGGTTCAATCTTATAACAAGGCAGTGCAGGCTGAACATTCCCACCAATGACGGCACGGAGATCGCGCTTGCCGCATATAAGCTTTACAAAAATTCTTACGATATGGGAAGAAATATACCGATACGTTCGCTGACGGTCGGGACGTTTGAGTTATGCACCGAAAATGAGGCTTACCAGACGGATATTTTTACGAGCATAGAGCAGCTCGACAAACGGGAAAGGCTCAATAAAACGGTAGACGCTCTGCGGAGAAAGTACGGTTATAGGATACTCAACCGCGCTGTGACCTACGGCGACAAGGAATTTGTTTCCTACGGCTCGTCCCTCTGCCGACAAACACGGAAATCAATTTTGATTTCCTAAGAAGTCAGAACGCTGCGCTTTTAAGAGGTAAGAGGTAAGACAAGGAGCGCCTGCGGCGCATATTTAAAAATATGCGCCGCAGGC
>CANRDT010000042.1 GCA_947629455.1 uncultured Ruminococcus sp.
AATTTCCTTTGCCGACATTATGCGGTCGGCAATTTTTCTTTTGCGTTGCAAAAGAAAAACCGGAAATTTCTTTCTCACAGATTATTAGAGTATTTGCCGCAATAAATTTTAACCGCCCGATTTCCAAAGTTATACCGCTCCGCACATTGCAGAGGGCGACAAGCGCGCCCGCGCGAGGGCAGCCTTTTTAAGGAAAAGGCTTGACCGAAAACCTTTTTGATTTGCCCACTACTTATCAACTAAATTTCAGAGCGTGAAATCAAACTGCGGTGTCTAAAAATAATGCTCATTTACACCAAAGCACAGAAAAAGGGAAACCCGTCGGGTTCCCCTTTATCCGCATTACAGCATCATATCCTCGTCAATGTCGTCCTCGATCTCCTCGCCGTTAAGGAGCGCTTTGAGGGCGGTGACGTCCTCCTCGGTAAGAGTGATACCCTTCCCCATTCTCGAATGATCGGGACTCCACTCTCTCAGATCGTACTTGGGTTCGCGTTCGTTCCAGCTTACCATATTAAGCTCTTTCGTCCAGCCTCTTGCATTTTCGGAAAGTATTCCGATATGCTTGGTGATCTCAAATTTCAATTCTGCCATAAAACATTCCTCCGGATAAATTTATATTTTTTTGAGAATTTGTATTTTTATTTTAAAGCGCGTCAGCTGACGGCTTTTTTCCTTTTCTTTTTCTTTTTTCGCTTTCTGCCGTTTTTAAAAAGTACTCTCTCGATAAAACCGACTACCGTTTTTGCATATATCGCAAAGAGTACCAGCAGCTCGACGGTCAGGCAGAAGATACCGTGCCATATCCCGTACCCTGCGGTGCAGGCGCATATGAGCATAACGCAGCCCGTCAGAACGTCAGCCGCACGCAGTGTTGCAAGTGCACAGAAAAACGCCGCTGCGGCGCAAAGTACCGCTCCCAGAGCAAGTGAGCCGAATATCCAGCCGGACAAAAACAGCATCGCTCCGCCCGTCAGCAGGAGAACGCGCCGATTCGTAAACAGTCCGAAGAGTATGAGCAGTCCGAAAAGTACATACAGCCCGATACCCTTTGTAAATATCCCCAGAGCGGCAGCCGCTGCCAGTGCCGCCAACGCCGCTGTACAAAGAATTATCAGCCGCTTTGTTCCCAGACGTTCTATGATCCTGCGTATCCTTGCAGGGATAAGGTGCTGCAAAGCATCCCAGAGAGGGGCGATATTCATAACCGTCACGGCGATAAAAAGTATCGGCAGTGAAACAACGGAAAATGCCGCGCTGTCAAATCTGAATTGCAGCACGTTAATAAGCACCATTGCCACGAGCAGGATATTGTTAAGCACGATCTTTCTGACGTTCAGGAAAAAGGGGATTATCTTTCTCGAATCGTAGGCTCTTATAATGAAAACCGTCAGATAGCTTGCCACGGTCGAGATAGGCGGACCGTAAAGACCTATCGTCGGTATGAGGATAATATTCAGTCCCACGTTTATTATGCCTGAAAAAAGGCTCGTCATCATAGAACGCTTTGTTTCCTTGGCGGCAAGGTAGATCGAACCCATAAAAGTAGTAAAGCAGGAGAACACCGACGAGTAGATGAGTATAGGCGAGTACATCTTTGAGGACTGGAAATCATCTCCCAGCCACAGCGCGGTAAACGGCTGCACTATCATCAGGCAGCCTGCCGCGAGTATGTACAGCAGGCACTGGTTGAGGTTGAACACCCGTGAATAAAATTCGTTGCGGTCGTCCGAATCGTCCTCGAGTATAGCCGACATATTCCACGCCTGACCGAACATCAGATAAACGGTCGCCACAAGATTGGGTATCTTATAGGACGCGGAGAGTATGCCGTTTGCGGACTGTCCCATATAGTGAGTAGTCATAAAGGAATCCGAGCTGTTGGTTATCAGCCACAGCAGGTGCGCCGGTATGAGCGGCAGAGAATACTGCACCATAGTCCTGAGCACTTCGGTATCTATATGTCTGAAGTCGAAATATCTCCACAGCTTTGCGGCGAACATGAGGAACACCACCGACAGGAAGTCGGACATAATTATCGAGAGCAGGTAGCCCGTGTTGCCCATTTTGAATCCGCAGATGAAGAGTACCGTTCCCACGAGGGTAAAGAATGTGGTGAGTATACCGTTAAAAGCGAACAGTCTGACCTTTTCGAGAGAGCGCACGAATGTGGAATAGACAAGCTTTAGTCCCGACATCACCACATAGACGTACAGCAGCAGCGAATATCCGCTGAGATACTTATCCGCAATGCCCGACACCGTGACGATCGGGAGAATTATCCCAAGAATTGCAAATCCCGCAAAGCAGACGATGTTGCCTATTGTAAAGACGTTTTTCTTGTCATATGCCTTATCAAGACCGAAACGTATTACCGCCTCGCTGATAGTCATTGTAAAAACAGGCTGAAGCCAGTTGGCGATCTGAGTAATTACATCGTTTATGCCGAGTTCTGCCTGTGAAAGGTAGGTGGTGTAGACGTTCACCAGCAGCAGTACCAGCACCTTTGAGCTGAAAGAGCCTATGGCGAATATCACCGTATTTGAAAACAGCTTTTTATAGCTGCTCTTTTTTGGAGCTGTCTGCGACATTTATACTAACCTCTATTGCAAAATACGATAGTCCGCCGAATATTTTGAGCTTTAAAACATCGGCATAATCATTATAGCACATACCACGATTTTTTTCAAGTAGAAATGAACATACATTTAGAAGTAAGAGAACAGAAGTAAGAAATGGTAATTTTAACTTTTATGCGGCAATAAGCTTTAATGATCTGTACAACCAAAACAGGTCGTTAGCGCAGCTGCCGCCGCAAGCGGCGGCTGTAGCAAATGCCTTTCATAGTAGGGGACGCCCTCTCTTGCAGGTCGTCCCCTCTTTCAAAACAGTCCACCGGACTGTTTTGAAATTCACCCCTTGCGGAGCGCAGACGGTTGGGGTATTTCGCCGTCTGCGGACGGCGACGATGGGCTCTGCCCCTCGACCCCGCAAGCCTTTTTTAGGAAAAGGCTTGGCGAAAACCTTTTTTATTTGCCGACTTCATTTTCGCCACAACTGCGGCGCGTGAAATCAGCCTGCCGAGCATTGCCGCAGGAAAATATCAGACTATTTCAGCGTTATTTTCCCCCGTCATCTTTGCGGAACGCCTCGACAAGCTCGCGTATCGCCTGTATCTGTCTGTCGGTAAGACCGCTTGCATCAATGACGTTTTCGGGCGGTGCAGTCTGTTTTCCGAGAAGATGATCGGTACTGCACTGATACAGATATGATATTGCCAGCAGCACTTCGGTACTTGGGGTACGTTCCCCCGTTTCGTATCCGCTCACCACGGAGGGGGAAACGTTCAGCCTTTCCGCCGCCTGTTTCTGGCTGTATCCGTATTTTTCACGCAGCTCCCTGAGCTTTTCAGGCAATCCCTTTATCATCTTGCTCTCTCCTGTTATTCATTATGCATTATGCTTTTTTAAGCTGTTTACCTCTGCCGCTGGCAGAAAATATACCCTTTAAGAACTGTTTACCTCTGCCGCAAGCGGAAGGATTTAGAAATAAGAAATCAGAGGTAAGAAGTAAGAAATGCTCATTGTAACTTTGTAACGCAATAAGCTTTAATAATCTGTACAACCAAAACAGGTCGTTAGCGCAGCTGCCGCCGCAAGCGGCGGCTGTAGCAAATGCCTTTCATAGTAGGGGACGCCCTCTCTTGCAGGTCGTCCCCTCTTTCAAAACAGTCCACCGGACTGTTTTGAAATTCACCCCTTGCGGAGCGCAGACGGTTGGGGTATTTCGCCGTCTGCGGACGGCGACAAGGGACGCTGTCCCTTGACCCTGCAAGCCTTTTTAAGGAAAAGGCTTGAGCGAAAACCTTTTTAATACGCAGACTTCATTTTCTCCACAACTGCGCAGCGTGAAATCAAACTTGCAAGGAAAGCAGCACAATATCTGACCGCTGCAAAGTAAGAGATCAGCAGCAATTTACCGTGTATACCCGTCCCTTTTCGGTGTTAAATACATACGCTCCGTTTTCATATACCGCGCCGACGTCCTTTCCGTCAAGCAGTATCTCGCAGCTCTCCTTTTGCGAAACGAGCCTGCACACTCCGCCCGCAAGCGAAACTATCTCCGCGCCGCATATCCTTGAATCCTCCCAGCGGCAGCTGACGGAAAAACCGCCCCTTGCCCTGAGTCCCGTAAAGCTGCCGTTCTTCCATTCCTGCGGCAGCGCAGGGAGAAGTATTATCTCCGAATTTTCCGATTGCAGCAGAGCCTCGGCTATTCCTGCCGAACCGCCGTAGTTGCCGTCTATCTGGAATGGCGGGTGCATATCGAAAAGGTTTATGCTCGTAGACCACGACAGCAGCGCGGTGATATTTTCATACACCTTTTCACCGTCCATAAGTCTTGCCCAGTGATTGATTATCCACGCTCTCGACCAGCCCGTATGTCCGCCGCCGTGTGAAAGTCTGCGCTCGAGTGTCGCTCTTGCGGCAACCGCAAGTTTTGGCGTCTTTCTTACCGAAATAATATCCGCAGGATAGAGGGCGAACAGCTGCGATATATGTCTGTGACCGGGTTCTACCTCGTCGTAGTCCTCCGCCCATTCCTTTATCTGACCGTACTTGCCGATCTCCGGCTGCGGCAGGCGTGCCCTCATTCCCCTGAGCTTTTCCGCAAAATCCTTATCCCTGCCAAGTATCTCCGAGGATTCTATCACCGCCGTGAAGAGCTCGGTGATGATCTGACTGTCCATAGACGGTCCGACGCACAAAGCTCCCTGTACTCCGCCCGATGTGAGATATGAATTTTCGGGAGATACGGACGGGCAAGTCACCAGTCTGCCCTTTTTATCCTCTATAAGAAAATCCACAAAAAACTGCGCGGATTCTTTTATAGTATCATATTTCTCGTCAAGAAATCCTTTGTCCTGCGTGAATTTGTAATGCTCCCACAGATGCAGGCACAGCCACGCCGCGCCCATAGGCCATTGAGTGCCGGGCATCCACAGATCCTGCGGAGCGGTATCGCCCCATATATCGGTATTGTGGTGGCAGACGAATCCGCCGCAGCCGTACATCTCCTTTGCGGTCACTCTGCCGTTAGGTCTCATTCTCTCGATATGGTCAAACAGCGGTGTATGCAGTTCACCGAGTCCGCATATCTCCGCGCCCCAGTAGTTCATTTCGGTATTGATATTTACCGTGAATTTGCAGCCCCACGCAGGCCACATATCCTTATTCCAGATACCCTGAAGATTAGTAGGCAGAGTTCCCTCGCGGCTCGCGGCAATAAGCAGATATTTTCCGAAATTGAAATACATCTCCATAAGTTTATTGTCTCTGCCGCCTTCGCGCACTCTTTCAAGGCGTTTATCCGTTGCAAGCGCACTGCCGCCCTCGCTGTTATCCTCCAGAGAAATATCACATCTTCCGTAAAGAGCGCAATGATCTTTTATATGATCTTCTTTGAGCTGACGGTAGGTCTTTTCCGCGGCAGCCGAAACGTCATACACCGCCTGACCGAGATGATCGGTATGACGGTAGCTTGTCTGTGCGCCGAGAATGAGGATAACTTCCGCGCAGTTCTCGCATACAAGAAAGCTGCCGAAACGGCAGACTTTTCCGCCGTCGGCTATGACTTTCAGGCAGGCGGAGAAGTTTATACCGTCCTCCGAGCCGCAGCCGCCGCGGAAGATGATAGTATTGTCGTCCGTGGGGGTGTTGTCGTCAAAGTAATCGTCTCTGCCGTCCATTTTTATTTTAAGGTTTATGCCGTCAGGTTCGGAGCAGGATATTTTCATAACAAAGACCTGATCAGGCTCGGACACGAACGCCTCGCGGACGTATTCCCTGCCTTTTGCGGAATATTCCGTCACGCAGACCGCCGTTGAAAGATCGAGAGAGCGGCGTTTAAACTGCGCGTTACTAAGATCGGTATGGGATATTTCAATATCGCCGAGCGGCATATAATGGCGCTGATTGAAAGGCGTGCCGCAGAAAGCGTCCATAACGATCTTTTCAGCCTCGGGGATATTTTCATCGAGGAGGAGTTTTCTGACCTTTTCAAGGTTAGGCAGAGCCGAGGCGTTATTTCGCAGGCGCGAACCCCCCGACCAGACGGAATCCTCGTTAAGCTGGATCTTTTCATTTATCGGATCGGAAAAGACCATAGTGCCTATCCTGCCGTTTCCGAGGGGGAGTGCCTGATCCCAGTTTTCGGCAGGTTTATCATACCAGAGAACGCAAGAGCGCGGATCGTGATTCATAAAGATTCTCCTTTTCAAAGCGGCAGCCACCGCAGATTTTAAGTGGTTAAGTTTATTGTAACATATTATCGGCAACATTGCAAGTAAAAGTGGAAAAACTCACGGAAATCAATTTTATGTTTTTTAGAGATATTCTCGGGGGATAAATTATCCACCGTTTGCAAGAAAACAGCTTTTATTATTTATCAGGCGCGATATTTTCGGTAATAGGTTCGTAGCTGCCGCCATAAATGGCGGCTGTAGCAAATGCCGCCCATACTCAGGGGACGCCCTTCTTGCAGGTCGTCCCCTCTTTCAAAACAGTCCACCGGACTGTTTTGAAATTCACCCCTTGCGGACGCTGACGGCAGGGGCTTTCGCCGTCTGCGGACGGCGACAAGGGACGCTGTCCCTTGACCCTGCCAGCCTTTTTAAGGAAAAGGCTGGTGCGAAAACCTTTTTGATTTTCCCCTCTGCTTATCAAACAAGCTTCAGCGCTTGAAATCATAATGCGGAGCTACTCTTAATTACATCTAAATGTTCCCCTTGAAATCTCCCTCCGAATATGCTATAATACGGATAAAGCTGATATTTTACCAAAAACAAAACGGAGGCATTATATGAAAACGATATTTTTATGCGGATTTATGGGCTGCGGCAAATCCACTATCGGCAGACTGCTGGCAAAAAAACTCGGCAGGAACTTTATCGATCTGGACGATCATATCGAAAAAACTCAGGGCAAAAGCATATCCGAAATATTTCAAAGCGACGGCGAGGAATTTTTCCGCAGACTGGAAACGGATTCGCTCAAAACGCTCGGAAAAAGCGGCGCGGTCATAGCCACAGGCGGCGGCGCACTGCTCAGCGAACAAAATGCCCGTATCGCCGCGGAAAACGGAGTCACCGTCTTTATCGACGTCCCCTTTGACATCTGCTATCAGCGCATAAAAAACGACAAAAGCCGCCCGATAGCTTTCAATTCCACCAAAGAGCAGCTCAAAGAACGTTACGACGCGCGCAGACCTCTCTATCGCAAAAATTCGTCGCTCATCGTATCGGGGGACACAACGCCGCTCGAAACTGCGGCAAAGATCGCGCAAATGCTTATATGACAAAATGCGCACAGAACATTTTGCAATTTTTTATAGGACTTTCTGGTTATTTTCCTCATTGGGAGAATAACGGATTTCAAAATGCAGCGCAAAAAGGCGGACA
>CANRDT010000043.1 GCA_947629455.1 uncultured Ruminococcus sp.
TCTCTTACAGGGCGTCCCCTCTTTCTAAACAGTCCACCGGACTGTTTAGAAATTCACCCCTTGCGGAGCGCAGACGGCAGGGGGCTTTCGCCGCCTGCGGGCGGCGACAAGGGACGCTGTCCCTTGACCCTGCAAGCCTTTTTGAGGAAAAGGCTTGATCCAAAACCTTTTTAATATGCAAACTTCGTTTTCAACACAACTGCGTATCGTGAAATCAGCCTGCGGAGCTGCTCTTACTTCTTACCTCTTACCTCTAAATGACAATTGTCACTATTTTTTCTGACTAACGACACTTTACGGGGATATATCCGCTGTGATATAATTAAGGTAATGACTCAGGCAATGATAGATGATGATACAAAAAACTTCGGTCGGAAAACCGGGAAAGGAAAATAATATGGAAAATACCGTGGTGAAAATAAACGATCTGGTAAAACGCTATAACGATCTCATCGCCCTCGATCATCTCGATCTCGAAATAAAAGAGGGCGAAATATTCGGACTGCTCGGTCCGAACGGCTCGGGCAAGACTACCGCCATTAACTGCCTGCTTTCTCTTCTTGAATATGAAAAGGGAAATATAGAGATCTTCGGCAAAAAAATGACGCCCGTCAGCTATGACATAAAAAAACAGATCGGCGTGATAATGCAGGAGGTCGCAGTGTTCAACGAACTGACGGTCTATGAGAATATCGACTACTTCTGCGGATTGTATATACGGGATAAGGAGGAGCGAAAACGCTGCGTGGATAATGCGGTGGAATTTGTCGGACTTGAGGATTTTGTGAAATTCTTTCCGCCAAAACTTTCGGGAGGTCTGCGCAGAAGACTGAATATCGCCTGCGGTATCGCCCACGAACCAAAGCTTATTATCCTTGATGAACCGACTGTCGCTGTCGATCCGCAGAGCAGAAATAAAATACTCGAGGGGATAAAGGAACTCAACCGCAAGGGCGCGACGGTGATATATACCTCCCACTATATGGAAGAGGTGGAACAGATATGCTCCCGTATAGCGATAATCGACAAGGGCAGGAATATCGCGGAGGGAACGAGCGAGGAGCTTAAAAAGATCATAAAGAATACCGAAACGATAATTGTTATGATGTACGAACTGCCGCAGGAGGTCAGAACGGAAATAGACAGCCTGCCTGCCGTCTATAAGACCGATTATGACGGAGAAAAACTGACTGTCAGCTGTTCGGGCGGAAAACATAATCTTTTTGACGTGCTGAAAATATTGCAGAAGTACGACGCGGTATCGGGCGAGATATATACGCAGCTCCCCACTCTCAACGACGTTTTCCTCGAGATCACGGGCAAAGAACTGCGGGATAAGGAGTAACGATGTTTTTACACGATCTGAAATACTTTATAAAGGTACATGTCCGCCGCAGAGATCTGCTGTTCTGGCTTATGCTCTTTCCGCTTGTACTGGGCTGCTTTTTCAAAATGGCGTTCGGCGGTCTTTATGAAATGGAGACTAAGAGCGACCCCATACCCGTGGCGGTGACGGGCTCGCAGGAGGACGGAATATTCAAGTCCGTTACCGACGCGCTCGACGAATCGGGAGAGGATATTCTGGATATAACCTATACCGACGAGCAGACGGCTCTCGATATGCTTGAAAAGCAAAAAGTAAAGGGTATCATCACGCTTGACGGCGGAATTTCTCTGCGCGTTGCGTCAAACGGATTGGAGGAAACTATACTCTCGATGTTTGTCGGTCAGTACAGCGTTTACGAAAAGCTTGTCAAAGATACCGCAAAGGAATCTCCGCAGGCGCTTGAAAATGTCGTTGCCTCGCTGTCAGCGGAATATGACACGGTCAAGTCCAAAAGCGTCACGAGCGGAAATACCGACAATTATACGCAGTATTTTTACAATCTTATCGCTATGGCTGCGCTTTACGGGGCTTTGCTGGGACTGAATATCGGGACAGAGAATCAGGCAAATCTTTCCGCGCTCGGGGCGAAAAAATGCGTTTCCCCCGCGCCCAAATGGAGAATGCTCACGGCTGATATTTTCGGCGCGTACATACTCCAGACGCTTTGTATGATCATCTGCGTATCATTTTTCGCGTTTGTCCTGAAAGTCGATTTCGGCAGCGAACTGCCGCTTGTATACATCTCCTCGGCAGTCGGCGGAATGCTCGGCGTTTCGGCAGGCTTTGCGATCGGCTCGGTCAGCCGCCTGAGCAGCAGTGTGAAAATGTCGCTGTCTATGGCGGTCACTATGTTCGCCTGTTTCCTGAGCGGTCTTATGGTGGGGAATATGAAAAGCATACTCGCCGAGAAAGCTCCGTGGGTGAACGAGCTAAATCCTGCGGCGGTCATTTCCGACAGCATTTACTGTCTGGGACTTTTCGGCGACCACGTCAGGTTTATGTATAAGTTTACGGAGATGATAGCGATGAGCGCGGTTTTCTGCACGGTGGGAATACTTCTGACAAGGAGAAGAAAATATGCAAGTATTTAATGTATATATGAAAGTCCTGAAAAAGAAACTCAGCACGGCGTTTATCTATCTTGCGGTCTTTCTGACGCTTGCGGTATTTATGCCGAGCACGGCAGGGGGCGGCGCAGGCGAATTTTCCAAAACGCGGCTGGATATATGCGTATTTGACGAGGACGATTCTCCCGAGAGCCGCGCACTTGTGGAGCATCTAAAAAAGGAGCATAAGCTCGTCGCTCTTGAAAAGGACAAGGACGTGATAACCGACGCGCTCTACTACGGACGGGCGGACTATGTTATGTCGATAAAGGAGGGCTACGGCAGCGCGCTCGGACAAGGCGAAACGGACGGTCTTTTTGAAAATTATCATATGCACGACGGATATGCCGAGGCGATAATGCGGCAGGAGCTTGATAGTTATGTAGGTACGGTCATAAGCTGCCGCGCAGCAGGGGAGGAACTCACCGCGGCGATAGAAAAAGCGGATAGTCTGCTTTCGGGCAAAGCGCGTGCGGAGTATGTGGATCTCAGCGGCAGCAAAACCGACAAATCGGTTTACTATTACCGTTATCTGGCTTACGTTATGATCGCGGTGGTGCTGTATGTGATCTGCGAGGTGACGAACGTTATGAACGGCAAAAGTATCCGCAGCCGCACCGATTGTTCGGGGTTAAAGCGGACTGTCTACACCTTGCAGATGTTTCTCGGCAGTGTAATAGTCGTTACCGTGCTGTGGCTGATATTTAACGTATGCGGCATACTGCTGTTCGGCAAAGAGATGACCTCGGCGCAGATAGTTTTCACATCTCTGAACAGTTTTATATTCGCGTTGGTCTGTCTTTCGGCAGCGATGTTCATTTCGGAATTTTCTCCCGGGGAGACCGCGCTGAATCTGATAACGCAGATAATCAGTCTGGGAATGAGTTTTCTCTGCGGAATATTTGTGGAGATGTCGGTACTTTCGGAGAGTGTGCTTATGGCGGGAAGATTCCTGCCTGCCTACTGGTATGTCAAGGCGAACGATACGATAATGGGCGGCGCGTTCGATAGTTCTCAGGTGTTGGGGTATATGGCTGTAGAGATGATCTTTGCGGTGTTCTTTTTCACGGTGACTATGGTTGTGAGTAAGGTAAAGAAGTGAGCGGAAGAGTTGCTCCGCTGTATGATCTCACCCTCCGCAGTTGTGGAGAAAATGAAGTCGGCATATTAAAAAGGTTTTCGGTCAAGCCTTTTCCTAAAAAAGGCTTGCAGGGTCAAGGGACAGCGTCCCTTGTCGCCGTCCGCAGACGGCGAAAGCCCCTGCCGTCTGCGCTCCGCAAGGGGTGAATTTCAAAACAGTCCGGTGGACTGTTTTGAAAGAGGGGACGACCTGCAAGAGAGGGCGTCCCCTGAGTTAGGTTGATGTGAACTTTCTCTCCGCCGCTTGCGGCGGAGAATAAACTGCCCCTTCGCCAATAGCGAGGGGGCAGCAGCTTTTTAATGTGTGTTCTTTTATCGTGGGAGTCTTTTACTAAATTAATAAGATATTATACAGTGTGTTATTTTCCCCGTTGGGGGAAAACAACACTGAAAATGGGCTATTCTTCCACAGAAGGGGAGAATAACCTGATGTCAGATTATCTTAACCACCTTATTTCCAAGGGCTATGCCCTCCGCCGCAAGCGGAAGTTTTAGATAATGCTGTTTTCCCCTTGGGGAAAATAGCGTTTTAGTATATAGCTGCCGCCGTAAACGGCGGCGATAACAAATGCCTTTCATAGTAGGGAAAGCGCTCTCTTGCAAGCGCTTTCCCTCTTACCAAACAGTCCACCGGACTGTTTGGTAATTCACCCTTTTCAGAGCGCCTCCGTATGGGGAATTTCGCCGTCTGCGGACGGCGACGATGGGCTCTGCCCCTCGACCCCGCCAGCCTTTTTAAGGAAAAGGCTGGAGCGAAAACCTTTTTAATATTCAAACTTTGTTTTCTTCATAAGTGCGGAGTGTGAAATCAAAGTTTGATAGCTGCTCTTACTTCTGTTCTCTTACCTCTTACTTCTAAACATGCTCTTCCCCTTTTATTTTCCCGTCATTCTCAAAAACTACCCTCGGCACGCGTGAGGAAATACCGCAGACGATCTCGTAGCCGATAGTACCTGTAAGAGCCGCAATGCCGTCGGCAGTTATGCTCTCATCACCGTCCTTGCCGATAAGCGTGACGACATCGCCCGAACGAACGCCGTCAATATCCGAAACATCACACATAAACTGATCCATACATACCCGACCGACGATCGGCGCACGCCTGCCGCGTATAAGAACATACCCCTTGTTTGAAAGGGAACGCGGATAACCGTCCGCATAGCCGCAGCAAACAGTCGCGATACGCATTTTCCTGTCTGCAGTGAAAGTCCTGCCGTAGCTGACCGATACGCCTTTATCAATATCCTTTACCTGCGAAACGACCGATCTGAGATCCATAACGGGCAGCGGCTCAAACGGAAGAGGATTGGCAGGGTCGGGCATAAGTCCGTAGAGGATTATCCCCAGTCTTGCGATAGTGCTCGTGCTGTCCGCGCCGTAAACCGCTCCGGCAGAATTAAGGCAGTGCGCCTCTTTGAGCGGTTTGCCCGTAAGCTTTTCGATACTGCGGCGTACTTGTGCAAATTTTTCCGCCTGCCGCGCCGTGAACGCCTTGTCGTCATTGTCGGGACTGTCCGCCGCTGCGAAATGGGTAAAAATTCCCTCCGCAATAATGCCCTCCGCTGCGGCTATCTTTGCATATTCGGCTGCGATCTCGTCCGCCGAGCCGTGAAGTCCTATCCGCGACATTCCCGTATCTATGGCGGTGTGACAGCGAATTTTCCTGCCGTCCGTGAGATTCTCGGCAAGGCTGAACGCATATTCCGTCTCGGTAACGGTCTGGATAATATCGTATTCCGCAAGCGGCAGTGCAGCCTCGGGCGGAGTATATCCGAGTATAAGTATTTCTCCGTCAATGCCCATTTTACGCAGATGAACGGCTTCCTGAACATTTGACACCGCGAACATATCCACGCCTTTTTCCTGAAGATGCGGACACACTGCCAGGTCGGAATGACCGTAGCAGGAGGCTTTCACCACGCACATAAGTTTCGTTCCGCGCGGCAGCAGCCGCCTGAAATTTTCGAGATTAAGATCAAGGCGGTCAAGGTGTATCTCCGCCCATGTTCTTTTTAAAAATGACATTAAGAAGAGCTCCTTTTTAGAAGTAAGAGGTAAGCGTTTAGAGGTAAGCATTTAGAGATAAGAGATAAGAAATAAGATGTAAGAAGTAAGCGTTTAGAAGTAAGAGGTAAGATGTAAGAAAAAGAAGTAAGAATATAGCTGTCAGATGTTTATTGGTCTTCCACATCAAACCCCATAGCTTTTATTTGTTCTATCAGTTCCTGACGGTCAATATCCCCGTCGAGTATCGCTTTGCGGATCCCCGGACCAAAGCTGATGATCTGCGGACGCTGTCCGTGTTCCTTTGCCATAGCGCGATACAGTTCTTGCGGCGTAAAACCGCGGTTTGCCCACAAGTGGGACTTGTTTTGAAAATCCTGAATAAGCGAGAAAAATTCGTCCACCTGTTCCTTCGACTGAAATTCAAAGCCGATATTGTCCATAAAATCCTCTATCATAGAAAAAGAGGAGCCGATCGAAAATTCGATCCAATTGGTCATTACGTTCATAAATTTTTCAGCGACCGTAACATTCGCCTTATCATAAATTTCCTTTGCTTTCGACGGCATTTTACTGTAATGATCGATCAACGACTGCTCAATTTCCGTAATTATAACGGTATCTGCAAAACGCTTTCCCGCGTGTTCGCCTTTCGTAAAAGTCAAATTGTCCACAAATTCCCTGAGTTCCTTGTCATACAGACGGTGGGCGGCAACTTCAAGCAGATCGGATCCCGAGTAAAACGGCTTTCCATATTGATATTCTTCAAGTACGTAAAAGCTACTGTATTTGCCGTACCCCGGCGAAATTATTGTTTTATTGACAATATATCTCTCGGTATCTATCGGCTTTTCCTCGGAATAAAGCTCGTTTATCTCAAAAACATAGTACGGCACATTTTCACGGCGCGCAATATTTGAAAATTCGATAAACTGTTTCTTGTGGATCTTCGGCTCAAAATTTTTGAATATTTTCCACGCATCTTTTAATTGGATAACGCCGTAGAGCCTTGCAAACGCCTCGTAATATGTATGCAGGACTTCCACAGTATGCGGTTCCCACGGTTCAAGCAGTTTTTTGATAGATTTTTCTGAAAGCGGTTTAGGATAAGCCATAGTCCTCTCCTTTCGGCAGTTTGATCACCTGATTTTTTGGGGTCACAATTATAAGGGATATTTAATTTTCGCTGTTTTTATCATTTTGTATCTTCCTTTATATTTTTATTATCAGCCGACGCCATGCAAAATAGTTTTTTAGTCAACGGCTTTATGTTATCTATCATTATATCATAAGCCATTGCGAAAGTCAACCGATGAGTTGATTCGCACGGAAATCCATTTTTGATTTCCGAAGAGGTAAGCTTTTAGAAGTAAGCTTTTAGAAGTAAGAGGTTAGAGAAAAGAGGTAAGATATGCTCCGCAAGTTGTTATTACGCAATATTTTCGGCAATAGCTGCGTCGCAGCCTCCGCAAGCGTCGGCAGAAAGAAATACCGCCCAAACTTAGGGGACGCCCTTCTTGCAGGTCGTCCCCTCTTTCTAAACAGTCCACCGGACTGTTTAGAAATTCACCCCTTGCGGACGCAGGCGGCAGGGGTATTTCG
>CANRDT010000044.1 GCA_947629455.1 uncultured Ruminococcus sp.
TCCCTGTATTTTTTCTGCTTCCTATTTTACTACAAGGATGGAATTTTGTAAAGGTGCGGATCTTTTGACGGTTACAACGATACAGTGTACTCGCCGTCAGCGGTTACTTCAACGGGTACGCTTCCGCAGTTACCTGTGTTAGCAGCGTCTCCCTCTTTCCAATATGCAAGTGTGCCGGCGTCATCGTTAGTAGCGCCAACAACGACCATATTGAAAGAACCTACAGCGTCAACGCCTGTAACCTTAACTTTAATGTCGATCTGAGTAGCGCCGTCAAGTCCCTCCATGCTGGGTACTGCGTGAGTGTCGTCGCCGCCCCAAGGATTATAAACATTTACACGGATACCGCTGTCGTTCATTGTAACGCTTGTTCCGGTCATTTCAAGCTCCGCCGCGCTTGCAGAAAGAGCCAGTGTTGTTGCGGCAAGAGCTGCGGCAGCCATGCCTGCAAATACTTTTGTAATCTTCATAACAGAAAACTTCCTTTCTAAAAATAGTAAACAATTTTCACCCTGAAAATCGTATACATTTAAGTATACATTCATTATAACAGGAATTTAACAAATTCGCAATCGTATTAATAAACAAAAATGATAACGTTTTCTTGTGCTAAATATACAATCTAAATATCAAAATTTTGTTATGTAAAAATTTATGAAATCAACGTGCGGAAAACTCACGGAAATCAATTTTTTTATTTTATGTAAGCATTTTATATATTTTACTTATCAATGCAGACTATTGGGTTATTTTTCCTCCGCCAACGGCGGAGGAAAAATAATTTAATGTTATATTCTCCGCCGCAGGCGGAGAATATAACAAAAATCTTGTCTGATCGGTCAGAATATAATTACAAGACCAAAAACACTCTTATAAAATTGAATTCCGTGCCAAAAACTCACATTTCCTTTTTCTTCTGTATCGCACCGGTGCAGGCAAGCAGTACGCGCTTGGGAACGAGCCTTGCCGCCGCCGTGCCGAGTTTTATCACCGCGCCGGGAACGATTATCATCTTCCTGCCGAAAAGTCCGCTCAGACCCTCGCGTGCGCACTCCTGCGCGGAAATGCTTTCAAGCGAGAACCGACAGCCTGCAACATCGTTAAATTCGGTGTTCACGGGACCGGGACACAACGCCGATACCTGCACCCTGCTGCCGCGGACGCGCAGTTCTTCGTTTATCGCACAAGTAAGCGAGGTGACATAACTTTTGGTGGCGTAGTAGGCAGCCATTTCAGGCCCTCCGCTCATAAGTCCCGCGCTCGATGAAACATTGAGAATGTAACCTCTGTCCTTTTCCCTGAAATCGCGCAGAAAAAGCTTGGTGAGTATATGCACCGCCGTACAGTTGAGGTCGATCATCTCTATCTCGCGGTCAAGATCGGTCTTTTCAAATTCTCCCAGCAGTCCGAATCCGGCGTTATTGACAAGCACCTTTACATTGTACTGCGACGCCGCCCTGTGCAGCTCATAGCACTGCGCACGATCGGAAAGATCGGCAGGGAGTATCACCGTATCGCCTTTTAACTCGCTTTTAAGCTGTTCGAGCCTGTCTGTCCGCCTTGCGCTGAGAATGACGTTAAATCCCATAGCGTCAAGCTGTTTTGCTATCTCGCGTCCTATTCCCGAGCTTGCGCCCGTTACAAGGGCATATTTTTTCATAGCCGCACTTCCTGTCAATTAAATAGTATGTTTATAGTATACTATTTTTTGCACGTCAAGTCAAGCTTTGGCGTCTATCTTTTATGGAAATCAATTTTTAATTTCCGAAGAAATCAGAACGCGGCGCTTTTAGAAGTAAGAGATAAGAGGTAAGAAGTAAGAAGTAAGATGTAAGAGGTAAGACAAGGTGCGCCTGCGGCGCATATTTTAAAATATTATTCCGCGCAGTTTTTCAAAATTTTTGTTATATTTTCCGCCGAAGGCGAAAAATATAACATTAAATTATTTTTCCTCCGCCTGCGGCGGAGGAAAAATAGCCCAATAGTCTGCATTGACAAGTAAAATATATAAAATGCTTACATAAAATTTAAAAATTGATTTCCGTGTCTATCTTTTTTGCGACAGGTATCTTCTTTTTTATACCTGCTTTGTCAAGACCTTTGCCGAGCAGTATATATAATATGGAACTTGCAATTATCTGCACGCAGTAGGCAGGTGTCTGGGCAAAGCCTGCCGCTATTGCCGCGGCTGAGAATTTTCCTGCGATAACGATACCGTCATAAAGGGAATATCCCACCACGCAAAGGACAAGCGACGGCAGCAGCGCGATGATATTGCGCGTATTTATGATCTTGTCGCTCTTGCTTGTAAAAAACAGCGCGGTAAGTCCTTTTATTATGACAGTCGCAGGTATCCAGATAACGAATCCGCTCAGACCGTCCGCCAGAGCCGCGCCCACAGCCCCTGCCGCCACAGCATACGGAGTCGGCAGCAGCGACGCGGCAAGAAAGATGATCCCGTCGCCTGCGTGGGTATAGCCGCGCCCCGTCGGGACGTGAACATACGCCGTCATTACAAACACCATAGCCGCCAACATTGCCGACAGCGAAAGCATTAGCAGCGTGCGGCTTTTATCAGATCTGTTTTTCATAATATCACTCTCCTCGGTATTATTATACTTTGGCTTTTTTGCTTTTGCAAATGCGCGTTTTCGGGGGCGTTTTAAATTTTTCTTGTGTATATTTTACATATTTTCGGGATATTGTTTTTGTTTATTTGTGGACATTTTACAGCGCGCGGATATTGAAATTTTCTTAAAAAATCTCCCCGCCGTCAGACTGCATAAAAAACACCGCCGCCGTTTTAAATTTTTGTTCCTTTGGTAGAAATAATTTTCCGCCGTCACATTCAGCCTTTGCAGGATAATTTTTATAAATATTCACAAAATGCCAATAACGCGCGAAAATTTGCTCTTGCAAAGCCGATTTTTGAATAATTTATGTTTTCTCCCTGCAAAACGCGGTCAATTTATTAACAATTAAACTGTTGACAAATACCCGGCGATGAGGTATAATGTATTTTAAGCATAAGCTTATAACAGAAACACGAGAGGAGTTATTAATTATGGCAAGTCTTACCAAAAACCCGAATGTAAACGCTTGGGTAGATAAAATGATCGCTCTGACCAAGCCGGACAAGGTCGTATGGATCGACGGCTCGGACGAGCAGCTCCAGTCGCTCCGTCAGGAGGCTATTTCTACCGGCGAAATGATCGAAATGAATCAGGACGAATATCCCGGCTGTTTGTATCACAGAACTTTGCCGAACGACGTTGCAAGAGTAGAGGACAGGACTTTTATCTGCTCCAAGAAAAAGGAGGACGCAGGTCCTACCAATAACTGGTGCGATCCCGAAGAGATGTACGCAAAGCTTACCCCGATGTACGACGGCGTAATGAAAGGCAGAACGATGTACGTTATCCCCTATTCAATGGGACCTATCGGCTCTCCCCTTGCGAAAGTGGGCGTTGAGCTGACCGACTCTATCTATGTCGTTCTCAATATGGATATTATGACAAGAATGGGCGCAAAGGCGTTTGAGAATCTGGGAGATACCTCCGACGACTTCGTAAGAGGACTTCATTCAAAAGCCGACATCGATCCCGAGAAGAGATATATCGTACACTTCCCCGAGGACAACACTATCTGGTCGATCAACTCCGCATACGGCGGAAACGTTCTGCTCGGCAAGAAGTGCTTTGCGCTGAGAATAGCCTCATTCCAGGGCAAGAACGAGGGCTGGATGGCTGAACATATGCTTATACTCGGCGTTGAAAAGCCCGACGGCGAAGTCAAGTACATAACCGCCGCTTTCCCCTCCGCCTGCGGAAAGACAAATCTCGCAATGCTTATCCCTCCCGCCTGCTACACCGAGCAGGGATATAAGGTATGGACGGTCGGCGACGATATTGCATGGCTCAAGCCGGGCGAGGACGGCAGACTGTACGCTATCAATCCCGAAAACGGATTCTTCGGAGTTGCCCCCGGAACGAATGCAAAGTCCAACTTCAACGCGCTTGCATCTACCAAGAAGAATGCGATCTTCACGAATGTCGCTATCAACAACGACAATATGACCCCGTGGTGGGAAGGTCTTGACAAGAATCCTCCCGTCAATGCTACCGAATGGAAGGGCGCAAAGGTAAACGGTCCCGAGTATGTGGCGCAGGGCAACAAGCTCGCTCACCCCAACTCGAGATTTACCGCTCCTGCCGAGAACTGCCCCTGCATTTCCTCCGAGTTCAATAATCCGCAGGGCGTGCCGATCTCCGCTATGATATTCGGCGGCAGACGTGCAAAGACCACTCCGCTGGTATATCAGGCGTTTGACTGGGATCACGGAACGTTCATCGGTTCGGCTGTATCTTCCGAAACTACCGCTGCCGCTACCGGCGCAGTAGGCGTTCTCCGTCACGATCCTATGGCTATGAAGCCTTTCTGCGGCTATCATATGGGCGATTACTGGGCGCACTGGATCGAAATGGGTAAAAAGCTCGGCGACAAGGCTCCCAAGATCTTCAACGTCAACTGGTTCAAGAAAGACGATGACGGCAACTTTATGTGGCCGGGATTCGGCGACAATATGAGAGTTCTCGACTGGATCATCAAGAGGTGCGAGGGTACTGTCGGCGCGGACGAGACCGCTATCGGCTATCTCCCCAAGCCTGAGGACATCAACACGACGGGTATCGAGGACGAGGTGACCGAAGAGACGCTCAAAAAGCTGCTGGCAGTCGACAAGGATCTGTGGAAAGACGAAGTAGCGGAGCTGAGAGAGTTCTACAAGCAGTTCGGCGACAAGCTCCCTGCCGAGATCACGGCACAGCTTGACGCTCTCGAGTCAAGGCTCAACGGCTGATACTATATAGAACGTAAAGCAAAACAAAGGACTTCCCGTGCGGAAGTCCTTTTTAGCTTGAAAATTTCACTTATGATACCTCGTATTCGCCGCGATCTGGAAAGAACGGTATACCTGCTCGAGCAGCATTACCCTTGCAAGCTGATGAGGAAATGTGAGCTTTGACATCGACAGCCGCAGCTGACAGCTGCTCTTTATATCCTCCGAAAGCCCGAAAGACGACCCTATAAAGAAATTCACGGAGGAATAGCCGTTCACACCGCAGGAGGTCAGCCGCTCGGACAGCTGCGGACTGGAAAGCTGCTCCCCCTCTATACACATCGCGATATTGTACGCCCCTTTCTGCGAAAAATACCGCTCCATAGCCTTTCCCTCGGCAGCAAGCGCGGCGGCTGTCTCCTTATCGGAGGGAGATTCCGACAGGCGGCTCTCAGTCAGCTCCACTACGGAAATTCGGCAGAACGCGCCCAACCGCTTGACATATTCCTCGCAGGCGTCGCGGAGATATTTCTCTTTCAGCTTACCGACAGCTACAATATTAATATGTATCAGAAGATCACCGCCTTTGAAAAACCGCAGGGCGGCGCAACGTCCAGAGTATAATCCCGACCGCGCACCAATCCCGAAAGAGCCGAAAGCGCGCTTTGTTCGCAGACGGCAGGCGTGTTGTTTTCCTGACTGAGATGTCCCAGCACGAAACGGCAGACCCCCGAGGCGGCAAGGTCTTTAAGCTGCACCGCGCAGTCGTCATTTGAAAGATGCCCCACCGACGAAGCTATACGCTGCTTTAGCTGATAGGGATAAGAACCGCTGCGCAGCATTTTTACATCGTAATTTGATTCGAGAAGAACCATATCCGCCGAAACGAGATTTTCCCGAACGGTATCTGTCACCTTTCCGAGATCGGTACAGGTCACTGCCACCTTGCCGTCAGGGCAGGTGACTTTATAGCCGCAGCTTGCCGGAACATCGTGCAGCGTTTCAAAATGCTCCACCGCATAATCCCCTGCTGCCGCCGCGCCGTCCTCCATACAGAAAAGCTCCGTCCCGACCGCTATCTTGTCCTCCGACGAAAGTATTTCAAGATTGACACGCTGGGCGTAAACGGGTATGCGGTACTTCTTTGTGAGCGTTTTCAATCCTGCGATATGGTCGGAATGTATGTGCGTTATGAACACTCCCCTCACCGCCGACATCGGTATTCCGCGCTCGGAAAGTGCGTCGGCAAGCCGTTTGCAGGACACTCCGGCATCTATGAGTATTCCCGAATCCTCGTTGCCTATGTATGCCGAATTTCCCTTGCTGGAGGAAAACAGCGGATAAAATCTTGCCATCTGCGCCCGTCCTTTCGACAACAGTACAAAAAATCGTACTAAAATACAAAATAAAAGGGGCGACCGAAAGCCGCCCGATGTAGCAAACTGCCGAATATCACGCGCTGACGCTGTGCTTTACTCTCTGCTCGACTTCCGCGCGTTTTGCGTTGTTGAAACGGTCGATCGTGCCTACCAGATAGCCTGTGATCCTGCGGATTCTCTGGAAAGGAACGTCGGAGAAATGATATTCAACGTCGACATAATCGCCGTCCACGCTGAGGTCGATAGCCTCGATCGGCTTGTGGGGATAAAGCTCGTGCGCCCTTGCGACATAAGCGTTTATCTCCGCCTGAGAAAGTTCGCCTTTTACAACATTTACATTTACCATAACAAAAACCTCTTTCTATTTAAAATGATAAGTCAACTTTACGATCGCAGCGTGCGCGGCGTATCACGTCAAATCGCACCTGTTGTGCTGCAAGTATTATTATACCACTATATCTGGGGTTTGTCAATAGCTTGTATGTAATATTCCGCACGCATTTTTTGTACACTTTTCACATATGGTTAAATAAGCTAAACATATTTCCTCCGTGCGGGAAAGATTTCTGCTATAATTTACGTCAAATTAACAAAATGTTTCGTCAAAATATACAAAAATGAGAAAGGCTATTGACATTCCTGATAAATAGGTTTATAATTATGACATAGGTTGAGGGAACGTTCACGGGGTTCATCTGAACTTGATTTGTGCGCCGGAATTTTTCAGTTAATGTTTTGTTAATAATACCTAATCAGGGGTTTGATTTTCGTCAGATTGCACAAATTTTTATAAAACGCTTGAAATGTTATTGACAAACAACAGGAATGGTGCTATAATAAATTCAGTGAAACGGAATCGTTCAGATTTTGTTCAAGCTATCTTTTAATTCTCAATTATAACATTAAATACTGTTTATATGTGGTAAAATTGGAAAAGTTTTGCTGCCCGATATAAAAAT
>CANRDT010000045.1 GCA_947629455.1 uncultured Ruminococcus sp.
AAATATTGCGGATATAATTTAACTGCTATTCTCTCCTATTGGGGGAGAACAGCTCTTTGTCCATGGATATTTTTAAACAAAGAAAATATTCCCCTCCGCCATAAATGGCGGAGAGAAAATTTATACCGCCCATACTTAGGGGACGCCCTCTCTTACAGGTCGTCCCCTCTTTCAAAACAGTCCACCGGACTGTTTTGAAATTCACCCCTTGCGGAGCGCAGACGGTAGGGGTGTTTCGTCGCCTGCGGGCGACGACAAGGGACGCTGTCCCTTGACCCTGCAAGCCTTTTTGAGGAAAAGGCTTGATCCAAAACCTTTTTGATATGCCGACTTCGTTTACACCACAACTGCGTATCGTGAAATCTGCCTGCACGCAATCTAAAAAATATACCTCCCCACCTACACATCTTACTTTTATTTTTTAAATTTCTTATTATTCTTTTCAACATAAAGCAGATCGTCCGCTTTATCCATTGCCGCTTTAAGGTCGTAGCTGTCAAAACATTCACATTCTGCTATGCCTAAAGAAATATCGAATTTATAAGGCTTTTTGCCTGCCGTATTAAAATTATCGGCAAATTCTTTTTTGCGCGACCGAAGCACAGCCGCGTCTATATCGTCAGTCTTGAGCGTTACCGCCGCAAATTCATCTCCGCCCATTCTGCCGACAACGGCATTTTTCCCGAACATTGCCGACAGACATTCGGAAGCCTTTTTTATGGAAAGATCTCCCTCGGCATGACCGTACACATCATTTATCATTTTCAGCCCGTCCATATCGGCATAGCATATCAAAAATACTTTCCCCGGAGCGGAATTTATAAGGGCTTCCGCGGCGGGATAAAAACCGCGCCGATTGTAGACTTTTGTCAACTCGTCTATCTTTGACATTTTATCGAGTGCGAGATTTTTAGCGTGTATCTCGTCTAACAACCGCTCCTGCCGATTTAAAATATCCAGCGTCCTTACCGCTGAACTCAGCTGATATGTAACAAGCTCCAGCTCGTCAAAAAAATCGGGATCTTTCGGTTCGAGAAGTGCCAGACCGTATTGGGTCTGCGCGGTGTAGAGATCGGCTGCTATAAAAATATGCTGACGGTTCGTGCAAAGATATTCATTGTCAAATATCTGCGGAGTGGTCATTTTCCGACGCGAATTTTCAACGGTAAACACCTCCGCGCCATAGCTGTAAGATCTGAGATCCCAGGTCGCCTCTTTGGGAAAAACATCGCCGTAATTATGTTCTACAGGCTTTTCCAGCGTATAGATAAACGCCGTCATAGCCCCGACATTGCAAAGGCGTTTCAATATTTTTGCATAGCTGTCCTTAATATCTCCGCCGAACATCAGCGCGTCTCTTATAAAAATATTATCGAGATGAGATCTTTGAGCATATTTTTCTATGATCTTTTTGTAAGCCTGCTTTTGGGCAAGAAAATTTTCCTGCGTTTCCTGCGGTTTTTCGGGATCATTTTCTTTTAACGCCGAAGCGCGCGGGACAAATTCGGTATCTATATAATGAGCATTGTCTTTTATGCCTTTAAGAAAATTCACCGCCTTTTCAACGGCTCTTTTTCCAAGCAGCTCTGCATCTGCTTTTATCGAAGCCAGCGGAGGATCGGACTGAGCGGAATCGGGAAGATCGTCAAAGCCCACTACCGCTGTCTGCCTGCCTATCTCGATGCCCTTTTCTTTAAGCACATCACATACCGTCAATGCCATAACATCATTAGCGCAGATAATTGCATCAAGCTCCGGATTTTTTTCGATAAGTTCCTTTGCTTCGCCGACACATTCCTGCGAAAATGCGCCGCAAACCATATAGCTTTCTTTAAATTCCAGATGATTTTTTTCAAGAGCTTTTCTGTAAGCGTCATATCTTTGTATACAGTCAAGATTGTTAAGATCTCCTGCCATCATAGCGATATGTTTTCTGCCGGTTTTTGCAAGATAGTCCACGGCGGAAGTTATGCCGGAAACATTGTCAAACTGCAAAAAATCATAGCCGTCTATTTCCGACGCAACGCAAAGCGTAGGGGTATTTCCCAGAGCGTCGAGAAATTCTTTCTTCTGGTCGTTGTCATAAGTATAAGCGATAGTTCCGACAGCGGCAATAAGATAATCAAAATTTCCCTCGGCGGCGTGGTCGAACAGAACGTTATACTGATATTCATACTGTGTATCATATTGCAGATATTTATGCTGTAAGCCGAGATATTTTCCGGGGAAAATTATCAAATTTACATCAAATTCTTTTGCGCCTTCCATTGCGCCTTTTGAAAACCGCCTGCTGAAATCGTCGGTGATATTAGCCGCCAGCAGTCCGATATTAAACCTTCTGTCCGCCATTTATATTCTCCTTGTGTATAACTTGTTGCCGGTGTTGTTTCGTTTTTTATTATAACACATATTACCAATTTTTTCAATAGAAAAGTCATAATTTTCACGGAATTCAATTTTTGATTTCCTAAGAAGTCAGAACGCGGCGCTTTTAGAAATAAGAGATAAGAGGTAAGAAGTAAGATGTAAGAGGTAAGACAAGGAGCGCCTGCGGCGCATATTTTAAAATATTATTCCGCGCAGTTTTGCAAGATCTTTGTTATATTTTCTGTCGCAAAGAAAATAGCATAATATGAAAAAAACTTTCTCCGCCCCATTTATAAAGCTATAGCGATATGCACCGTGGACGGGCGGAAATGCCCCGTCCGGGAGGACCTCCGCCAACGGCGGAGAATACACTCTTAAATTATTTTTCCTCGGCGTTGGTAATGGAACAGCAGATTTTGCAATGCTCCTCCGTCAGAAGTTTTCTTAAAATATGCAGGCAAAAAAATAATGGGACTGTTTTACTTCACAGTCCCATTAATATTGCGGTGATCGTTACGCCGTTTCCCCCTCGGCAAGGGTTTTGACTTCTTCAACGGTAAGTCCAATGCAAGCGGCAATTTCTTCAAAAGACAGTTTTCCGATCCTTATCAATGCTAAAGCATTGCTTTTTCTTGCATTGTGATCCGCTTCTTTAGCCGCCTTCTTGTTCAAATCTTCCATAATCTTGCACATATTCTCCCGACCTCTTTTGTCTGACGCATACTTTTACGCCGTTTCCCCCTCGGCAAGGGTCTTGACTTCGTCAACGGTAAGCCCTGAATACAAAGCTATCTCTTCAAAAGACAATCTGCCGATTCTTATCATAGTCAAAGCATTTTTTCTTCTTTCGTCTTTTCTTGCCTCTTTAGCTGCTATTTCAGCCGCCTCTTTCGCCGCTCTCTTATTCAAATCTTCCATAATCTTGCACATATTCTCCCGACCTCCTTCGGTTTCTTTGATGTACCTCACTCTGTCCGCTATCTGCGTATAGTTCATATCCTCGGCATTCCTGCACTTGAAATCGTGCATAAGTTTTCCGAGCGCCGAATCGTCCTCGTACGAACCGTTGACATATATTATATGCGAGCCGTCGCCGAAATATGTCCCCGTCTGCTTGACTACGCGGTCTATCTCATACAATGGCAAACCTGCGCCGATAACGTCGCTTTCGGTTATGAAGATGACATAGCTGTCCGCAAGTTCCGAAAACTTCTGCCCTCGGCTCAAAAGTCTGGTGTCGATCATACTGCTGTTGTACCGCGCACGGCGAATATCCGCGCCTTCATAGTTGCGCTGGACTTCGATATTGTACACCTTGCCCGAGCTATCTTTTGCGAAAATGTCAAGTCTTATTGAGCGGTCAAGCAGATTGTTATAGCTGCGCTGCGCGATGACTTCGATGACCTCAAAATCGCTCCTGTTAAGTATTATATTCAGCAAAAGCGCGACCGTCTTATTATCGCCGTCAAAGACTGCCGACATAAATGTATCGTCCATTAAGCAGAACTCATCTATCGCCTTGTAGTATTCACTTCTGTCCATTGTTGATTGATCCACCTCGAAATTCTCTTTAAGTATATTATATCACAGTTGTTTGAGAAAATCAATAGTGATAAAATAAAACATAATTTTTTGGCAAAGATAAAAATTTTTAAGCTATTCTCCCCCAATGGGGAGAACAGCACATTTTATAGTATTCCGTGTAGGTTAAAGCAGAAATTTAGTTTACGCCTGCTGCCATAAATGGCAGCTGTAACAAATGCCTTTCATAGTAAGGAAAGCGCTCTCTTGCAAGCGCTTTCCCTCTTACCAAACAGTCCACCGGACTGTTTTGAAATTCACCCCTTGCGTGACGCCAGCTCAAACGCTGCGCTTTGCTCCGCGTTTGAGCTGAAAGCAAATTTCCTTTGCCGACATTAAGCGGTCGGCAATTTTTATTTTACTTCGTAAAATAAAAACCGGAAATTTCTTTCCCACAGATTATTAAAGTAAACGCCGTAGAAATTTTTAACCGCCCGATTTCCAAAACTTGACCGCTCCGCACACGGCAGAGGGCGACAAGCGCCGCCCGCGCGAGGGCAGCCTTTTTAAGGAAAAGGCTTGATCCAAAACCTTTTCTTGATTCCCCCCCTAATTATCAACCAAAATGCGTAGCGTGAAATCAAAGCTTTCTACCGCAATAAGTTTTAACCGCCCGATTTCCAAGTTCTGACCGCTCCGCACGATGTGGAGGGCGCATTGCCCCGTCCGGGAGGACTCCCCTCAACTCCAAATCAACCTTCCCGCTATTGACATCTGCATTCAATATCTTAACTCTCACCTTGTCCCCCACGCGCAGGGAAAGCCCCGTGCCGAGCGCCCTCAGCGTCATCATACCGTCGTAGGAATACTCCCCCTCGCCTAAAGTCCGCACGGAAATAAGCCCCTCGCAGGTGTCCTCCATAGCCGCGAATACGCCGAACTCCGCCGCACCGGTGATGATCGCATTCCGCTCCTCGCCGATATGCTCCTTTAAATACTCTGCCTTGTAGCAGTCCTCGCAGGCGCGTTCTACCTGCATAGCATTCAACTCGGCAGCCGTTGAACGCTCCGCCGCCGCAGGGGCGAATTTTCCGTACCGCCTGACACACTCCTGAACGGGTATGCCGTCCAGAAAATCACTCATTATCCTGTGTATCGCAAGATCGGGATAACGTCTTATCGGAGAAGTGAAATGCGCGTAATCCGCAAGCGCAAGACCGTAATGACCGAGCGGCTGTGTATCATACTTCGCCTTTGACATACTCCTCAGCACAAGACCGTTTACTATCGGCTGAATATCCGTTCCGCGTGCCTTTTCAAGTATATCGCTTAACTGCCTCGGACGCGGTATATCCTCAAAATTGCAGGGGATATTCAACACTGCCAGACATTGTGAAAGCATATCCGTCTTTTCACGCGTGGGCTCCTCGTGTACTCGGTAGACGAACGGCAGCGCGTTTTCCTCCCCGAAACGCGCCGCGCAGCAGTTGGCAGTCAGCATAAAATCCTCTATTATTTCCTGACTTTTTCCGCGCTGATACGGCGCAGCCCCCACGCAGACGTCCTCTTCATTTATAAACAGTACCCCCTCGGGAGTTTCTATCTGCGGCGAACCTCTCCCGATCCTCGCAGCCGCAAGCTTGTCCGCAAGCTCCGTCATTATCGGAAAGACTTCCGCGACTTCACTGTACTTTTGTACAAGTCTGCAATACTCCTCATCTTCCGTATCATTAACGTTATTATCATATTTATTATCATTATTATCGTATTTATTATTATTGTTATTATCATATTTATTATTATATTTATTATTGTTATTATATTTATTTCCGCCGTCAAGCAGTTTGTTTATCTCGGAATAAACTCCCTTTACGCGCGAACGTATAACGGTTTTCGCAAATCTGTATCCGATAATTTTACCGCTGCCGTCAAGTCTTGCAATGCAGGAAAATGCAAGCCTGTCCTCATTGGGATTAAGCGAACATATGCCGTTTGAAAGCTCTGCCGGCAGCATAGGTATAACGCGGTTTGCGTAGTAAATGCTCGTCCCCCTGCGCAGCGCCTCCTCATCGAGCGCACTGCCCGGCGCGACATAGTGGGAAACGTCCGCGATATGCACGCCGAGAATGTAGCCGTCCCCGTCGCGTTCCACCGAGATCGCGTCGTCAATATCCTTGGTATCCGCGCCGTCTATCGTGAAAATTATCTTATCCCTCAGATCGAGCCGTGAGGAATATTCTTTTTGCGGTATTCTTGCCGCAGCCGCTCGCGCCTCGCTTATCACTTCGGGCGGAAAAACGGGGGTTATGCCGTTTAATTCGAGTATCGAGAGAGCGCACACCGCCGCTTTCTGCGAACTGCCGAACGACGCGGTTATAACGCATTTATGTTCCGAATGTCTGCTGCCCCTTCGGGTTATCTCCGCCATTACCTTATCATACGGCGCAAGGGGGATATTTTCGGGATTTTCAAAGTCCATTGCATATTTTGAAAGGGTATCGGGGACTATTTTCAGCCGACCGTACTCCTGTACTATCTCGCCCGTAAAGCGGTTGAAATTCTCTTCCAGAACGCGGACGACCTCCGCCTCGTCGGAATCGCCCCTGCCGTCGAAAACGCGCACCAGCACGGTATCTCCCGGCATTGCTCCGCGCAGCAGCTTGCCCCTGACGAAGTATTCCTTTTCGCCGTCCGTTTCCCTCACAAATCCGTAGGTCTTATTAAGGCGCGAAACGGTGCATTTTACAAGACCGCCTTTTTCATATTCCGCAAGCACGAATCCGCTTTTTTTCTCGATGACGACCCCCTCGGCTTTAAGTTTTTCCGCCGCTTTTGCAAACTGTGCCGTGTCGAAGTTTTTGCCTTTGAGGGACGCTGACATCTGTCGGAACGTCACGGGCATTGCAGGGGAGTTTTTAAGTATTTTGAGTATTTTTGCTCGGTATTCTTCCCTGAGTTTTTCTTTTTTCTTTTGCTTTTTCAATTTATTTTATCCTCCAGTTAGATGTAAGAAATAAGATGTAAGAAGTAAGAGTTGCTAACAAGCTTTGATTTCACGCTCAGCAGTTGCGGAGAAAGTGAAGTCGGCATATTAAAAAGGTTTTGGATCAAGCCTTTTCCTTAAAAAGGCTTGCAGGGTCAAGGGACAGCGTCCCTTGTCGCC
>CANRDT010000046.1 GCA_947629455.1 uncultured Ruminococcus sp.
ATTTTTATATCGGGCAGCAAAACTTTTCCAATTTTACCACATATAAACAGTATTTAATGTTATAATTGAGAATTAAAGGACATTTGATACATATATTGTAAATTTTATACATAATTTTGCTCTGAATTGATGTGTATGTAAAAATATATAAGCTAAAATTGTTATATCTTTATTAATTGATATTAAAAGCAGGGGGATTTGTCGCCGAAATTGACAAAAAATACCGTCTGCCACGATTTTCGACAGACGGAGCGTTTGTAAAATTTTTATGTAGTATATATCTACAATTATTTAATTGTGACGGGTTCGGGATCTTTTTCATAATTTGACTGCACGGTCAGCAGTGCAAAAAAATCTTCAAGCGAAATATTCTTGTCAACGCCGTCAAGACTGTTCCTGTCAACGAAAACCGTCACAGGCTCAGCCCCGTGAATGTCAAACCAGTTGTCCGAAAACAGGCAATCCCCCTCCGACATATCCAGACAGACCGACTTTGCGAAATTTTCGGCGCACAGCGTCAGAGAAAATCCGCCGCCCACATCTGCTCCGCTCACGGTTATCCGCGGCTCATGAAAATCAAATTCCTTAGGTCGAACAAAGAGAGTACTGCCGCGGCTGACTTCCCTGCCCTCGCAGTAAAGGACAAATTCAAGATAACGCCGCCGCTTTTTACTGCGGCTGTCAAGCAGACCGTCAAGCCCACACTTCTGCACCGAAACGGACGTCAGCGGCTCGGAGATCAAGCTTCCGCCGCCCTCCCTGAGAATATCCGCGCCGCTGTCGCGCAGACGCCATTCATAGCGACATTCAAGCCTTTCGAGTGTGTCGTTTGTGACATACAGCTGCGGGGCGGAAATGTCGCTGTCGTCGCAGGAAATCAGCACGGGAGCGTAAAACCTCGCCGCGTAGTAATGCAAAGCCTTCCAGCGGTTGAAATAGTCGATACCCGACCAGGAGATCACAGGGTTTGAGTCGTTGATCTGCCAGTATGCCGAACCCATACATCTTCCGCGTGCGCGGCGCATATGCTCCACAGAGGAACGTATACAATCCGCCTGCAGCAGCTGCGAAGAGTATATCAGCCGTTCAAATGAATAAGGATACCTAACCATCTGCGCAAGATAAAACATCAACTTTTCGTTGCCCTGAGTGCATTTCTGATGTGTTTCCATAACGGGCGACATCAGATCGAGATCGCCTTTATCCTCGTCCGCGAATGTGCGGACAGTCTTTATTGACGGCAGCGATTCAAATCCGTATTCCGAACAGAAACGGTAATAATACTGCCTGAAATCCTCGATCGGTCGGAGATTATGCCACACCGCCCAGTAGTGCATATCCCCTGCTTTATTAGATGACGGGTCTTTAAAACCTCCTCCCGATGATGGGGAGGAACACCAGTAAAATATCTGCGGAGAGTACGACTTGACAATTTCGGGGATTATCTGCTCAAACTGGCGCAGATAGTCGGCTTTCGACTGCTCGTCCTGCGGTATTCCCCAGCCTGCCCATGCGGATTCGATCTCGTTATTTCCGCACCACATTCCGAGCGACGGGTGATCACGCAGGCGGATAACGTTCTGCTCGACTTCCCTCCTCACTGCGTTTTCAAATTCCTCGGTAAGCAGATACGCGGAGCAGGCGAACATAAAATCCTGCCATACTATCAGTCCCAGTCTGTCGCAGCAGTCGTAAAACCAGTCGTCGGGGTAGATACCTCCGCCCCAGACCCTTATAAAATTGAAGTTCGCCTTTTTGCAGTCCTCAAGCAGACGTTCGGTGCGCTCCCTGCTGCGGCGCGAAAGCAGCTGATCTTCGGGAATATAATTTCCGCCCATTGCGAATATCTTTTTGCCGTTGAGTTTAAAGCAAAATTCCTCTCCCCACTCGTCCTTTTCCTGACTGACGGTAAGGGAGCGCAGTCCGATATTTTTCACATCGCTATCGACTGCCGTTTCGTCTTTGAAAAGCGTCACTTCGCAGCGGTAAAGCGGCTGACCGCCCATACCGTTTACCCACCACAGCTGCGGCTTTTCGATATGGCAGGAAATATCAAAGTATTCGCCCATCATCGCTCCGGCGGCGCAGGCGCAAAGCTCTCCCTGCGGGTCGTATACTTTAAGTTCCGAACCGTTGCACTCGCCCGGGTCGCAGTGAACTATGCAGGAAATGTCCGCCGCGGAGTTTTCGTGCGTCTGCAGGTACTGAACGTCGAGTATTCTCCCCGAGGAGTAAGCGGTAAGGTAAACGGGTCGAAAAATACCCATATCAGGCAGTTTCGGACCCCAGTCCCAGCCGAACATATAATGCGCTTTGCGGATATGGCTGTAGCCCTCCATGGTGGAATCCACTCCCCAGAGCCTGCGCTTGCTCTGTTTTTCGGCGATATAGCGATTGGGAGAAAGCAGTTTGACCGTGATAATATTTTCGCCGATCTTCAAAAGCTCGCGAATGTCAAACTCCCAGCTGCAATGCATATTGTTTGTAAGTCCCAAAAGCATACCGTTAAGGTATATCTCGCCGAGGGTATCTATCCCCTCAAACGTCAGAAATACGCGCTTTTCCCTCATAACGTCAATACCTGCGGCAAAGCGTTTTTCAAGGCGGCAGCCGCCGTCGCACACCCGAGTAAGGTCGTATTCATTTTCGCGGTAGTATGGATCGCCGACAGCTTTATTTTCAAAAAGCGTCTGATAGACCGAGCAGGGCACGGAGCAGTCAAATTCCCCGTCAAAGCCGTCGATCTGCATTTTCCAGTCATTGTTTAGTTGTATGATCTTTTTCATATGTTTTTCCTCCGGGATATCTTGTTGATGTATATTATAGCATATTTCTGCAGGAGTTACAAGGGGCAGGGGCTGTTTTACATGGAAATCAATTTTATGAGAGTACTTTTAGCCTTATAGTTATATTCTGCTTATTTCATCAAGATTTTTGTTATATTCTCCGCCGTTGGCGGAGAATATAACATTAAATTATTTTTCCTCCGCCGCAGGCGGAGGAAAAATAACCCAAAAGTCTGCATTACCAAGTAAAATAAATTAAAATGCTTACATAAAATTTAAAAATTGATTTCCGTGGATATTTTGCGAGGAAATAAGTTTTTTGATAGCTGTATTCCTCGCCATTGTGAGGAATACAGCCTCGGAAATCGGGCAATCAAGATTCATTGATAAATTCTGTTATCACTTCAAATAGGCAATAACATCTTTCAAATAACATTTAAATACTGCAAATGCGGCGAAATTTTTTCCTATTTATTATTATCCTTCTCCGCCCCGTCAAGCAGATAGACCGCCTGTATCTTCTGCTCTCTCGACGGGTGGACATATCTCTGCATAGTAAAGCTCACGTTTGAATGTCCGGCAAGTTCGGCAATGATCTTGGGATTAACGCCGCTGTCGCTGAGCCTTGAACAAAAAGTATGACGGCAGCGGTGAAGAGTTATAGATTCATTTCCCGTGACCTTTTTCAGACGGCGGCAGGTATTTTTAAGGCTCGGTACCGAGATCGGCGCACCGCGCGTAGTGGAAAAAGCGTATCCGTGAGGATAATGCGGCTGACGTCTGAGGAGATATTCCGCAGAGTGGGACAAAAACACTTCCCTTACTCCGCTTTCCGTCTTGGAATTGCGGATATAGATAGAATGTTCAGCAGGATTATAGTCCGACCATTTCAGCGCACACAGCTCCGCCCTGCGAAGTCCCGTAAACAGCAAAAACAATATAACATCTCCCTGATTGTCCTCCAGAGCCTTTTCCACAAGCCGCTGATACTCGCTTTCGGTATATGAATTTACATATTTTTCTTTGGCATCGGCAGGTATCTCCGCTTTCGTGACGGGATTATGCCAGATAAGCTTATCCTGTATCGCCTGTTCAAATACCTGTGTGAGCACGCGCTTGGTAAGTCGGATAGTGTTCTTGGAATAGCCCATATCCTTCATTTTTACAAAAGCGTTTTTAAGCATAAGCGTATCGACATCTTCGATCTCGCTGTCGCCGAGCACATACGAGGTATAACGTATAGCGTATCGGTAATTGCGGTAGGACGTCGCTTTCACCACATCGGCTTTATAGTTTACCAGCCAGTATTGTGCGTACTCGATAAGATTCATAAAAAAGACCTCCATTAAAATAAATTATATCTCACGGCGCATAAATAACGCCGACGGGAACGGTAGAAATATCAAAAGCGGCGAAAAAAATATCCGCAAAAAAGAGAGCAGATAACACAAAAGCCTGTTCCGTAAAACTGTCGGAACAGGCTTGCTGCCGTATAAAGATAAATTAAGAAAATCGCGTTCAGCGGTAACGCAGACGATCAATGCGCCGCAAGATCAGACCTCTTTATTTTTCTGTTCAAGAAGAAGGTCGCGTATCTCGGTCAGCAGCTGTATATCAGCAGGGATCTCGGCAGGCTTTTCTTCCTCAGCCTCTTCTTCATGCTTTCTGCCAAGATTGCGCATTGCGTTGACGACTTTGACGAAAATGAACACGCACAGAGCAGTGAGCAGGAAGGTTATCACAGCGGTAATGAAACTTCCGACGTTGATGTAAGGCTCGTTGCCCCACGGGAAATTGAATCCCAGATCGCTGAAATTGACGCCCACCAGTATCGCGCCGATGATAGGCATAAGTATGTCGTCGACCAACGAATTTATGATGGCAGTGAACGCGCCGCCGACGATAACGCCGACCGCCATATCCAGAACGTTGCCGCGCGAGATAAATTCCTTGAATTCACCGATAAATTTAGCTAAAAAGCCTTTTTTCTTCTCGTCACCCATAATAAAACCTCCGACAAAAAATCTGATTAAAGTATAGCATATTCTTTCGACAAAATCAAGGGGTTTTTACACAAAACTTACAAAATACGACAAAACCTTTCACAAAACAGAATTTTTTGTCACAATACACAAATCCGCCGACCGAAGATTATGCAAAAAGCATATTTAATTTAAGGCGGGTGTGTTTGGGCAGAACGGGGGGTGAAAACACGGAAATCAATTTTTAAATTTTATGTAAGCATTTTATATATTTTACTTGCCAATGCAGACTTTGGGTTATTTTTTCTCCGCCAGCGGCGGAGGAAAAATAATTTAATGTTATATTCTCCGCCTACGGCGGAGAATATAACAAAAATCTCGCCTGACTGAGTAAAATATAATTATAAGAATAAAAACACTCCTATAAAATTGAATTCCGTGGGTTGAAAAATTTTCTGTTATGCTACAATAGATATGTTACAAAAAAAGAAGACAAACAGCCTCAAAAATGTTATAATGTTAATAACTACAAAAACACATAACGAAAGAGGCGTTTATCTTCATGAATAGTATAGCACAAGAAGCACGGTTTCGTCAACGGGTAGTAAAATATTCTCAAAAACACGGAGTAACAGAGGCGAGTATAAGATTCAAGGTCTGCCGAATGTCGGTATACCGCTGGAGAGCGAGATATAACGGGAAATGGTGGAGTCTGAAAGAGCATTCTCACCGCCCCAAACATCACCCTGCCGAGCAGACAGAAGAGGAATACTCTCTGATAAGACGGCATTATCCGTATTATGATGATATGATAATGATGTGGGACAAACTTCGGGAAAAAGGCTATAAAAGGTGCTATCAGAGTATGCTGCGGGCAATTCGCAGAATGAAACTTGATAAACTTCCGTATGCAAGAAGATCGCGCAAGCCCAAGCCTTATCAAAGAGCCGATTATCCCGGACAGAAGATACAGATCGATGTGAAATTTGTGCCGAATTATTGCGTTGCAGATGGTAGAAAATATTATCAATATACGGCAATTGACAAGTGTACGAGATTTTGTTTTCGTGAAATGTATGATGAGCACAGCACGTATAGTTCAAAGGATTTTCTGATGAAACTGTTAAAAGCATTTCCGTTCCCGATCAGAGAAGTACAGACTGACAACGGAACAGAATTGACGACGCAGCTGCTTGTGAAAGACCCGAATAACAAGACTTTGTTTGAAAAGGCTCTGGAGGATATGGACATAATTTATCATCGTATCAGAGTAGCGACACCGCGTCACAATGGCAAGGTAGAGCGTCAGCACAGTCTGGACGAGAAAAGGTTTTACAGCAAAATGAGAATGTACAGCCTTGAGGACGGTAGGAAACAGCTTGCGAGATACAACAAAAAGTCGAACAACATCTCAAAGAGCTGCCTTGGTTATCGCAGCCCGAATGCGGTTCTGGCAGATTATCTGGCAGTGATGTGACGCGCCGGTATCAGCCGCTTGCTCGTCGCCTACGGCTCCTCACAATCGGCTGATTCTGATAAAGTTATTATCATCTTAATTTTTTGAGGTGAGTGTAACATATCATTGACAAATGGACAAATTCCGTGGGTTGAAAAATTTTCGCTCTTGACAAAATAAAAGATGCGTGCTATAATTATAAAGGTTTCGGACGAGCATATCGGCTGCGGTTTTCGCAGTGAGGTCGGCAAGTCACCGCGCACGTCCGGGCTGAAAAATACAAGCCGCTGTGGTGGAATAGGCAGACACAAGGGACTTAAAATCCCTCGGAGTAAAATCCGTACCGGTTCAAGTCCGGTTAGCGGCACCAAGGCTCTCAAATCTCGCAGAACTGGGATTTGAGAGCATTTTTGTTTTTGTGTTTTTTAGATAATTCCCATTGGAGCAGTGCCTTTTATCTAAAAAATATCTAAAAAATCCTGCG
>CANRDT010000047.1 GCA_947629455.1 uncultured Ruminococcus sp.
CTCTGAAAAGGGTGAATTACCAAACAGTCCGGCGGACTGTTTGGTAAGAGGGAAAGCGCTTGCAAGAGAGCGCTTGCCCTACTATGAAAGGCATTTGCTACAGCCGTCATTTATGACGGCAGCTACGCGCCTATTGCCGAAAATATTGCGGATATAATTTAAATGCTATTCTCCCCCAATGGGGGAGAACAGCTCTTGTCTACGGATATTTTTACATAAAGAAAATATCGCCCTCCGCCATAAATGGCGGAGAGAAAATTTGTACCGCCCATACTTAGGGGACGCCCTTCTTGTAGGTCGTCCCCTCTTTCAAAACAGTCCACCGGACTGTTTGGTAATTCACCCTTTTCAGAGCGCCTCCGTATGGGGTATTTCGTCGCCTGCGGGCGACGACGATGGGCTCTGCCCCTCGACCCCGCAAGCCTTTTTAAGGAAAAGGCTTGATCCAAAACCTTTTCTTGATTTCCCACTACTTATCAATCAAACTGCGTAGCGTGAAATCAAACTGCTGAGAATATCTTCCCTCCGCCCCTTGCTACTTAAACGCAAAAAGCCTGCCCTTGACGAGCAGACTTTTATGCTTTTATGCTTTTTATGCTTTATTTTGTCGTCTTTGCCGTGTATGTCGCGCTTGCCGTGCCGTATATCACCTTTGAGCCGACTCTTACATACGGCTGAACGCGGTATTTGTAGGAAGTGTTCTTTTTCAGTCCCGAAATTCTGTACTGCGTCGTTGAAGAACCTTCCACCGCAGTTACTCTTACCCATTTGCCCGATTTCTCGTCAAATCTCAAAATGCGGTATCCCGAACATTCCACCTTATTCCAGAAAAGACGCACCGCCGTGGAAGCTTTGTTATTCTTTGTGATCTTCGTAGTTACGGGGCGTGTCGCAGTCGAGATCGTATTGCACGATTCGCCGAAATAGACCTTTCCGTTCTCTTTCACAAACGCCTTTACGCGGAATTTGTGGACTTTTCCGGCGGCAAGTCCGTCTATACGGTAATTTGTCGCATTGGGGTCGTAGATCGCCTTGACAGCCACCCACTTCTTTGTAGGCTCGTCATAGCGGAACACCTTGTATCCCGTCACGCCCGACATCTTGTTCCAGTTTATGCGGACCGCGTTCGTGGTGTAGGTGAAATCGGTCTTTGCCGTGAGCTTTGCCACCGTTTTCTTTGCAACTGCCGTGGTCTTTTTCGCACCGCACTTCTTACAGGTGTAAGTCCTTGTTCCAGCGGATGCGTATGTCGGCGACTTGGTGATCTTTCCGCTGTCATAGCTGTGCGCCGTCTTTGCTATAGCGGTCGTTTTCTTTGCACCGCAGTTTTTACAAGTGTATGTTCTTACGCCTGTTGCCGTGCAGGTCGGGGATTTTGTCACTTTTCCCGTATCATAGCTGTGCGCCGTCTTTGCTATAGTTGTCGTTTTCTTTGCGCCGCAGTTTTTACAGGTGTATGTTCTTACGCCTGTTGCCGTGCAGGTCGGGGATTTTGTCACTTTTCCCGTATCATAGCTGTGCGCCGTCTTTGCTATAGAGGACGTTTTCTTCGCACCGCAGTTTTTGCAGGTGTATGTTCTAACACCCGTTGCGGAACAGGTCGGAGATTTGGTTATCTTTCCAGAATCGTAATCATGCTCTACCGTGAAAGTGTACTTCTGCACATTCGAGGTATTATATCTCGGATAAATTTTCAGCGTGAACGTTCCCGGCTCTTTCATTGTTATCATCGCCATAGTGGAATACTTATCGCCGCTCAGCTGTGCCGCAGACTCATTCGAGATCTCATAGACCATATCGTCATTATCAACAGAATCGTCATAATTTACCCAAAGCTCGAGAGTATCTCCCGGGTGATAGGTCTTATCGCATACCGAATAGAAATACCTATCGCTGTTCTTGCTCCAGTATACCCAGTAATCGGTAAGGACTTTTATCTTGCGCTGAGTACCGCACACCGAGCAGGTCTGCGTTGCGATATTGCTGTTGGCAGCCACTTTGGTAGTGAACTGATGTCCGTTGTTTATTACTGTTTTGGAATGTGAGGAGATCGTCTTGGCATTTATGCTGTAGAATGTCACCGTTTCATTTTCCCACACATACCACACCAGCTTGTTATTATAGAGCAGCGGCACGCAGTCGGAAAGCTTGCCGTCCATACTGTAGGTACTGCCGCTCTTTTTTCCCGAGCCGTCTATGCGCGTGTAGTAAACCTTTCCGTCACGCGACCAGAGAAGCAGATAGCTGTTCTCGGCGACTTTCACAAGATGAGGGGTGGAGGTCGTTCCCGAGGTGTAATTTGTTATCATATTTACGGCAGGCTGCCTGTCGGTGTCAGCGGTCTTTGAAAGGGACGCAACAAAGATATTTCTTGTGTTCGAGCTGCCGTAGGAGCTGTCCCCTACATAGTTTCCTGCGACGATGTAGGAGCTGTCCGAGATCTCGAATCCTCCCACCGACGCTCCTGTATAATTATCGCCTATGCTGCCGGGAAACTCCAAAAGATCGGTCACGGTACAGGAACTGTCACAATCCGGAGTAAACGAACCCGAAGTGTAGTCTGTCGTATACTCGGTAAGAAGTATCGAACGCGGATAAGCATCGCCGTGATCTACCGCGATAATATGACCGTTTTCCGCTTTTATAAACTGGTTAAAAGAATGGCTGACATAGCCGTATGCGGAATTCATAACGCCGGTATAATGATCGGTTATCTCCATTTTGTCCATATCCACCTGAATGGTTACGTTTGCCTGATGATGACGGCCGTCATTTGATGTATACATCTCGTGGCAGGTCCTTATCAGAAGATATTTGCCGTCGTCGGTCATTCTTGCCGAGCCTGCGTCAAAGGGTATATATGTATTTGCTCCGCGCAGTCCGCATGAAGATATTTTTTTCCAGCTCTTGTTATATTTGGTTATGCGGTAGACCTCCACCGTATCTTTTTCGTCGGGATTATTCTGACCGCTGAGTATGTAATAGTTATCCGCGGTTTCATAGAATCCGCCGAATATGGGGAGTTCCGCGCTTATTTCTTTAGTGCTTGTGATGTTATAAGACGAGTCGTAATATTCGACCAGTATCTTACCGCTCACGGCATCGCCCTGCACTCTCATAAGACCGCCCGAGGAGCTTTTCGTCAGATACGACTCAACGGGCGCAGACCATGTACTGTAATTTTGTTGTTCAGCGTTTGAGCCTTCGTATGTATCACACTTCGTCTTTACCGCAGATGCGGAAATTGCGGATACTGCGGCAGACAGCGCGACCGCGCAGCAGCAAAGCGCGGCTGCAAGGATCTTTTTCATAACACCAGTCCTTTCATAATATCGGGGTTCACTTAAAATTTTATCATATCTTCGCGCCGCTGTCAATATTTACGGAAATCAATTTTTGATTTCCGTGAGGAAAAAAGCGGTATTCAATTTTATGAGGGTGGTTTTAGTCTTATAATTATATTCTGCTCAATTCGACAAGATTTTTGTTATATTCTCCCGAAACAGGCTGTTATTCTCCCACAGGGGAATGACAGCAATTAATGCATATTCGGCACTATATTTCGGTAATAGGTGCGTAGCTGCCGCCGCAAGCGGCGGCTATAGCAAATGCCGTCCATACTCAGGGGACGCCCTTCTTGCAGGTCGTCCCCTCTTTCAAAACAGTCCACCGGACTGTTTTGAAATTCACCCCTTGCGGACGCAGGCGGCAGGAGTGTTTCGCCGTCTGCGGACGGCGACAAGGGACGCTGTCCCTTGACCCTGCAAGCCTTTTTAAGGAAAAGGCTTGATCCAAAACCTTTTTAATTTGCCAACTTCATTTCTACCAAAATGCGTATCTTGAAATCAAACTGCGGAGCTACTCTTACTTCTTACATCTTATCTCTTATCTCTAAAAAACCGCAGCCTGCTCCGCAAGGGAAACAGGCTGCCGTTGGTTTCATACTGAAATTCAATCACAAAGTGTACAGTCTCGGACAAAAGCCTGCGCATTGCGGTTTTGCCTTTGAATTTCAGTATTATTGCAGTTTAGCAGTTGCTGTCCGGATCGTCATACTCTTCAGACTTGGAATCCGAATAGCTGTTGTTCTTCTTGTTCTGGCTGTTCTGTGAATTTTTGTTGTTCTGGGAATTTTTGCTGCTCTGGGAATTGTTATAGCCCGAGCTGCTCTTGTTCTGTTTGCTGTTCTCATTCTGATTCTGATTTGACATAACAGACATCTCCTTTTCTTTTTGCCGGACAGACCGTCCGACCGGCATTTCATCAAGGCTCTTTGCGCCTCACGATTATCTTTCCCATTCTACGCGCAAGTATACCCGTTTTGATGAGAGCATTCAGAGGGAAGATGTGAGAAATAAGATGTAAGAGCAACTGCGCACTATGATTTCACGCTCAACAGTTTGGTTATACAGATTATTAACAACAGTTTGGTTATACAGATTATTAAAATGTTTTGCCGTCAAAAAGTCACAAATTACAAATCTTACTTCTCATTTCTTAACTCTTACTTCTAAACGCTGGGCGCATTGCCCCGCCCGGGAGGGCAGTCTTTTACGAAACCGTGAACACATTTAGCATATTTTTCATACTCTCTGAGCGTTTGAACTAAACGCCCATTGTAGCAGAATATACTTTATAATATAATGTACATAATATACCGCAGGAATATGGGGCAAAAACTCCCTGCGGTCTAACGATCAGTCTTTCGGAAAGGAAGTTTTTCATTTGGATCTCAGAAGGGACGGCAGAAAAATACTCTACGCCGCCATGCTGATAGCCTGTGCGGCTTTGTACAGCTGCGGAAACGTTATACCGCAGAATCACAGCCTTGTGGTAACTGACAGCTCGTCGGCACAGGATATTGAGGACAGCAGCGAGGAGCAGACCGAGTCTGTACATATATCCGAATCTACGATCACGCCGAACGTGGCGAAATATGTAAAATATTCCAAAACATATCAGGCTGAGACCGGCGAACTGACCGGAAATGCAGCCGTATCAAAAAAGCGCGGCGGTTATAAAGGCAAGGGATATGTTACCGGACTTAAAACCGAGGAGGACGGCTGGGTACTCACCTTTGAGCTTACCGACTCGCAGTACTATAACATTACCGTTACGGCGGCATCGGATTCGGCGACAAAAAACGCGCTTACCGTCAACGGTGATTCCGTCGGCGATTTCAGCCTTACGGGGTCGGGAAAATTTGAAAACGCCACCTTTGAAAATATCTACCTCGAAAAGGGGTATATCAAGATCTCCATACCGGCAGGCGCTGACGTAATAGATATAGATCAGGTCACCGTTACCGCAAGCAAGGAGATAGAGAATTTTTCCCCGTCGCTTGAAAACGCCGCTCTTATCAACGAAAACGCCGACAGCGGAGCGAAAGCGCTTTACCGCTATATCTGTGAAAACTACGGAAAATACACCCTGCTCGGGCAGCACGACTCCGTGGGAACGGTCACCGAGACAGAAAAGATATTTGAGCTTACGGGGAAATACCCTGCGATACGTCTCGGCGATCTTATGCCGTTTACAGAAGATATGATAATCGGCGAGCACGAGATAGAATATGCCGAAAACTGGGCGGAAAAGGGCGGAATAGTCAGCTATATGTGGCACTGGACCGATCCTGCCGGCAGCGGTGAATATTATGCGGACAGCACCGACTTCGATCTTTCAAAGGCTGTCACCAAGCAAAAGATCGCGCGGCTTTCGCTCGATGAGATAAAGCAGCTTGAAAAAGAGAAAAAAGTCAGCCATGAGTGCGTGCTGATAGTCGAGGACATAGACAAGATCTCGCAAAAGCTGGCGCAGCTGAGGGACGACGGCATACCGGTGCTGTGGAGACCTTTGCAGGAGGCGTCGAACGGATATTTCTGGTGGGGCAGGGATATAGATTCCTACAAATGGCTGTGGAAACTGCTGTACGAACGCCAGACATACTACCACGAGCTGAACAATCTGATCTGGGTATGGTCGGCGCAGAATGCCGCTTGGTATGTGGGGGACGACTACTGCGACATACTCTCGGTGGATATATACGATCAGGGCAATCTTTCGGGACAGATAAACAGGCAGCTTTTTCTTGACAAGATCTGCAAAAACAAACCTGCTGCAATAAGCGAATGCGGAAACTTCCCGTCGATACAGAGTATGGCGGATCAGAAAGCGATGTGGTCGTTTATCGGACAGTGGGGAGGAAATTTCCTGCTCAACGAGGACGGCGGACTGAACACCGAGTACAACAGCGAGGAAAATCTGCTGTTGATGTACAACAACGACCTTACGGTCACGCTTGACAAGCTGCCCGACTTAAAGGCTCTTGCCGCACAGATAGAAGAGGAAGAGTCTGCGGCGGACGAAAAGGAAAAGGACTCTTCCGCAGCGGACAAGGACGGCGGTTCATCGGCAGCAGGAGCGGACAGCTCAAAAGAGTCTTCCGACGTTTCTTCGTCAGATACCGACGATAATTCTTCTTCAAGGTAAGCTGTAAGAAGTAAGAGATAAGAGGTAAGAAGTAAGAGTAGCTCCGCAAGTTGATTTCGAGATACGCAGTTATTATGGAAATGAAGTCTGCAAATTAAAAAGGTTTTCGCACCAGCCTTTTCCTTAAAAAGGCTGGCAGGGTCAAGGGACAGCGTCCCTTGTCGTCGCCCGCA
>CANRDT010000048.1 GCA_947629455.1 uncultured Ruminococcus sp.
CGACAAGGGACGCTGTCCCTTGACCCTGCCAGCCTTTTTAAGGAAAAGGCTGGAGCGAAAACCTTTTCTTGATTTCCTACTAATTATCAAACAAAATTCAGAGCGTGAAATCAAAGCTTTCTACCGCAATAAATTTCAACCGCCCGATTTCCAAGGCTTGAACACTCCGCACATCGCAGAGGGCGCATTGCCCCGCCCGGGAGGGCGCCTTGACAAAAAATCAATACTGTGCAATAATAACAATAGCCGCAAGGCGAATAATTCTTATAGAGGGTAGCTTATGTATAAAGTACTGATAGTAGAGGACGACCGCGCACTGGCGGATATACTTGAAAAGAATATCGCCGCGTGGGATCACGAAACGCGCTGCGTCAGGAATTTTCAGAACGTAACGCAGGAATTTGAGGAATTTAAGCCTCATCTGGTGCTTATGGATATTATGCTGCCGTTCTTCAACGGCTATCATTGGTGTGAGCAGATACGCAAAAACTCGGACGTGCCGATAGTTTTTCTCTCCTCCGCGTCGGATAATATGAATATAGTTATGGCTATGCAGATGGGCGGCGATGATTTTATCCCAAAGCCGGTAGACCCTGCGGTGCTTATCGCAAAAATACAGGCGATACTCCGCAGAGCATACGGTATGCCCGGCGCAGGCGCGCTGCTTGAACATAACGGCGTAAAGCTCGATCTCAATAACGATACGGTTTCCTACAACGGCAGACAGGCGGAACTTACCAAGAACGAATTTCGCATACTGCGCACTTTGATGGAACACAGGGGAAAGATCGTCAGCCGTGATACGCTGATGACAAATCTGTGGCAGATGGACTGCTATGTAGAGGAAAATACCCTTACGGTAAATGTGGCAAGGCTCAGGAAAACGCTTGCCGGGATAGGTCTTGGGGAACTTATCAGGACAAGAGTAGGCAGCGGATATATAATAGAGGATTGATATGGGACTTTTGGGAAAATATATCGCACAGTATAAGTTTTCGTTTATTTTATTTGGGATATGGACGGGGATATTCGCAGCCGTGTTCTATCTTTGTAAAGTGCGCGTTGACGCGGTGCTCTATGCCGCAGAACTCTGCCTTGCGGCGGCAGGTATCGCGCTTATCATAAAGTTTGTACTCTTTGCGAAAAGATATAAGGAAAATCAAAAGCTTATCGAGAATATCGCGGTATGCGGCGGCAGACTGCCAAAGGGCGGTTCGCCGCTCGAGGAGCAGTATCTGATGATGACCCGTAAGCTGCTTGAGATAAATACACAGATGAACGGCAGGAACCGCCGCGAACACAGGGAGGGTATGGATTTCAACACCGCGTGGGCGCACCAGATAAAGACGCCTATTTCCGTTATGCAGATGCAGCTGAGGGCGGAGGATACCGCCGCCAACCGTGAACTGCTCGCACAGCTTTTCCGCATAGAACAGTACACCGAAATGATACTTTGCAGATACCGCCTTGACAGCGGCTGTAATGATCTGGTGATAGAAAACCTGCCGCTCGATAATGTTATCAGATCGGCGGTGAGGAAGTATGCTCCGCTGTTTATTCAAAAAAAGATAGGTCTTGATTACGGAGGCACGGACGAGATCGCTCTTACCGATAAGAAATGGCTCGGATTCATACTGGAGCAGCTCCTCTCAAACGCGGTAAAGTATACCGAACGGGGAAAAGTCACCGTCACGGTAAGGGATAAGGTCATAACCGTGGAGGACAGCGGAATAGGAATAGCTGCGGAGGATATGCCGAGGATATTTGAGAAAGGGTATACGGGATATAACGGCAGAGAGGACAAGCGTTCGACAGGTCTGGGACTATACCTTTGCCGTCAGGCTGCCGACAGGCTTTCGCACAGAATATCCGCCGTATCACAGCCGGGAGAGGGCAGTATTTTCAGGATAGATCTTAATACGGACGGGGTGGAAATAGAATAAATTTTCAACATTCCACAAACAGCTTTTAGGAGTAGGGTATACTCCGCAGACTGATTTCACGCTCTGAAGTTTGTTTGATAAGTAGTGTGAAATCAAGAAAAGGTTTTCGCTCCAGCCTTTTCCTCAAAAAGGCTGCCCTCGCGCGGGCGCGCGTGTCGCCCTCCACGTTGTGCGGAGCAGTCAGACTTTGGAAATCGGGCGGTTAAAATTCTCGGCGGTGATTACTTTAATAATCTGTTGGAAAGAAATTTCTGGTTTTTCTTTTGCAACGCAAAAGAAAAATTGCCGACCGCATAATGTCGGCAAAGGAAATTTTCTTTTAGCTCAAACGCGGAGCAAAGCGCAGCGTTTGAGGTAGTCCCCTGCTATGAAAGGCATTTGTTACCGCCGCCATTTATGGCGGCAGATACGCACCTATTGCCGAAAATATAAACGCTATTTTTCCCCCCACACAGGAAAAATAACACACAACAAATATTTCAAAAATGTCACATAAATGTCACCCGATAAGATTTTCAAAAAGAGAAATATATGCTAAAATCAAGACGATGCGGAAAAAGGTTTTTTGATCCGTATCGTCTTAAAATCTTAAAATCTTAAAATCGTCTGAGGAAAGGAGAATATTATCATATGGCGGTTCTTGAGGTGGAGGGGCTTGAAAAGATATACACCACACGCCTTGGCGGAAATCAGGTGCAGGCTCTTACAAATGTGAATTTTTCGGTGGAGGAGGGAGAATATGCGGCTATAATGGGAGAATCAGGCTCGGGAAAAACTACCCTGCTGAATATCCTTGCCGCGCTCGACAGACCGACGTCGGGAGAAGTTAGGATAAACGGGCGCGCGCTTTCGTCGCTCAAAGAAAAGGAGATCTCCGCTTTTCGACGTGACAACTTAGGATTTGTGTTTCAGGACTTCAATCTTCTGGACACATTTTCTTTGCAGGACAATATCCTGCTGCCGCTCGTGCTGATGGGGAAAAAGTATAAAGAGATGAAACCGCGGCTTGACGTGATCTCGAAAATGCTCGGGATATACGAGCTGCTCGACAAGTACCCCTATGAGGTATCGGGAGGACAGAAACAGCGTGCGGCAGTGGCGAGAGCGATAATCACAGACCCGAAGCTCATTCTTGCCGACGAACCGACAGGCGCGCTCGATTCAAAGGCGACCGACAGTCTGCTCAAGATCTTTTCAAGACTCAATCAGCAGGGGCAGACGATACTTATGGTGACACATTCCACAAAGGCGGCGAGCCACGCGAAAAGGGTGCTGTTTATCAAAGACGGAGAGGTGTTTCATCAGATCTATCGGGGAGAACTTGACAGCGAGGCGTTTTACCGCAGGATCTCGGATACGCTGACTCTTATGATGTCGGGAGGCGGTGAATAATGCGCAGCGGACTTTATATGCGCCTTGCCGCGGACAATATCAGGCGCAGCGCACGGACGTATATCCCCTACCTTATCACCTGCATAGTCACGGCGGCTATGCTTTATATGATCGGTTCGCTTTCCCTTAACACAGGACTTGATAAAATGAACGGCGGTTATGCGCTGAGGGAAATACTCCGCGTCGGCTGGATAATAACGAGGATATTCGGATTTATATTTTTATTCTACACAAACAGTTTTCTGGTAAAGCAGCGCAAAAAGGAATTCGGACTGCTCAATATACTCGGTATGCAAAAGCGGCATATTGCCGGACTGCTTTTTACGGAAACTCTGTTCACGGCGGCAGCGAGCCTTGTCTGCGGACTTATCTTCGGGATACTGCTTGACAAGCTGATGTATCTTGTGCTTACGCGGATAGTGGACGGCAATGTGATCCTTGAATTTTACATATCGCAGAAGTCGCTGCTGTCCGCCTGCGTTTTTATGGCGGTGACTTTTCTGATAATGTTTTTGAGTACGCTTATACAGATAAAAGTTGCTCAGCCAATGCAGCTGCTGCGCAGCGCGGACGCGGGAGAAAAAGAGCCGAAAGCAAGATGGCTAATGGCTGTCCTCGGCGCCGCCTGTCTTGGGGGAGGTTATTACATCTCGATCACCACAAAGCACCCTCTTCAGGCGATAACTATGTTTTTCATCGCCGTGCTGCTCGTTATAGCAGGGACGTATCTTCTGTTTATGGCGGGAAGTATCGCCATACTGAAAATTATGAAAAAGAACAAAAGATATTATTATAAAACGAAAAATTTCACATCGGTATCGGGAATGATGTACCGTATGAAACAAAACGCCGTCGGACTGGCGAACATCTGCATACTCTCGACAATGGTGCTTGTAATGATATCCTCCACCGGCTGTCTTATGGTGGGAATGAATGAGATAATCGCGCAGAGGTATCCATACAGCTTTATTGTCGAATCTCCCGACAGCGAACTGTTTGAAGATGTGGAAAGCTTTATCGGGGAAGAGAACATCAGCGTATCGGAAAGCCAGAAATATTCGGCTCTCGAATTTGCCATGCTGCTTGAAGGCAATAACCTCTATATCCCCGAGGACAGGACGTATGAAAATCTTTCGGACGTTTATTCCGTGGAATTTCTCGACTGTGAGAATTACAACAGGCTGACGGGGAAGTCAATCTCTCTGGCGGATGGGGAGATACTTTTCCATACCGATTCAAAAAGCTTAAAGTCGGACGTTCTGCGGATAATGGGAACGGATCATATCGTAAAAGAGCAGCTTAACGAATTTCCCAATATAAAAGAGTATGAGATAGCAGGTCATATCGGGATAGTGGTCAATGATATTAGCAAGATATACGAGCTGCAAAAGCAGGCTTACGGGGAATATTCGTCAAGCATAAACTACAAGTATTATTTCAACGTTGACGGCGGCGACAAAGAAAAGATATACAATGATATGATCGCATATCTCAGGCAAAAAGACGTAAATTTTATGCTCGATTCGGACTTCAATGCGCGCAGTGATTTTCTCGGCTTGTACGGAGGATTATTTTTCCTCGGACTGTTTCTGGGGACGCTGTTTATTATGGAGACCATACTTATCATATACTACAAGCAGATCTCCGAGGGGTTTGACGACAAAAAGCGTTTTGAGATAATGCAGAAAGTGGGAATGAGCCGAGCCGAGGTCAGACAAACGATACATTCCCAGATCGTCAAGCTGTTTTTCCTGCCGCTTATCACTGCCGGAATGCACACTGCCTTTGCTTTTCCGCTGATATACCGTCTGCTGCAAATGATGAATATGTTTATGCCGGGACTTTTCGCGGTATGCCTGCTCGTGGTGTTCGTGCTGTTCGCAGCCGTCTATGCGGCGGTCTATTTACTGACGGCAAGGGCATATTACAAGATAGTCAGCGGTTGAGACGCTTGATTTCACGCTCCGCAGTTTGATTTTACGCTCTGAATTTTGTTTAATAAGCAGGGGGAGAAATAAAAAGGTTTTGGATCAAGCCTTTTCCTTAAAAAGGCTTGCAGGGTCAAGGGACAGCGTCCCTTGTCGCCGTCCGC
>CANRDT010000049.1 GCA_947629455.1 uncultured Ruminococcus sp.
CAAGCCTTTTCCTTAAAAAGGCTTGCAGGGTCAAGGGACAGCGTCCCTTGTCGCCGTCCGCAGACGGCGAAATCCCCCTGCCGCCTGCGTCCGCAAGGGGTGAATTTCAAAACAGTCCGGTGGACTGTTTTGAAAGAGGGGACGACCTGCAAGAAGGGCGTCCCCTGAGTTTGATTGGTGAGAACTTTATCTCTGCCGCTTGCGGCAGAGGGCATAGACCTTGGAAATCGGGCGGAGAAAGTTTATTGCGGTACAAGGTCACAATGAGCATTTCTTACATCTGACTTCTGATTTCTTACTTCTAAATGCGCTTGCGGCGGAGGGTATGTACGTTTTGCCGAAAAAATTACAAATGCCCCTTTTTTCTCTCCCATATTGAATAATATAAAAGCAGCTCCGCAAAATATAAGATATAAATAATATACGCAAATACCATAATAAAAAGGAGCTGCAAAAATGAAAAACACAAAATTTACAAAAACATTGCTGACCGCCGCAGTCAGCCTGACCGCCGCGCTTACCGCCTGCGCAAACCAACGCCAACCGCAGGAGGACGGCTTGCAGGGAAATTCCTCCCGGGGAGATATGACCTCCTCCGTTGATGTGGGGGACGCGGTAGAACCTATCATACGCGGAGAAAGGGCATCCGCTGATTTTTCGGGACTGTCGACCCAAAAGAACGGTTACGGGCAGGGAGTTATCACCGACGACGAAAATCGTCCGCAGGGCGCTCTGGATTTCAATTTAAAATATTCAAAATATAACGCCTGCGCTATCGGGGAGAAAGAGGACAAGCTTACCCTTACTTTCGATCAGGGCTATGAAAACGGCTACACCGCAAAAATTCTTGATACCCTCAAAGAGAAAAACGTCAGGGCGGTGTTCTTTGTATTGCAGGACTATGCCGAAAAAAATCCCGATCTTGTAAAACGTATGATAGACGAGGGACATACGGTCGGGAATCACTCCGTGACGCACCGCTCTATGCCGGAGCTTTCCGCAGAAGAATGTAAAGAGGAAATTATGGGACTTCATCAGTATATGAAAGAAAATTTCAATTATGATATGAAGCTTTTCCGTCCGCCTATGGGGGAATATTCCGAGCTTTCGCTTGCCGTGACTTCCGAATGCGGCTACAGGACTGTGCTCTGGAGTTTTGCATATGCCGATTGGGACGTGCAGGCTCAGCCCGATCCCAATACCGCGCTTGAAAAACTTACCAACGCTCTCCACGGCGGCGCGATATACCTCCTCCATTCGGTGTCGCCCGTGAACGCGCAGATACTCGGAGATTTTATCGACTCCGCAAGAGCCGCGGGATACGAGTTCAACTGAACCGCCGCGCGGTTTTTATATCCTGAAAATGGGGACGATACGCACACAAAAGCGGTGCGGTATCGTCCTCCTTTTATTTAATATGCCAAAATTTTTAATGTTATTAAATTGTAATAATTAATACGTTGACAAACTTTTTTGAATATGATATATTTATACTAAGGTTAATTGTCGCCGTATGACAGCCGGCAGAAAGCTCTATTTTGTACGGTCTTCATAGATGAAAGGGATGCTTTTTTTCAAAGACTTCTGCCGGGCGGGCGGCAAGGATATGTCAAGTATGTCAGGTCGATAAGAATGTGGTGAGTTCTGCCGACGTAAAGGGGCGGCAGATGTGTGTTATCCCAAGGAGGAGATATTTATGCTGAAAAAGTCATTCCTTACGCCCGTGCTTTCGGGTGTTCTCGCCGTGACCGTCGCAGGTTCGGGAGTACTCTATTATTTTGACAAAAAAGACGGCGATCAGGACGAAAAGAGCAATGCAAAGTCGGACAAAAGACCCACTCTTTCGCAGGTCGCGGACAATGTTTCCGATACTCTCGATCTTGCCGAGCAGGCGATCAAGGGAGAGCTTGATTTTGCCTATACCGCGAAAGCCGAGCTTATTTTCGGCGACGAGCTGACAAAAGAAATGGGCTATGATGTAAAGCCGTTTGCCGTTGAAACTTCAACAAAGCAGAAGGATAAAAAGACGGCTGCGGATATTAGTCTGCAATACGATTCAAAGAACCTCGTTTCGCTCAATACCGTTTACGATAACGAGAACGAAACGGTATATGTAAAAGTCCCCGAGCTCAGCGACGCTTACCTCAGCGCGACTCCGGACGATCTTCAGGCGCTGATCAACGACAGCATGGGCTACGGCGCTTACGATCTGGGAACATCGAGCAGCTACGGCTCGACTATGATGGCGGCATCTTCCGCACAGCTTGACGCGGACGACGTTATGAATGTTCTGGAATCTCTCGACTACGACGCTATCACCAAGGATATGGAAGAGTATGTAAATATCGTTATCGACAATATCCCCGAGGGCAAGGAGAGCGGTACAAAGTCGGGCGACATCAGCGGAGCGGCATATGATTATACCGTAAAGACGTATGAAGTCAAGGGACAGGACGTTTACGATATCATAAAGGGAGTTGTGGACAGAGCAAAGGGCGACGAGACTATCAAGGACGTTTTGCTGCAGCTTGGTCTGACCGAGGACGATTACAACGAACTCATCGACTCTATGGATATATCGGAAGAGCCGACTGCTGATGAGCTTGAAGAAGTTTTGCTTTCGGTGGACGTTTACTATGACGGCGATGAAGTGATGGGATTCTCGACCGATATTGAAGAAGTGTCGCTCGATATGATAATTGTCGAAGACGATAACGAATATGCGATTGATCTCAATATGACCGACGACAACGACGACGGCTTTAAGATCAGCGGTGCGGTAAAGGACGACGGCGGCAAGGCAAACGGCGGATTTGACTGCTCGTTCACCGATGCAGGCGACACAGTTTCGCTCTCGCTCTCTATCAACGATGTTGCTCCCGTGGGTGATCTGTTCTCGGGTTCGATAAAGCTTGAAATGCAGGTCTATGATGAAAATCCCGCGATCGAACTGGTTTCCGCCTCTACAGACGACAAGCTCGATCTCTCGCTCATAGTTACCGAAAGCGGCAAGGATTACATAACCGTAAAGGTTACGGGTGAGGCTACCGACGCGTCCGACATCACGCTGCCGTCGGGAGATATATTCACCTTTAACGAGGAGGGTATGAATTCTTACCTCAATACCTGCGATACCGATGCGTTTACCGAGAATCTGAAGTCGGCTCTCGGCGACGATCTCTACAATGATATGTTCGCTGATGATTACGATTATGATTACGATGTGACTACAGCGACGACTACGGCAACGGCGTAGGCGACGACGATTTTGACTATGACGATTTTGCTGATTTCGACTATCCCGATCAGGACGATTTCGGAATAGGCAAAGTGGTTTGATCAAAGCGGATTTTATAAAAATCACGAAAATAACACTGATACAAGTCATTTCCCCCAATGGGGAAATACGTTAAAGGCTTTTCACCTCCGCCGCAAGCGGCGGAGAGAAAGTTCATATCAACCAAACTTAGGGAACGCCCTTCTTGCAGGGCGTCCCCTCTTTCTAAACAGTCCACCGGACTGTTTAGAAATTCACCCCTTGCGGACGCAGGCGGCAGGGGTATTTCGCCGTCTGCGGACGGCGACAAGGGACGCTGTCCCTTGACCCTGCAAGCCTTTTTTAGGAAAAGGCTTGACCGAAAACCTTTTTAATATGCATACTTTATTTTCTCCCAACCTGCGTACCGTGAAATCAACCTGCGGAGAAAATCTTACTTCTTACCCCTTACCTCTTCCCTATAAAAATAATCCGCCGTTTTTGCGGCGGATTTTTATATGCTCTGAAAAAGCTCTGAAAAAGCAAATGTGCTACAGATTTTCCCTGAATCCCTGACCGATAAGCACGTTTTCAAATGCAAGCTCTTTTATCTTGCTGACCAGAACGGCGGGAGGGTCTTTCATTCCCCTTTTTGCCCAGTCGATGATGACTCCGCAGAATCCGTAAGAGTAATATTCCGCAAAGAAATCCGCCTTGCCGCGCGTGGACATCTCCTGCACGGTATGGTGGATAAACCGCACGAACAGGCGGTGCATTATCTTGTAAAGCTGTTTCTGGAAAGTGCGGTCGGAGCTCTGGAGGGTAGAGCAGTAAAAAGCCTTGTCGGACTGCATTACCGTGAGAAAACGTTCAAGGCTGTTTTCCCAGTTGTGAAATCCAACGCCGCTGTTGAAATGCACGAAAAGCTCGTTAAAATATATCCAGCCGAGCAGCTCGAACTTATCCTGAAAATGGTAATAGAAAGACTGTCGGTTCAGACCGCATTCGTTCGTTATATCGGAAATGGAGATCTTGTCCATTGATTTTTCTCGGCACAGCTTTTTAAAAGCCTCGGCAAGTGCGCTTTTGGTAACGGTAGAGCTTGACATACTTACCCTCCTGTCATAATATCATAACTATGCTAAGTATAGCACATTGTCGGCGCAATTGCAAGCGGTGTTGACAATTTTTTTACATTTTCAGTAAAAAACGCAAAAAAGGACTGCTCTTTGGGCAGCCCTTTTGATCTTAAGTACTTTTTTAGATAATTACTTGAAATATCTGTCGTACAGTCCCTTGAATCCGCAGCCGTGTCTTGCCTCGTCCTTTGCCATTTCGTGAACGGTATCGTGAACCGCGTCATAACCGAGCTCCTTGGCTCTCTTGGCAAGCTTGAGCTTTCCTTCGCACGCGCCGTTTTCAGCCATATATCTCAGCTCGAGATTTTTCTTGGTGGAAGGTGTAACGACCTCTCCGAGCAGCTCTGCGAACTTGGCGGCGTGTTCAGCCTCCTCCCAGGCAGCCTTTTCATAATACATACCTACCTCGGGATAGCCCTCTCTGTAAGCTACTCTTGCCATTGCGAGGTACATACCCACTTCGGAACATTCGCCGTTGAAATTCTCTTTAAGACCTGCGACTACCTCTTCGTCCAGTCCCTGAGCAACGCCTACCTTGTGCTCGTCTGCCCAGACTATTTCAGCGGTCTCTTCAAGCTTTGTGAATTTCTCGGCAGGAGCTTTGCACTGAGGGCAGAACTCGGGAGCGCTTTCGCCTTCATAAATGTAACCGCAAACAGAACATACAAACTTTGACATAATAAAACATCCTCCTCTTATAGATAAACGCCGTCACATCGGCGCGCGGCATTACCGCTTAAATAAGAGTATATCACCCGAAAACCGCCTTGTCAATAGAAAGCATTGCAACATAATGTTAATTTTTTTGGATATGTACAGATGTTGCAGCGCATTTATACATTGTCCGCTGTTTTCTCGCCAACGGCGAGGAAGAAATAGCGGATTTTAATATTATTCTCGAATTTGGGTTATGCCTGCCGCCATAAATGGCGGCTGTAGCAAATGCCTTTTCATAGTAGGGAAAGCGCTCTCTTGCAAGCGCTTTCCCTCTTACCAAACAGTCCACCGGACTGTTTGGTAATTCA
>CANRDT010000050.1 GCA_947629455.1 uncultured Ruminococcus sp.
TGAAAAGGGTGAATTTCCAAACAGTCCGGTGGACTGTTTGGAAAGAGGGAAAGCGCTTGCAAGAGAGCGCTTTCCCTGCTATGAAAGGCATTTGCTACAGCCGCCGCTTGCGGCGGCAGATATGCACCTTAGAAATCGTGCGGTTGAAATTTATTGGCGGCAAATTCTCTAATAATCTGTGGAAAAATTGCCGCCAACGTAATTGCGGTAAGTATATTCAAAAAAAGCTATTATCCCCCCGATCGGGGAGATAATAGCCTGCTGTATTGTTATTATCCACTTACTTTTTCCGCTGCCGCCGTGTATATACCGTCCTGCGCGTCTACCGTGACAACGCTCTCGGGTTCGATCTCGGCAGCGATGATCTTCCTTGCTATCAGCGTTTCGATGTTGCGCTGGATATATCTTCTCAGCGGTCTTGCGCCGTAGCCCGGGTCAAATCCCTGCTCGATTATCATTTCCTTTGCGCGAGGGGTAACTTCAACGCTTATCTGCCTGTCCGCCAGCCTGCCGCGCAGCTCGTCAAGCATAAGCTCAACGATACTTCCGATCTCTTCTTTCCTTAACGGCTTGTAGTAGACTATCTCGTCAAGACGGTTGAGAAATTCGGGTCTGAAACTGCTTTTCAGCAGACGGTCGGTCTGCTCTCTCGCCTCCTGCGAGATCTCTCCGTCCTCCCCTATGCCGTCCATGATATACTGCGAACCCAGATTTGAGGTGAGTATGATTATCGTGTTCTTGAAATCCACCGTCCTGCCCTGCGAATCGGTAATGCGCCCGTCGTCAAGCACCTGTAACAGCACGTTGAAAACGTCGGGGTGAGCTTTTTCTATCTCGTCAAGCAGCACTACCGAATAGGGTTTGCGCCGCACCGCCTCGGTAAGCTGTCCGCCCTCCTCATAGCCGACATATCCCGGAGGCGCTCCGATAAGCCTGCTCACGCTGAATTTTTCCATATACTCCGACATATCTATGCGCACCATATTCTTTTCGTCGTCAAACAGCGCCTGCGCAAGCGCTTTTGCAAGCTCCGTCTTTCCGACACCCGTAGGACCGAGAAAGAGAAACGAGCCCACAGGCTGATCAGGGTCGGCAATGCCTGCACGCGAACGGATTATCGCCTCGCTCACCTTTCTGACCGCTTCGTCCTGACCGATGACTCTCTTGTGCAGGATATCCTCCATACCCAACAGCTTTTCCCTTTCGCCCTCCATAAGCTTGGCTACAGGTATACCCGTCCAGCGGCAGATTATACGCGCGATCTCCTCATCCGTCACCTTGTCCCTCAGCAGCGTGTTTGAGGTATAGCTTTCCTCGGCGGCTTTTTCCTCCTCTTCAAGCTGCTTTTGCAGCTCCGCCAGTCTGCCGTATCTCAGCTCCGCCAGACGGTTCAGATCGTATGCGCGCTCGGCTTTTTCTATCTCGGCATTGCAGGATTCTATATCCTCCCTGAGCTTTTGTACCTTGGAAATGGCGTTCTTTTCGTTTTCCCACTTGGCTTTCATTTCGTTGAACTGCTCTCTGAATTGTGAAAGCTCCCTGCGCACTTCTTCCAGATGAGCGGCGGCGAGCTTGTCCGTTTCTTTCTGCAAAGCCGCCTCTTCTATCTCGTGCTGCATAATTTTTCTCTGTATCTCGTCCATTTCGGTAGGCATGGAATCCATTTCCGTGCGGATAAGCGCGCACGCCTCGTCCACAAGGTCAATAGCCTTATCGGGCAGAAAACGATCGGAAATATACCTGTCCGAAAGAGCAGCCGCCGCGATCAGCGCCTGATCCTGTATCTTTACGCCGTGGTAGACTTCATACCGCTCTTTAAGTCCCCTGAGTATCGCAATGGTGTCCTCCACCGTCGGCTCGTCCACTAAAACGGTCTGGAAACGCCTTTCAAGAGCCGCGTCCTTTTCGATATACTGACGGTATTCGTTAAGGGTAGTCGCGCCGATACAATGCAGCTCTCCTCTTGCAAGCATAGGCTTTAGCAGATTTCCTGCGTCCATTGCGCCGTCCGACTTGCCTGCGCCGACTATGGTGTGCAGCTCGTCGATGAACATAATGATCTGCCCTTCGCTTTTCTTTATCTCCTGAAGTACCGCTTTCAGACGTTCCTCAAATTCGCCGCGGTATTTTGCGCCTGCGACCAGCGAACCCATATCGAGTGAAAATACCCTGCGGTTTTTCAGACTGTCGGGAACGTCCCCCCTGACTATCCTCTGCGCGAGCCCCTCCGCGATCGCGGTCTTGCCCACTCCCGGCTCGCCTATCAGCACGGGATTGTTCTTGGTCTTTCGCGAAAGTATGCGTATAACGTTTCGTATCTCGTTATCCCTGCCGATAACGGGGTCGAGCTTTCCCGACGCGGCAAGCTCTACCAGATCCTGACCGTACTTTTTAAGCACGTCGTAGGTCTCCTCGGGATTCTGTCCGCTGACGTGCTGAGAACCTCTTACGCTTTGCAGCGCTTTGAGGAAATTCTCCCTGTCCACCCCGAACGTGCGGAAGATCTCTCCGACCGCCTTGTTCGGCGAATAGAGCATACCCAAGAGGATATGTTCCACCGAAACGTACTCGTCTTTCATTCTCTGCGCCTGTTCTTCTGCATCGGCGAGAGCCTTGTCCAGTTCCGACGAAACGTATACCGCGCCCGATTCGCGTCCGCTTACTTTCACGGAGGGCAGAGCGTCCACGGCCCTTTGCGCCGCACTCGCTACAGACGACGGATCCGTTCCCATTTTCAGAAAAAGCTGTGGGATAAGCCCGTTTTCCTGCGACATCAGCGCAAGCAGCAGATGTTCCTGATCGACGGTCTGGTTTGAATTTCTCGCCGCCAGCGACTGCGCCTCCTGCAGCGCCTCCAGCGATTTCTGTGTAAGCTTGTTTACATTCATATCAATAGCCCCTTTCTATTTATATCGGTATTATTTTCACAATTGCAAATTTGCGACTTTGCGGAAATTGCCCTGTCAGGTCAGATGATCTTGTGCCCTGCGGCAAGGAAATCGCGGTATTTTTCCCCGATCAGCCCTGCGGCGTCCCGACCGCCGTTTTCCGAGAAATATATCTTTATGCACTCGTCCACCAGACTGATGTACGCGCCGATACCCTCCGCGATCTCGCTTTCCGACGGTGTTTCGCCGCCCCTGCCTGAAAAATCGCGCATAAACTCCGACTCGCCGTATCTGCACGGTACTCCGTCGGGATATATTCCGCCGAGATGACTGCTCTCCACCTGCTGCCAGATCGCGAAAAATCCCTGCAAAGCCCTGATAAACTGTACGCTCTGCGTCCTGAAAGATACTTTCAGCCTGCCGAACGTTCCCTGAAAGGTACGGTTAAGCTCAACGCTGTACTTTATCGTCGGCTTGTAGCGGTATTTCAGAGGACTGCGTATCGACATCATTGAATCGGACGGCTGCGCCAACATCTGGAACCTGCTGTCCATAAGCTTTTCCAGCCTGTCAAATATTTCTTTCATACGCATTTCGGGGGTCATCATAGATACCTTTTCCGCAAGTATCTGATTTATGAGATTTGATCTGCTGGTGTTCATACGATACGCCATTTCGTCAATGGCGTCGATCACTTCGTCCATAAGCACCAGACTGTACACGCTTTTTTTCATAAACACACTCCGATCTTTGCTGAGAAAATCAATTCTGAGATCCTATGTAAGCATTTCTTACCTCTGTCCTCTTACTTCTTACTTCTACAAACCACCGCACTTTGCAGGAATAATTTACATACAGTTAATAAATTACATTTCCCGAACAGTCTTTGCAGCTTTCTTTATATATCATTATACCACGTTTATATAATTTGTCAAGCATTTTATATAATCTTGATTACGAATTATATAAAATCACGGTTTGCATAAACTTAACTGACAGTATTTTTGTCATAATATACAAAAAAATCCGCGCATAATATATTAATAAGGAAGAGAGGAAAATATCGGGAATATTCAAAATTCAAAAAGCGACAGAAATTGTCTATTGACAGGTGTCTGAAAATATGTTAGAATGATTTAAGGATACTCGAAAGTACCCGATATATGCTGTAATCGGAAGAAGTGAGAATATGAAAACACCTTCGCTGTTAGAATCCGACATCCAGCCAAATGTTGTAGTTTATAAGAGAAAGCCCGTTTATGAGATCATAAAAAGAATATTTGACATATTTGCTTCATTGTTCGCATTGCTGGTACTGGGGGTGCCTATGCTTATTGTGGCATTGGTAATTATGCTCACCGATTTCGGCAATCCGTTTTTCACACAGTACCGCGTGGGCAAAAACGGCAAACTGTTCAAGATCTACAAATTCCGCACAATGATAAAGAATGCGGAAGAACTGCGCTACAGCGAAGATGTAGTCGGACTTAACGAGATGGACGGACCGAATTTCAAAATAAAGGACGATCCGAGACTTCTGCGCAGCGGAAAGCGTTTTCCGGTGGGAAAGATACTCAGAAAGCTGAGTATAGACGAGCTGCCGCAGCTTATAAACATACTTAAAGGCGATATGTCGGTAGTCGGACCAAGGCCGTTTGTCGAAAGTGAACAGGCGCATCTGCCGAAAGAAAGACTTCTTGTAAAACCCGGTTTATCCTGCTACTGGCAGATAGGCGGAAAGAACGCTCTGCCGCTGGAAAAACAGATAGAACTTGATTTCAGGTACATAAAAGAACGTTCTCTTTTGGTCGATGCAAAAATAATCTTAAAAACTATGGCGATCGTTTTTAAAAGCGAAAACTGCTGATAAAACTTACCTAAAAAATAAAGGCGGACGATTCATTGTCCGCCTTTTTGCGCTGCATTTTGAAATCCGTTATTCTCCCAATGAGGAAAATAACCAGAAAGTCCTATAAAAAA
>CANRDT010000051.1 GCA_947629455.1 uncultured Ruminococcus sp.
ATTTCAAAACAGTCCGGTGGACTGTTTTGAAAGAGGGGACGACCTGTAAGAGAGGGCGTCCCCTGAGTTTGGTTGATATGAACTTTCTCTCCGCCGCTTGCGGCGGAGGATACATACTTGAATACGGCATTTTCCTGACAGCATATTCAGCCTACAAAGCTTATCTTACCACTGACCTCTTACCTCTTACTTCTAACCTCTTACTTCTGTCTTCTTACCTCTTACCTCTAAATCACCACTTCACTTTGCAAAACATATAATATATCAGACATACCAAACAAAATATTTAAAAAATTGCGAGAGGGGATAATTTTTATGTGCGGTATCGCAGGTATGATAAATAACTCAAAAACAAGAGAACAGCAGCTCGGTATAGTCAATTCCCTGCTGCCCGTCCAGCATCACAGAGGTCCCGACAACAGCGGATATTACTGCGCGCCCGGCGCGGTCCTTATACATAACCGCCTGGCGGTGATAGACGTCGAAAAGGGCGCGCAGCCTATGCAGTGCAGACATAACGGAGAAAATTACGCGCTTGTCTATAACGGCGAACTTTATAATTCAAAAGAAGTGAAAACTCTCCTTGCACAGTGCGGCTGGAAGTTTTCCACATCGTCCGATACCGAGCTTGTGCTGAAATCCTATATCCAGTGGGGCGCGGATTGTCTGCAAAGATTCAACGGCATTTTCGCTTTCGCAGTCTGGGAGGAAAACGCACACCGCCTTTTCGCCGCAAGAGATCGTATGGGAGTAAAACCCTTTTTCTATGCCTTTTCCGACGACGGGGGATTCTGCTTTGCGTCCGAGATCAAGGCTGTCCTTGCGGCTGACGGCATAAAAGCGGAGGTAGACCGCGCCTCGCTTTCGGAAATAATGCTCATAGGTCCTGCGCGTACCCCCGGCTGCGGAATTTTCAAAGGCGTGAGCGAACTGAAAATGGGACAGTGCGGAATGTACGAAAACGGAAAATTCTCCGTGTGGGACTACTGGGACGTCAAACCGCAGGAACATACCGACAGCTTTGAGGAAACCGTTGAAAAGGTGCGCTTTCTCGTGACGGATTCGATCACGCGCCAGACCGTCTCGGACGTGCCGATCTGCTGTTTTCTCTCGGGCGGACTGGATTCCAGCGCGATATGCTCCATTGCGGCGCAGAATATTCCGAACCTTAAAACATTCTCGGTGGAATACCGCGACAACGAAAAGTATTTTCACTCCACAAAATTCCAGCCTGACAGCGACGACGAGTATATCGCCGAAATGGTGAGATACCTTGGCAGCGAACATCACCATGTGGTCATAGATACCCCACAGCTCGGCGAAGCGCTCTATGCGGCGGTCGAGGCAAGAGATCTCCCCGGTATGGCGGATATAGATTCCTCTCTGCTGCTCTTTTGCCGGGAAATGAAGAAGTATTCCACCGTTGCGCTTTCGGGAGAGTGTGCGGACGAGATATTCGGCGGCTATCCGTGGTATCGGGATAAGGATATTCGTATGACGGACGGTTTCCCGTGGTCGCAGTCTACATCTTTCCGTGCGTCGCTTATGAGGGACGAGATAATACAGGATCTCGATACCGAAAAATTCGTACACGATAAATATCTCTTTACCACCTCGAAAGTAAAGGACAGCGGCGGCGATCCTCTTGAAAAACGAATGAAAGAAATGATGCGGCTCAATCTCGAATGGTTTATGCAGACGCTGCTCGACCGCAAGGACAGAATGTCTATGAGCTGCGGACTGGAAGTGAGAGTACCCTTTTGCGATCATCGGATAGTCGAGTACCTCTACAACGTTCCGTGGGAGTTCAAGGACTATAACGGCAGGGAAAAGGGTCTGCTGCGTTACGCTCTCGAAGGCGCACTGCCGCAGAAAGTCCTCTGGCGCAAAAAGAGCCCCTACCCCAAGACGCACAATCCGTCCTATGAAAAATGGTGCAGGGACAGACTGTCGGAAATAATAAACGACAGCGGCTGCCGCCTGACGGAGGTCGTGAAAAAGGAAAAGGTCGCCGATATACTAAACGGCGGTGCGCAGGGCGTGCAGTGGTACGGTCAGCTTATGAACGCACCTCAGATAATGGCGTATCTCATACAGATAGATCACTGGCTGCGAAAGTACCGCATTACCATAACCGATTAGCGAAAACAAAAATATCGGACCGCCTTTATGACGATCCGATATATTGCTTTTTGGGATAATTTATTTTCTCTTTCTGAGTTTCAGAGCTGCGGCGCACATTGCGATACCTGCCGCCAGAGCAGCCGCTGCGTTTGTTCCCTTGCCCGTATCGGGAGCGTTATCCTCCGGCTTTTCGGAAGGCTGCTCCTGATCGTCAGGCTTTTGTGTATCGTTGGGAGTATCGGTATCCGTCGGCTTATCAGGCTCGGTCGGGGTATCGGTATCCGTCGGCTTATCGGGCTCGGTCGGAGTATCCGTGTCTGTCGGCGGCGGAGTTACCTCTTTCACATCGGCATATACTATTGCGTATACCGAGAACCTGTCGGTCTCGAAAGTTATCGTTGCCGTATCGCTGTCGGTATCTGCCAGCAGATCCGCCTTGCCGTCGTGCAGACGAACTACAGCAAACTGCCTGTTATCGGCTTTGAGCGCATCGGGTACTGCGATAGTTATTGTTATCGGCTTTGAAAGCTGCGTAATAACAAATTCATTTTCGTCGATGTACTTCTTTAGATCCAGCTCGAGATACTCTCCAAGCTCGTAATTTCCTGAGATAGCGTTTTCTGTAAGCTCCTTGTCGTCTTTGGAAACGCTGTCGGCGATCTCTACCGAGAGTACTATACTGATATTTGCGCCGTCGTCGCGTGCAGCTTTATCCTCTTCCGAGAGCACAGCGTCTTCCAGTGCAGCCTTTTCCTCCTCTGTAAGCAGGATATCGGGTGCGCTTTCGCCGATCTCGGGAACGATCTCGAGCGAACCCTGCGTTGCAGGTATCACTTCGCCTTTTTCGAGTAATTCTCCGCACTCCGTGCAGAATATGTCGCCCGTGTAACCGTCAGCTGTGGGAGTAGCCTCCTTGACATTCTGTCTTTCAGACGGTATATGACTTCCTCTGGCAGGTATTACCTCGCTGTCTTTAACCGCGTCGCACTTCGAGCAGTGTATCGACTTGCTGCCGTCCGTGAGACAGGTCGCCTCTTTGTCGACCGTGTAATGATCTTCCCATGTATGACCGTTCGCCGCAAGACCGTTGGTCTCTTTGGTATGGCATACATTACATTCTCTTTCCTGTGTGCCTTCGTCATCGCAATCGGGAGAAGATATTGTTTTCCACTCGCCCCATTCGTGACCCTTTGCAGGAATTACCGTGCTGTCTTTGGTAAATCCGCAGACTGAGCAGTGTATTGACTTGCTGCCCTCTGTCGTGCAGGTAGGTTCAACGTCAATGGTAAATTCCGTGTTCCACTTGTGGTTTTCAAGGTCTGTTCCCCTTGTTTCGGTATAACCGCAGACGGTACACTTCCTCTGCTCGTTGCTCTTGCCGTCAGCCGTCTTGACTTCTTC
>CANRDT010000052.1 GCA_947629455.1 uncultured Ruminococcus sp.
GCAGTCCACGGAATTTAAATCTCTCGGGCTTGTGATAACCGACGAGCAGCACCGTTTCGGCGTGGAGCAAAGAGCATATCTTGCGGCAAAAGGCAGAAATCCCCACAGGCTCGTAATGTCCGCCACGCCGATACCGCGAACGCTCGCGCTGATGATATACGGCGATCTGGATATTTCGGTACTCGGCGAACTGCCAAGCGGCAGGCAGCCCGTTCAGACATATGCCGTCACGGGAAAGCTGCGCAGCCGCGCATACGGATTTATCAAAGACCGCCTTGACGAGGGCAGGCAGGGATATATCGTCTGTCCGATGATAGAGGAAAACGATCTTGAACTGAAAAACGTAATGACCTACGCCGAGGAACTGCAAAAGGGAGTTTTCTCAAAGTATCGCGTCGGTCTGCTGCACGGTAGGCTCTCGTCCGCCGAAAAAGAGGAAATTATGCGCCGTTTCAAAGATCACGAGACAGATCTTCTGGTATCGACAACGGTCGTGGAAGTAGGCGTGGACGTTCCCAACGCCGCTATCATTCTTATCGAGAACGCCGACAGATTCGGACTTTCACAGCTGCACCAGCTGCGCGGACGCGTAGGACGGGGCAGGTATAAATCATACTGCATACTGATAACCGACAATGTTACCGAGGAAAGCCGCAGGCGGCTGAAAATACTTTCGGGAATATCGGACGGTTTCAGGATAGCCGAGGAAGATCTGAAAATGCGCGGTCCCGGGGATTTCTTCGGCAGCAGACAGCATGGACTTCCGAAGCTGAAAATCGCCGATATGTCGGAGGATACCGAACTGCTTTACGCGGCTCAGCGCGCTGCGGACAAGCTCACCGCGTCCGATCCCGAACTGTCTGATAATGAAAACGCCGAGCTTAAATTATTAGCAGAGCGGCTGTTCGACGGTATGGAAAGCTGACAAAAGTCCAAAAAATCGTACAAAAAATAAAAGCAGGTGAATAACATCATCTGCTTTTTTTATGAGTTAAAGACCGCGCTCGGGGAGATGTATCTCCCAATAATATTTGCGGCGGCACTGCGGAAAATCGTCCATAACGCCGTGTTCGGGATCGTAAAATACTCCGCCGCAGAAGAGCGACCAATGCCAGCAGCGCGGCGTTTCAAGGCTGAGAAGGCAGACATCGGGGAGATCGCTTTTGCTCTCTGCCGACAGCCGCACGTCAGAGATCTGCACGCCGTGAGCTCTGAGCGTCGAGGTCATTTCTCTGAGAGTAGTTTCCCTTTCGTTGCCGATAATGCGGACTATTTCATCAGCCGATTTTCCGAGCAGCATAGCAAGCACAGCCTGTCCGCATTGAAGATCGGTCGGCTCGCGGATATATCTGATCTGCATATTTCCTCCAAAATTTTTTGATTCGCGGTCAATGTATATTATACCGCAAAATTCAAATTGAGTCAATATAGAATATAACATTAAATTATTTTTCCTCCGCCGTTGGCGGAGGAAAAATAACCCAATAGTCTGCATTGACAAGTAAAATATATTAAAATGCTTACTAAAATTTAAAAATTGATTTCCGTGATGTCAAAGTACCTTAACCGCCCGATTTCCAAGGCTTAAACGCTCCGCACATTGCAGAGGGCGCATTGCCCCGTCCGGGAGGACTCCGTAAGCCTTTGATACATCTTCATCAGTTCCGCTACACACTCGCTCTCGGTGATATTTCTGGGAAAACCGTAAGCCGCCATGACGGCGAAATCATTTTGCTGATGTGCCTTGCGCAGCTCGGGCGGCATGGTGGTCTCGTCGTAGAGGTCGGCAAGAGAGCAGTCGGGATATTTTGCCCGTGCGTCGAGAATTGCCTGTGCGGTGGATTCGATTTTCTGTTTCTGTTCGGCTGTGGGAGTACACCATGGGAAATTGTTATAAACGATTGTATTTGAGTAACTATAACGCATTTCAAGTCTTCCACAAGTTGCACGCATCCACGCCATATGCACATTTGATGTCAAAACTCCAAAATGATAAATTTCACAATCAGGTATCATAAATAATTTATTTCCAGCAATTATATTTTCTGAAAGATATTCAATTGGAATATATCGCCTGTTTTCTGATGAAACAACAGGTAAAGCAATATATTTTGTTTTTGAATCTTTAATTTCATCAAATAATGTTGGTGTATCCGCTTTTTTTCTCGTTGCTTCTTTTTTACTTGAAAGTCTAAATTCACGTACTTTTTCTACTCTTTCAAGTACTTTTTTACACTTCTTCAACTCTGAAGGATTTGCACCAACAAGCCATAAACAATAACGAGGTTTTCTTTGAATAAAATCTTTTCCCATCATAAAAGGACGGATAAATTTTTCAGCTTGTGGTTCTGTTTTTAATAATTCATTTTTTTCTTCCTCTGTCAGAATTAAATTGCCGCCTTCCGCCGGCTTTCCACCATTCAACAAATTAGGAACATCACAAATTGCTTTATTTCTGCTTTCAATAAAAATATTATCAGCGTCAATTAAATAAGCATTGATATTTTCAGCGATTTTCTCATTGCCATTATCAAAAATACGCCTGTCAGCGTTATTTTCCGCAATACTAAATCCAACAATAACACAATGAACGTGCGCTTTCAAATTCGCCTCACTATCCCAACGGAACGTTCTGTGTGCAAAATCAATATGGATCCCAAAACGATCAAAAAGCGGTTTCCAAACGCCTGCGACCTGTTCACCCTGCGTAATTGAATTAGTCGAAACAAATGCCGTGCGGATATGAGTATTCTGCATAATTTGGCACGCCTTGAAATACCAACCCGAAACATAATCAATTTTTCCGGCAGTTTTATACGGCTTGCCTTTCTCGTCAACATAAATATCCAAAATGTCATTTTTTTGTTCTTTGGATTGCAAAGAATATCCCACAAACGGCGGATTTCCCATAATATAAGACAGCTCGTTTTTCGGCACAACGCTTTCCCAATCGACGCGCAAAGCATTGCCCTCAATAATATTCGCATATGATTTCAGCGGCAGAAAATCAAGGTTCATATGCACGATCTCTTCCGTTTCGATCATCATCTGCGACTCGGCGATCCACAAAGCGGTCTTGGCGACCGACACCGCAAAATCATTTATTTCTATGCCGTAAAACTGCCCTATGGAAACCTTTATCGGAACGACGTCTTCCAATCCTTTGAACAAGAACAGACCTTCACCGTAAAGTATTTTTATTACTTCATTTTCAAGCCGCCGCAGGGATATGTATGTCTGTGTAAGAAAATTTCCGCTGCCGCAGGCGGGGTCTATGTAAACTCTCTCATTGATACAAACAATTTTTCCGTGTGCAAAATGCGCTACCGTGTGCATTATCATATTTTCCCGTGTGCAGAGTATGCACACCGTGTGCATTGTCAAATTAAAGCGTGTGCAAA
>CANRDT010000053.1 GCA_947629455.1 uncultured Ruminococcus sp.
GCCAAGTGTCTCCATTATCCGCGCATCGAATGTCTTTTGTATCTCCCTTAGCATAATGTTTTCAATGTGAGAACGTATAATTCCTGTTTCGGGCAGCAGCAGATGTTCTATGTTTTCACTAAGTGTCGCGCTTGTATCCAGATTTTCCAGCACATAGGGGCTTCCCCCGAAAACGGCGTAGAAAGCGACTTTATCATTTACGGAAAGCTGCGGATAAAACTTCGCTGCATCAATATAGTCAAATTCCCGGATATGCTGTATCAGCGAAAACCTGCCGAACAACGGGTTGCTTTCCTCCAGCAGCTCTTTCATTACGGCTATATACGAACCGCAGAATATCAGCTTGACATTTTTGGGCAGCTTGTCGATCACCTCCTGAATATAGGAGTCAACTTCATTTTTCTTTTTTGTCTGTTTGAGATATGGATACTCGTCAATTATAATTAGTATCTTTTTGTCAAGCGTTTTAAGGTAATCCATCATTTTCAAAAGCGAGTCAAACCGCATATCGGGCAGACCCAGCGCCTCAGAAACACTCCTGTAAATCAATTTTTTGCTGATTTTTATACCACAGAGATTTTTTTCGGAGTGTTATAGCTTTTATCTTATTTGACCCCCTCTCACCCCTCTTCATTTTCCGAAATGATTTGCTCGCCTTCCGCCTGTATCTCTGCGTCAAATGAGAGCATCGGCTTGATGTCCTTTTTGTTTTTGATATTGCGGTCTACATAATTTTTCGTTATTTTCATAACGGTGCCGCTTAAAGAAAGCACGCCGATAAGGTTCGGTATCATCATAAGCCCGTTAAAGGTATCGGAAATATCCCACGCCAGAGATGAGGTCATCAGCGCTCCTGAGATAAGCATAAGCACAAATATAACCTTATACGCAACGGTGAATTTTGTCCCGAAAAGATATTCGCAAGCCTTTGTGCCATAATGCGACCAGCCGAGCAGCGTCGTAAACGCGAATAGGAACATTGCCGCCGCGATAAACTTTGAGCCGATATTTCCGAACGAGAAAACCGTGTTGAAAGCGTCGCCCATCATTGTAGCGTCGTTCATATCCGAACCGGGAACGTAAACTCCAGATGTGAGAATGACGAGCGCGGTTACCGTGCAGACGACTATCGTATCCATAAATACTTCAAATATGCCCCACATTCCCTGTTTTACGGGTTCGCGCACGCTCGAATTTGAATGTACCATTACCGAAGAGCCAAGACCTGCCTCGTTTGAGAATACACCTCTCTTAAAGCCTGCCGTCACGACCTTGCTGATGAGTGCGCCGAGCGTTCCGCCCGCAGCTGCTTTCAGACTGAACGCATTTACAAAAATATCGCGGAAAGCCGGAAGAATATTGTCATAGTGTACGCCGATGACGATCAGGCAGCCTACCGCGAAAAGCGTCACCATAAAGGGTACGACCTTTTCGGCAAAAGAGGCAATGCGCTGCAATCCTCCGAGTATGATAAGTCCGGCGAGTATCATTATGACTATTCCGATAACTGCGGAATATGCCGTCACGTTTCCGAAAATTATTTTGTCAAGCGATCTTATCGGGAAAGCCGCCTCGACATTCGCGGCGATCTTGTTGACCTGTCCCATATTTCCGATACCGAACGAGGCGAGTATGCAGAATATCGAAAAGAGTACCGCAAGGAATTTGCCGAGTCCCTTGAAACCTTTCTTTCCGCCAAGACCGTCCTGTAAGTAATACATCGCGCCGCCCGACCATTCGCCGTCAGCGTTCCTGCGCCTGTAGTAGATACCGAGTATGTTTTCGGAATAGTTTGTCATCATTCCGAAGAAAGCGGCTACCCACATCCAGAAGACAGCGCCTGCTCCGCCCGTGACAATTGCCGCGGCGACGCCTGCTATATTTCCCGTGCCGACGGTCGCGGCAAGCGCGGTACACAATGCCTGAAACGGGGATATGGACGCTTTGTCCTTGCTGTGGCCGATAACGTCTTTTTTGAACAGACTGCCGATAGTGTTTTTTATCCAGTGTCTGAAATGGGTGATCTGGAAGAATCGGGTAAGTATCGTCATTAGTATTCCCGTTCCAAGGAGAAGATACAGTCCCAGTTTTATCCATACAAAATCGTTTATCGCGCTGTTTATCTGCGCCAGCCTATCTGATAGTTCTTTCATAAATAGCTCCTTTTTATAAAGATTACTATGAAATTATAACATATATCGTGCAAAAAAACAAGTCCTCGCGCGGGCGCGCTTGTCGCCCTCCACGTTGTGCGGAGCGGTCAGACCTTGGAAATCGGGCGGTTGAAATTTATTGCGGTATATACTTTAATGATTTGAGAGAAAGAAAATCGTCGCCATAATTGCGGCGAGGGAAAATTCACTTTTATCCCAAACACTTTAGGACAGTAGGTATATAGAAGTTTAGGATAACAACGATAGACCGATACAGCAAGCTATATGGACAGGCACTTCTCATTTTGGGTAGTGTTTGTCTTTTTTCTTTCAGAAAATTGACATTTTCAATAGGATAGTGTATAATAAAATAGTAAGGTATTTATCTTTATATAAATCAAGCCTTACAGAGGAAAATATA
>CANRDT010000054.1 GCA_947629455.1 uncultured Ruminococcus sp.
ACGCTGTCCCTTGACCCTGCAAGCCTTTTTGAGGAAAAGGCTTGACCGAAAACCTTTTTAATATGCCGACTTCATTTTCAACGTAAGTACTTAGCGTGAAATCAGTTTGCGTAGCAATTCTTACATCTGACTTTAAAACTCCTTATTCTTCCTCCTGCGCAGGATAACTACCGCGCCGAGCGATACCGCCGTGAACAGTGCGCCGATGAGAATATACCACTGCACACCCTTTCCGCCTGCGGACGGCAGCTGCGTTATTTTGCCGTTGACAAACATCAGATATGGCTGAACTTCGCTTTCATCTAACTCACCGCTGACTGAATTTTTACCGCTTTCAAGCAGATTATCCCCGGTATCTTCTCCCGAACCTCTCACCCTGAGCAACATATATTTGTCTTTATGCTCGTCTATCTTTTCTTCTACCGTATATGACGTTCCTGTCGGTATATCGGTAAATTCGACATTTTCGCCGTCTTTAAGGGTAAAAGTATACGTCCAAGTTTTATCGGATTTTTTCGGTTCGATTTCTGTAGTACCATTGTGTGCTTTTATATTATAGTCTTTTTTTGTCATATCATCGCCATATGTAAAAGTCACCGTAAAATCAAAATCCTGCGTATCCTTTTCACTGCTGCTGACGACTTTTTTCGCAACGGTAAGCTTGCCCGTGGCAACATTTTCAAACGGGATAGTCACTTTGCCGTCAATGGGAGTTATCGTTTCAGATTTTCCGTCAATAATATGCGCATAAGTCGCAACAAGGGTATTTGTCGAATCTTTTCCGCTTACGGCAGTATTGGAATCTACCGTAACGGTCAGATCAATATTCGGCTCGCGGCAGTACATAGATTCCAGACTTTCAGTTTCTTCCGAAATTGTGAATTTGTACTGCTGATTTGTTACCAAAGCGCCAGTGTTCTTTATAGTGATATTTCCAAAAGAATTTGTAACAGTATTATCAGGTATTGCAGTACCATATCTGACAGTCAAATTATAATTTCCGTCAGTTGGTACAGCACCGCTCGGCATTACTATAATATTGTTATCAATAGCCGTCTTTGCGACAGAGTCAGGCTTGATATTAAAGGTAAACGAATCGCCCTCGCGCCAATCCCTGCCGATGATCTTCTTTGAAATATCAAGAGTAAAGTCCGTATCCGAATAGGTGTTGACAAATTCAATAACAGGGTCTGTAATAATTTTTCCCGCAGCGTCCTTGATAGTCGGCACGAGAGTGCCGTCGCCTTTATCAACGACGCTTACCGTTACCGTATAGCTGCCAAGTGACGTGCCGTTTCTGTCCGTTTCGGTTATGGTGAAATTGTAAGTGCCTGCTGCAGTGAATTTTATAGCTTCAAAGAAAGCTTCGTGATCTTCGGTATCATTATTTATCGTAATTTCTTTACTTTCACCGTTCACAAGATCGCAGCCTGCCGGATTATCGCTTGCAGCAGTTATAGTAAATGTAAATTCATCATCGGCAAGCCATTTCCTGCCATTAACGGTTTTCCGTATCATCGGCTGCCAGCTGTAGCTTGTATGATATACGTTAGTTATAAGCATATTGTGACCGTTAGTGCCGCTCTTGTCTTTGTGAGTTTCGGTCCTCTTGATGAAAATATAACCTGATGTATCAGTTTTATTAAATGGTTCTTTTAAATTGTCATGTAGTACATTATCTTTATCTACATACCACTTAGATACATCTTCATTTACTACATAATCTCCTTCCGATTGATCTGTCACGGTTTTTCCAGATGTAATTTTATCCCAATCATCTTTTGTCATAACAGTCTGCACTGTATTGCAGGTAGCGACAAGCTTTGTGGTATCCGGTTCAGATATATTGAAATCTTTATCCGCATGATAAAGCTCCATGTCGATCTCGTCAATGATACCGTCTTCTTCTTCGCCCTTTTCCGAAGAGCCGCTGCTGACAGTTTTTTCTGTGTTTCTGAGTTCTATACGGAGATAGTAAGCCTCGTTATCGTAAGTTATTCCTTTAGTCTCGGTCGGAATATTTTCCTCGATTTTCAGCCAATAGGTAACTGGAGAGGTCTTAGGAGTGTATATTCCGGCGGTTATATCATCTTCGGGCGGTGTTTCCGCGTCGTCATGCTCCGCAGGAATCCAGACCTTTCCGGTGCTGTCCACATACTCAACGGGAAATTCTATATTCTTAAAGCTAAAAGCTGTAAGCGGAAGCTCTGATTCTGTGCCTGTTGACGGTTTTTTAAACGTATAGCTCCAGCCGTCTTTGGCGTCATTATAGTTACTCGTCAGTCCGTCTATCGAGAGCTGTCCGTCTTTTATCGCGTCTGTAGTCTGCGAGTTTGCGCCGCTGACGGTCACAGTAAATTCGTCCTCGTCTTTCCACTCTCTGCCGGTAAAGCTCTTTGTGATCTTGTAGCTCGTATCCTGCTGTGCAGGAGCAGGCTTATAGATGTTGTTGAAAACAGGACTGCTTCCTGCGAAGATCTGAGAAGCTCCGCCGTTTGCAGTGTAGGTTATCGAAGATACCTCCGCCACAAGATGAGAATTTGTCATGTCGATCGGCGGTGACGGTTCGGTTTCTTTTACGGATTCTTTAAGCTCACGCGTTACCTTTATTTTTACCGTATACTCTATCGGTGAAATCGTGAGCGTGCTGTCAGCGGCAAGGTCGTTTTCCTTAATAGTGAACGTATATTCGCCCGCAAAGGGGAAATCCACTCCGCAGAATTTGGCATCATCGTCACCGTCTTCACCGGCAGCCAAAATAGAATCTTTGGATTTTTTCCTGTCGGGGTATTGATAAGTTACATCTTTACCGCCCTCGTTTTTTGTATAGGTGTAATATGGGCAGCTATCATCTACGGTAATGACATTATTGTTGTCAGCAGTAGAAGCTTTAAAGTGTTTTGCAAAATCTTTAGCATCATTAAGTTCTTGTCCGGCAGAAGCAGAGTTGTATTTTAAATTTTTTTCATTATCGTCAAGTGTTATTCCGTCCGCCCCTTCGATAGTTCCGGTAGTTGTATCAAATGGACTTAAAATAGTAAACGTAAACTTATCGTTATCCTGCCATGCTCTGCCTTCGATCTGTTTAACAATGTAAAAATCGCTGTCTGCGGGCGCGTTTCCAACGTCTACCTTTGCATAATTTTCATCGTTAAACATAACTCCGTCTGAGCTTCCTTGGCGGTGTACTTCGTAAAATTCTTCAAGTATACGAAAGCCTGCGGGCGGGTACATTTCGCGGACGAGGTAATCTTTTGTCGGATCAAGTCCAGGGAAAGCGAGACGGCCGTTTGTTCTGGTAGTACCCGAGCCGACCTGATATTTTTGAAGTTTTTCTATATCGGTTTTTGCACTGCTCGCGGCAAGTTTTTTTATCTCATCAACCGTTGTATCTGTCAGATCGTACACACGGAATGTCGCACCGGACAGCGCATTGGCTTCTTCGTTGGTGCCGGAGTACTTAAACACCTCGATAGTGCCGGTCGCCTCAGAATTGGTAATTCCCACCGTAACATCCGAGCTTATGTTGCGGTCAAGCACGGCTTTATAGGGAGGTGTACCATCCGTCCAAGTGATTTTTTGAAGCACAGACTTATCCGCTATCCCTGAAAAACTTGTTGCGCCGTCCAAAGCGGATATATCCGCACTGTATGCACTGCCGACAAAGGTAGTGTAATTTCCGTCTTTATATTCAAAGGTATGCTTGTAAATCGTGTCAATAAGGCTGTTGTAATCACTGTCGCCGAAATAATACTCCGCTTTGACAAAATAGTTATTGACCTTTTCGCCGCCTATATTTTGCGGCAGATATTGGTTAGTGGACTGCCATGCGGTTATCGGCGACAATACATAGTAATCAAAGAATATATCTTTGCCTTTTTCCGTGTGCGCCCACACCTCATACGCGACCTCGGAAGGTGTAGTTTTGGTAGTTTTCCAAGTTTTTTTAAGCATCAGGTCGTAAGTGGTAAGATCATAAGTATATCCCACATCGACCGCGCAGACATCGTGGCTTTCGTTTGTTTTGGACGAATCATAACCCAATTTCTCCGGGTTTACCTGATTGCTCCCATTGCCGACAACGATATGCTGTATTTCCGTACCGGTATATGAATTGTTGTAGCTCTTGCTTGCATAGTAGCCATAGTAATATGTATTTTTATCAGTAGTAGCGACATAAGATAAGGTTTTAGCGTTTTGGCTTCCGGTGTTAAGAGTGTAATCGGCGTTTGGTTTGATTACCCGATACAAATATTCCGTGCCGGTATCCGGTTCGTATTTCAAGCCGGAAAATTTATAAGAACCCTCGCCTGTAGTCGTTCCGGTCGAAACGAACTCATAGAGTTTATTCTTATCCGCTGTTGCAAAACCGCTTTCTTCGATCGGGGTTATCGAACTGCCGTCACAGATAAAATATTTTTTCTTATTATCATAGCTTGTATCGGTAGTTTTCTTATAAAGCTCCAGCATAACACCGCCGATCGGGTAGTCGTCCGATTCGGTCATTTCGTCAAATATATTATTTTTGTTAGCGTCGAAGAAAACGCGCCCGGTGAGGTTAAAAGAATTTTCCGGTGGGTCAACTATCGTTATTGTTTGTTCGGTAGCCGTAGCTTTAGCCGGCTTCGCGGGGATAAACGTCCAGAAATTAGCTATCGCATAGTCGGTAGTCGTGCTGTTACCGCTGCTGCTCGATGACTTTCCGACAGGGTAATGTGCTGTATCCGAACTAAGATAATTTATCATATTTATCTGTTCTTGGGTCGGACTTGTTATAAGATCTCCTTTATCGTCAAAATATTCTATGACGTTTGTAGTATGACTATGGTCGCCAACTCTGATTGTTTTGTTATCTTTTATATATTGAGACTGACGTGCATTCCATTCGCCGCCAACATTTGCAGTCATATTGTTATATGGGAAATAAAGCCCACCATTTCCGTCAGATGTATTAAACTTACCTTTAGCAACTCCAACATCACTCTCCGACAGTTCGGAAGATGCGACCTTTTCACCGTAATAGATAGCGGTATCGTCATAGTAGATAACATTTTTTGTAAGGTCGTAGATCGAACCGTCAGTATCGAGCTGGTTGCCCTCTTTGTCATAAATATGGCTCAATCTGGTAAAGGTTATACCTTTCGGAGCGAATTCCATATCAATTATAGGGAAATGTATTTCTCCGGCTTTGGTGGTTACGGTGAAGGCAAAGTCGTTAATGTTATATTCGCCTGCCGGTATAACTTCACCGTTTCCGTCCTTTCCGTCCCATTGGATAATATTGGTAGTATGCGGCGTGACCGCCTGAGTTATCTCGACAGGGGCATACTTTTTGTTGTCTTTACCTGTGATTTCGATACGTACCGTAGCGGTGGTAGCTTCGTCGACTTCAAATGAGAAATATCCTCCGTGTCCCTCGTAAGCTCCGGGAACGGTTTCTCCCTCTGTGTTTTCTACCGTGCTGATAAATTTCAGATTTTTAGCAGGGTCGGGCTGTACCGCTTTTTGATATATTTCCCCTTCGAGCTTTTCGTCAGGGTATTCGAGGAAAATATAATAGCTTTTAAGCATATCGGTGTCTTTAGTGCCGGGATATTTGTAAGACGCGCCCAGTCGTTTAAAGGTGTTATCATTATCGGTATCTTTAACAGAGGTGTAAATTATTTCGCGCGTGTCGCTGTCGTAGATACCTTTGTTGTTGGAGAAGAAGTTGTAGGTATAGGGTCTGACATCATTAAATTTCATTTTGTAGATATAGCTGTCTTTTGTAAGAATGTAGTAAGTATCTACAACGCCGGTAGTAGCAGGTGTCATCTGTAAAGACAAAAAGTCGGCATAAGTGCGTCCGTGCTGCTCTACACCGCTTTCATCGAATACTGTTAAATTTAAAGCTGCGATAATTCCGCCGGATTTAGCCTTTTCAAATGAATCAGATCTTTTTGCTGATTTATTAGTACCACCCTTATTATAGGAATGAAACTCAAAAGTATATACGCCTGTTTCCGTAACGGTATATGTGTAAGGAGTATATGTATATGTAGTTGTTCCGTCATTATACGTTCCTGAAAATTTTCCGTCTTTCTTTTCAAGATATTTCACCGCTGCCCATTCCGTTTGCCAGTCCGGGATATAGCCGGTGGTGTTTGTCTCAGTTTCATCCTCAGCCGTTGAATTTCGTATATCGATCGCATGAGTAACACCGTTAAGATCGGTCATTACTACGTCAACAGAGCCTTTGTCTTTTCCGTCCCCTGTAACGCCAAAATTCATATCAACCTTTGAATCCGCTACGCTTGAACCGATACAGATCGTGTCACCCTCAAAAGCATATACATGAAAAATCGTTCTATATTCTACACCGCCGTAGCTCCCGCTCCGGCAAGCATAATACGGGCGAGCAGCATCTAAGAACTCAGTTTCGGGTTCACCGTCTCCATCCGAATCCCACATATTCTCCAGCGTTTCGTTTGCATATTCGTTTGTTTCGGTTTTCTCACCGCCTGACGCGGCTGCGCTGACATTTTCACCAAAGCGGAAAGACGCCGTCAGGTCAAGCCCGACCGCCAACGATAATATCATACACAACGCCGTAGCCGCGCAAAGTATTCGCCGAGCATTAGTTTTCTTCGCTTTCATACCCAATGACCTCCTGACTTACCAATGTACGCACAAAACGCCCGATCGCAATGCGGTCAGGCTATAGCTATACATTATGAAAGTATAAAAGGACAGATCACGCCCTGTTCTGTTCTGTTCTGTTCTGTTCTGTTCTGTTCTGTTCTGTTCTGTTCTGTTCTGTTCTGTTCTGTTCTGTT